>NZ_KV834027.1:0-72631 GCF_001837775.1 Corynebacterium sp. HMSC073H12 | reverse complement strand
TTTTTCAGGCCATTTTTGTCATAAACGCAGCCAGTAACTCGGCTCGGCCCGCCGCAGCCAGCCACCAACGAAAAACGAGCCCGAATAAGGAGCAAAACCTTATCCGGACCCGAATTGCAGTGTTTGATTGACGGCTACAAAGCTCTAAAGCTCGAACCTAACCAGCTCAAACCTTAAGCGTTCTTCTCTGCCTCTTCGGCTTCCTTCTGAGCCTTCAGCAGGCGAGCGGCGTTACGACGACGCTTGCGCAGCAAGTCAACGCGCTCATCCAGCAGCACGTCGAGCTCCTCAATGGAGCGGCGCTCACGGAGCATGTCCCAGTGAGTCCTCGGCGGCTTCACCGGCTTAGCTTCAGTGCCTTCGCCTTCAACCAGCTCACCAATCTGGCCATTCTTGCACAGCCATTCACCTGGAATTTCCGCGTCATCCGCGAATGGGACCTCGAAGATCTCACCGGATTCAGTGCGGTAGCGGACCATCATTCGCGGCGCGAGGTCATGATCGCGATCGGTCTCATACGAAACGGCGCCCATGCGACTGCCACGAAGAACTCGATCTGCCATGTGGAACGTGCCCCCTTTGGTAGAAATACTAGACCACACATTATAACGCCTTAGTCAGCATTCATGCCATAATTGACTTCTGTGTCAGATCAAAAGCCGAGCACAACTATCGCCAATTGCCAGTGGTGTGGCCGCGAAATGGAGGTCGCGATCCGCGGTCGCCGGCGCAAATTCTGCAGCCAAGCCTGCCGGCAGCGCGCGTATGAAAAACGCACCGGCGTAGCAAAAGGCGCCTCCAGGCCGATTGCCGAACGAATCAATTCGGATCTCACACTGAAGACCGCAGATGCCACGAGCCGGCCGACGGGCGATGACGTCGTAAAGCGAATAGGGGACGGACTCTTCGAAGTACGTTGTCTCGCCGAAGACTTGCGCACCGCGCTTGACGACGGCATGGAGACCGCCGTCCTACAGGAGATTACGCAGGAATTGATTATGAAAACGCGTGAGGTGGAACGGTTTATCCCATAGCGGATTAAAAGGATAGGATGAGCACTATGAATTCTGGTGTCCGTAAGTCGATTATTACTTTGATAGCCGTTGCAGTTGTTGCGCTCGCAATTGTTATTGTGGGGCCAGTTTTGTATCGCGTTTTCACGCATGAAGGCGTGCGTACTGGGGATTTCGAGGCCGCAGAGCTGCCTGCAGCAACGACTGACGCGAATGGCACCTGGAAGATTGTCGGTGGCGATAACTCACAGAACACCTCCGTTGGCTTTACTTTTAACGAGGTGCTGCCAGGCAGCAGGCGGACGACGTCCGGTTCCACCCACGATGTCACTGGCGAGCTGAAGGTTGCTAACAACAATCTTGAGGACGCATCCGTTGTTGTTGACATGGCAACTCTGACTAGCGATATTGAACGTCGTGACATCAATGTCCGCAACAATATTTTCAGCGTTGAGCAGTACCCAGAAGCTAAGTTTGAGCTTGCAGAGCCGCTCGATATTTCAAGCATTCCAGATAACGGCCAATGGGCGAATATCGAGATTCCGGGACGCCTGACCATTCGCGGTGTCACCAATGATGTCACCGTGCCAATGAAGGCCGCTCGTACCGAAAACCTGGTTTTGCTGTCGGGCACTTTGCCAATCAACCGCCTGGATTACAACGTGCGCCTGCCACAGTTTGTAGCTGCATCCATCGAGGAGAACGGCGAACTCAATCTACGCATTGTCGCGGAGAAGCAGGACGCGTAGGTTTCGACTAGCAGGCACGGCCATCTAAAGAGAATCACACGAGAGCGAATCTAAAAGAGGCTTCTAGCCAGCGAAAATATGCCCCGTTTCGTCACTGTGACGCAATTAAGCCATTTAGTCCACACACCGCAGAAGTCCCGCCAAAAACAATTTTGGTAGGCCAGTTGGGAGTCACAACGATATGAACACCTACGAAGCAATGTTGCTCGCACGAAAGGTGCGAATGGTGCTACTGATTATCTTCATTGCATTCGTGGCATACAAGGGCGTGTGGTGGCTCGTGGCTGTTGGCATATTCCTGATTGGCATGACGCTGTGGCAGAACAAGCGGCTGCGGGAAGAGATTGCCGTCCGCAACGCGGATGAGCTTGCAGCAGACACCAAAACCAATGAGCAATAAGCCCGACAGCATGGATCAAGCGCCAAGGTAGAATGCGGCGGCAGAAAAGGCGGCAGCTCTAGAAATTCAGAAACCCCCAGGGCTGGCCACTGTCAATATTTGTCCGATAATATACATTATGACATTTTGGCCTTAGGGGTCCGTCCTCCCCATTAGCGCCGATACCGCAGTTACCGCCAGATCTAGCCAGTCATCCAGCCAGTCAATCAGCCTGACCCGTCAACCCGCACCGCCATGCCCACTCAGCAAATAATTAATTTTCGCTACACGTCTAGTCAGGAATTTTTAGTAAGATTTCCCCATGCCTGATCTCTCAGACACATCCAGTAGCCCCGACAGACCCGATACGTCAGACACGTCAGATAGAGCTGACTCGTCCGACGACCCTGAGCCTCGAGCCAAGGTAAACGGGTTCTCTGTAGCCGCAGTGAGCGCAATCACCGCAGCAACCGCAACATCCTCAGCGAACGCAGCAAACGCTCCAGGTGATGCCGCGTGATTGCATCCGCGTTCATCGTATTAGCGGTATTTCTTTTACTCATTTTCGCCAACGCAATTTTCGTTGCTGTCGAGTTTTCCTACCTCACGGTTAACCGAAACGACGTCAAGAAGGCCGCAAACGCCGGCTCAAAGTCCGCATATTTAGTAGACCGTGCTCTATCACGCACCTCTACTAACCTCTCCGGCGCACAGCTGGGAATTACGGTCACCAGCCTCGTCGCTGGTTTCCTTACCGGTCCTTCCCTCGGCGTGCTCCTCGAAGCCGCTTTTAGTGGCACTAGCGTCTCTCCCGCCACCGTCACTGCAATCAGCACTACGGGCGCTTTCATTATCGCAACCTTCACTCAAATGGTCTTTGGCGAACTCGTTCCCAAAAACTGGGCCATCGCCGAGCCGACGAAAGTCGCAAACCTCGTGGTCAGGCCGCAGAATGCCTTCATGTTCACATTCGGCTGGCTGGTCTGGCTGCTCAACAGCGCGGCTAATTGGATACTAAAACGGCTCGGCTTCTCCCCTGAGGAAGAGGTTGCCAGTGCCAGAACCGCGGAGGAACTCCGTGCCGTCGTCACGCGCTCTAGCGATGAAGGAAAGATTAACCCGCAGACCGCCGAGTTGGTGGCGCGATCGATTGAGTTCGGCGAGCGCACGGCGGCTGATGTGATGACGCCACGCACGCAGATTATCTTTATCGAAGATCAGAGCGTCGCAGAGATGCTGACGGTCGTCGCAGATTCTGGACATGCACGCTTCCCCGTCGTTGGCAATAGCGTCGACGACATCCGGGGCGTGGTGCACTACACCGACCTGCTCAGCGTGCCACACGCACAACGCTTGACGACGTCAGCTGCGAGCCTGGCCAAAGATGTGCTCGTGGTGAACGACTCAACCACGCTTGATCCGCTGATGCGCCAACTACGCGGAGACACATACCAGTTCGCGGTGGTTGTCGATGAGTACGGTGGCACGGACGGCATTGTGACATTGGAGGATCTCGTCGAGGAAATCGTTGGTGAAATCGATGATGAGCAGGATGATCGTTCTTTGCTCTACAGCCGGATTAGCCCCAATACGGTGATTGTTTCTGGTCTCATGCGCCCTGACGAGTTGGGAGAAATCCTAAACCTGGTTCTACCGGAGGGCGAAGAATCCGACACGATTGGCGGCTTCATTACCGAGCGCTTAGATCGCATGCCGCGCTTCGGCGACACTGTCACGGTCGAAGCCACCGACCACGAAAACCTCGATGAGGAGAACTTGCCTACCACCGCTGAAGTCGCCTTCCGAGTAGAGCGCATGGCGCGTCACCGCGTTGGCCGTATTCGTGTCCAGGTGGACCGCGTCGGCAACAAGGTCGCGCACAGGGATGAAGGCGCTCATCAGGACGGCACCAGTCACAATCACGTCGAGCACAACAGCGAACAGGAGGGCTAAAACATGCCACTACTTACTCTTATTTTGCTGTTAGCCCTCAATGCCTGGTTTGTCGCCGCTGAATTTGCGATGGTCTCGGCTCGCCGCGACCAAATTGAACCGGATGCCGTCAGCGGCTCTACCAGCGCAAAGTACGCGCTGCGCGGTATCGAGAACGTGTCGGTGTCACTGGCGGCAACACAGCTTGGCATTACCGCCTGTTCCCTGCTCATCGGTGCCGTCGGTGAGCCTGCGATTGCACACTTCTTCGAGCCCTACATGACAGCACTTGGACTCCCCGCGGGCACCGCCCACGTGGTTGCGCTGGTGTTGGCGCTGCTGATTGTCACTTTCTTGCACATGGTTGTCGGCGAAATGGTGCCGAAGAACATCGCTATTGCGGCCCCCAGCCCGACGGCGAAGTTCGTGGCTATTCCGCTGTATGTGATTGTGCGGCTACTCAACCCGGTTATCTGGGCGATGAATACGACCTCGAACATCGTGGTTCGTAAGGTTCTTCGCGCCACTCCGAAGGACGAGGTCGATTCCTCCTTCACCGCTAGTCAGGTGCAGGATTTCGTCGCCGAGTCCGGGCGTCAGGGGCTTCTCGACGATGACGAGCTCGCACTCCTTCACAAAGCTCTCGGCTTCGAGCATCTGACCGCCGCGGACGTCACTATGGAACTCGACACCCTCGTCACCATTGGCCCCGACACCACTGTCGCCGACATCGAAGAGCTCAGCGCACGCACGCGATTTTCCCGCTTCCCCATCACTGATACAGACGGCAACTTCATCGGCTACATTCACGTCAAGGATTTACTCTCGCTTGACGACGGTCACCGCGACCAGACCTTCCCGCGGAATCTAATTCGCACCTTCGCAAGCGTTAGCCCTGATGCCAAGCTCCAATCGGTCATGCGGCTTATGCAGCGCGAACAGGCTCACTTCGCGTTGGTGACGGAGGAGAATAGTACTTCGGAGAGCTCAGCAAAATCGGAGAGCTCAGCAGCCTCGGCAGGCATGGCGAATTCCGTGAACGGGATCGTCGCGCTGGAGGACGTACTAGAAGAGCTCGTCGGCGAAGTCCGCCAGGCAACTGCCTAGCGAGTGCGCCGACGAGCCCCGTCGATTCCAGCTGGTTACTTGTTGCTGCGAGCTAGTTAGCTAATTACTTCAGCGCAGCCAGTGCGGAGTCGTAGTCCGGCTCCGTGGTGATCTCATCGACCAGCTGGTTGTAAATGACCTTGCCCTCTTCGTCAGTGACAACAACGGCACGAGCCAGCAGACCTGCGAGTGGGCCATCCTGCTGGACAACACCGAAGGCTTCGCCGAAACCGTGGCGGAAATCCGAGGCAACCTCAACGTTGTCCAGGCCTTCTGCAGCGCAGAAGCGGCCGAGAGCGAACGGCAGGTCACGCGAAACATTAACCACGACGGTGTTGTCCAGCCCAGCAGCGTCCTCGTTGAAGTGACGCACCGAAGCTGCACAAACACCAGTGTCTACCGACGGGAAGATGTTGTAGACGACCTTCTTACCAGCGAAGGTCTGATTGGTGACCTCACCGAGGTCACCACCGGTGAGGGTGAACTCCGGAGCCTTGTTGCCGACCTGGGGCAGGTCGCCGGAAAGCTGAACTGGGTTGGACTGAAATGCGGTTTGTGTCATAGCGCCCTTTTTACCGCCTTTCGTCGGGATCCTCCAGGCTGTTTTCTGGAAATCAGTAGAATCGTGACAGAAATGAAATACCGAGCCGCAGTATTTGCGGTCCGGGCCACGCTATTCAGCGAGCCCCACGTTTAAACTCTGAGGAAAGGCAGCCATGAGTTTGATTACCGCAATTGTGTCCATCGATGTCGAAGCTGACAAGATCCCGGAGGCCGCCGAGACCATCGTCGAGATCGACGGCGTGACTGAGGTCTACTCCGTTACTGGCGACTGGGACCTGGTCGTCGTGGTGCGCGCAACTAACCACGACGATTTGGCGGAAATCATTCCAAACCTCATCAGCAAGGTCGACGGCGTCATTCGCACTCAGACTCAGCTGGCTTTCCGCACCTACTCTCAGCACGATCTGGAAAGTGCATTCTCCATCGGGCTGGAATAGTCGCGGATTTTTCCACCGAACCGTGCGGTATGCGGTAGCTACTTAACCACTTCCGCCATCGCGCGGCCTGCTTGGCGGCCACTGAAAATACAGCCGCCCAGGAATGTACCTTCCAGTGCGTTGTTGCCGTGGACGCCGCCACCACCGAAGCCAGAGGCCTCGCCTGCGGCGTAGAGCCCCTCAAAGGGAGTTCCGTCGGGGTGCAAGCACTGGCCGTCGAGGGTCGTCTCAATGCCGCCGAGCGTTTTGCGGGTCAGCATGCGCAGACGAATAGCAATCAGCGGGCCGTTCTTCGGATCCAAAATCGGTGATGGCGGCACAGAGCGGATGATTTTGTCCCCGAGGAAGTTCCGGGCCACGTTGACGTAATTGACCTGGTAGTCCTTGGAGAAGGGATTGCCGGTCTGCATGTCGCGCTGACGGATCTGCTCCTCAAGCTTCTCCAGGTCAATCTTCGGCGCTGCAGCTCCGGACTCCGCAGCTCCGGACTCTCCGCCAGAGCTCGCTTCCACGATCTCGTTCATCCCCTCGACCAGCTTCGGCAGATCGTCGGCAACCACCCAGTCTTCGCCGTTATCCATAAACGCCTGAATAGGCGCGGCGACACCAGCAGTCACCTTGCCAATCAGCTTCTTAATCTCCTTGTCCGTCAGATCCGGGTTTTGTTCTGAGCCAGAGAAGATAAACTCCTTGGCCACGATGTTCTTATTCAGCACAAACCAGGAGTAGGAATGTCCGGTAGCCAGAATGTGCTTCATCGTGCCAACCGTATCCGCGCCCGGAATATATGGTGCAGGCAGGCGGTTTCCTTCCGCGTCGAACCACATGGCCGACGGCCCCGGGATGATTCGAATACCGTGATTCGGCCACACCGGATTCCAGTTCTTCATACCCTCGGTGTAATGCCACATGCGGTCACGGTTGACGAGGTTTGCGCCGGCTTGCTCTGCAATCTCAATGCCACGGCCGTCAACATGCTCTGGCACACCGCAAACCATGTCCTTCGGCATCTCGCCCAGGCGCTCGGTCGGCCAGCACTTACGCACGGCTTCCAGGTTGCCGCCGACACCGCCCGTCGCAATGCACACGGCCGACCCGCGGATCTCAAAGTCCTCCCCTGTTTCCTCGCGTGACGACGCCACTCCTCGCTCTAAAGATTCACAGGGAACCAGAATCTTGCCACGCACGCCGACGGCGCGGCCGTCTTCTACAATCACCTCGTCAACGCGGTGGCGATGGCAGTATTCCACCAGCCCCTTCTTCGCAGCTTCGGCGACCGGCTCTGCAAAAACGCGGACGATTTCAGGGCCGGTGCCCCAGGTGAGGTGGAATCGGGGTACCGAGTTACCGTGACCGTCGGCACGCCCTTCACCGCGCTCAGCCCACCCGACGACAGGCAGGAACTTCACGCCGAGATTGCGGAGGTAGTCGCGCTTCTCCCCCGCCGCGAAGTTCAGGTAGGCCTTGGCCCACTTGCGCCCCCAGTTGTCTTCCTCGCGGTCGAACTGCGCGGAGTTGAACCAGTCAGCTTCAGCGAGCTCGCGGTTATCCTTGACTCCTAGGCGGCGCTGCTCTGGCGAGTCGACGAGAAAGATCCCTCCCAGCGACCAGAAAGCCTGTCCGCCGAGGTTGTTGGCGTTCTCCTGATCGACAAGGATAACCTTCTTACCTGCCTGCGTGGCCTCATACGTCGCGACTAATCCGGCAAGTCCGGCGCCGACGACAACAATGTCTGCAGTACGTGTGGTGCTCTGTGCGTTCATAGTTTCGTTTTTAGACCCTAAACACCGCCATTGAGGTAGTTTTGCCTAAAAAACGTGATTTATTTTTGCAAACCTTATTTATCTGGCGAATTTCCAACGCGTTCGGAACTGCCCGCTGCTAGTGAGGCCTGCGTGGCGCATGCACGAGTTCGACCTGCACGAGCGTGACTTTCTCTGCACGCACGAGCGCCTCAAACAGCGACAGGTAGTAATTCCACATCCTCCGGAACACTCTGTCATAGCCGATACCAGCGGCTTCGCGCGCATGAGCCGCAAAGAAATCGCGCTGGAGCTGCAAGGTCGTCGCAAAGTGCGCCGGAATGTACTCTTCCGCCGCGATGCGCAGGCCGGTTTCCCGGTCTACCATCTTGCGCAGCTCTTCCATCGTGAAAAGTTGCAGCTGTGGCCACACGTAAGCGCGTACGAGGTCCAAGCTACGCTCGGCGAGCGCGTCGAATTTGTCCGTAGCTACCACCATTTGGACGACGATGGTGCCGCGATCGACAAGCAGACGCTCGGCGCTCTTCAGCCAGCGCAGCGCACCTGCACGGCCGAAGGTCTCCAGACGCCCGACGTTGATAACCGCCTCGAAGTCGGACTCGAATTCGCGTGGCGACGGAATGTTGCGATCCATCTGGATTACATCGACCGCGCCGCGCAATCCGGCCTTTTCCACCCGTTCCAGCACCGTGTCGGTGTGGTCATCTGAGACGGTAATAACCTCCGCACCCGCTCCCCTTTCTGCAGCCCGAAGAGCAATTTCTCCGCCTGCCGACGGCCATTCGGCCACACGGTCGCCAGCCCGCACTCGAGCGAGATCGAGCATGTGCTCAATATTGCGCACCTGGGCATGCAGAAAATCGGCACGCGCGACGGATTTCGGGGCATCGACATAAGTCACGTCAACTGACCAGTGTGAGGGAACCCCACCCTTGCCCGCACCACGGGCATAGTTGGGAATCTGTTCACGCGACGAGGTTCGCACTCCGGAGGCAAACAGGCCAGAACCACCCATTAGCAATTCGCCGGAATAAAGCTCCAGCAATGAGGTCGGCAACTCTCCCGCCATATCGGGCCCATCGAGACGCGGGCGTGAACGCGCGACTTTCATCAGACCACGTGTCAACGGCCCCAACGAGGCAATATCAAACTCGGCGCTGAGCAGTCGACTGAGAAGCTCTGGCAAGTCATCACTGGACCACTCGCCCGCGAGAAAGGCCTCCCCCAATCCGAGCCATTCTGAATCAGCTAGTCGAGAATAGAAAACAGGATCAATGACGCTGAAAACGACTGGACGAAGCGATTCAGAACTAGTGGGAGATTCACTGCCACCGCTAGAGCTGACGCCACCGACCCCGTCGATAGCCAAATCGGCGTCACCCGTCGACCGAGTGATGAAGGACTCTCCGACAAACTCACCGGATTCAACCAGTTCAATGCCGTTGTCCTGGCAGAGCCGCTCAAAAGAGCGTTCCATCATTTCAGCACGTTTCGCTAAGAAACGCCCCTCTGGAATACGCGCAACCCGAGGCCATCGCTCTGCGTCAATTGCCTGCCGGCTTGCCGAATTCACCCTGCCCGAACCTCCTAACAATCGCGCCGCATAAAGGTACGAATAACGAACTGAGTTTGCTCTCGAAGCCTACCGCGCAGGGGCCCAGAATAGGCGGTGGCGCACCGAGAGGATTACTATTGTGGCTTGCCGGCTAAAAGCCGAATCTAAAACTTCGAGAACTTTAAAGTCTGTGAGGAGAAAATACATGACCGAGACTCCGTACCGCCCGCACTCCGGACGCCCGCACGTGGTCGTCATCGGTTCGGGTTTCGGCGGCTTGTTCGCGGCGAAGAAGTTGCAGGGCGCCGAGGTCGACGTCACTCTCATCGACCGCACTAACCACCACCTGTTCCAGCCACTGCTCTACCAGGTAGCAACGGGCATCCTGTCCTCGGGCGAAATCGCTCCGTCCACTCGTACAATCTTCGACGGTGTTCAGAACGTTCGTGTTGTCAAGGGCGATGTCACCGACATCGACGTCGAAAAGCAGGTTGTGACTTCGGAACTGGGTCACCAGACTTCCAAGTGGGAATACGACCACCTCCTGGTTGCCGCTGGTGCTGGCCAGTCCTACTTCGGCAATGATCACTTTGCCGAGTTTGCTCCGGGCATGAAGAACATCGACGACGCACTCGAAATCCGTGCCCGCATCATCGGCGCGTTTGAGCGCGCCGAGCTGACCGACGATCCGGCCGAGCGCGAGCGTCTGCTGACCTTCGTGGTCGTCGGTGCTGGCCCGACCGGCGTTGAGCTTGCTGGTCAGCTGGCCGAGCTGGCTAACCGCACTCTCGCATCGTCTTACCGCAGCTACAACCCGCACGCTGCACGTGTCGTGTTGCTCGACGGCGCACCGCAGGTTCTGCCGCCGTTCGGCAAGCGTCTGGGCCGTAAGGCTCAAAAGTCCTTGGAGAAGATGGGTGTCATCGTCAAGCTGGGCGCGATGGTGACCGACGTCAACGAAGAGGGCGTCACCTACAAGAACATGAAGGATGGAACCGAGGAGTTCATCCCGTCGTTCTGCAAGATTTGGTCCGCCGGCGTGTCCGCTTCCCCGCTGGGCAAGATGATTGCCGAGCAGACCGGCGCCGAGACCGACCGCGCTGGCCGCGTCGTTGTCAACGAGGACATGACAGCTGGTGACTACAAGAACATCTACGTCGTGGGCGACATGTCCAACCGCGAGAACCTCCCGGGTGTTGCCCAGGTTGCTATTCAGGGTGGCGAGTATGTCGCTGAGAACATTGCTGCCGAGGCAGACGGCCGCGATGTCGCGGAGCGCCAACCGTTCGAGTACTTCGATAAGGGCTCCATGGCAACCGTCTCCCGCTTCTCCGCAGTGGCGAAGATGGGCAAGGTTGAGGTCTCCGGCTTCATTGGCTGGATTCTGTGGCTGGCTGTCCACCTGATGTTCCTGGTGGGCTTCCGCAACCGTCTCGTCTCCTGCGTCAGCTGGGGTCTAAACGTCCTGGACCGCAACCGTTGGCAGATGGTTTCCACCCGCCAGCAGATGTACGCACGCAATGCCATCGACCGCCTGGCCGAGTTCAACAAGGACAAGGCCGAGCAGGATCTACCGCTAGAGGTTCGCGACACCCGCCGCGAGCGCCGCGTACGCAAAAATAAATAATAAACTTGCAGGTGGCTAGATTAGAAAACAGCTAATCCAGGCTATCCACCTGCGAGCTCACTACCAGGCCCGTTACCACCTATGACGATTTGCTACAGCGGCTTGTCGAGTACCGCAATTCGTAGGTTGGTGCGGGCCAGCAGTTTTTCATCTGCCTTGCGGGTGTGCTCAATACGCCACAGTTGCATGGTGCGCCCCAGGTACTCCGGCTCCGCAGTGGTAACGATTACCTCGCCAGCCCGGGCGGAGCGGTAAAAATCGGTGTTGTTGTTCACACCGACGACCGGCTTCTTCGCACCGCAGGCAACGAAACCAGCAATAGAGCCAGCAGTTTCACCTAGCGAGCAGTAAACACCGCCATTGGCTAGGCCCCACGGTTGCAGGTGGTCGGGCCCGACCTCGAGCTCCATCTGAATTCGCTCCGGCCCGACATGGACAAACTTCGTGCCCAGCAAGGTATCTAGACCACCGATTCCGTTATCGCCCAAGGTGCTGTTAAAAACAGCCAGTTCCTCATCGCTCAAGGCTTCTTGGCTAGCCTTCGTCACCAGTGTCATATACTTGCGCAGCCCCTTCCTCTTCGCCTGCTCGGCGGCGGAAGCTGCAGAGTTAGAGTCCTGTGAACTGCCATTATTCGCAATAGTCTCGTCAGCCATGCCAAACATTGTGCCAGCGCACGCCATCACTTGTGGCAGTTTTAGCGTTAAAATCAGTAACAATTTCTGAGTCCCAGATACAACGAACCCTGGCCAGGCTTTAAGATGGTGGGCATGACCGATAACAATGAACTCGCACAAATTGGTGTCGTCGGACTCGCCGTCATGGGCTCGAATATCGCACGCAACTTCGCCCACAAGGGACACACAGTTGCCGTGTACAACCGCAGTCCGGAGAAAACTCGCACCCTCATCGCTGAACACGGTGATGAAGGCTCATTCATCCCGTCCGAGACCATCGAAGAGTTCGTCGCTTCACTGGAGCGCCCGCGTCGCGCTCTGATTATGGTTCAGGCAGGTGCCGCTACTGATGCGGTCATCGATCAGCTTGCCGACGTGATGGAGCCCGGCGACATCATCATTGATGGCGGTAACTCTCTTTACACGGACACCATCCGTCGTGAGAAGGCTATTCGCGCCCGTGGCCTGCACTACGTCGGCACTGGCATTTCCGGTGGTGAGGAAGGTGCTCTGACCGGCCCATCCATTATGCCGGGTGGCACGAAGGAGTCCTACGAGTCCCTCGGCCCGCTGCTGGAGTCCATCTCCGCTCACGTTGATGGCGTTCCGTGCTGTACACACATTTCCTCCGATGGCGCTGGCCACTTCGTGAAGATGGTCCACAACGGCATCGAGTACGCGGATATGCAGGTCATCGGCGAGGCCTACCACCTTCTGCGCGAGGCCGCTGGCCTCACCCCTGCCGAGATTGCAGATATCTTCCGCGAGTGGAACAAGGGCGACCTGGACTCCTACTTGGTTGAGATCACCGCTGAGGTTCTCTCCCAGGTCGATGAGAAGACAGGCAAGCCGCTGGTGGATGTCATCGTGGATGCCGCTGGTCAGAAGGGCACCGGCCGTTGGACGGTCAAGGCCGCATTGGACTTGGGCATTCCAGTAACTGGTATTGGCGAGGCCGTGTTCGCTCGCGCCCTGTCGTCTTCTCTTGCTCAACGTGAGGCTGCGCGCAACCTGCCGTCGGGAAGCCTGGCTAAGGCCCCAGAGGATCGTGATGCTTTCGTGGAGCGCGTCCGTAAGGCTCTCTACGCTTCCAAAATCATTGCCTACTCGCAGGGCTTTGATGAGATTAACGCTGGCGCCAAGGAGTACGGCTGGGAAATTGACCGCGGTGCGCTGGCCACCATCTGGCGTGGTGGCTGCATCATTCGCGCTCAGTTCCTGAACCGCATCAAGGAAGCGTACGACCGCGATCCGGAGCTGCCGGCGCTGGTACTCGACGAATACTTCCGTGACCAGGTCACCGAGTGCCTCGACGCCTGGCGTGACGTTGTTGTCACTGCAGCGCAGATGGGTATCCCGGCTCCGGTGTTCTCCTCCTCGCTGGCTTACTACGACGGCCTGCGTGCGGAGCGTCTGCCGGCAGCGCTGGTTCAGGGGCAGCGTGACTACTTCGGTGCACACACTTACAGGCGCGTTGACCGCGAGGGCGCTTTCCATACCCTCTGGTCTGGCGACCGCTCCGAGGTTGAAGCATAGCGTTGAAGTTCATCGCTTCACACTCTTGAAGGTAAAAGGGGCCTGAGATGCCATTTCCCAAGAAGGCAAAGCCTGATTTTGTGCCACGAGTTCTTTCCATCGCCGGCACAGACCCAACCGGTGGGGCTGGACTGCATGCCGATTTAAAATCAATTGCCGCCGCCGGTGGTTATGGCATGGGCGTGGTCACCGCTTTGGTATCTCAGAACACCGTGGGCGTTCGTGCCGTCCACACCCCACCTGTTGACTTCCTCGTCGAGCAGCTGGCTGCTGTGACTGAAGATGTCACCATCGACGCGGTGAAGATTGGCATGTTGGGTTCACGCGAACTCACGCAGGCCGTTACCAACTGGGTTCGGGAGACCAAGCCAGCCGTGGTTGTTCTCGATCCGGTTATGGTCGCCACCTCCGGCGACCGTCTGCTTGACGAAGATGCCATGGATGCAATGCGTGACTTGGTCGCGGAAGCCACCGTCATCACGCCGAACGTTCCCGAACTGGCGTTGCTTGCCGACGCCCCGGAGGCCAGCGACTTCACTGAGCTGATTGAGCAGGCGCTGGAGTTCGCGAGCAAGAACGATGTCATCGTGATTGCAAAAACTGGTCACTTAAGTGATGAAGAAGCCGGAAATGCCGTGGCATTCCCCGATGGCCAGGTTTTCTTCAGCTCTTCTCCCCGCATTCACACTGAGAACACCCATGGCACGGGTTGTTCGCTGTCCGCTGCTCTCGCCACACGGATTGGTGGGGGCTCTGCGATCAATGATGCCCTGCGCTGGACTACGCGCTGGCTCAGCGAGTCTATTCGTTTCGCGGATAACCTCAACGTCGGTCAGGGGCACGGCCCTATTGACCACGGCCACAGGGCTCGTCGCCTAGAAAAGGTCGCGCTTCGCCGAATGCAACCAGTACATCTGAACTCCAGTTTTTACCCAGAGGCCATCGAAGGCACTGACGCTGAGCAGACGCCGAATGAGCTGGAATCTTTCTTTGGCCACTCACTCCAGATTGCTCCGGCGGGCCCCTTTACTTCCCAGCTGTGGCGGGACATCGAGGACATCGTTGCAGAGATTGGCGGAATGTTCAGCGTCCCCACGATGCTCCGCGGCGACCTCTCCTCGGAGGAAACCAACTTCTTCGTAGCGCAAGAGGCCTGGTACTTGCACCAAGTTTTCCCAGTCCTGTCGCATCTGGCAACCAAAGCACCCTGCGCTAAGGAACAGGTTCTGTGGTCATCGGTCGCGCAGGAAGCCCTGGTGCGTGCGTTGGAATTGAGCAATAACGCGCTGGAAGAGGCTTCTTCGGCGCTCGAGGACATCGAGCCGACAACCATCACGCAACTCCTGCTGGACGTGCATTCTTCCTGTAGCGCCTTCAATCCATATCGAGTCGCCGTGACCAGTATCGTCGCCGAAATGTGGATTGCAGCCGAGCTGACTCTGCAAGGAAAATCGCTGGTTGATGGGGATTCCACGATTACGGACTGGGTGGAGGTGTATTCCGACCCCGAGTTTATTGATAGCGTTCGGCAGGCTCTCGAGGTCCTTGAAGAGAATATGTCCACGGCCAGCGATGCGGAGCTCAAATCTATCCGCAACATCTTCCGTCGAGCCGCCGTTCTTGAGCGCGAGGCCTATGCGCAACCGGGTCGCGGTTGGTAAATCTCATGGGACGGTAGTTTCCAGTTCACCGGACGTGCCTATTGCATGGCAGTCCGGGGATAGCGGTATTCTAACAAGCATGCCCCCTCCCGCTGAGTCCAGTGATTTCAGACAGTTGGGCACGCCGGAAGCAATTGTGAGTATTCTGCGTGCCCAGCACATAACTTCGCCCACCGCCGTGCAGGTGGCGACTTTGCCAGATGCTTTCGCTGGCAAGGACGTTCTTGCACAGGCCCCCACAGGCTCGGGCAAAACGCTCGCATTCGGCATTCCGCTGGTCACGTTACTCAATGACGCCTCTCCAGCGCTTCCCCGTTACCCGCGCGCGCTTATTATTTCGCCGACGCGCGAACTTGCAGATCAAATTGCTGATGTCCTCGCTGACATCGGCGCCGCTGCAGGTCTGCGTGTCTTGAGCTTGGTCGGCGGCGACTCCGTCGTTAAGCAGCAGACTCTGCTCGCTGCCCCTGTCGACATCGCTGTGGTCACACCGGGTCGCGCACACGATTTGCGCCGCCGCGGCGTACTCAGCCTTGAGCACGTCCTTGCCGTCGTCGTTGATGAAGCGGATATGCTCGCTGACATGGGCTTTCTGCCCGATGTTCTGGGCCTCGTCCGCGCGTGCCCGAAGTCGGCGCAGCGCATGGTCTTTTCCGCCACGATTAACGACGACGCCGCGGGGTTTATCCGCGATCGTCGCGCAAGTAGCACCGAAGTTGCGAAACACAAGGTCACTGCCTCCCGGCTGACCATGCGCAATATGCGGCATCTGTTACTTCGGGTGGAGGACAACGCCGAGGCAGACGAAGTAGTCGCCTGGATTGCCTCCCGCAAGGATCAGTGCGTCATCTTCGCCAACTCTAAGGCGCGTGTCGTGCAGCTGGCTAAGTTTTTACAGTTCTACGACATCAAGTTAGGTTTCCTCCACGGCGATCGCGGCCAGGCAACACGTCGCGCAGTCCTCAAGGCCTTTGCCGACGGCGAAATCAATGTCCTCGTCACCACGGATGTGGCCGCTCGGGGCATTGATATCGATGCTCTTGACTTGGTTGTGCACGCGGATCCGCCAAGGGATTCCGCGACGTACATTCACCGCTCGGGTCGGACGGCTCGTGCAGGTGCTTCCGGCACGGTAGCGATGATTGTGCGTGACCGCCAGGTCGATCAGGCCCGTGAGCTGCTGGCAGGAGCCGGCGTTGAAGCTGAAGAGCTGCGCGCAGCTCCGGGGCTGCCACGATTTGTCAAGGAACTGGGCGCACGCCGTCCGCGCCGGGCTCGTCAAGATCAGAGCCAATCGGCAGGCGGTGCTAGTGGTTCCGGTTACCGCGGGCGCGGCGGCCCGTCGGCAAGCGGAAAGAATCGTGCTGGCGGTCGCGTACACCGCCCCAAGCGAGGGAAAAAGAAGAAGAGATAATCAGTGGATATTGTTCTCAATATTGTCGCGGTTGTCGGCTTTATCGCGCTAACCGCTGGCACCGGCCTCTTTGTGGCGTTTGAATTCGCGCTGACGGGACTGGAGCGTTCCACGATTGACGCCGACCGCGCCCGTTCAGCGGATGCACCTGCTGAGGCCGTTCACAATGCGCATAATCGACTGTCCTTCCACCTCTCCGGTGCACAGCTGGGCATTACGTTGACGACGCTGGCAACTGGTTTCCTCGCGGAACCGGTGCTGGCGCAGTACTTCACGCCGATGCTGCATTGGATGGGGCTCAGCGAGTCTGCAGCGGGACCGACCGCACTGATTCTTGCGCTCATTGTGGCCACGATGTTGTCGATGGTCTACGGCGAATTAGTGCCAAAGAATGTCGCGATTACAGAGCCGCTGGCGGCGGCGCGCGTTACAGCTCGTCCGGTGATGGCGTTTAACTGGGTGTTCCACTACTTCATTCAGTCGCTGAATGCCTCGGCGAATTGGCTGGTGCGCAAGCTCGGCATTGAACCGGCGGATGAGCTGGCTTCGGCGCGTTCCCCGCAGGAGCTGGAAGCACTGGTGCGCAATTCTGCGGAGCAGGGTGCATTGGATGAGTCGAAGGCTGCTGTGCTCGAGTCGTCGTTACGCTTTGGCGAAACTACTGCGGAGGATCTGATGACGCCGCGGTCGACGATTACTTCTCTCGATGTCGATGACACGGCGCTGGATCTGCTGGCTGTCGCCATCGAATCGGGACATTCCCGCTTCCCCATTACTGACGGGGACCTCGATGCCACTGTCGGTGTTGTCCACGTCAAGGACGCATTCGCGGTGCCTGCGGCGAAGCGCTCAACTACCACCATGCGGGAGGTTGCACGGCCAGTGCCCACGCTGCCGCAGTCGCTGGACGGCGATGCCGTACTGGAGGCCGTGCGTTCGGCTGGTTCGCAGATTGCGCTGGTCGCGGACGAGTACGGCGGCATCGCCGGCATTGTCACCATCGAGGACGTCGTCGAGGAAATTCTCGGCGAGGTCTGGGATGAGTACGACGACAAGGAGTCCGAGCAGGAAGTCAAGCGCGCAATTGAAGGCTGGAATTGCTCCGGCCTTGTGCGTACCGACGAACTTCCGACCAAGGTCGGATACTTCGCCCCGGAGGGCAGCTTCGAAACCCTCGGTGGCCTGATTATGTTTGCGCTCGGTCGCATCCCAGAGGTCGGTGATGTCGTCCTGCTGCCAGAGACCGAACGCGACTTCATGGACGAATTCGAATCGGGTATCGCCGGACGCTGGTACGCCCGCATTCTGGCGATGGATGACCGCCGCGTGGATCGTGCCATTTTGATTCCTGTGACCAACGAGCGCGCTAAGGAGATGTTCAACCTATGAGTGACTGGTTTGGAATCCTCCTGACCTTCTTCTTGTTGTTGGTCAACGCATTTTTCGTGGGCGCGGAGTTCTCGCTTATTGCTGCTCGCCGTGACCGTTTGGAGGCGCTGCTGGCTCAGGGAAAGAAGCGCGCTCGCACAGTTATCAATGCTTCTGAGCACCTGTCGATGATGCTCGCCGCCGCACAGCTGGGCATCACCATTGCCTCGCTGCTGCTGGGTAAGGTCTCTGAACCGGCGCTGGCACATCTGCTGGAAGCTCCTTTCCACGCCATGGGTATTCCGGAATCACTGCTACACCCGCTGAGCTTTGCCATCGCGTTGATGCTGGTGTCAGTGCTGCACATCATGCTCGGCGAAATGGTTCCAAAAAACATTTCCCTAGCCGGCCCAGAGACAGTGGCCATGCTGCTTATTCCGGTTCACATGGTTTTCTACCGCCTGACCAAACCGCTGTTGCTGCTGTTTAACTGGTTGGCTCGCCATACACTGAGGCTGTTCGGCATTGAGCAGCGCGATGAGCTTGACACCACTGTTGATTCCACTGAGTTGGCATCGATGATTGCGGAGTCTCGTCAAGAGGGGCTCCTTGACAGCGAGGAGCACGTCCGTCTTCGTCGCACGCTGGCTTCGGCCACGCGCACCATTGAGGAGGTGCTAATTCCGCACGAGCAGATTCGGCGCCTCCCCACCGCACCGACTGTGGGCGACCTAGAGACGGCGGTCACCGAAACTGGCTTCTCCCGGTTCCCCGTCGCTGCGGCCAACAATGAACCCAACGAGTACCGCGGCTATGTTCACGTCAAGGATGTCCTCGACCGCGTCATGGACCCTGCCTCCGGACCGGAGACAGCCATCCCCGATGACGAGATTCGCCCGATGATCGAAATTCCGATCGATGCCACGCTGGATGAGGGCTTGCGCATCATGCGCCGCTACAGCGCCCACATGGCAGTGGCTGTACGCGCTCGCATGCCAAAGCCGCACCTGCGCGCAAACACCCCGGCAAGTATCGCCCCGAAGACCGGTGGTTTCTCCGGCGCGGAGCAGATCGGCATCGTGGCTCTGGAGGACCTCATCGAGGAGCAGGTCGGTGTCGTGCGTGACTGGACTCATGAGGTCTCCCCGAAGCGCAGTGCAGCTGAGATTTCGGCAAAGCGAGGCGCGGCAAAGGCTGCTAAGGGTACGACCGCCAAGACGACGAGGACTGCTAGCCGTGGCAATCGCTCATAACTGGCGCGAGGCCAAGGCACAGCATGAAGCCCGTGTCGAGGAGCTGACCCGCGACCACTTGCACCGTCGCAGTCGCGGCCAGCGTCACCCGGTGTGGGACTTTATCTTCGAGTACTACCCCGTCAAGCCCGGTCAGCTGCGCCGCTGGTCACCGGGCATCGGTGTGGATTTGCCGGGTGCCACGGCCGCTGATATCCGTCATCTGAAGTACTTCACGCTCGATGGTCAGGACGCTGTGGCCGACACCGATACCGCCTCGGGGACGGCGCGCATGAATGTTTCGGCGTACGTCGATAAGCGCGGTAAGACAGTGGCGTACATCGGCAATCTGCTGCGTTCGACGCGCGCGAACCCAGCGCACTTTGACTGCTTCGGCCTGCATGAATGGGCGATGGTATATCGCCAGCCCGAGCATCGTCACCCGGAGCCACTGCGGCTTGGTCAGGCAGGCACGGACGAGGTCGTCGAGTCCCACGCGGTTCGGTGTACGCACTTCGACGCCTTCCGCTTCTTCACGCCCGACGCCGTCCCGCTCAACGAGTTTGCGCCGACGCGCGAGACACAGCCGCACTGTGAACAGATGGGCTGTCTGCACGCCAACATGGACTTGTATAAATGGGCGACCAAGCTCGGCGAGGCGGTCCCCGGCGACCTGTGGCTGGATACTTTCGAGCTCGCGTGCAGTGCCCGTGAGTTGGATATGCGCGCCGCTCCCTACGATCTGCAGGATTGGGGTTTTGATCCCATTCGCATCGAGACTCCCGAGGGCAAGGCCGAGTACGTCCGCCGCCAGCGTGAGCTCAGCGCGCGTGCCGACGTTCTGCGCGGGCGTTTGCTGCAAGTAGTAGATGTCGCCTTATCCAGGCAGTAGAGTTGGCAGGAGTTACGTGCGCGTTTGTGCTTTACGACGAGGTCTGCTGCGAGTCGACAGTGCCGAGCACACTCAGCATAGAAAGGGCTAAAACGACATGGGACGACACGCCTCGGGTGAGAACAACTATCGAGTGGCTAAGGGGCCTTTTATTGCCGTCTTGGTCGTAATTGTTCTGGTGGCTGCGGTTTTTGCCTGGGTTAATCTGCGCAAGAGCAACGATTCGTCGATTGATGCTGACCGTGCACGGTGTACGAAGGGTGACCTGACACTGGTGGTGACCGCTGACCCTGCTGCGGTGGGCTCGGCACAGAAACTCGTACAGGACTATGGCGAGTCAAAACCCGTGGTGAGGGACTTCTGCGTGCGGCCACAGATTACTGTGGCCGGCTCGCAGGAGGTTGTGAACGCCTTGGCTGCAGCTGACGGTGCTGAAGCTGGTGAGGGGGCTCCGCAGGACCCCGCTGCGGATGATTCTGCAGCTGACGAGGCCGGTGCCGGAATTATGACGCCGGGAGTCTGGATTCCCGCCGATATCTCTTTCGTGGATCAGGCGAAGAACTCGGACAAGGTCAAAGTCAACAACCCCAAGACATGGTTGCCGCCGATTGCCAGCGGCGTGGCCTTCACAACCAATCGTGCTGACCAGCTGAACAACGCCACCTGGGAAGAGCTTGCGGGATTGCGCGTGGCCGCCCCCGGTGGCTCCGATGCGGCACTGTCTTCCGTGATCAGTGCTCGACTTGGCGGTGGCCCGGATGTCGCTCGCGAACGCGCGGACTTGGGTGAGGTCTACACCTCCAATACTCTGCTGACCATGCTCAGCCAGAATGTTGCCGACTTCGACGGTGTGGCCGCAACCCAGCCCATGCTGCAGATGGCCGGCGAGGGGCTGAAGCTGGTCTCCCCTGCGGATGCACCCCAGTTGCACGCGCCAGTTGTCACCTTTGGCTCCGGCGGCAAGATCGACGAGAACACGGCTCGCGCGGCTGAGGACTTCCGGAACTTCGCCGCAGATCACGGCGCCGACGGCGAAGCTGCTGAGAGCACTTTCGGCCCTGAAGTAGCGGAGAACTTTGGGGTGCTCTCGCAGATTCAGACGGATTCTTTTGCGCTGCCGCCAGCACTGGAGCAGCCGGACGCGCAACAGCCCGCAACTGCGGTGGGTTCGGCACTCCTGCTTGCTGACACCTCCGAGGGCGTCGATGTCGGGGCGCTGTCTGCAGCCCTGACCGGCGCTATCGATGCGGCACCTGGCGGCCGTTACGGCCTGTGGACATTCGCCCCCGAGGTGAACCGTCTCGCGGAACTGCCCGCCCCCGATGACGAGGCCAACAATGGCGCAGATGCCGTAAAGGGTTCGCTAGCCGAACTTCCGACCGGTGGTGAGGCACAGTTCTGGCCAGCGCTTATCGATGCCTACCAGGCCGCCCGCGACACCTACTCCCCTGACAAACCGAACCGGCTCGTCGTACTCACCTCGGGGCGCGATGCCTCGGGCGCCGATGCCGCCGAGTCCGTCGAGCGAATCAAGGAACTCATTAGCCCGGACCGCCCGGTAGCGATTGAGGTCATCGTGCTTCCCGACGGGGACAGCTCCATCCCTGAACTGCAGGAGGTGGCGAATATGACCACTGGTTCTCTGCGCATTGCGGCTGACTACGGCGACGGTCTGGCCTCTCAGTTGGCTGCGGCAATCGGTACCGAGTAACCAGCAAAAAACCGCCTCCATCTGGTCCAACCTCGGGAGAGGAAAACGGAACCAGTTGTGGAAGGCGGTTTTCGTTTAGTTTGTTTCGCTTCTTTGAGCGGCGGCCGTAACAGCAACGCCGCTATCTAGCCGCATCGTTGGCTGTTAGGAGATGCGGCGGCGACGGCGCTCAGCCAGCTCGTCGATGCCAGTACCTGGGTTCTCCTGAGTACCGTCGATACGCTCGGATGGGAAGGAGGCGATGGTGCCAGTCAGTTCCTTCATAATGCCCGGGACAGCAATGCCGAACACTCCCTGGCCACCGTTGAGCAGGTCGATGACTTCTTCATTGGAGCGACACTGGTAGACGGTGCGACCGTCGGAAACCAGCGTGATGGTAGCCAGGTCATCGACACCGAGGTCGCGCAGGCGGTCGACAGCCAGACGGATGTTCTGCAGGGAAATACCGGTGTCCAGCAGACCGCGAACAATCTTCAAAACGAGGATGTCGCGGAAGGAGTACAGACGCTGGGTGCCCGAGCCCTTGGCGGTACGAATCGAAGGCTCCACCAGCTTGGTGCGCGCCCAGTAGTCCAGCTGACGGTAAGAAATGCCCGCTACCTGACATGCGATGGGAACGCGGTAGCCAACTTGCTCGTCCGGCCCCATGTCGAACAGGGATTCCTGGACCGCGCGTGGCTCTTGCGAGTCCGACGCACGGAGCTCATTGTCGCCAAAGAGCGAACCGCTGTTGTCGTCGACCATATAAATTCTCCCGAGGTAGTTTCACTGCCGTTATTTATCTTTCGCCAAGGTTAATCGGCTGTCAATACATCACAGGACGACACGCCGAATCTCTAAACCTAAAGTTAAGGTTTAGAGTTTGGAGTCGCAGTTTCCCCAGCTCAAGCACAACCCGGGAGAAAAACCCCAGGAAGGGGTGAAACTATAACTTAAGAAAAGTTACCCCTTTTATGGGGTCATTCAGCGACGTGCCGGAGGAAATACGCGCCACAACTACATCAAAAGTTGTCAGCTGTTCACTCCAGTCACACTGCTAACGGTCGCTATCGGAAGCCGAGTCGGCGCCACCGTCGGCTTCACCATCGGACTTCCTACCCTCCGCATCACCATGCGGCTCGGCAAAGTAGTCAGCATCAATACTGTCGAGGAATTCAGCAAACTCCGACACCGATGCCTCGACAGAGTCGGTCTCCGTGTCGTCGGTAAGCGAACCGCCATTGGTAGCGACAAGACGCGCCGACACCGACGTGGCATCGAGCACATCGCGCGCAACATATAGCGGCACCTCAAGCTCGCTCGCGATAAGGATTAGGTCGGAGGGGCGCATATCAATCTCTGCGCCACCTTCGAGCACCAGGCTGGCGATGAAAACGCCCTCATGCACGCCCGTAATCTGACCGCGTAGGGCGCTCTGCCCCACCATGTCCAGCGTGTCGACAAAGACGTCATGCATGCCCGGGCGACGCTGCGTAGCGCCAGTCTCGCGGGCGGAGTACTCCGTCGCCGTCGCTAAATCAATCCAAATCGGGATAATCCGGTTAGTCTCTTCGGCATGCAGGAGCAGCACCGGATCGTCCTCAGGAGGATGAGCCATCCAGTCTAGAAACTTGACTTCTACGAGTTTTTCGTCCATAACAGCGATAATTGTAGTGGGCCGCTATTCACGCGGGACTACTGACTACTTCCCCAGATCTTTGTTGACCTGGCGCTTGACCAAAGTGCCGTGCAGCGTGACCATCAGCGCGGTCATCTCACGGCCCATTTCCACAGCCTTCTGCTTGCCACTAGCCGCACGCGACTTACTCAGCGGACTAGCTGCCAGCGACACCAAATCAGCCTCACGAGTCGCAGCGGTACGCACAGTTTTGAGGTGGCGGGCATCCAGGCCGAACTCAGCCAGCTTGACTGCAGTCTCAGTGATGAGCAGGTCATCGCCGTCGAACATGTTCAGCGTGTCCGGAGTAATCAGGCCGACGCGGACCAGCTCAGTGATGAACTTCTCGCTAGCGCCGGTGCGCTCTGCCAGCTCCGCCTGGGTCAGTGAGACCACTGCAGCTTCGCGGAACTGATCTGCCGTCACCAGCGGGGTGACCGAAGCCAGACCGTCGCCGCCAGCGTTGCCCGCATCAATTTCGTCGAGCTGCTCTTTAATAACCTTCAGCGGCAAGTAGTTATCGCGCTGAACGGTCAGAATGTAGCGCAGGCGGTCAATGTCCGCCTGGCTGTAGCGACGATAGCCCGAGGAACTACGCGACGGGCACAGCAGCCCTTCCGACTCGAGAAAACGAATTTTGGACAGCGTTACATCAGGGAACTCAACCTTGACTTCCTTCAGCACAGCACCGATGGTCTTCTTCTTGCCCACCGAGCGTGCTTGCTTCGCAGTGCTTTCTGACGAAGCCGGCTGCGAAACCGCTGATTTGTGTACTGCTGCCACTGGTATTTTCCGAGCCTTTACAAAAATAAGGGGGTTAATGCCGACAGACGTCGACACTAACCGATGTCGAATTAGTTACCGATAAGGAATACGAGGCGGAACTTACCGACCTGGACCTCGTCACCATTAGCCAGAACCGCGGAGTTCTTCGGCTCGCGGTTAACGTAGGTGCCGTTGAGCGATCCCACGTCGACAACCTCGTAGGAGTCACCGTTCTTGCGGAACTCTGCGTGGCGACGGGAAACAGTCACGTCATCGAGGAAAATGTCGCTTTCCGGGTGACGACCAGCGGTGGTGACTGCCTGATCGAGCAGGAAACGCGAACCCGCGTTTGGCCCCCGCTTGACGACCAAGAGTGCCGAGCCTGCCGGAAGTCCTTCAACACCGGAGACCGTGGAGTCCGTGTTAGAGCTGGACTCCATCTCCTTCAGCAAATCTGCACGGAAGACCGAGGTGGTCTCGACCGATGCCTCTGGCTGGCCGCTATTGCTAGTCATATCTTTCCCTCCGGGATAACCTTGGGCGATTTACTCGTTACTTTTAAGATAATAGCGCCCCAACCGCTTTCGTGTTGTTATCTAATCCCAACCATGTTGTGACACAGCTCACCTACAGGCTATGTACAACATGATTGATATGCGTAAATACCGACATCGGAGAGCTTTCTCCGTGGGTGTACCTAGGCCGGTCACCTGAGAAATAATTTCAAATTGTTACCAAACCTGTGGTTACGGCTTACCTAAACATCGCTGCAATTGAACCGACGACCGAACCACCACCATTGCTCAATGGGTTGTCGTTGACCATGTACGTCCACGTCGAGCTCGGGCGGGCAAGTCCCGTGTCCTCCAGATGCGCGCCATCGCTATCGATTTCGACCTCCTGGAAGGTCTGCACTGAGTCGGTGACGGCATTGTTGACCAGGTTTTTAAAGGCACCGATGGCGGCGCGGTGGAACTCATCAATGGGGCTTTCCTTAGCCAGCGCGCGCAGGTGAATCGACTCCCGCAGATCGTCCAGATCCGCCAGGTGGTCCGACCACCCGCGATCCAGGTGGCTCAGCATAATTTCCCGGGCAGCGTCCTCGGCGACTTCGCGCCCGACTGCGGCTTCCACTTCCTTCGCCCGCGCCGATGCCAGCTTGGACAGTTCTTCCCAGGCAGCATTCGTAGTCAGCAGTTTCTCCCGGCGCTCATCCAGAATCTCGCGCTGGTCGCCGATGAGCTTGTTGTACTTCCACGTCGTCGCATGAATGGACAGCATGGTCGCCTCTGTCACTCGCTGTGCTCGGTCGATAAACTGGTATGCCCGCTTATCGCGGACGCGACCGTCGTCTTCAGGCAGCACGCTCAGTGTTTCGCCGGCAGCACCTTCGGAAATCACCGGGTCATCCAGTGAGACAAAGAACACCGACGAGCCCGGATCGCCCTGGCGCCCGGCGCGGCCACGCAACTGGTTATCCAGTCGGTCAGTGCGGTGCTTACCCAGACCAATGACGCATAGGCCACCGCGTTCGACTACGGCATCGCGGTTGGATTCGTCTGCACCTCCGAGGCGGATGTCGGTACCGCGGCCGGCCATCTGGGTGGAGACCGTGACGCGGCCAATATCGCCAGCACCCGCGATGACTTGGGCCTCCAGCTCGTCATTCTTCGCGTTCAGTACCGAGGATTCGATGCCGCGCAGGACTAGCGCATCGGCTAGTCGTTCCGATTCGGCCACGTCACGGGTGCCTACGAGGATTGGCCGACCGGTGCCATTGAGTTCCACGACCTCGTCGATAAGCGCGGCGAACGCGTCGTCGGTGGTGGCGTAGATGCGGTCGGGCTCGTCGTCGCGGATGCATGGGACGTTGGGTTCAATGACAGAGACGTGGAGTCCGTAGAACTCGCGGAACTGGTCGCCCGCGGAGGTGGCGGTGCCGGTCATACCGCAGGTGATGTCGTAGCGGCCGACGAGTTGCTGGATGGTCATGGAGTCCAAGATGCGGCCTCCCTCAGAGACTTGCAGGCCCTCCTTGGCCTCTACCGCCGCTTGCAGACCGTCCGGCCAACGCTGAAGTTCCGCCACGCGGCCACGCGAGGCGTCGATGAGCTGTACCTTGCCGTCGCGCACGATGTAGTCGACATCGCGCTGCAGCAACTCGTGGGCGTGCAGTGCAACGTTGACCTGAACCAGGGTG
Organism: Corynebacterium sp. HMSC073H12; assembly: GCF_001837775.1. Taxonomy (NCBI): domain Bacteria; kingdom Bacillati; phylum Actinomycetota; class Actinomycetes; order Mycobacteriales; family Corynebacteriaceae; genus Corynebacterium; species Corynebacterium sp. HMSC073H12. The sequence goes on along the minus strand of NZ_KV834027.1, from coordinate 46,392 downwards.
GTGCCGACGTGTTCGGCGTCGTACAGCGAGCTGATGCCAAGCAGACGTTCGACGCGTGCGGCGCCGGTTTCGGTGAGGAAAACGTTGCGGCGACCTTCGTCGACGGTGTAGTCGTCGCCGAGCTGCAGGCGGCGCACCACGTCGGTGATCTGTCCGGTCGGTGCGGTGCCCGGTTCATTGCCGGCAAGCACGAGCGGGACTAGCGCTTCATCGACCAACACTGAGTCGGCCTCGTCGATGATGGCGACGGCAGCTGGCGACTGCACGCGGTCTTCAATGGTCGGCGCGCAGCGGTCGCGCAGGACGTCAAAGCCGAGTTCGTTGACGGCGGCGTAGACGATGTCTGCCGCATATGCTTTACGACGCTCCCCCGGACCATCCTGCGGCGAAATAGCCGCCACCGAGAGCCCAAGGAACCCGAACAGCGGTTGCATCCATTGCGCGTCGCGGCCTGCGAGGTAGTCGTTGACAGTCACGGAATGCACGCGGTGGCCACGCAGCGCGAACCCGGCTGCAGCCAGGGCGCCGGAAAGAGTCTTGCCCTCACCGGTGGCCATCTGGATAACGTCTCCCTCCATGAGCGCCAGCGCGCCTTGCAGCTGCACATCGAAGGGGCGCATGGATAGGGTGCGTTGGGAGACTTCGCGGAGCGCGGCTAAAAGCTCCGGTGCATCGGTGGCGTGTTGGCGGGCGAAGTCGGCGAGGTCGGCGTCGGAAAGCGCCTGTACCTGTGGCTCGAGCTCAGCGGCGCGCGCCACCAGCCCTACGCTGCGTTTTTGGTTGCGCCCTTGCTTGCCGCCAAGAGCCTTCCAAAACCAATTAAACCCAGCCATCTTCTACCCTTTCCTGCGCACGTTTGGTTGTCGGCGCGTTCTGACTCACCAGAGTAATCAATCTGGACCGGCCTTCGAAGTGTCAATCGCTGCCAGCGAATTTGCACCATATGTCTTTGGTCACATCTTGAGTTTGAAACAATGGAGTTAACACTTGTTACGAGCACATTCTTGCAAGTATTTTCTTGGAATCATTTTTGGAAGGACTTGAATCCCTATGACAATCGAATTCATCCCCACCGCTGACCTGGTTGACGAAATCGGCCCGGACGTGCGTTCCTGCGATACCCAGATGCGCAACCTCGGCGGTCGCGTGGAGTTCTGCGGCAAGATCTCCACGGTCAAGTGCTTCCAGGACAACGCGCTACTGAAGAAGGTCCTCTCCGAGCCGTCTGAGGGCGGCGTGCTCGTCATCGACGGTGACGCTTCGGTCCACACGGCGCTGGTCGGTGACGTGATTGCGGGGCTCGGCAAGGACAATGGCTGGGCTGGTGTGGTCGTCAACGGCGCTATCCGCGACTCAAAGCTGATTGGCGAGATGGACTTCGGCTGCAAGGCGCTTGGCACCAACCCGCGCAAGTCCACCAAGACTGGCGAGGGCGAGCGCGACGTCGTTGTCTCCTTCGGCGGCATTGACTTCGTTCCGGGCGAAACGCTCTACGCTGACTCCGACGGTATTGTCGTTCGCTAGTAGCATCGTGTGCTAGACGGCAAACGAAACCGTAAAGCAATAACCGCAAACAAAAACCGCCGCCTCCCGGAATCTTCCAGAAGACGGCGGTTATTTTGTCGGGCTGACCGGATTTGAACCGACGACCCCCTCACCCCCAGTGAGGTGCGCTACCAAACTGCGCTACAGCCCGTGTGCACGAAAGTGCAACGAGCTATAGGTTACATCATTGGTGTTTGAAGGCGGAAATCGCCCCTGGTCCTTGCCCTGCCGACCGCGTTACTGCAGGTAGATGGTCACAGGCGTAGATGTCTCCGCCATCTGTCCCTCCGGCGGATCGATCGAGGCAACCTTGCCCATAATCGCGGCCACAGAATTGGTCGGATTGCCCTCTGCGTCAACGACGGTCACGTTCTGGTAGCCGTTGGTACGCAGCTCCACCTCGACCGAAGCCGGGCTCTTGCCCACCACGCCCTGCGGGATGGTACCCCAGCCGCTGCTGCGCTCACCGGGGCCAGGGATAGCTGGCGGCGACTCGCGAAGTTGATCGAGCTCCTGCTCAAGGCGTTCACGGGTGTCATTAATCGTGCCCGACGGGTCCAAGCGATCGGTAGGGCTTGTCGTGGTTTCTTCCGGCGAGGTTGTCGTCGGCGTCGGGCTTGACGACGTCTCCTGCGTCGGCGTCGCCGTATTGTCGTTATTGTCCTCGGTTCCGGAAGTAAAGGACAAAACCAGGGCTACCAGCGCGACTACGGCCACCATGGCGGCGATGGCCACGATGGCGACAGTCTTGCCCCACCCCTTCTTGGAGTCATCATTGCCACTGTTGCCACGGTTATTACCGCGGTTGTTGCCGTTGTTCGGGTCGCCGTAACCGCTTGCTCCACCTGCGGCACCTGCGGCGTATTGCTGGGTTGCACCGGCCTGCTGGCTCGCCTGACCATAGCCTCGCTCTTCCTCAGAAAGCGGTGCCCAGTACTGGCCACTACCCTGCGCGCCACTTCCTTGTGCACCGGCACCAGCGCCGGCTCCTGCACCGCGGGAGTCATCAAATCGCGTTTCATCGCCGCGCTGTAAGAACTGCGTTTCAGAGGAGTCGCCACCGAAGTATTCGGTCGGCTGCTCGCCCGCGAAGTCGGCATCTGGGTTGTACCCGCGATATCCCTCGTCCCGCGGAATGTAGCGAGTCGCGGAGTCATCGCCGTATGCGCCTGAGGAATCGCGCCCATAGCTGTTACCTCGGCCATCGTGCTGAGAGCCGTCACGGTTGTTGCCGCGCCTGACCATTGTCAGTTCTCCTTATCGCTAATTTACTGAAACTCTAAAATGCCAACGAAAAGCCCAAAATGCAATTGTCTAAATCACATTTTGGGCTTTTCTCGGCTCAATTCGAGCGACTAGCAGGGCTTAACCGAACTGCCTACCGGCACTTCCTAGCAGCTTCCTACCGGCGCTTCTTCTTTTCGCGGACACGCACCGCGATGCGTACTGGCGAACCCTCAAAACCGAACTCTTCACGCAGCTTGCGCTCCAGGAAGCGACGGTAGCCGTGCTCCAGGAACCCGGTTGTGAACAGCACAATCACCGGCGGACGCGAGGATGCCTGGGTGGCAAACAGCACGCGCGGCTGTCGACCGCCCCGCAGCGGTGGCGGGTTCTGCTGCATGATCGCGCGCAGCCAGGTGTTTAGGCGACCAGTGGAGATACGCTTATCCCACGACTCCACGGCCTCCAGCATCGCCGGCTCCAGCTTCTGCACAGCGCGGCCGGTCTTGGCGGAAATGTTCACACGACGAGCCCACGGCACATGTGCGAGCTGTTCTTCAATCTCGCGCTCGAGCAGATCGCGGCGGTCCTCATCCATGAGGTCCCACTTGTTGTAAGCGACCACAAGTGCCCGACCGGAATCGAGAATCATGCGCAGCACGCGCTGATCCTGCTCAGTAATCTGCTCGGAGGCATCGACCAGGAAGATCACAACCTCGGCATTGTCAATCGTCGAACGAGTACGCAGCGAGGCGTAGAACTCGTGGCCCTTGGCGGTCTTGGTCTTCTTGCGGATACCAGCGGTGTCCACGAAGCGCCACAGCGTCTCGTCCATCTGCACCAGCGAGTCCACCGGGTCAACTGTGGTACCGGCCACATCGCTGACCACTGCACGATTTTCACCGGAGAGCTTGTTCAGCAGCGAGGACTTGCCCACATTCGGCTTGCCCACCAGCGCTACGCGACGCGGTCCGGTCGGCAGCGACTTCGCACGCGGCACCTCCGGGAAGGAGGCCACCACTTCGTCCATCACGTCGGCATTGCCACGACCGTGGAGGGCCGAGGTTGGGTGCGGCTCACCGAGCCCGAGGGCCCAGAACTCCGCGACGTCGCCAAGCTGCGAATCCGACTCGAACTTGTTGGCGGCGAGAATAACCGGCTGCTCCGCGCGCTGCAGACGGCGGGCCATGACCTCTTCCGTGGCGGTGATGCCGACGGTGGTGTCAACGACCATGACAATCACATCGGCGGTCTCCATGGCGGTCTCCGCCTGACGAGCAATCGCCGCATGCATGCCCTTGGCGTCCGGATCCCAGCCGCCGGTGTCCTGCACCCAGAAGCGACGTCCGCCCCATTCACCCAGGTAGGAGATGCGGTCGCGGGTCACGCCCGGGAAGTCTTCGACAACTGCTTCACGACGGCCAATGAACCTGTTAACCATGGTGGACTTACCAACATTCGGTCGTCCCACAATGGCCACGGTCGGAAGAGCTTCTTCTTCCTCGTCGCTCACGCCAAGCGCCGCGAAAGCGTTTTCCAGCTCTTCCCAGTCGGCATCGTCGTCGATCTGGCCGGTTTCGGCGCGCTCGATGGCTTCGGAGATGATCGTCTCGTGGTCAGCGATCGTGCGGTCGATGAACTCGTCTGCGCTGGTGTGGCTTCCTGCGGTGCCCGGCGCGTTTTCGCTCTCCACGTTTGCGACCAGGTGTCCGGCGGTGTCGCCGTCAGCGTCCTCGAAGTCGCCGTCGTAGTCCTCGTAGTTCTCGGAGTCCTGGTAAGAGCCCTCGAACTCCTCGTTGTCGACATCGTCCCAGTCCATGGTGGACCCCGGGTAGCCCGCCTCAACGACATCGAGGACGTTTTCTACGACCTCTTCGATGTCCATCTCAGAGGTGTCCAGAATGATTGCGTCTTCGGCGGGCTTCAGCGGCGAGGTCGCACGGTTGCTGTCGAGTTCGTCGCGGCGGATGACGTCGGCAAGCACGGTGTCGAAGTCAGCCTCACGACCAGCGGCGATGTCCTGGTCGTAGCGGCGGCGGGCGCGCACCTCGGCGGAGGCGGTCATGAAGATTTTCGCCGGAACGTCCGGGAGCACAACCGTGCCGATGTCGCGGCCTTCCACCACACAGCGCACAGCCGATGCAGCCAGTGAGCGCTGGAGTGCGACCAGGTTGGTGCGCACGGCCGGAATCGCGGAGACAGCCGACACGTTGCGGGTGACCTCTGAGCCGCGAATCTCGCCGGAGACATCCTCGCCGTCGAGGAGGACGGCAGTGGAGTTCGGGTCATCGGAGACTTCCAGTGGCAGGGCGGCGGTCGCCTTGGCCACGGCTTCCTCGTCGGTCGGGTCAATGCCCTGGCGCAGCACCCACAGGGTGGCCACGCGGTACATTGCGCCGGTGTCCAGGTACTTTGCGCCCAGTTCGGTTGCGACCATCCGAGAGACAGTCGACTTGCCAGTGCCGGAAGGGCCATCGATGGCAACCAACAGCATGTCGTCAGTGTTCTGCTCGCTCATGTGGGCTCCTTCAGCTCCGTGTTGTTCGGCTGCGTGTTGTTCGGCTGCGCCATTTGCAGCTGCGCGGTTTTCTTCGTTCTTCTTCACTAGTGCCATTTACAGCCCCACCGCATTGTAGAGAGAGGTCAGCTCAGCGCGGTTGAGTGCACGGAGAGCGCCCGGAGTCTGCTCGCCCAGCTGGACAGTGTGAATCTTAGTGCGCACCAGACGCTCGACCGGGAAGCCCGCGGTTTTGAGCATCCGGCGCACAATGTGCTTGCGGCCCTCGTGCAGCTCGATGCGGACGATAGAGCGCCCCTGCCAGACATCGATAATCTGCGCCATGTCGGCCTTAGCAATGCCATCATCGAGCTCAATGCCCTTTTCCAGCTCACGCATGACCTTGGCGTCAACCTCGCCGACAACGGTGGCCATGTAGGTCTTGGTGACCTCGTAGCTCGGGTGCATCAGACGGTTGGCCAGCTCACCGTCATTGGTGAGCAGCAGCAGGCCCTCTGTGGGCGCATCCAGGCGACCAACGTGGAAGAGTCGCTGACCAGCGCTGATCTTCTCACCGATAATGTCGCCCACACACGGGCGGCCCATGTCATCATGCATGGTCGACTGCACACCACGCGGCTTGTTCAGGACGAAATACTGCATGTCCTCATTAACGATGACGCGGGAACCATCAACGCGAATCACAGACGTGTTCGGGTCCACCCGCACGCCCTGTCGCGTCACAATCTTGCCGTCGACCTCGACGCGGCCTTCGTCGATAAGCTTTTCCGCCATGCGACGCGACGCCACGCCTGCCTGCGCGAGCACCTTCTGCAGGCGCACGCCCTCACCTGCTTGGCTGTGAGCGCGCTTGCCCGAGCTACGACGGTCGGCGTCCACGTGCTGATGGCGCGCCGGGCGGGCGTTGGATACGTAGATGTCCTTCGCGTGGACGTTGGAGGTCTCCATCTTCGCGCCGCTATCGCGACGGCTGCGATTGCGCTGGGCGTTAGTGGAGCCATGTGCGCGGTTGGAGTGATTCTTACGGTTCTTGTGTGCCGGTGTGCCTTCTCGGCGAGCGGGTTTAGCCACTTGACCTACATCCTTTTCAAGCGTTGGAGAATGTTCTGTTTGTTAGAACGTCAGCGCCAGGCGACGCTGTTCTCTCCCCCGTGGGCCCAAAAATGGCCGGTGGAAGCAGGTTAATAAAGAGATTTACAGAGAAAGCCTCGCGCCTTGTCGTCTAGCCACCTTAGCACGTTTCTCGCAAAACGCCAGCTTAACGACGTCCCGCGCGGCCTCTACTTCGAGGCGCCGCCAGAGCGCCCCTTAAAGCGCTGCGGCTCCCCTACAGCACCGCAGCCCACTCTCGCACGCCCGGCAGCCACTGCGTAGCTTTCGCCACAAACTCCTGCCGCGCCAACGCGCCCGCTCCCGCCTGCACCGACCCCAGCAGCGGCACCCTGGTGATGCGCGGCAGTTCTTCCAGGTTCGTTTCGATGATCGGGTCGGCTTCTGCCGGCAGCGAACCGCCCACCAGCGCCGTGACATTGACCCCACGCCCCCGCGCCACCTCGACGGTGAGCTCCGCCTCGTTCAGGCAGCCCAGCCCCAACCGCGTCACGACCACCATCTGACTACCCGGCAGCAACACCGCCAACTCCGGCAACGCCCAATCCTCGCCGAGCCGCACCAACAAGCCGCCCGCGCCCTCCACGAGGACAACGCGGTTCGGCCCGTCGATAAGCTTGATCTTCTCCGCGATCTCCGTGGCGTTCGGCAGGCGCATTCCCGCGCGCTGCGCCGCCGCCACCGGCGCCATCGGCTCGGGGTAACGCTCGAAGCCATGCAGGTTATCGATCCCCGTCAGCTCCGCGACAGTGTCCAAATCACCGCCGTCAGGACCCGGAAATCCGGTCTGAATTGGCTTGACGACGTGCACCTGCCTGCCCTCCCCGCGTAGTGCCGCCGCCAGGGCTGCCGTGCCGATGGTCTTTCCAATATCGGTACCGGTGCCGGTAACAAGGACGATGCTCATGGTGGTTAGTGCTCCTTTTGGCTGTGGTGGTGTGTTGGTTGTGCTTCTTGTTGTGACGCTGTTGTGTTGCTTCGGTGCGCGGTTGGTCGTCGTGCTGATTGCGCTACTTGTTGTGTTGCTTCGCTGCGCTACCTACGTTTTTCCTCGGCGGCGACTATGTCCGCGATAGCCTCGCAGATGCGGTCGACCTCGTCATTGGTGCTGATGTACGGCGGCATGGTGTACACCAATTTGCCGAATGGACGCAGCCACACCCCGGCATCGACAGCTGCTGCGGTGGCCAAGCCCATGTCCACTGGGCGCTGCATCTCCACGACACCGATAGCACCGAGAACACGAACATCGGCCACGGCATCGCTGCTGGCTAGGGGCTGGAGCTGGTCGCGGAGTCGGGACTCGATGCGCGGGACATCCTCACGCCACTGCCCTTCTGCAATCAGGTCGAGCTGCGCGCAGGCCACCGCACAGGCCAAGGGGTTGCCCATGAAGGTCGGGCCGTGCATGATGCCTCCGCCTGCACCACTGGAAATAGTACGAGCCACATCGGCGGTGGTGAGGGTGGCTGCGAAGCTCATGAAGCCGCCGGTCAGCGCCTTGCCGACACACATAATATCCGGCACAATCCCGGCCGCCTGCGTCGTGAACAGGTCACCGGCACGGCCGAAGGCGGTGGCAATCTCATCCGCAATGAGGAGAATGCCGTGCTTGTCACACAGCTTCCGGAGCCCTACAAGCAGCTCATGATCATGAAACCGCATGCCACCAGCGCCTTGGACCACCGGTTCAACGATGAGGCCGGCGACGGAGTCGTCGATAAGCGAATCGAAGTGCGCTAGATAGCGTGCGCGTTCCTCTTCGGTTGCGCCGCGGGCGGGTGGTTTGTCGGCGAAGACCTGCGGAGTCCACTGGCCCGTCCACAGCGAATGCATGCCGCCCTCAGGGTCGCAGACGGTCATGGGCGCGCGAGTGTCGCCGTGATAGCCGCCGCGCCAGGTGGCCAGGCGGGTGCGCTCGGGATGCCCCTTGGCCTGCTGATACTGCAACGCCATTTTGATCGCCACCTCGACGGAGACGGAGCCCGAGTCCGAGTAGAAGATGGCATCAAAGCCGGGGCCCGCGAGTTTTAGGAGCTTTTCCGCCAGCTCAATGGCCGGGCGGTGTGTGAGTCCGCCGAACATGACGTGCGACATCGTGGTCGCCTGCTTCTTCGCGGCTGCGACGAGCTTCGGGTGCGAGTGGCCGTGGCAGGCGGCCCACCAGCTGCTCATGCCATCGATGAGGGTACGGCCGTCGGCGAGGTGAAGGTTCACGCCCTCAGCGGACTCGACCAGCTTGGGCGCGACCGGCGACGGGATGGGGCCGTATGGGTGCCAGATGTGGTCGGCGTCGAAGGCTGCGAGGTCGGCGGCGGATGCTTGCGTTGGCTGCGGTGTAGGCAACTTCGCGGATGCTGGTGCAGGCGACGGTACGAGTGGCTGGGCGGTTTCCGAGGCTGTCATGATACTCAAGCATAATACCTGTACAACACTGGACTTGAACACCGTTCGGGTTCGTGGTGGAACTTTTCGCAGGGATTACAGACAGTCTCGGCGACTTTACGACACCCATGTCACCTCGTGGCAGCTGTGGAGGTGGCATGAGGTGACACCCGTGTCGTGAAGTGGAGTCTGGGGTGGGGCCGGCAGCGGCAGCGGCAGTGGGCACCGGCAGTGGGCAGCGGCAGCGGCAGGGGGCTAAACCCGATAAGCCAGCCAGCTAGTACAGCCGCCCCGCCTGGCTCCACACACGTCGGCGACGCATGGCCAACTCGGCCGCCTTCCCCGTGATCGTGAGGGGCGTCCGCGCGAAGGCGTAGTTACCGCGATAGCAACTGCCGCCATTTGCTAGGTGGCGCCGGATTTCCGCGGCCGCTTGCCGCAAGGTGGCTACGGCGGTGCCGTCGAAAAGCTGTGACCAGACAATCCGGATGACATTCAGCCCGAGATTCTTCAGGCGCTTTTCGCGCTCCAGCTCCTTTGCGATTGCCACCTGCGTGTCCGCAACCCCGCCGTCGGTGTATTTCATACGGCCATCGAACTCGACGACCAGTCCAAGTTCGGGCAGATAGAAGTCCACGCGTGCGATGAAACCACGATCATCCCGAAAGGAAACCTGCTGAAGCAACGGAGCCCGAGAATCGTCGACAGAAGCTAGCCCCGCCTGGACGATTGCTCCTTTAGTGAGCGATTCCCCAATGCTTTCCGACGACGCTGTCGCTTGCCGCAACAACCTCCTGGCCTGTGCATTTCCCGGAGCACGGGGATACGCAGCCAACGTGGCCAACAGTTCCTCGGTGTCGGTGTGGCGCTGGAGGGCGGCGTCGGCAAGCACTAGTGCATTGTGCGGGGTGCGAGAACGGCAGACATCGATGACGGACTTTGGGACATCGGTGACGAGGCGGCCATCGACTTCTACGACGTCCTCGGGAAGAATCCGGCCGGAGACGCGGATGAGGCGTTTGTGCGGCTGGTACGGGCCATTCGGTGTGCTTCGCGATTGCCCGCGCGTGCGGCCGGAGTTGGCTATCGCGATGGGAGTGCCATGCGTCAGTAGAGGTAAACCATGGAGGGCAGCGGCAGCATCGCGGGTGATTACGGTGGCGGTGCCGCGATGGATGAGCGCTTTGACCTCCAGAACGTAGCGTTCGGTGCTGTTTAGGGCGAGCCACCTGTCGACGGGCACGTACGCGCCATGCGCGAGCCACAGAAGGCTGCCGCTTTTGGCTCGCCGGTGGAGATCACGGTCGGAGTGCTGGCCGATTCGGGAAATTGTGAAGGTGCTGGGGCGGGCGCATTCGCGCTGCTGGCCGGTACGGATGATGTCGTCGGCGTCGTAGATCCACTGCGGCATCGGATTGCGCTCCTGAGGTCCAGGCAACTGCTGGTTGGTGGGTGGTGTGTGCTGGGCGGTGCGAGTGTTTGCGTGTTTGTGTGTTTGTGTGTTTGCGAGTGCTACGTTCTCATTTTTGGGCTCACACGGAGACTCAGGAGGTGTCGATTTGACGTCGACTGTGGATAGTTTGCAGGTTTCGGGAGTTATCCACAGGGCGTGCGGTGCGCGTAGTGCGCGTGGTGGGTGCGGTGGGTTCGGTGGGGTGCGCGTGGTGGGTTCGGTGGGTGCGGAGGCTCGCAGTGAGCTGTCGTGAGCAGCAAATCCAACCCGGAATGCGACTTCACGACACCCATGTCACCTCGTGGCAGCTGTGGAGGTGGCATGAGGTGACACGCGTGTCGTGAAGTGAATCTATAAACGGAGTGGCTCGCCTAGCCACCACCCCAAGCCCCACACCCCACCCCAAGCCCCGCCTAGTCCAACGGCTCGTCGATCAGGTCGACCTCTGGCAGCAGCGGAGCCAAGTCAGGCAGCTGGTCTAGCGAATCAATCCCCAAAAGCTCCAGGAACAGCGTCGTCGTAACGTACAAATGCGCACCGGTTGCCGGGTCCTCTCCAGACTCCGCAATCAGGCCACGCGCGACCAGCGTGCGCATCACACCATCAACATTGACACCGCGCACACCGGAGACCTGCGCACGCGTGGCAGGCTGTCGGTACGCCACCACTGCCAGCGTCTCCATAGCTGCCCGTGAGAGCTTCGACTGCGAGCCATCCAGCAAGAATCGCTCCACCGCGCTGGCGTGCGCGGGAGCCGTGTAGAAGCGCCAGCCCTCATCCGTTTCGCGTAGCTCGATGCCGCTGCGACGCGCACGGTATTCGTACTCGATTTCGCGAAGCACGTCACGGATATCGCTTGCGGAAACATCCAGCGCCCGCGCCATATCCTCCGCCGCCACCGGCGTATCGACCACAAGCAGAATCGACTCCACACCTGCTCGCAACGGGTCAATGGGCGGCAACTGCGCCGAAGAAGCAGACGCAGACTCCGTGGCCTGCTCGGATGGTGCGGAACTGGTTTCGCTCATGCGCGTCAGATTACGCAACCTCCCGCGCCGGGCGCTAATCAAGCCGGGCGCTACTTAGCTGTTAGCCTCGGCCCGACCAAGCCCACGCCCGACCAAGCCCAAGCCCGACCAAGCCCGCACCGAGCAGGGGCCCAACAGCCAGGCCAGCCCAACAGCCAGGCCAGCCCAACAGCTGGGCCAGCCCGAAGCCAGCCCCCAACAGCCACCTACTCCCAGTTCGCCGCCGCCACGACGGCCGGGTCCACGTCGAGACCGGTCCAGGCCACGTGGATTTCCTCCAGCGCCTCCTCCTGCTCCACACCGATCGCCTTGGCACGGTAGAGCTCCAGCAGCGCGAGGAACCGCCCGACGACCTCCATGGACACGCGGCACTCCGATGTCAGCTGAGTAAAAGTCAGCCAGGTCCCCTCGCCTGCCAGCCGCAGCGAGTCCAGAATCTTGCCCGCCTGCTCCGGCACTGACACGGGCACGCCGTGGATGTGCCCGACACCGACTTCCTCCGGCGGCTTTGGCCGCATCACGACGGCCGCAAACTCGGCAAACTCCCCGAGCGTCATGCCCAGGCGCACGGGCGGCAGCAGCTCTTCGAACTGCTTATCCGGCCCCACGGCCCGCGGATAGCGTCGCGGCGCGGTCTTCTGCCACTCCTCGAATTGGTCGGCCACCTTGCCGTAGGCCTGGTACTGCAGCAGTCGGGCGAATAGCAGGTCGCGCGCTTCTAGCAGTTCTAGGTCTTCTTCGCTGTCGACGTCGCCACGCGGCAGGAGCCGTGCGGTTTTGAGGTCGAGCAGCGTCGCTGCCACGACGAGGAATTCGGTGATTTCGTCGAGGTCCCTGACTGCGTCGAGGCTGCGCGTGTATGCGATGAACTCGTCTGTGACCGCCGCCAGCGCGACTTCGGTGACGTCCATCTTTTTGCTGCTGATCAGCTGCAGCAGCAGGTCGAATGGGCCGTTGAAGTTCGCGAGTGCGACGCGGAAGCCGGTGATCTCTTCCTGCACGCCCTCGCTTGACGACGGTTCGGGAGTGTAACTATCCGGGGAAGTCACCTATTATTTGCGGCCTTTGCGCTCGATGACCTCGCGGGCCAGGTTGCGGTACTGTGCCGCAGCTGGGGTGTTCGGCGCCCAGGTGGTGATGGGCTCACCGGCGACGGAGGTTTCCGGGAAGCGGACGGTACGGGTGATGACCGTGTCAAAGACCTTGTCACCGAAGACCTCGATGAGGCGTTCCATGACTTCCTTGGCGTGGCGCGTGCGGCGGTCGAACATGGTGACCAAAATGCCGGAGACCTCCAAGTTGAAGTTCAGGCGGTCGCGGACCTTGGCCACTGTGTCGGTGAGCAGTGCCAGGCCGCGCAGCGAGAAGTATTCGGCCACCATCGGGATGATGACGCCCTCGGCGATGGTCAGCGCATTGACGGTCAGCAGGCCTAGCGACGGCTGGCAGTCAATGATGATGAAGTCGTAGTCATTCATCACTGGACGCAGTGCGCGTCCAAGGGCCTGCTCGCGGCCGACTTCGTTGACAAGCTGGATCTCTGCTGCCGACAGGTCAATATTGGCCGGGACGAGGTCCAGGCCGGAAACCTTGGTGTGGTGGATAGCGTCGCGGACGTCGGTGGTGTCGTCGACGATGAGGTTGTAGACGGTCAGGTCCAATTCCTCGTGCGGGACACCGAGACCAGCAGATAGTGCACCTTGTGGATCTAAGTCAACGAGCAGGACTTTACGGCCAAACTCCGCCAGTGCTGCGCCCAGATTGATGGTCGAGGTGGTCTTACCCACGCCGCCCTTCTGGTTACACATTGCCAGGATGACCGCGGGGCCGTGACTGGTCAGGGGTGCGGGTTCCGGCAGCTCACGTGCCGGGCGACCGGTGAGACCGAGTTCAACTCGATCGGCCTCAAACAACCCTTCTTCAGCCACAGTCAATCCCTCTTCCTTGAAGATTTCTCATCAATTCTACTGCGCCACGCAATACTGCGTAATACCGCCATATATTACCGCCACGTAGTAGCGCTACATACTACCGCCGCATATTACCGCGAGTACTCAGCCCGTGGGTGAGCCCCCGCCCAGACTCGGCGCATATTCTCTGCGGTAATCATGGTGTAAATCTGGGTCGTCGTCACGGAGGCATGTCCGAGCAGCTCTTGGACCACGCGCACATCGGCACCGCCCTCAATGAGGTGTGTGCCGAAACTGTGTCGCAGGGTGTGCGGGGAAATTTTCACGCTCAGTCCGGCGCGCTCACCCAGCTCCGCCAGCGTATTTCCGGCCGACTGCCGCGACAGCCTGCGTCCCAGCGAGTTGATAAACAGCGCCGGCCCGGAGTTCGCCCGCACCCAGCTCGGCCGTCCGCGGGTCAGCCACGCATCGAGCGCCGCCATGGCCGGCGAGCCCACTGGCACGATGCGCTCCTTGCCGCCTTTGCCGCGCAGCAGCACCAGATTGGTTTCGCGGTCCACGTCATCGATATCCAGACCGGTGACTTCCGAAACTCGCGCACCGGTCGAGTACAGAAACTCCACCAGTGCACGGTTGCGCAAATCCGTCACGTCTGCGGTGTCGTCGTCGGGGATGGACTCGATTAGCCGGGTGACTTCCTCAATGCTGAGTGCCTTCGGATACCGCGAGGGCTGCTTCGGCGGCGCCACCCGCTTGGCGACATCCACCTCCAACGCGCCCTCACCCACCGCGAACTTGTGGAAGCTCCGCACAGCCGACAGCGACCGCGTCACCGAGGTCGGGGCCAGTGCCGGCCTGCCCGCCGACTTATCTCCCCGCGCGAGATACGCTAGGAATTCGGTCACATCCTGCTCAGTGACCTGCGCCAATTCCGTGCGGCCGATCTCCCGCAGGTAGGTGCGGTATTTCTCCAAGTCGCGCTTATAACTGGCGAGCGTATTCGCCGACAGGCCCTTTTCCACCGCGAGGTAGGTCACGAAGGCGTCGACAAGCGCGTCAATCGAACTCATCGGATACGTTTCAAATCCGCACCGGCACCGAGCTGCTCCGTCCGGCGCTTCGCCAGGGCCGTCGGTCGAATGTCGAACGGCTCCGTGACCTCGCGCGGCGTGGCACCATGCAACAGCACCTGCCCCGCCAGCAGAATGCCGGACAGCGCGATGCCGTTGAGGATCTCTCCGCGCAGCGCCATCGCCACCGCATCCTCGACCGGAACCCATGACGCAGTCATGTCCGCTTCCTCATCGTGAGCTTCCGGCTTATCGACGGCACGGAGACCCCGGGCCAGATAAATCCGAACCGCTTCCTCTGCGAAGCCGGGCGAGCTGAACATATCGGTAAGCAGGGACCAGGACTCCGCCTCCAGTCCGGCTTCCTCCACCAGCTCACGTTTGGCGGCCTCCAGCGGGTCCTCGTCCGCAACGTCGAGAAGACCTGCCGGCAACTCCACCAAGCGCTGACCCGCTGCCTGCCGCCACTGATTCAGCAAGTAGAGACGGTTATTCTCATCTGCGGCAACGACCGCGACAGCGCCGAAATGCTCCACAATCTCGCGGGCGGAAACATTCCCACCCGGCATTCGCACCTGGTCGCGGCGAACCGCGAGTATAGGTGCCTCGAGAACAATCTCGGAATCAACAACGTCAAATTCGTGCGCCATGAGTTTCACTCTAATAGGTAGGCCGGATTGGACCTGGCGGAGCCGAGGCTAGTTGCGCTTGAGGGCTGCGGCGATGAGGCCGTCGAAAAGCGGATGGGCGTTGGTGGGGCGTGACTTCAGCTCCGGGTGCGCCTGCGTGGCCACGAGGTATGGGTGCACGTCCGTGGGGTACTCGACGAATTCGACGAGCTTGCCGTCCGGCGAAGTGCCCGAGATGACCAGGCCCGCTTCTTCGAGCTGGGCGCGGTAGGCGTTGTTGACCTCGTAACGGTGGCGGTGGCGCTCGGTGACCTCGGTGCTGCCGTAGAGACCGGCCACAACGGAATCTTCGACAAGCTTCGCCGGATAGGACCCCAGGCGCATGGATCCACCCAGGTCAGCCTCGCCGGAGACGGCCTGCAGCTGCTCCTCCATCGTGGCAATCACCGGCTCGGCCGCTTTCTCGTCGAACTCGGTGGACGACGCGCCCTCAACGCCCGCAGTGCGCGCCGCCTCGATGACAACACACTGCATACCCAGGCAGATTCCCAGTAGTGGCGTGCCGGTTTCCTTGGCGTAGCGGATGGTCGCAATCTTGCCTTCGATTCCGCGCCCGCCGAAGCCACCGGGGATGACAATCGCGTCAACGCCGGCCATGTTTTCTTTCAGCCCCTCGGGGGTTTCGCAGTCGTCGGAGGCAACCCAGCGGATGTTCGCTTTCACGCGGTGGGCAAAACCGGCTGCGCG
This sequence comes from Corynebacterium sp. HMSC073H12, assembly GCF_001837775.1. Taxonomy (NCBI): domain Bacteria; kingdom Bacillati; phylum Actinomycetota; class Actinomycetes; order Mycobacteriales; family Corynebacteriaceae; genus Corynebacterium; species Corynebacterium sp. HMSC073H12. Next base: position 30,773 of record NZ_KV834027.1, on the reverse strand, counting down.
CACGGCTTCCGCGACGGACAGGTAGGCGTCCGGCAGGTCGATGTACTTGCCGACGAGCGCCACCGTGACCTCGCCCTTCGGGTTGTGGACTCGCTCGAGCAGGTCTCCCCACACGGCCCAATCCATGTCGCGGAATGGCAGGTTGAGGCGGCGGATGATGAAAGTGTCCAGGTGCTCGTCGTAGAGAACCTTCGGGATGTCGTAGATGCTCGGCGCATCCGGGCAGGACACCACGCCCTCGCGGTCGATGTCGCACATCAGTGCAATTTTGTTCTTGAGGGAGTCGGGAACGTCGCGGTCGCATCGCAAAACGACGGCATCGGGTACCAGGCCAATCGAGCGAAGTTCGGCCACCGAGTGCTGGGTGGGCTTGGTCTTCAATTCCTTGGAGGGGCCGAGGTACGGAACCAGTGACACGTGTAGGTAGAAGACGTTTTCGCGGCCGACGTCGTGACGCACTTGCCGCGCGGCTTCCAGGAAGGGCTGCGATTCGATATCGCCGACGGTGCCGCCGATTTCGGTGATGACCACGTCGGGCTTTTCGCCGTTCGCGTCCGCGTTGCCCATGGCGACGATGCGGGATTTGATCTCGTCGGTGATGTGCGGGATGACCTGGACGGTCTGGCCGAGGAATTCGCCGCGGCGCTCTTTGGCGATGACCGAGGAATAGACCTTGCCGGTGGTGACGTTGCCGCCGGCTGAAAGGTTGCGGTCAAGGAAGCGCTCGTAATGCCCCAGGTCCAGGTCGGTTTCCGCGCCGTCTTCGGTGACGAAGACCTCGCCGTGCTGGAAGGGGTTCATGGTGCCCGGATCCACGTTGAGGTACGGATCGAGCTTTTGCATAGTCACTTTCAGACCACGCGAGGTAAGCAAGCGGCCGAGCGACGCTGCGGTTAAGCCTTTGCCGAGGGAGGAGGCAACGCCTCCCGTAACGATGATGTATTTCGTAACCACGGGACTTCAGAATATCGCCTGCGCGGGTGTGTGCGCAAGCGATTTTTCATAATGACGGATATTTGTTTCATATTTGAGTAACTTTTTCGGGTTTTCCACAAGGCTTGACGACGGCCATAGCTGCAGCCACGATTGCGGCATGTAAAGGCAATCAAGACTTCGGCCACGGTTGCGATGCATGGCCGGAGTCATGGCTATACCTCGGACCGAACCCCACCTGCAGTGCATCAATGCATAAACGTGACTGTGCCGTTACCCTCGGGGCCATGACTGATTTAGCGAATAAGACCATTGTAGTATTGGCCACCGATGGATTTGAGGACTCCGAGCTGACGAGCCCGGCTGAGGCTGTGAAGGATGCCGGTGCGACCGTGCATGTCGTTTCCACGGAGGAAGGCTCCATTGAGGGCAAGAATGGCACGAAGGTGGACGTCGATAAGCTGACCAGCAGCGTTTCTGCTGATGATTACGATGCCCTGATTCTGCCGGGCGGCACCGTGAATGCAGACCAGATTCGCATCGATACGGATGCCGTGGCGCTAGTGAAGGGATTCGCAACTGCCAACAAGCCGATTGGCGTGATTTGCCACGGCGGTTGGATTCTCACCGATGCGGATGTGCTGAAGGGCCGCACTATTACTTCCTACATCAGCGTCAAGACTGACCTGATTAACGCAGGCGCCAATTGGGTCGATGAGGAAGTTGTCGTTGACGGCAACCTGATTTCCTCCCGCACCCCGGCCGACCTTGAGGCTTTCAACAAGGCACTCGTAGAGAACTTCTAAGCCACTCGGCTTTTAGCACCACCAAAGGACGGCTGTTGTCATGAGTTCATATTGGGATAACCCAAAGTCGCTGTGGGATCAGATTCCACAGCACGATCAGGAAGATGCTTCCACGCCGGAGCAGCCCTCCACACCCGAGCAGCCTCCCGCACCGCAGCAGCTTCCGCCACAGCAAGGGCACTATCAGGGATTGCTCTCGCACAACAGCATCGTTATCCAGCAGATCCGCAACTTTATGGCGGATGATTTCGACATCCTGGATACCGAGGGCCACTGCATCGGAAAGATCGAAACTACGGGCAGCACGCTGAGCCGAATGTTTATGGGCTCTCGTCGCCTGACAGTTTCCGAGCCAGACGGCACTCCGGTATTCGTTATTACCGATCCGACCGATCTTGCCCTTGACCGTTACGAGGTCTACTATCCCGACCCGCATGCGACAGCCCCTGAAGGCCAGCAGCAAGATGGAACAGAGTCATCGCGCCTTTTGGCCACTATTCAGCAGAAGTTTGCGTTCTTTAAGCGGCGGCTGGAGATTTCCATCCCCGGTTTTGCCAATTGCGAGGTCGACGGCGACGTCTGGCATTACGACGCCACTTTTATGATCAACGACGTCAGAGTCGCCCAGATGTCACGAAAGTGGTCGGGGTTTACAAATTTCCTATCCGGCAATGAGCGTTACATGCTCCAGCTCAAAGATGATTTGCCACCACAACTACGCGCGGCCATTATTGGCGCCGCTATTGCCCTGGATTTGATGGCGAAAAAGGCGCAATCCGACTAGCTAAAATCGCTGTCGGCTCGCGCCTTTTATCAAGAGCTACTGCTCGCGACTATCGCTACCGCGCCCCTGCAGCCTGGGCAATGCGTCCGTCTATTTCCGTGATGCCATCAGAAACGGCATTGACGTGTTCTGGGCGAACATTGGCATTGTCGTTGATGCCGCCTTCAACAACAGCGGTTACTGGCACGCACGGAACCTCAACTTTACGTCCGAGCGCATTCGCTACCAGTGCAATTGCCCGCGGTGAGAAAGTCAGCCCGATGTGACCCGATAGATCTGCAGAGCAGCCATCCTGCAGCAGAATGTTGTTGGAAGTCGGTGCGTTCCACTGGCTTGCAGCCATTGGCGTGACGGCTTCATCAACCTGAGTCGAGATTGCAACATAGTTGACACCCGGCTGCTCCAAGCCGCCCTCATTCATCTTGGCCATGAACTCGCTGTGCTGCAGCAGATCCACCAGGCTCGGGCTGACAATGAAACCCGCAGCCTTGTCACCGGCATTATCGAACTGGTTGAGCTCCTCCAAACCATAGGAGATACCGAGCAGCGATGTGCCGTGCAGCACGCCCGCCAGGGACACTACGGTACCAATTCCCCGGCCCTGCTCCTGCTTGGCGTAAGCGGCAGCCAAGGTGCCACCTGCAGAGTGGCCAACAATGTCAACTTCGGTCGCTCCGGTTTCCGCCTTGAGGATTTCAATCTTCGCAGTCAGCTCTGCCAAAGCGGTATCCAACGGGGTCATGTTACGCATGGTTGGAATAGATCCCAGCACCGAAAACTCATCAGGGCCTAGCTTGCCGACGTTAAATGCGTACAGACACTTCCCCATTGCCTTTAGCTCCGGTGCCATGCGAGCATAGGTCTGGTAGGCGTTCGAGTTCATGCCGTGGATCATGACCACCGGATTCTCACCAGGAGCAGGAACACACTGCACATTCGTGCCCTCTGGGCTGATGTTTTCCGTCATCCCCTGGCTGACCATGACAGTGGGGAAATCATTTGCCTTTGGACCCCACTCACCCATTTCAGTCCAGGACAGAACCTGGTCACTATCAGTTGCCGAAGCCGGTGCGGCAGCCGCGATGGGAGCCGCCACCAGAGCGACACCAGCTGTAGCCAACAGTGCCGTGGCTGACCGTGCCAGCTTTGCAAATGCTCGTTGAGTGCCCATGATTACTCCTTGCCTAGAGCAGTGAATAGTAAAACGGTTCCAATAAGAACTACGGCATGGGCAAGAGCCGAAAATTACAGGCTATGAATCGTTATCGTACTCTGAAAGGCGGCCAATTAAAGCCCCACAAAAGGGTGAATAAAAAGTGAACTAAATATAACTATAACGCCATTCACCTACAGCTCCGTAGGTTATTAGAGTGATTTCGGTTACAGTCCGAAACACGAGCGGCTTCCCCCCCCCATCCCGTGCATACAGCGCCGACAGCAACTGCAAAATAGCTCGAGACCTGCAGGACCAGGAACCTGCTCAAGTACCGATTCAGGACCCAGCTGAGGGAAAGCAGGGAAAATGCGATTCCAGCACCTGAATACTCCGGCACTAACGGATCATGAATGCCCGCATGCTCATACATTATGAACAGCAATGAGTTCGCGGCCACAATGACCACTAGCACCGTCATACTGGCGAGTAAATGCAGGCTGCGACGCAGCCAAGTCCTGGGAAACTGCTGGCTTCCCAAGGACGAAAACGAGAACAGTCGTTCTAAAAGACCTCAATCCCAATCCGGCCTTCTTACTAGTGTTCAGTGCATGACCACGTTTGATTCGCCAATTATTAGGGCGTTCTTCACTGAGGATGACATTAAGGCGGCGCAGAAGCTTTCAGGGCAATCCCCGTTGGCCGAGGTTGCAGCTGGCACCTACCGCATCACCGCCGATGGCTTCGAGGTCCAGGTTGATGGGTTCACTTTTCCCGGCTGCACTTCATGTCAATGCGATGGCTTCCGTACAAGGAAGTCATGTGCACACGTCTGCTTCGGTGTCGCAACAATGCTGGCCGAACACCCCAGTATCAAAGAAGTCCTGTGGCCAGATACTAATGCGGCTATGAACCCGGATTTGTTGGAACCGGATTGCTACTACGAGCTCAAAATGCTCCCCATGACATACTCCCCTTCGTGCCAAGGTGGCCGCACATTGGCGGAGTCAATATTGGATAAGGCGAGCCAATGCCACGGAGTCATTGACGATGTCCACATCGCCGATGAGGTAAAACGCCTGTTCCACGATTACTTCGAACAGTCAGGAATGTGGGATCTCGATATTTGTAGTGAGGAAATTGAGGCGTTGATAGCCGAACTTCACGGCCTTGGTGTTGACGACAGGGAGATTCGAGCTCTCGTATCGGACCACGCCGAGTATTCAGATGTAATTCCTCGCCGCTGGCGGCCACGGAGTTGGTGGAAGATACTGTTCCTGCCATCTACTTGGTGGCCACAAACATTGCGGCCGAGCAACTGGCAAATCTGATATAGGCGAAGCTAGCCCACGAAATAGACAAAACACCTTCTCACCTGCCCATACAGTAAGGTATTTCATATGCACAAACGATACGTTTTCGTCCTCTCACTGACTATTCCAGTACTGTGCCTTTCGGCTTGCTCCAACAGAGAACCAGAAAAAGCACCGGAGCCGACTACAGTTACCAAAACTGTCACCAGCCCAGAAAGCAGTACGGAATCGACGACGCAATCCACCACCAAGACCCCTGCCCCGTCGACTACCACAACCCGAACGACGGAAAGTTCCAAACCCACTGGTTACACCGGCGCGCCCAATGGCGAGCCAACAGCTATAAACAAGACGATTTCGCATTGCGCCAAATCTTCGCAGGGCCTCTATGAGCAAGGCACCACCTGGTTTACAGACGGTACTACCGGCTGGACACAGTATTGCGCCAACAATTTCTATGACGGCCCATCTACAAACACTGCCCCAGAGCCACAAAACAACGAGCCGTCCCCATGGGTTCAAGGACAAGTTGACTGGTCTAATTGCTTAAACTCTGGATATTCAGAAGAAGAATGCCGTGCAATGTTGAATTATCTGGCACTTGTTGAATTAAGAAGCAGCTGTCACCTTCCCCGACAAACATTCACAGCAGCAGCTACGCCAATTCAATGCATAGCCACCACCGCTGCCCCCCCCCTCGTAGCCCCTACCGCACACCCTCCCCAGCCTGCAGCGAGATTGGTGACGCATTGCCCCGTGCCGTCGTCACCGAGAAGTTCGCCTTACTCGCCAGGTAGCGGTCATCGGAGGCCTCAATCGGCACTCCCTCCAGCGTGAATGCACGGCGCCGGACTCGCAGCAAAGGCGCACCCACCTGGATCTCCAGCAGTGCAGCATCCTCTTCATTGGCCGGAACCGCATCAATGGTGCGCGTCGCATACGCAATGTCCACACCGCTATCCAACAGGTGGCGGTAAATGGACCCCGAATCAGTATCAAAGGTCAGAATGTGCTTGCCGACGTCCAGAGGGTAATTCAGTCTCTCGACCATAGCTGGTTCCCCATCCATAAGCCGGAGCCGAAGTACGGAGACAACCTGATCCGTGTCCGCGATTTCCAAATGCGCTGCTAACTCTGATCCTGCAGGCTGTCGTGTTACCCACTGCGTCTGCTGCCCCGGCTCCGCACCGGTCTTCTGACACCACTGAGTAAAGGAAATGACTTCGTCGAAAGAGAAGGTCGGCACCGTATCGAGCACGCGAGTCCGTCGGCCCTGCCCAGAGGAAACCAGACCCTCGGACCGCAGTGTGGCAATGGCTTGCCGAATCGTGCCACGAGCCACGCCGAACTGCCGACCAAGCTCCGCCTCCGAGGGAATAGCAGAACCCGGCGGCATCGAACCATCTCGAATTGCCTTACGCAGGTACGAGGCAATTTCTTGATGCTGTTGCTTGCGTGCCACGGTCGCAGCATCCTTTCGTCTCTTTATCTTCAGATCGAGCTAATTCGCTTTTAGCCCGGCCACGTCTAGCCAAGTACAGCACTACTTGGTTCAAACTCTGACCATCTACGCCACAAGTAGTAGACCTGATAACCAAGTTTAAACACGATTATGAGCCGCATTAGCCCTCCCAAACGGAAATTTACCCGTACAGACGGTTAACTAAACGACATCTTGGCAAACTCCCCATGAAATACACCTCGCCTGTATAGACAGGTTGCCTACCGTGTCCCACAATGAGCTCATGCAAACAGATGCACACACCGATTTGATTGTCGTCGGCGCTGGCATTCTTGGCCTCGCCACCGCATTCCGAGCACACCAACAAGGACTATCCGTTCGAGTCATCGACCGCGCCGAGCGCCCGGTCGGATCATCCATCATGAACTTCGGTCACGCCTGCTTTACCGGCCAGGCCGACGCCATACAAAATGTCGCCATGAACGCCCGCTCCGGCTGGGTCGAAGCCGCCCAAAAAACCGGACTATGGGCTGTAACTTCCGGCACCTACATCCCGGCTGTCACCGAAACCGAAATGCAACTCCTTGAAGAGTTCGCCAACCACCGCGGCTCCGACCAGGTCAAGCTGCTGAGCCACTCCGAAATTGCCACCGCCATCGGCAACCCAGACCTCAAATGCCTCGGCGGCGCGCACCTCCCCCTCGACATGCGCGTCAATCCCCGCGAAGCCGCCCCACGGCTGGCCGCATGGCTAGAGAGCCAGGGCGTTATCTTCAACTGGCGTCACGAAGTCCAGACTGTCGCGGGCGGTCGCGTCGGCACAAATCGCAAAAATTACCAGGCAGAACGCGTAATCTGCTGTCCAAACTTCTGGCTCACCAATCTGTTCCCGGAGCTTGCCGACGAATACGAGGTGCGCGTCTGCACCCTACAAATGGCACTCATTGAGCGTCCAACCCGCATCCCGAAAGACATCGCACTTTTCACGGGTACCTCACTCGCACGCTATGACGGCTTCGCTGGTCTGCCAAGTGCAGCATCACTAAAACAGGAGCTGCGCGACAACTCCCCAGAGTTGGTCAATTGCGTCGCAAATGTGATGTCTACCGGCATCGAAGAGGGGCTCTTCATCGGCGACTCCCACGCTTACGACCTATCCCCCGACCCATTCTTGCAAGAGACGACCTCAAATCTCCTGCTGGATACCGCCTGCACATACTTCGGCATTAAGGAGCCGAAGGTCGTCCAGCGTTGGCAGGGTCGCTACTCAGACTCGACCAAGACCAATCTCGTTCTGGAGCAGCCAGACTCACAGACCACAGTTGTCGTCGTCACCTCTGGCATTGGAATGACCTTGTCCTTCGGCATTGCTGATTTGGCCCTACAGGGCTCCAAGCCGACGGAGCTCTCAGACTTCTAAAGCCCTGAAAGGTCACCAACAACCCGCCAAGCTGAACTCAAAGTGACCTGTACATGAATTCTCTCAACTCGACTAGACAGGTTGAGTAGTTGGCTTGACAATCATTCCAGAACCTTGTTTCCACACCCCACACCTCGCGCCCGCAAGGCCTCACACAGAAAGCTCCGCCATGTTCAACAACTCCCGCGCCACCCGCAAGATCGCCCAGTCCCTGGCCCTCGTCGCCCTGAGTACCCCATTCCTGGCGGCATGTGGCGACAGCTCCAACGAAGCTGCCGATGACACCATCACTTTCGCCGCCGTTCCGGCCGAGTCCTCTCAGTCCCTCCAGTCGGACTACGACAATTTGGTCAAGCTGATTGCCAAGGAAACCGGCAAGAAGGTCGAGTTCCAGAACGCATCCGACTACGCTGCAGTCGTCGAGGGCCAGCGCGCCGGCAAGATCGACATCGCCTCTTACGGCCCGTTCTCCTACGTCATCGCTCATGACTCCGGCGTGTCAATCGAAGCTGTTGCCTCCCCTACCAATGATGAGAGTAAGGATCCGGCGTACACCTCGCTTGCTTATGTCAAGGATGGTTCCGACATCAAATCGCTAAAGGATCTCAAGGGCAAGAAGGTCTGCTTCGTCGACCCAGCATCCACTTCCGGCTACTTGGTCCCGACCAAGGGGCTTATGGATGAAGGGCTGAAGCCGGATGCCGACCTCGAGCCCGTCATGGCTGGTGGTCACGATGCATCGCTGCTCACGCTTAACGACGGCGGCTGCGACGTGGCCTTCGCGCATGACGCGATGCTGAAAACCCTTGAGAAGTCGAGCCAGATTAAGCCGGGCGCGTTGAAGTCCATCTGGGAATCGGATCCAATCACCGAGGACCCAATCGCGCTAAACACCGAGACCATCTCTGCTGAGGATCTGACCAAGATCAAGAAGGCCCTGACCGAGAAGGCGAATAAACCAGCTCTGGTCAAGGAAGGCATCTGCACCAGCGAAGAGGACTGCACCCTGCCGGAGGAAATCGAGTGGGGCTACCTGCCGGTGACCGACGCGGACTTCAATTCCATCCGCGAGATCTGCGAAACCACTAAGGCTGACGCCTGCAACGCTGTCTCCTAAGACCCAGCACGCCAGGGCCCTGCAAAGGGCCCAAACCTCAAACCCCGCTAACCCACAATCCCATCGTCCGAAAGCCATCCCCGGCCCCGCAATCAAAAACTAAAGGACATCACCATGCCTTCTAACGCTGAGAAAATGACACCCGAACTGCAGCGCGCCATTGATCAGCAGTTCGCAGTGCAATTCCACGATGTCACCAAGAACTTCGGGTCCACACTTGGCCTCGATAACGTCAAGCTCGGTATCCGCACCGGCGAGATCACTGTCCTCCTGGGGCTGTCGGGCTCGGGTAAGACAACTCTGCTCCGCCATATCAATGCGCTGCACACTCCGTCGTCAGGCACGGTACGTGTGTTGGGTCAGGACTTGAACGAGCTGAAGAAGCGCGAACTGCGTGAGTTGCGCAAGGACATCGGCGTGATTTTCCAGAGCTTTAACCTGGTCGACCGGATGTCGGTGCTGGAGAATGTCTGCACTGGTGCGCTGGGCGATCTGAAGGGGCCGCGGATCTCCCTGCTCTCGTACCCGAAGCGGGTTAAGCAGGAGGCTCTTGAGGTGCTGGACCGCGTGGGACTCGCCGACCGTGCTCATCAGCGCGCCGATACGCTCTCGGGCGGTCAGCAGCAGCGCGCTGCCATTGCGCGTGCGCTCATGCAGCACCCGAAGATTTTGCTTGCCGACGAGCCCGTCGCTGCCCTTGACCCGGTATCGTCTAACCAGGTCATCGAGCTGCTGGAGCAGATTTCTCGCGAGGATAACCTCACCGTAATTTCCTCTCTGCACCAGGTGCAGTTGGCGGTGGATTTTGCGGACCGCATCATTGGTCTGCAGGCAGGTCGTGTGAAGTTCGACCGCGAGACCAGGGGCATGACTGCGGAGACCGCCACCACCATCTACCAGTCGGTATCCGAGACCAGCGAGGATGCAACCAACGGCGCACCGCTCAAGGCGGAGGCGTAAATCAATGACCGCTCCTACCGTTTCCAAGCCGCGTGCGTCGGCTCCTGAAAATAAGCCCCATAATTACAATTCCATCGCCGCGACTGCCGTGTTGATTCTGCTCGCAGCTATCGGCGCGTGGTCGGTTAATTCGATTGGCATCAACCTCGTCACCATCAGCGAGTCCGCGGACAATGCCGCCAACTTTGTCGCGCGCATGTTCCCGCTGGAATTCCCGCCGATGGCCGAGCTGCTCAGTCTCATCGGTGAGACCCTGGCTATCGTCTTTCTCGCCACTGCCCTGTCGGTGATTCTCTCTGTGCCGCTGGCTGTCATCGCCGCGCGCACCACTACGTTCTCGCCCACCGCGCGCTGGATCTCCCGCGCACTTATCGTGCTGGCTCGCGCGATTCCCGACCTGGTGCTGGCCATCGTGTTTATCCGCATGTTCGGTATCGGTGCCATCGGCGGCATTCTCGCCATGGGTATTCACTCTGTCGGCATGGTCGCAAAGCTCTACGCCGACGCGATCGAAGAGCTTGACGACGGTCCCCGCGAAGCTATCGAGTCGGTCGGCGGTAGCCGCACGCAGCAGATTGTCTCGGCTATCCCGCAGGCGCTGACCCCGCAGCTCATTGCCACTGCGCTGCACCGTTTCGACATCAACCTGCGCACCTCCGTGCTCCTGGGCTATGTCGGTGTGGGCGGCATCGGTATGGCAATTGCCGACTCGCTGCGCACCCTCAACTACCGCGAGGGCATGGCTCTGGCGCTGGTGGTGCTGGTGCTGTGCATCGTCATGGAGCTGCTCTCCGGCTCTCTGCGTGCAATCATTATGCGCAAGTCCGACTCTTCCCTGCTGTCCGGCACCTGGGTCGACCGCATGTGGGGCACGAAGATCAAGGACAAGCGCAAGGCTGCCAAGCAGGATGCTACCGACGGTAAGCCGTCGATTACCCCGCCATGGACTGCTGCTCGCGTCTCCCGCGTGCTGACCACCATCGCGCTTGTGGTCATCACCATCGCAGCATTTGCCGAGACAGAGATCTCCGCCTCTAACTTCTTCAGCGGCCTGGCCAACCTTCCAGAGACCATGGCGCTGTTCCTACCGCCGTCCTCCGGTGGTATCGCCGGCGAGATCTTCCAGCTGCTTCTCGATACTCTGCAAATCGCCTTCGCCGCCACCTTCCTCGGCGCCATCCTCGCCATCCCGATTGGCATCATGGCTGCCTCCAACGTGATCGCCAACAAGTGGGTACACGGGTTCTTCCGCGTGCTTATCGTGGTCATCCGTGGCATCCCGGAGCTAATTCTGGCCATCATCTTCGTAGTCATCTCCGGTCTGGGCCCGGTCGCCGGTACGCTCGCTCTAGCGCTCGGTGCGGTTGGCCTGCTGTCCAAACTGGTCGCCGACTCCTTGGAAGAAACCGACACTGACGTGCAAGAAGCCCTGCGCACTACTGGTGCAACCGAGTCACAGATCTTCTTCGCCGCCACCGTTCGCCAGGCAATCCCGTCTTTCATTGCCCACTGCCTCTACCTGCTCGACACCAACATCCGCTCGGCCACGTTGCTGGGTGTCGTCGGCGCAGGTGGCATTGGCTTCCAGCTGCTCAATGCCTCTCGAGTCAACCAGTTCGACGTCGTCACCTACATCCTCATCCTCATGGTCGCTGTCGTCCTCGTCGTCGAGACGCTGTCCATGTGGCTGCGTGCCGCCGTCCGCTAAACCGCTCCACCCCAGTCCCCGTCCCCTTCTACTGAAAAAGGAAAACTCCATGACTTATCAGCTCGCTATCTTCGACATGGCTGGCACCACCATCGACGACCGTGACGAGGTCTACCGCGTCCTCCGCGAAGCCACCGAACGCGAAGGTGCCCGCTACTCCGACGAGACTTTCCAGCGCTACATGGGTACCGAGAAGTTCTGGGCAATCGGCAATCTGCTCCGTGAGGGTGGCATCGAGCCGACTTCAGAGGTTCACAACCACGCCTGGGAGTTCTTCCGTGCCGAGCTTGCTCGCACGTACAAGGAAAACCCACCGACCCCACTGCCAGGCGTTGAAGACATGCTGAAGGCACTGCACGACAAGGGCATCAAAGTCGGCTTGACGACGGGCTTTGCGCGCGAAATCGTCGATATCATTGTCTCCTCCATGGGGTGGGACAACGGGATTATCGACACCGTTGTCGCCGGTGACGAAGTCGAGCACGGCCGCCCCGAGCCCGACCTGATTCTGGCTGTTATGGAGAAGCTCGGTGTGACCGACAAGGCAGCTGTCATCAGCTCCGGGGACACTGAGGCCGATGTCCGTTCCGCCCAGGCCGCTGGCGTCACCAGCGTCGGTGTGCTCACCGGTCACCTGACTCTCGAACAGTTCGAGTCCCTCAGCGCTGATCACGTTCTGGATTCCTCCGCGAACCTGCTGGACCTTGTTGGAGAGTAGGACCCAGACTGTAGATCTGACCGAATAGGTACACAACACTGATGACAACTCCGACTCCCTCGACACCTTCCACTCCTACTGCACCGATGGAAACGGCCCAGGCACTTGTCTGGCACGGCGGTAGCGACTTTCGCATGCAGGAAGTTCCTATTCCTGCTTTGCAAGAAGGCGAAACCCTAGTGGAAATCACCACCGCAACGATCTGTGGCTCCGACCGTCACACCGTGCTCGGTCGCCGCAGCGCACCGTGCCCCAGCGTCCTCGGCCACGAGGGAGTCGGAGTCGTCCGCGACACCCGCAACCCAGATTTGCGGGTTGGCCAGCGTGTCGTGTTCTCGGTCACCGCACCGTGCCTGGAGTGCGACCGCTGTGAATGCGGCATGACCGCCAAGTGCCGAAACCTGAAAAAGACGGGTCACGAGGCCTTCGATAGCGACTGGCCGCTTTCCGGAACCTATGCTTCCCACATTGCGCTGCGCAACCATCAACCAGTGGTGGTACTCCCCGACTCGCTTCCCGATGCCGCAGCCTCCATCGCCACCTGCGCCGGCGCCACCGTGATGGCCTGCATGGAGCAGGCTGGGGCTCTTACAGGTAAACGGGTTCTAGTTATGGGCATCGGCATGCTCGGCCTTATCGCTGTTGAGGCAGCTATTCGTGGTGGCGCCGCTGAGGTTGTGGCCATTGACCGCGATGAGACGCGCCTTGAATGGGCACAAGAGTTGGGTGCAGTTACTCCTGATGCTTCAGCGGCTGGCTCCGATTTCGAATTAGGGTCTTTCGACATCACCCTTGAGTTCTCTGGCAGCGAGTTTGGAGTCACCACCTGCATCGACAGCCTCGACATCGCCGGCCGAGCAGTCCTCGCGGGAAGTGTTGCTGACTCCCCTGCTTATGCCCTTGATCCTGAGTGGCTCGTCCGTGGTTGGCGCACCATTACCGGTGTCCATAATTACGAACCACGGCACCTGGAGCGGTCGGTCGAGTTCCTTGCTAACTCTCGGATTGACTGGAGCACAGTTGTGTCGGAGCCAATTGCTCTGGAGGAAGTGCCTGCGGAGGTACAAGCGGTGCAGGATATGTATTTGAGAGCGACTGTGACGTTCCTCTAGCAACTACTGGAAAGAAAGGGCGCGCAAGAGAGGAGACTTCAACCAAGGCTGTTAACTATCTCAGACGAGGACTGCGAAAAATTTTTTAGGGAATTGAAATGAGAAACTCATTGAATAAGGGCTTATAGATAGTCAATAAAAATCCTCGAAAATCAACATCTAAAACGAATCACTCCCTCTAATAGCAGTCTAGCAGAGGGGTACACCCCAGTTTCAATTCCCTATTCGCTAGCACTAGAAGTCCATCCTTCGAAACAATTGCGAACGCGAAACAGAGAAAGACCGCACTTTTTTTGGAAAACTAAGCAAATTAAATATACCGAGACCAAACTCGGTTAATCATCCCCTATTCCAGATGCGGCAGCAGCCAACGCTTCACGAAGTTCGCGATCCACAGCATAGATATGTAGCCCGTGAACACCTCGAGTAAGTAAGACGTTAAGCTGATTCTTCAGCAGCTCTTCAGCGAACGACTGTTTCGAACCGTCTTTCAACGTTCGTTTATTCTTCACATTTGGGTTCCATGACTCAGATGGATCAAAGATAATCTTTCCATCACGGTATTTGACAGAGGGGCCAATAATGACACCGGCATAATTCAGGTCAAAACCCTGGATAGTAAAAATAGATCCAATTTCATCAATAGTTTGTGGGCGCTCCGCCCAGCTCAGCTGTAGACCTGCAGTCTTCTTCTCAGTACTCTTCTTTTGATTGTTCCATGGCATTGAAAAATCACCGACTCGAACCTGCCAGAGTTCATTCTCCGCAGGTGGCCGAGCACTCGAGAACTGCCAATCATACGTGGCTATTAACCTGGATAATCCTTCCTCTACATTCGAAGCTTTGTCCTTAATTGACTTGTAAAGCTGGTTAGGATCATCGAAAATCTTAATACTATATTTATTATCCTTCGGAATTTTATGGATAATACCGTCATCAACAAAAGAGCGTACCCACTGAATGGTATCCTCCGAGGCGAGCATCCTCATCTGAAGCTTTAAATCAATACTTTTATCGACTCGTTGCTCCATCCATTCCAAATCCGCAGGCTCCCACACCTGATTTGCGGCAAGAATCTGGTCAGGATCAAACACTGCTACCACTACATGTGCACGTTCTAGAATATCTTTAAGGTGGTTCTTACCCCTGTACGACTGTTTTCCTTGTGTCCATAGCAAATGAGCTTCGTCGATTAGAACGACATCCACCTTTTCCCCAGGATTCCGATGATTGATAAAGGATGTCGGCTTCATGACTTTAAGATTCTTAGTACTCGAAATGCCGAGTTTTTCAGCAACCTGCTGATAAACAGTAACTTGCTCATCGTGGTTGACTAGCATATACGCGTCAAGGGTCGATTTCCCAAGATGTTCTTCAATAGCTGGGAGCTTTTGATTCAAATCATAAAAAACGCTGCTAAGCAATACTGTCTTGCCTGTCCCAGCAGCGCCTGAAACCATAATCAGCCTAGAGTCGCCTATGGATTGCATTTGATCTACAACTGCATTAATTATCTCAAACTTTGCATCAGACTGCTCTGTAGTTAACTCATGGAAAGGTGATGCTTTAAAAAGTGCAGATTCGCGAATAATACGTTCAGCTGGAAATAGCTGTTGATCCAGAGCATGTAGTTTAGACCAAATCTGGGTGAAGGATTTGTCTAAATGCTCTTTGGTGAAGTAATCACCTTGCGCATTTGTTCGCGCATTTTCAGTAGCGACACTGGTCTCACTGGCAGACTTCACCGATTCGTTGCTAGGCAAGTACTGCATAAGTCGATTCTCAATATCCAGAGTCAGCGACTTATTAAATAGAGAGTGCCCAATCACGTACATCTGGGTTCCAGCGCCATCACGTAAATCAATCCAGAGATTTCGCTTGGAGTTAGATGCCTTTGTATCTCCCTCGAGATGCTGGGTCGTTCGCTGGACAATCGAGTTCGTTTCCCCCACATAGACTCGATACGATCCCTTGTTATCCCGCAATGAAATGATGTAGACCGTAGGGTAGTCAATAATAAAACGGCGGTAAGGAGTATCTTTGCCCTTTAGCTCGTCGATACCACTACTTGCGTAGTCGACTCGCTCAACAAATGCCCTTGGCACTGGAAGCAGTTTTCTCTTGGTCACGTTACAACCTGTCGTGCTTAAGCGAGCTTCCCGTGCTTTTACTACGCGGATAGCGCACTTCATTTAGGGCGATTTTCTTCGCAATCGCCTCATTAGGATCGATTTCAGCCCTACGAGCCAGCAAAAGGCAGTAGCTCAGCACATCTGCAAGCTCATCCTCGAGGTCAGCTTTCTCATATTTTGCATCCCATTGAAAAAGCTCGAGCAACTCAGCAGACTCAATTGAGATCGCTTTAGCAAGATTCTCAGGAGTATGAAAAACCTCCCACTTTCTGTCAGAAGAGAACTTGAGAAGCTGCTCTACTGTTTCCCGACTAACTTCCATGTGTTTTTACCTCTTCAACTCCCCAACAACTCCAACCTGCCCCGCAGCGTCCGACACAGCGTCCACTCGCTTCACAGCAGGGTCGGCGCCCCACGGCTCATCTGGCAGAGCACTGACGCCTTCACGGCCAAAGCCGTCAGTCCCCACCACAACGTGACCAGCAGCATCCTCGCCAGGACCAAAGCCCTCAGCCAGCGCCACCGCCAGATCGGCAACCAGACCAGCGCCAAACTCCGGGTCCTCGCCGTTATCAATCGCAGCGCGCGAGACAGTACCGTGATTACCAACAATCACGATGCCAGCAGCCGGGCGGAGCGTCCCCTCTTCGTACTCAACAAAGCCGCCGCCCTTCAGGGCCTCCAACAGCAGCTTTCGGTCAGCAGCGGAAGCCCGCTCTCCCCCATCCTTATCCAGCTCCAACACCGGAGCCAACGCCTGGCCAGCCTGACGGCCCGGCTCACGGCGCTCCGGATCCAGCTGCACATCAGCCGGCAGCGAGGTAGAAACCGTGTCCTTCAACTCATCCGCGCCAGCGGCGGAGAGGAACTTATCGGTCAGTTTCAGCACACCCGCATCCGGGGAACCTGCAGCGCGCAGGGTCTCGGAAACCCCTGCCAGCTGCTCATCCGTGGCATCGGGAGTCGCTACCACAAGGACAGGCACGTCCTTCAGAGAGTCCTTGACAATCTCCCCGACGATGGGCTCGATGATGCGGTTGGCTTCATCGGCACGCGCTTGCTGAGCATCAGCGCGAGCAACAGCGGCATCGCGCTCAGAGGCGGCACCAGTGCCGAAATCAATGCCAGCACCAGCGGGGTTCAGCACATAAGCACCCAACGCAGCACCTGCCGCCACACCGAGGGCGGCACCTGTCACTCCGGCTGTAAACTTCCCGCTCCTGCGCTTCTTCGCCATCGCCCGTCCCTCATTCCTTTCGCCGACGCCTCGATCAGCACTGACAGCTGAAAACTCGGGCGCTCACAATGCTCAAGATACCGCTATAACTACTTAAACAGCCCCTGGAACCACAGTGCAATGGAGTTCCAGGTATCAATCAAATTCTCGCTGACAGAACCATCACCGGAGGTACCAGCGATAGCGAAGATCACCGCAACGGCGACAAAGATAGCCAGGATGGCCCAGGCCACACCGAAACCACGGCTATTGACCTGGTAGAGGTCGGCGACCATGCGACCGTCGACAAGCTTTTCGCCGACCTTCAAACGCGACAGCAACGCCGACGGCACGCCACTTTGATCCTCGTCGTGGTAGATGCTGTCGATGTTCTGCGGGGCGCCGACGGAGACGACCATGTCGGCGTCGTGATGCGCGGCGAACACCAGCGCCAGGTCAGTGGCGGAATCGGACAGCGCCGGGAAGGTCATGGCGCCAATGCCGAGGTCCTGAATGCGCTCAAGGCCCACCGCGTGACCGTCCGGATCAGCGGGCAGGATCACGCAACCGGCAGACCGCAGCGCCTCAGAGTTGATGTTCTCCGGATCGCCGATGATGTAGTCCGGCTCGTACTTCAGGTCGAACAGCGTGTCGGCACCGGTGTCGACGCCGATGAGCAGCGGCTCGTACTCGCGGATGAAGTTCTTTAAGTCTTCCAGCGTCTTGCGGTGTCCCTCACCAGGGCTAACAACAACGACCTTGCGGCCACGCAGCGGCTCCGTCTCGTCCGGAATGCCCAGGCCATCGATGTAGAGCGGGGACTCGGTCTTGGCGAATTCCACCAAGTTGCCGGAGAGTGCCTCCAGGCGGTCGACCATGCTGGTGCGGCCCTCGTCGAAGGCGCGCTCCAGCTCGTCCTGGTCGACCTCGTCGCCCTGCCCAATCAGGCGGTCACCGTGGTAGAGCTTGCCGTCGTCAAGCCTGCCGTTCTTGCCGTCCTTGAGTTTCTCGAAGACCTCGTCGCCGACGTTCTGCACCATTGCGATGTCGGCGTCGCGCATCATCTGCGGGCCGTAATTCGGCACAAAACCCGTGGTAAATGCGCCAGTGTTCACCACTGCGGCGACCTTGGCATCAATCAACTGCTGTGCCAGGGGACGCGAGATATCCGGCGCATCGATCACCACGATGTCGCCTTCGCCCATACGCTTCAGCGCACGATCCAGGCGGGAACCGTCCCGCACGGTCCCCGAAATGCCAGGAAGATCTTTTTCGTTCCGAGAGAACAGACTCATGGCACTTAGTGAAACATAAGTGCAGCTACTTGGCCGCGAAGGCGCGCCGAGCTTGATCCAGAAGATCTTGCGCGTGCGCACGTCCAGAGTCCGAATCGTCCAAGCCCGCCATCATCCGCGCGAGCTCGTCAATCCGCTCCTCGTCCCCCAGGCTCGTCACCTTCGACGACACCGCACCCGAGCGCGCATCCTTACTGACCACCAAGTGGGTATCCGCAAACGCCGCCACCTGAGGCAAGTGCGTGACGACGATCACCTGGTTATTCACCGCCAACTGCTTCAGGCGCTTACCAATCTCCACAGCCGCGCGCCCACCAACACCGGCATCGACTTCATCGAAAACCATCGTGTGTCCGGCCTGTCCTTCGGCGAGGACAACTTCCAATGCCAGCATGATGCGGGAGAGCTCACCGCCGGACGCAGATGAAGCCAGCGGGCGTGGCTCGGCACCTTCGTGGGCACGGAGCTTAAACTCGATATTGTCCACGCCAGCGGGGCCAAAGGTGTCGGCCTTGGTAATCTCCACCACCAGCGAGGTGTGCGGCATGGCCAAGCCCTTGAGTTCCTTGGTCACGGCCTGTTCCAGGTGCCTTGCGGCAGTGGCGCGAGCCTTGGAGAGCTTCCGCGCGGTGGTGCCGAGCTTCTTCTCCGCCGCCTTGATCTCTGCGGTCAGCTTGTCCAGCGCTTCGCCGGAGACATCCAGCGTGGCGAGCTTTCGCTCCGCCTTATCCCGCCAAGCCAGCACGCCTGCGATGTCCGGGGCGTACTTGCGGGTGAGATTCTTGATCTCCACCTGGCGCTGCATGAGCTTGTCCAGGGACTCGGTTTCCTCCGGCAGGCCAGAGAGAAACGCGCCGAGGCCAGCGGAGATCTCGGAGAGCTGGCTGGTCAGTTCATTGAGCTGGTTGGAAAACTCGGTGAGTTCCTCATCGTTGGCGCCGGCGAGCTCGTTTGCGGCGGCGCCGAGGAGTTCGGCGGCACCGGAGTCTTCGGTGGCCGCATCCATGCCGGTCACGCCCACGGCAGCGGCACCGTCGATAGCGGCCAGCGCCACGGCGGCAGCGTCGCGCAGGCCGTCCAGGTCCTGCATGCGGCGGATCTGCGAGGCCAGGTCCTGATCCTCATCTGGTTCGGGCGAGACTGCGTCGATTTCTTCGATGGCGAAGCTGAGCTGGTCAGCACGCATGGCCAACTCGCGGCGCTTAGAGGTCTTCTCTTCCAGTTCTTTGACCAGGGTGCGCCAGTGTGCGCGTTGCTGACGGTAGGTTTCCAGCGTTGGTACGATGGTCTCGGCATCCATACGGTCGATGGCCGCACGCTGCTCATCGGCGCTTTGCAGGCGCAGCTGATCATTTTGGCCATGAATGGCGATGAGGCGCGTGGAGACATCCGCCAATGCCGCAGCCGACGCACTGCGGCCGCCAACCCACGCCCGGGAGCGGCCCTTCACGGAGACCTGACGGGCAAGCAGGTACTCATCATTTTCATCGCGCTCGCCGCCGAGTTCAGCGACCACAGCATCGATGGTGGACGACTCTTCCTCCGAGAGGTGCTCGGTGGACACGCGGCCTTCCACCAGGGCCTTGTCGGCGCCGGTACGCACGCGGCCGGCGTCGGCACGCGCGCCACAGAGCAACTTGAGGCTTGTGACCACCATGGTCTTACCCGCACCGGTTTCACCTGTGAGAACGGTCAGGCCTGGGCTGAATTCAAGCGTCGCGTCCGGGATAACGCCGAGGTCGCGGATGGAAATCTCAGTCAGCATGGCGCCTGCATTCAGTCCTTCCCTTGAAGTTGGGGGCCGCGGGCACGGTCCCGGTTGTGGAGTCTCGTGACGGCTCTTGTCTGCCGTGTTTAGGGGCTATTGGGCTTCGGCGGGGCCGCGCCACCCGGACGTCGGCAAGCGGAACTTGTGCACCAGACGATCGGCGAACGGTTGATCATCCAGACGCACCCAGCGCACCGGCTGCGCGCCGCGCTCGATTTCAATGCGGCTGCCCGGAGGCATGATGATGTTGCGGAAGCCGTCGAGCACCGCGACCGCCTCGGCGGTGTCGTGGTTGGTCTCAATGGCGATCGTCGAATGCGGGGAGATCACCAGCGGGCGGGAGAACAGCGCGTGGGCGTTGTTAGGAACGACCAGCATCGCGTCGAGCTCCGGCCAGAGTACGGGCCCACCTGCGGAAAAGGCGTAAGCGGTGGAGCCGGTAGGCGTGGAAATCAGCACGCCATCGCAGCCATAGGAACTCACCGGGCGGCCATCGACTTCCAAGATGACGTCCAGCACCCCACGGCGGTTGACATTCTCGATGCTGACTTCGTTCAACGCCCAACCCGAACCAATCACGCGACCGGTGGTGTCACGGACGGTGGCGCGGATGGTCATGCGATCTTCGATACGCCAGGAACGCTTAATGACGCGACTAATCGCCTCCG
The DNA here is from genome assembly GCF_001837775.1 of Corynebacterium sp. HMSC073H12. NCBI lineage: Bacteria > Bacillati > Actinomycetota > Actinomycetes > Mycobacteriales > Corynebacteriaceae > Corynebacterium > Corynebacterium sp. HMSC073H12. The sequence goes on along the minus strand of NZ_KV834027.1, from coordinate 10,208 downwards.
TCATGGACTCCTGCTCCCACTCGGCGAGGAAGCCCACGTGCCCCATGTTGATACCGAGCACCGGCAGGTCAGCCGAGTGCGCAATATCCGCGGCTCGCAGGAAGGTGCCGTCGCCGCCGAGGACGAGGACGAGTTCGCATCCCGACGCTGCTTGCGGGGAGTGCCAGTAGCGCGGGTACTTGCCGAGCGTTGGGTGCGCGGCCAGCGCCTCCGGGTTCTTACCGGCCAACACGCGGATATCGATACCCGCGGCCTCAAGCAGCTCGGCCGCCTCGGCGGCCATTTCCAGGTTGGCGCTACGGCCGGTGTGCGGGACCAGCAGAATCTCGCGCTTGCCGGCGCTGGTCTTGGGCTTGCTAATCCCTGAGCTGCTCCTCGCGCTAGTCGGTGAGCCGGTCGGTGATTCGGTCGGTGAGCTAGTCATTGTGCGGCCCCTCCTCGACGGCCTTAGCGATGGCCGCAGCCATAGCCTCATCACCAATATCGCTGGCGCCGCCGTCTTTCACCAGCCACAGGAAGAACTCCACGTTGCCGCTCGGGCCCGGCAGTGGGCTGGCCACAGCCGCGCGGAAGGACAGCCCCAGCGTGCGGGCGTACTCAGCGACTTCCTGGACAACTTCCTGACGCAGCGCATCGCTACGCACAACGCCACCGGAGCCAAGCCGCTCCTTACCCACCTCGAACTGCGGCTTGACCATCGGCAGCAGGTCGGCCCCCTCGTCGAGGCAGGAAACAATCGCTGGCAGAACCAGCTTCAGAGAAATAAAGGACAGGTCGCCGACCATGACATCGGCTGTGCCGCCTAGGATCTCCGGGGTTAGCGTGCGGACATTAGTTCGGTCGAGCACAACCACTCGCGGGTCATCCTGCAAGCGCCAAATCAGCTGACCGTAGCCGACGTCGACGGCGTAGACGGTGTCGACATCGCGGCGCAGGCACACATCGGTGAAACCGCCCGTGGAGGCACCGGCATCCAGCACCTTTCGGCCCTTCAAATCCAGACCCTGCGGCTCAAAAGCTTCCAGCGCGCCGAGCAGCTTGTGTGCACCGCGCGATGCCCAGTTCTCGTCCTCTTCCAGGCCACTGACGCGAATGGACACGTCCCCTGTCACCGCAGTCGCGGGCTTGGAGGCAACGAAGCCACCGACCTCGACTCGACCGGCTTTAATCATGCCCACTGCCGCCTCACGGGAGCGAGCAATCTTCCTTCGCACCAGCTCCGCATCGAGTCTGCGCTTAGGAGCTTTCTTTGCCACCGCGTTCACTTTCCTTCCCTGCGTGACGAGCCCAGGGCCTCATACAAAACCTCATGCGCCCGCTCAAACTGCGCGACTCTCTCCTGCGGAGTCGGCGCTGGTGCGGATAGTGCAGCCGCAACCTGCTCCCGCACGGCCTCCGGAGTTACCTCGCGCGCACCGGGCATTGCCGCCGGGCTAGGAGCGGAGCCAGGTTTCGGCCCCGGCACGGGACCAGACCTCTGCCCCTGCCCCGGCTTCGGTGCGATCTCACTCATCAGCTATCACTTCCGCCAGGCAGCCAGCGCCGCCTCAGCAGCAGGGCTCTCTGCGCGGACCTGCGCGACCTCGACCGTGCCAGCACGACCAGCCTCAGAGTTCCACACCACATCCACGACCGTCAGCAGAGCCGCCACCGCGGCCTCCGCCGGGTTCGCCAACCGCCAATCCTCCGTGTCACCGCCAGAAAGAACGATGACACCGGCCTCCGCGTCGTCGTAACGCGCGGTGAAACCAGCCTGCGGAGCCGGACGTGCCTGATCCAGCTCACGGTTCAGCGCGGTCATGTCAGCACCGATGAGCGTCGGGCGATGCTCCGGGGGCGCTGCGACGACATCCATATGCGTGGAAACTCCCGTGACCACCATAAACGTGTCCATCTTGGCAGCGTTTCCGCCCGCAATGTCGGTATCGAGGCGGTCCCCAATCGCCAGCGGATTCTTCGCGCCCATACGCTCCGCAGCCTTAATGAACATCGGCGGCTTCGGCTTACCGGCCGACAGTGGCGCCACGCCCGTCGTCGTCGAAATCGCCGCAGCCACCGAACCATTGCCGACCAGGAAACCGCGCTCCGACGGCAGCGTCGTATCCAAATTCGACACCAGGTAGCGCGCACCCCGCGACACCGCCAGCGCCGCCTCGGACATCTGCTTCCACGTCATCTCACGGTTAAGCCCCTGGAAAACCGCCGCAGGGTTGTCATCAGCGGAATCCACCACGGTGTACCCCGCCTCACGAGCCAGCTGCTTAAACGACTCCGCACCCAACACAAAGACGTTCGAGCCCGGCTCAATGACCTCCGCCGCCATCTCAATGGCCGCCTGCGCCGACGTCATCACATCTTCGGCATGCACGTCATACCCCAGCTCATTGAGCTGATCCGCCACCGTCTGCGGCGCACGCGAGGCGTTGTTCGTAATAAACACCATCGGCAGCGCCGCCTCGGTCAGCCCCTCCAGCGCGTTCGGAATCGCCGCGCCACCTTCGTAAATCGTGCCATCCAGATCCAGCAGAGCGGCATCATAGGAAGAAGCGACAGAAGCCATGAGGTGCATTTCTCCTTTTACGAAATAGGAACGCTTTACGACGAATTGTAGATGCGCACCCGGATCGCGCCAGCGGTGGCTGGTTGTGCGAGCCGGGCAGCTGGGCTGTTTACTTGCTCAGCTCTTCGATGCGCTCGCGAGCATCGAGCATCTGGTCGACATCAATCTTGGCGCAGCGGGTAAACCACACCTTGGCATCGTCTTTACGGCCGGCCTCCACCAGCGCATCAGCGTAGGCGTAGAACAGACGAGCTGCTTCGAAGTCCTCGCGATCCGGGTTTAGATCCTGGGTCTCCAGCTCAACCAGAGCCTCATCAATCTGCCCCATATCGCGACGAGCACCTGCGGCGACGATAGCCAGCTCAGTCTTGGACTCGTTATCCAGCTGCTTGGCTTCCTCGGAGCGAGCCAGCTCGATGGCCTTCTCCGGGCGGCCGAGGCCGCGCTCACAGTCCGCCATGACCGCGAGCATGCCCGGACCACCGGAGATGCGACGAGCAGCACGCAACTCAGCCAGGGCTTCCTTCCACTCACCTGCGTGGTAAGCGGCGACACCAGCTGTCTCACGAACGACACCGACGCGGCCTGCGCGGTCCTTCGCTGCGCGGGCGTGCTCCAGGGCACGCTGCGGGTCTTCAGCCATCAGGATTGCGGCCATAATCATGTGACGAGCAACCTTGTCGGCGTTGTCCTTAGCCAGGCTCTTCAGATCCTGGCGGACGCTCGGGTCGAGCTCGTCTGCACGAATGTCATCAGGCAGCTTCGGCTCGTTCTTGCGGGCCTCAATGCGCTCCTCGCGGAAACCTGGGCGCTGCGGACCGGTGCGGTGCGTACGCTTCTCATCCTGGAAGCGGCCACCACGGTTGGAGCGACGTGGCTTGCCACCACGACGGTCGAAGTTGCGGCCTCCCTGGCCACCGCGTCCGCCCGGGCCGCGACGATCATTGCGGTCGCCCCGGTCGTTGCGGTTGTAACCGCGCTCGCCGCGCTCATTACGATCATCGCGATTGTTGCGGTTGTAACCACGACCACCGCGCTCATTGCGCTCATTGCGGTCCCCGCGGTTAAAGTCACGATCGTCGCGATCATCACGACGGAAGCCCCGCGAACCACGGGAATCGCGGTTACCGCCATGACCACCGTGACCACCACGGCCACGACCACCTGGGCCACCGCCCTGTCCACGACGATCGTTGCGGTTGCGCCCGTTAAAGCCGCCCTCGCCACGACCATGGGAACGGTTAGACCCGCGGTTTCCGCGATTTCCTCGGCCTTCGCCGGAACGAGGACCTTCGTGCTCAGCCATGAAGTCGGAGCTCCTTATATGTAATGAGTAAAAGAATTTATGTGTTTTCAGGCTACCAGTAACCCCGGATTGCCTGGTGGTCTACCTAAAAGACCAAACTTTCATACTACTGCTAAGACCTGCCTACATTCCAGCCCAGCAAACGCGCGGAACCTGTGGCCTTCCCCACTGCCTGGGACAAATCCCAGACAGCCAAGCCAACCCAGTCGTCGGTGGTGAACTGCGCGGTAGCGGTGGTTCCCTCGACGCGGAGCTCATGCTCGGCATCCGAAAGCCCGTCTGGCACGGCGAGGTTGGCGCCCAGGGCGTCGTTAAGCAATGCCTTGAGGGCGCGGGCATTACCCTGCTCAGCGCGATGTGCGGCGCGGCGGAAAACGGTGAGCGCTTCCTTGGCGGCGTCCTCGGGCGTCACGGTGGTGTCGGCAGCGAGGTCAAAGAGACCCTCCTGCTCGAAGGTTGCGGTCTTGGGTTGTTTGGGCTCGGAGATAGGCGCGGCGGGCGTGGTTTTTGTCGGCACTGCATTCGCCTGTGCTGCATTCGTCTGCCCGCGACTCCCCGCGCCGGCGAAACCTGGACCCTCGGGCACTGCGGTGCCCTTCTGATACGCGGTGGCGGCGGCTCGGGCGCGCTGATCAGCGGCCTCGTTCATGTCGTGGCCGGAGTGTCCCTTAACCCACTCGAGGTGGATATTGCGGCCGACGAGCAGCTGGTCGATGTCCTGCAAGATATCGACGTTGAGGACGGGCTTGCCGTCGCGCTTCTTCCATCCCTTGCGCTTCCACCCCGGCATCCACTTGGTAACGGAGTTAATCACGTACTGCGAATCACACAGTACGAAAAGAGGTTCGTCGGGGATGTGAGCGGTGGCGCGGAGCAGCTCGGCAAGAGCGGTGAGCTCGCCGCGGTTGTTGGTTCCCTCTTTCCATCCGCCGGCGGCCCAGCAGCTGTCGTCGATATACCAGCACCACCCGGCAGGTCCGGGGTTGTGCAAGGCGGAACCGTCAACGGCAGCAGTAATAGTCATGAGGCTAGATTGTATCGGCTGCGTGGGGCCGGCTCGGAATTGGCTTAAGAGCCGTAACAGGCGACCGGGCCGTGCGGGCCCTCGACAATGTCAATCTGAGTGTTGAAGATTGGGCTCAGAACCTCCGAACGCATCAGCTCCGCGGTTGGGCCGTGCTCAACAATCTGGCCATCCTTGACCGCACAAATGTAATCGGCGTAGCGAGCCGCGAAATTGATGTCATGTAACACGACCACCATGGTGCGACCCAACTCGCGCACTGCAGTGCGCAGGTGCGACATGATGTCGACCGAATGAGAAATGTCCAGGTTGTTCAACGGCTCGTCGAGAAGCACGTAATCCGTCTCCTGACAGAGCACCATTGCGACATACGCGCGCTGACGCTGACCGCCCGAGAGCTCGTCCAAGTAGCGGCCCTGGAGCGCCTCAAGGTTGAGGAACTCGATGTACTGAGAGATGATGCGCTCATCCTCGGCGGTCAGGCGTCCCTGGCTGTACGGGAAGCGGCCGAAGCTGACTAGCTGGCGCACGGTGAGACGGGTGACGAAGTGATTGTCCTGACGCAGAATCGACAGCACCTTCGCCAGATCCTTCGACTTGGTCTTGCCCACGTTGTACGGGCCGACGTTGATGTCGCCGGAATCGACGGCCAGAAGGCGGCCAATCATAGTCAAGAGCGTGGACTTGCCCGCACCGTTCGGTCCGATCAGCGCCGTGATGGAGTTGGTCGGAATTTCCAGGTCAACGGGGCCAATTGACACCTCGCTGGTATAGCTCTTGCTTACACTGTCGAGGAGAATCATAGCCGTCCCTTCTTCAAAACGACGTAGAGGAAGATCGAACCGCCAACCAGCTCGATAATGATGGACACCACGCCCTGAGCGTAGAAAACGTGATTGAGAATGAAATACGCACCAGCCAACGTGACGTAGCCGATCAGCCCCGCCATCGGCAGCACAAAGCGGTGGTCATAGGTATCAGCAGCCTGGTACGCAATGGTCGCGACCAGGAAGCCGAGGAATGTCATCGGGCCGACCATGGCCGTCGATACTGCCATTAGCACCGACACCGCGACCAGCACGGTGATCGACCGAACCTGGTAGTTCACGCCCAGATTCGTCGCAACCTCACGGCCTAGCGACATCACGTTCAGCGCCCGCGAATGCAGCGCAATCACCACGATTGCCCCTACCACTAGCGGAATTGCCACCGGGAAAAACTCCGGATCAGCGTTGTTGACAGAACCGAACAGACGCGCCGTCAACAGGTCAAAGTCCGAGGGCGTCAGCATGCGCTGCATAAACGTCGATACCGAGGCCAACCCGCCACCGATGACGATGCCCACCAGCAGCATGCTGTGCATATCCGCGCCCTGCCCAGTCAGCAGCCACGCGTACAGCACCAGCGACAGCCCCACCATCAGCGCAAGCTGCAGAACAAACGCCCCAACCGAGCCGGCATTCATCAGACCCGTCGCGCCGAGGAAGTAGACCGCGGCGGTACTGATAGCCACGTACAGCGCTTCAAACCCCATAATCGACGGCGTAATAATTCGGTTATTCGCAATCGACTGGAACGCCACCGTCGCAATTGCATGACAGCAGGCAACCACAATCATGGCAATAACGGCGTCAAGGCGCCGACGCGCGATCAGCCAAAAGCCCTCCGTGCCGAACGGCAACGGGTTGTCCCATGCGAGCAGACCCGCGGTAAACAACGTCGCCAAGCCCACCAGCACAGCAATGATGATCCAGTACCTGCGCGCCGCGGCGCCCGTGCTAAACGACGTCGTTTGCGGCCCAACCTGGTTGGCCACCGTATGAGTTGAACTGAGATTAAGCACGACGTCGCTCCACGATCAGATAGACGAAAATGGCAGCACCCAGGATGCCGAGAATCACCGATACCGGAATCTCGAACGGGGCGATAATGACGCGGCCAATTATGTCCGCGACCGTCACGATGGCAATGCCCACCAGGCACACCCACGGCAAGTTGGAGCGCAGGTCATCACCACGAAACATGGAGACGATGTTCGGGACGACGAGGCCCAGGAAGGGTAAATTGCCCACCACTACTGTGACCAGGCCTGTTGCAATAGCGATTAGTCCCGTGCCCAGGAACACGATTCGCTTGTAGTTCAGGCCTACGTTGGTCGCAATATCCTCACCAAGCCCCGCAACCGTCAGCCGATCACTGAATACGAAGACGATTGCGACCACAATGACGACCAGCCACAGGAATTCGTACTGCCCTTTATAAATATCAGTGAAGGAGCCTGCGAACCAGACGCTCAGTGACTGCAGCATGTCTGTCTGCAACGCAAAGAAAGTCGAAATCGAACTGACTACCGCGCCCAGCATGATGCCCACAATGGGCACGACCAGGCTCGACTTCAAAGTCACTCGGCGCAAGAACAGGAAGAACACTGCTGTGCCGATGAAAGCGAAGATAATCGCGCCGCTCATCCGGCCGAGCAACGACGCCGAGGGGAAGAAATACATTACGAAAATTAGGCCAAGACCAGCCCATTCCGTGGTTCCCGTCGTGGTGGGTTCGACGAACTTGTTGTGTGTAAGCAGCTGCATGACCAGGCCACACATCGCCATCGCGGCACCCGAGAGCACTAGTGCAATGGTGCGCGGAATACGCGTAGTGGCGAACATCTCCCAGCCGTCGTCGGCGCCCAGGATGTCGTATTGACCTACAAACAGCGACATAGCCACCAGGACTGCCACGAAGGCAATCCCAATGGCTAATCGGGGTTCCAGTAACTTCTGCATAGAGTTGGTGAGGTACTCCTGTGACTGGTCAGATACTTATTAGGCCTGCTCGAAGGCGTCGGCAAGCTCGTTCAGAATCTCCGTGTACGTGATGATGGACTCGTTGGTGTAAGTGTCCTCTGGGGCGTAGTAGATCTTGCCCTCCTTGACGGCCTTCACGTTCTTCAGCGGAGCAGCTTCCTCGACCACAGACTGTGCCGAACGGTACTCATCGGTACCGCGCACCGAGGTGCCAGCATCGCGGTCGAGAACCATGATGAAGTCCGGGTTCGCCTTAGCGATGGACTCGCCGGAAATCTCATCACCCTGGTGATCATCGCTGGCCTTGTCGACCTCCAGTGCCGACTTCATGCCAATCAGATCAAACAACGGGCCGAAGGTACGACCAACAGTGGGGGCAATGTAACCGAGGGTGCCACCCGACGAGTTCAGTGCCATGACCTTCACGTCCGGGTTGTAGGCCTTGCGGGCGCGCTCCAGAGCCTTATCGAAGTCCGCGATTAGCTGGTCGGCTTCCTTCTCCTTACCGAAGACGGTGCCCATGCCCTTGGCGTGACGCTTGAGCTCCTCATCCAGCGGCTTGCCCTCGCGTGGCTCGAAGTCCACGATGGCGGAGTTCGGAGCGAGCTTCTTGAGGTCGTCGTAGTACTTGTCGAAACGCTGACCGGTGACAATCAGATCCGGGTCGGCGGCTGCAACAATCTCGAGGTTCGGCTCGCGGTGATTACCGATGTCCTGAACATCGGGATTGTCCTTGTAGTCGGAAACCGTAAACGGGATAATCGCCTTCGGAGCTGCAGCCAGCTTAATGCCCCACTGATCGAGCATCTCGAAGGAACGGTTGTCCGTGGCCACAACAGTGTCAATTTCGGCCGGCACGGTCTGCTCACCGTGATTATCAGTAACGGTAACAGTTGCCTCGTTACCTGCAGCTGCAGCCTTATCCTCGTTGCCGGCATCGGCAGAACATGCGCCAAGAACAAGTCCAAGGCTGGCAACAGATGCGGCTACGATATTGCGAATACGGCCGGAGTTTGAACGCGCCACTGAAAGGCATCCCTTCGGTCACAGTAGGATTGTTGAGCAAACGTCACTTAGACGCCATTACCCAATCACTTACTTAGGTAATCATTACCTGCGCAACCTTAGCTTAGGATTCCCTATTTAACAAGTAAATACGTTATGAAATTGCGCAATATTTAGGGCATGTTTCAGATTTTGATTAGCGTTGGCTAATTTGCGCTGGTAGAGAGCCTTTTCTGAGTATTGCAGTCAGGCACCCCTGTTACGTTCTTACCGCGTTTCAGAGCGGCCTGCTGTGCGGGCATGGCTATGCGCGAAAGAGCTTTTCTTATAAGTTGCCGAAAACCTGAGGCACGCTAACCTCAACACCCGTGAATACAACTAACCTGAGCCGCGCAAACTATCGCGCTAAAGCCGCTGCCCTAACCGCGGCCCTTCTTCTACCACTCGGCACTATTTCCCCATCGGCCGCATCGGCTAGCCCTGGCGCCTCGTTGTTGAATGCAGCCACATTAGGAATTAGTGCGACCGAGACACAGGTCACCGGGCAGACTACAACCGCAACGGCGCCAACCGGATCCCCAGCCCCTATCGAGTCCGGCTCACTTTCCTCGCTCAGTAACTTCCGCGATGTAGCGGGCAGTAGCGCCAACCCAATCATGACCGAGGACGGTCGCCACATCCGCCGCGGCCTGGGATACAGGTCAAACGCCTTACGAGAACCTAGTGACGAAGACCTTGCCCGGATGACGCAGGCAGGTGTGACACGCGTCGTCGATTTGCGAAACATTAAAGAGCGCAACGAAGCCCCAGACATCTTGCCCGACAGCGTGACTTACCAAGTAGCGGACATCATCGATGTTCGCAATGGCTTGGGCTTCGTAAAAAGTCCTGTCGCAACAACTGGCGAGCAGCTTTACGGCCATGCACCGGAGTTCTACGAAGCGGCGGGAGAAAGCATCAAAGCGCACGATGCAGAGATTTTCGACGATGAAGTGAAGTACTTCGGCCAACTGCTCGGCTATGAGTTGATGATTACCGGAGAAGCACCGCGAACCGCTTGGAAAGATCTCCTCCAAGCCCTCGCTTACGAAGACGGTGCCGTTGTATTCCACTGCAGTGCGGGCAAAGATCGAACCGGCCTCGGTGCCGCGTTCTTCTTGGCTATCCTAGGAGTTAGTTACGAAGTAATCGAGCAGGATTTCCTGGCCAGCAACACCTACCTCAATCGCGAGAACGCGGTAGACAAAGAGTGGCTCAAGATGTCGTGGGACGCTATCGAAGAGAACTACGGTACTTTCGACAACTTCGTACGACAGGGCATCGGGCTTTCCGACGCCGACATCAACCAATTGCGCCAGAAGTACTTGGTATAGCGCCACGCCTTACCCAATAATTGAACTGCGTTTACTGTTGGGTATAAAAAGAGGGGCCGCAGCCACCAACCCCACAACAGGGGAATGGCTACCACGACCCACAAACAAAAATATATGCCGGCGGCGACCTACTCTC
>NZ_KV834026.1:0-460 GCF_001837775.1 Corynebacterium sp. HMSC073H12 | reverse complement strand
GGGAGCTGTCGAAGGTGGGATTGGCGATTGGGACGAAGTCGTAACAAGGTAGCCGTACCGGAAGGTGCGGCTGGATCACCTCCTTTCTAAGGAGATTATTTTTTCTTCTGTCATGTGTCATCGTGTTGGTGGCGTGTGGCTATTTTTTGTTTTTTGGGTGGAACACCTACTGGTTAGATCACTGACATTGATGGTGGTCTGCGCGCGTGTGATGATCAAGCGTTTGTGGTGCTTTCCTTTTTTGTGTTGGTTGGTTGTTGGTGCGCTGTTGGGTGTCTGGGATGACACATGTGTTGTTGTTCCTGTGTGACAGGTTGCTGCATGCTGTAGGCAGGCTGCTGTTGGGTGGTTTGTTCTGTGGTGTGTGGGTGTTGTGTGAGAACTGGATAGTGGACGCGAGCATCTTGTTTTTCTGTAAGTTCGATTTTGTCAAGCAGTTTTTCTGTTTGTGATTGTTCTT
>NZ_KV834025.1:0-290 GCF_001837775.1 Corynebacterium sp. HMSC073H12 | reverse complement strand
CCAAAAAAACGTTCCCTCTCCCGAACCGACGAGGCCAAAAGAAAAAGGAACACAAACCATGATCTTTCCCACAAATGAAAAAACCACGCGAAAAGCACCCAAACAAGGCGCCGCCACGCAATCCATCACCCGCAAGCACAAAAGGACCCAAAACAAACAAAGGCCCCCGGCACCCACCAGCAACACACGCGCAAACGACAACCAAACAAGCACTTTCCCAAAAAAGTATTAGTTAGTACATCGGCACACTATTGAGTTCTCACACAACACACACCCACAAAACAACCACC
>NZ_KV834024.1:0-124747 GCF_001837775.1 Corynebacterium sp. HMSC073H12 | reverse complement strand
CACATCAGCCAACCAGACAACAACCGCCCAAGAACCTAACTCCCAGGCAGCGACCCTGTCGCGCTGACCCCGAATACATTACACACACCCCCACCAAAGACACAAAACCCCAGTACAAATGCAGATTTACGCGAGAAACTTCTGAGGTTCGATTTTAGGCGTTACAGCAGCGGTGCATGCTCCTAATCGCGTCTCTGAAACTTCCTTAGCATTCTTACTGTTTTTGCAGGTCATCTAAGGGAAGCGCCCGTGTTTTATCCTACTGCTGAATCCGGACCTACCGACTCCGGAGTTCCCAATCGAAAAAGGAGACATCATGGCTCGACTCTCAGTGGACTGCTCCGACGATGAATTCCACAGGCTAATTCAAGTATTGGAGAAGCTCACCAATCTACCTAGTTCAATCACGGATCAAGATATCGCCAGGAGTGAACAATACGAGCAGAATCTCGATAACGAAGACAAAGCGGAACCAGAGGAAAAGTCCTTGACCGCGTTTACAAACAACCCCGAAATGGATTTTTTGCAGCTAAAGAGGTAACAAAGGGATACTAGCCCGACATCCGTACGACTGCCCGCCGAACTTAAGGATCTCCTCAACAACGTTGCGTCCGATTGCACGCAGCGCCGCCCTGATATGCGCGAACCAAGCCAGTCTGACGTAATTCTTGGTGCGCTGAACTATTTCCGCAGACAATATGATCAGACCAAGAAGTCGGACAACGATGACGAATTGGAACGACTGCTGGCATACATTGGGTTTTCTAGGGCCGGCTAGGTTCTTGACAGACCCCAGACTGACACCTATACCCGCCTTAAAACAACCAAAGCTCCGGGCCGAGCGAGAGTCAATGATTCTGAAACCATCATTCTCCTAGCTTGCCCGGAGCCTTAGCCCAGCTACCTAAAAAGAATCAAGCTGCATAAACACCAATTGATCTAGAGGCCAACAACGCACCTGTACGGACACCAACCAGCGCCTACACGAACTTCACACCAGCGAAGTTCTTCTTACCGCGACGCAGCACAATCCACTTGCCATGCAGCAGGTCCTCGGCAGCCGGCTCCCATGCTTCGTCCTCGATGCGCTGGTTATTGGCGTACGCGCCACCTTCCTTAATGGTGCGGCGTGCTTCGCCCTTCGACTTGGCAAGACCTGCAGCGACGAGAAGGTCGACAACAGTACGCGGCTCTCCCTCGGCAATCTCCGCAACCTCGGTTTCGGAGACGGCGCCCGCCAGGGTGTCCTCGTCCAGCTCGGCCAGCTCAGCACGGCCAAACAGCGCCTGCGCTGCTAGCTCCACAGCCTTGGTGGCCTCTTCGCCGTGAACCAAGTTGGTCATCTCCTGCGCCAGACGTCGCTGCGCTTCACGCTTGAACGGACGCTCCGCAACAGCGACCTCGTACTCCGCAATCTCCTCCTGAGTCAGGAAGGTGAACCAACGCAGGTAGTCGATAACAACCGAGTCACCGGCATTGAGGAAGTACTGGTACCAGGAGTACGGCGAGGTCTTCTCAGCATCCAGCCACAACTTGCCACCACCGGTGGACTTACCGAACTTCTGCCCCTGCGCATCGGTCACCAGCGGCACGGTCAGGCCGTGCACCTTGGCGCCGTCGATACGCCTGTTCAAGTCGACACCAGAGACGATGTTGCCCCACTGATCGCCACCGCCAATCTGCAGCACGCAATCGTAGTTACGGCGCAGCTGCACGTAGTCGTTGGACTGCAGCAGCATGTAGGAAAACTCGGTGTAGGAGATGCCGTCGGACTCGAGGCGACGCTTCACAGTGTCGCGGTCGAGCATGGTGTTGAGGGAGAAGTTCTTGCCGACATCACGAAGGAAGTCAATGACGGACATGTTCATAGTCCAGTCCGCATTATTGACCATCGTCGCCGGGGCCTCGCCCTCAAAGTCGATGAAACGACGCAGCTGCCCCTTGATAGCCTCCAGGTTGTGCTCGATGGCTTCCTGGCTGAGCATCGAGCGCTCACCGACATCGCGCGGATCGCCAATGAAGCCCGTAGCACCGCCTGCCAGTGCAATTGGGTGGTGACCGGCCAGCTGGAAACGACGCAACATAATCATCGGAACCAGGTGGCCCGCGTGCAGCGAATCGCCCGTTGGATCAAAACCGCAATACAGAGTAATGGGGTTTTCGCACGCCTCGCGCAGCGCGTCAACATCGGTGGACTGATTAATCAGGCCACGCCACTGTAGTTCGTCGATAATGTTCTGTTCAGTCACGCTCTCCATCGTAACGTTTCGCTTGCCGACGTTCACCGCGAGGGTGACCTAGAACTCCTCAACCGCCTTCTTGTGGCGTCGATAGGCCGAGACGGAATTGTCCGGAAGCCACAGCCGCCACGGCCTATTCGCAGCTCGCCGAACACCCACGCGCGGGCCTGCGTGGATGTCGCTAACTAAATCGGCGGTCTCCGGCTGCGCCACAAACACGCGTGACGACGGATCCAGCGCATCTGCCCCATAGTCGCTTAAGTCAAGGCCAAGCGCCTGACCAACATTGCCCGGACCACGTCCGAGACCCGCAACCGCGGGCTTTTCACCACGGCGACGACGCACCGCATCCATGCCCTGCTCAATGCGAACGGAACGGACTAATACTCCCCCGCCCGTGCCGTCCGTAGCGCTGGTGATGTTGGCACAAAAGTGGATGCCATAGGAGCGGTAGATATACCAATGCCCCGCCGGGCCAAACATGGCGCGATTGCGTTCGGTTGGCCCCATAAAGCAGTGCGCGGCCGGGTCGGGATAGCGCTGGTCAGCTGGACCTCCGTAGGCTTCAACCTCGGTGATGGTAGCGGTGACATCCTCAGCGGGGATGACAATCACGCAGCCGAGCAGCGTCCGCGCAGCATCAATGGGAGCTCCCGATAGCGCAGAGCGGTCGAGGGCGCTGTAGCCGTCGGGAAGCGGGAAAGGCAATTACTGGTCCCAGGCGATAGCTTCGTCGGAAAGCATGACCGGAATGCCTTCGTCGATGCGGTAGGCGATCTTCAGGCGAGGATTGACCAGCACCTGCTCGTCTTCGAGGTATTCAAGCGGCCCCTTGTCACGCGGGCAAGCGAGGATATCAAGGAGTTTCGGATCAAGGCTCATAGTCCACTACCTTACCGAACTGAATTGCCAGGGTGTCACGCTGACCTTCCAAAGCAATCAGGTTGTCCTGGCCGATGGCATCCTGAATCTTCTGCACCGCGGAATGCAGCAGCTCGATGGACTCCCGAGCCGGATTCTCGGCCTTGTGACGCAGACGCTCCGGGACTGCGAGGTAGGAGTTGACCGTCTGCGGCAAGTACTCCTGGATAATGCCGCCGATGACTACCTTCTGCTCGGGATAATCTTTGAGGTACTTCCACTCGCTCAGGACAGATTCCAACGTCGCACCCAGGTCATTTGCGGCATTGCCAAGATTGTCGCCAGGCTGGGCATCGAAAAGCCTGCCCAAAGTCCGGTGGAGTTTCCTACGCAGCTCAGCTGGATTGAGCGGGCGACGCTGTGGGACCTCAGGCTTCGGCGCCGAGCTAACGGACTTCTGAGCCTCTTTGCTCTGCCTCGGTAACAGTGCAACCGAGGCTCCCCACGCGGCAATCGCAACAACCGGCCACAGGAAACCAAGCCCCACGGTCAGGTGCAGCAGCACTACTGAGATGGCAAGGATAAGTCCGACGATATTGGCGGGGCTGTTGAGAAAGCCACCGCCGGAAGATTTGTCGGAGGAAGTGCCGGAGGAATTACTGGTAGCCACGAATCTCCTTGAACACATCAGCCAGCTCAGCCTCACGGGATTCAAAAACCTTACCACCAGTCAGGTTCGCAAGCTCCTGCATTTCTCCCGGATCCGCCTCGCCATAACGGATGACGAATACCGGCGGCAGATTCCCGCCCTTGGACTGGTAGAAATCGCGGAATTCCGCAAAGCTCTTGCCCGACGTCACCTGACCATCGGTCAGAACCACGATGGACGGGATGGAGTTCTTATCCGAGCTGCCGAGAAGGTCGAAGGCCTGGATCAGGGCGTCGTAAAGCGCCGTCTCGCCCTCTGCGTACAGACCATCGACGGCGGCGGTGAGCTGAGCGCGCGATTCCGGACCGTCGATTGTCGTGGTCCTGGGCTCGCCGACGGACGTACTGAACGGCAGAATCGTCGCGATCTCCCGGTTTCGCAACCCCACACTTCCCGTCTCGGTGCGCGCGCTGCCGTCGACGATGGCGCGCATCGTCGCCTGCAAGTCCGCGATGCGGTCACCGAACATTGAGCCGGAGGTGTCGAGAACGAAGACCGACTCTCCGGGCACGCGCAAGTCATTGTCGTATACCTCAATGAGGCGGTCCGTGACTGTGCGATCGCCCGGGAACGGCAGCTCGATAATCACGTTGTTGGTCATGCTTTCCGGCAGGTTGGCTTCATCGGAGACCGGACGCAGGAAGTGGTCGGCGAGAACCTGTGAGTTTGCCTCCAGCCACTGTCCGAGTGCTTCCGTCTGCCGCGCGGCAAGGTCGTTAGCAGGCTGAGATAGTGGCGTCAGCGGGTAATCCGCACTGATGACACCGTCGCTCGGCACAACAACTTCCAGGTCAGCACCCTCTTTATTCATCTGCTGCAATACAGCTTCATAGTTGATGAGAGCGTCGACGGAGTCCGGCTCGCCCAGGAATTTATCGCGCAGCCACCCCGACGAACCCGAAGTCATCTTCTGCCCTTCGAAGAACTTCTGCAGTTCAGGCGTGGTGCGGTTGATATCCCCCGTAGTCAGCGCCAATCCGGTGTCGGCGAACGCGGTCGCAACCGACACCACACCGGAAAAGCCCGAGTTCGATTCCGTGGGGTTGGTCATGCCGTAGGTCAATTTGCCTGACGACGCAGCCTCCGCGATCTCACCCCACGTCGGCTGCTTGGTATCCCAACCGAGTTCCCGCGCCTTGGACGAATGGATGCCAAATGCTACCGGTGAAGTGGCGACTTTCTTGGCTTCACCGAGCTTGTCAGCCCCGCCGAGAAGATCAACGTACCGGTTGGTAGCAAACCAGGTGGCATCAAATTGGTTGTCGAAGTCACCGTCGACAAGAGCGTGGCTGTTCTTCACAGTGCCGTCGAGAAGCTCGAGGTTAATAGTAAAGCCGAGGTCGTCGGAAGCCTTTTGCATCAACGGCTGTAGCTCTGCAAGCTCCGTGGCCCCGGCGATGCGCATAGTCGAGCCCTTGAGGTCCGAATCGACATTGACCTTGTTCGTCTTCTCATCGTCGGAGCCCAGCGACAGGTTCAAGCCACCGTCGGAGCAGGCCGCGACAGTGAAGATGCCGAACACGCCAATGAGGGCGAGAAGTACTTTTCGGAAGGTGGTTGGTGCCTTGTCCATAAACATTCTGCTTTACCCCTCTTCCGTTTCCGGCCTCGGCGGGCCCTGGTATCCGCGGGAGACACCCTCAATGAGCTGCTCGAGGATATCGAAACTCGGTGGGTCAATGGAGTCCACAAAATCGGTGGAGACCTCCTGCCCCGTCTTCAATTGTGTCTGGAACTCCTCCATCGCCTCAGGCTGGCTGGATCGGTAGCCGTGCTTAGCTGCCAGCTTCTGAAGCTCAGGGTCTTCTGCGAGAAGCCTTGCGACCACAGCACCGTTGTCGTTAAAGCCCAATGCCACGTGAGTGCTCAGAATCGTCGGCGATGGATATGCCAGGCGCATTTCCGGCTTCAATCGACTGTTCTGGGCACCATCCTCCCCCAGGAATTGCGACTCGTAGACCATCACCATTGGCTTCGAACCGACGCCCTGCGAGAGGTAGTCCGAGAATGGCCCAGCCGACGAGGATTCCGTGTACCCCTGTCCAGTGAACAGCGGCGTGAGCTCCGGCAAGACCGCATTGACCTGCCCATTGTCGGACACAATCCGGCCTTCATTGGTAATCCAAGACATGAGCGACAAGTACATCGCGGCCGAGTTTGACGAACGGATGTCAGTCGTGGACATCTGCACCGTGCGTGGCGACGGGTAGTCATTCTCCGCGAAGTCACGCCAGCGGACATTGTCGTGCTGCATCGTGGCCAGTGCTGCCATATCTACCTGCCACGTAGTGCCCTGTTTCCGGGCTACATTTTCCCGTTCCAGCGCCTGCAAGATGTTGTCGAAAGTAGCGATTGCCATCGGGGTGTAGAAGATGTCGTACCGCTCAGCACCGCTCATCTTCTCAGCAATCTTCTCCGCTGCAGGGGCCGATGATGGAAACGCCATGTCGAAGGAATCCAGATTCACATCCGTGGCCATCCGACGCGAACCCGCCGTCTTTACTTCCACCACATAGCCGTGGGAGGCAAGAGCCTTTTGGACCTCTTCGTCTTCGAAGAAGGGCTTCTTCTCAGAGCCAACAATCGCCTTGACGACGGTCTTTTCACCACCGAAGAAATCACGGCTTCCTCCGGAGCTGCCACCAGAAAAACCTGGAACGCTACCGCCACGACCGACATAGACTGCAACAGCCGCGATGACAATCAAAATGACTGCAAGAATTGCCCCCGGGCCCATACGCCCTTTCTTGCTACCACTTTGATTTTTATTTTTATCTCGTGAGCTGTGATTTCCACCGCTCGACCGCGTACTTTCCGCCATGAAATTATGGTAAGAGACCCGGTCAAACCTGGCAACAGATATAGAAATAGTCAGTAATCTGCGTCACTTCGGGCGTACCCTGGCATTACGGGTTTGCTGGCGGCGTCGGACCGATCCGAGTTACTGACTGCGTTTATGTCAAAAATGGCCCGAAAAATGGCCTGAAAGTGTCATAAACTCGCACAGTTTCACGTAAAAAAATCGGCGTGCGATCGATTGACCGCACACCGATTAATTGGCCGCGCTAGCTGAGCTAGCCGCTTTACCAGCTTTAGCCGCGAACCGGCTTTTCAGCCCACTGCTTTAGCTCAGTGTTCTTCTCGTCGACACGAGCGAGCTGCTCTGCAACACGCACTCCCGCGGTACCACCACGGGTGTCGCGGGAAGCGACAGCGCCGTCGATAGTAAGCACTTCGCGGACCTTCGGAGTCAGTGCCGGGTGGACACCGGCGAGGTCCTCGTCGGAAAGCTCGTCCAGACCGATACCGCCCTTGGACTCTGCGATGCGGACACACTGGCCGGACGCCTCGTGAGCATCGCGGAACGGTACACCTTCGCGGACCAGCCATTCAGCCAGGTCAGTGGCCAGGGTGTAGCCTGCCGGAGCGAGCTCGCGCAGACGATCCTCGTGGAAGGTCAGCGTTGCCACCAGACCAGTCAGCGCCGGCAGCAGTAGGGTTAGCTGTTCAACCGAGTCCACCAGAGGCTCCTTGTCCTCCTGGAGGTCACGGTTGTAAGCCAGCGGCTGAGCCTTCAGCGTGGCCATGAGCCCTGCGAGATTACCAATCAGACGACCGGTCTTACCGCGAGTCAGCTCTGCCACGTCCGGGTTCTTCTTCTGCGGCATGATGGACGAACCAGTCGACCAGGCATCAGCCAGAGTGACGTAGCCGTACTCAGGGGTGGCCCAGTAGATGATTTCCTCAGCCAGACGAGACATGTCCACGGCAATCTGGGCGAAGACGAAAGCCGCCTCAGAGGCGAAATCACGCGAAGAGGTGCCGTCAATGGAGTTGTCCGTGGCAGAGTCGAAGCCGAGCTCCTCGGCGATGGCCTCCGGATCCAAGTGCAGCGAGGATCCTGCCAGCGCGCCAGAGCCGTACGGGGATACAGCCAAACGACGGTCGAGATCGCGGATGCGGTCCAGATCGCGCAGCAGCGGATGCGCATGTGCCAGCAACTGGTGCGCCAGCAGCACTGGCTGCGCTGCCTGAGAGTGAGTCTTGCCCGGCATGATGGCATCCGGGTGTGCCTTGGACTGAGCCACCAGCGCGTCAACCAAGTCAGTGACATCCAGTGCAACGCCGCGCACAGCATCGCGCAACCACATGCGGAACAGGGTTGCCACCTGGTCATTGCGGGAACGACCAGCGCGCAGGCGACCACCGACCTCCGGGCCGACGCGATCAATCAGACCGCGCTCCATAGCCCCGTGGACGTCCTCATCCGTCGGCTCTGGACCAAACTCGCCGGAGGCAACGTCGCGACCGAGCTGATCAAGGCCTTCGATCATGGTCTCAAAGTCGGCATCGCTGAGCAGTCCGCGAGCATGCAGCACTCGGGCGTGGGCCTTGGACGCAAGAACGTCGTAAGGCGCGAGCACCCAGTCAAAATGGGTGGACTTGCTCAATGCGGCCATCGCCTCGGACGGGCCACCGGCAAAGCGGCCGCCCCACAGGGAGCCTTCGTTGGTACCGTGCTTTTCGACCATCGTCTTTTCCAATAGGCCTTTCGCTCTAGTCGCTCTGGAGAATCTTTACAGGTTGAAGTCGCGCTTTGCGGCCATCTTCGAGGACAGGCCGTGCAGCTCGACAAAACCGCGAGCCAGGGTCTGGTCGAAGGAGTCGCCCTCGTCGTAGGTAGCCAGGTTGAAGTCGTACAGCGAAGTGTTCGAGCGGCGACCGTTGACGTTGCAGTGACCTGCGTGCATGACCATGCGGATGTCACCGGAAACGCCCTTCTGGGACTCCTCAATGAAGGCATCCAGCGCTCGCTTCAGTGGCGAGAACCACAGGCCGTCGTAGACCAGGTTTGCCCACTCGCCCTCGACCTGGCGCTTGTAACGGGCCAGCTCACGCTCAACGGTGACATCCTCGAGTGCTGCGTGTGCAGCCATGATGGCAATTGCGCCTGGAGCCTCGTAGATCTCGCGGGACTTAATGCCGACCAGGCGGTCTTCAACCATGTCCAGACGGCCAATGCCCTGAGCACCAGCGCGGCGGTTCATCTCTTCGATGGCCTCGAGCACGGAAACCTTCTTGCCGTCGATGGCAGTCGGCTTACCGTCCTCGAAGGAGATGATGACCTCGTCCGGGGAGCTGAAGTTCAGGGTCGGGTCCTCGGTGTACGCGTAGACATCCTTGGTCGGTGCGTTCCACAGGTCCTCCAAGTAGCCGGTCTCAATGGCGCGACCGAAGAGGTTCTGGTCAATGGAGAACGGGGACGACTTGGACTGCTCAATTGGCAGACCCTTTTCCTCAGCGAAGGCAATTGCCTTGTCGCGGGTCCAAGCGAAGTCACGAGCCGGAGCAATAATCTTCAGATCCGGGGCGGTGTTGGCGAAACCAACCTCGAAACGGACCTGGTCATTGCCCTTACCGGTGCAGCCGTGTGCGACGTGAGTGCCACCGAACTCCTCTGCAGCCTTCGCCATGTGCTTAACAATCAGCGGGCGCGACAGTGCAGAAACCAGCGGGTACTGCTTCATGTAGAGACCATTTGCCTTAATGGTCGGCAGGCAGTACTCCTCGGCGAATTCATCCTTAGCGTCGACAACGACAGCTTCGACAGCGCCGGCGTCCAGAGCGCGCTGACGCACGGACTCCATGTCCTCGCCGCCCTGTCCGACATCGATAGAAACTGCGACGACCTCGCCGTCGGTCATTTCCTTGAGGTACGGAATAGCAACGGTGGTATCGAGGCCACCAGAGTAAGCAAGAATAACCCGGTTGGTCATAGGGTAAGCGCTCCTTTAATCGGTGCTTTAAAGCATTTCGTGGAATAGTTTACTGGTTCGTTCCGGCGGCTAGACGCTGGGCTAGGTCTGCGCCGGAAAGTGGTTCTCTAGCCAGGCACATTACGGTGTCATCTCCCGCAATTGTGCCAACGATTTCTTTGAGTCCCGCACGGTCAATCACACTGGCTAGATACTGTGCGGCTCCCGGTGGTGTACGCACAACCGCGATGGTGCCCGAATGATCAATGGAGACCAGCAGCTCGTCTAAAACGCGCCGCATCCTGGCCACTGCCCCGCTGGAGACAGCGAGTGCATCTTCGACGATGGAATAACGCGAACCGTTGGCTCCATCGCGAATCTTTCGGGCGCCCAGCTCATCGAGGTCTCTGGACAACGTCGCCTGCGCAATCTCAATGCCTTCGTCGGCAAGCAGCTCGACGAGCTGAACCTGACTGGACACGTGATGCTGCGCCAACAGGTCAGCGATGCGCGTCTGCCGAGCTGTGCGAGAACCTGGTTGTGCTGCGGTCATGACCTTACTGCCTCTCCACCAGCCAGGTCAGCAACGCCTTCTGAGCGTGCATGCGGTTTTCCGCCTCGTCGAAGACTACCGACTGCGGGCCATCGATGACCTCGGCAGTAACTTCGTTGCCGCGGTATGCCGGCAGGCAGTGCAGGAAGATGGCATCCTCTTTTGCCTTCGCCATCAGCTCAGCGTTGACCTGGTACGGCAGAAACGGAGTGCGACGATCCAGGCCGTCGTTCTCCTGCCCCATGCTGACCCAGGTATCGGTGATGACAACGTCGGCACCGGCAATGGCCTCATCGACGTCTGCGGTCACGGCCACGGCCGCACCGGTCTGCTCCGCGACCTTCTTGGCGCGGTCGACGTAGACCTGCTCCGGCTGGAAGTTCTCCGGTGCACAGATGGTGACGTCCAGCCCTGCGGTGGCGAAGCCTACTAGGTAGGAGTTGGCCATGTTGTTGGCACCATCGCCGAAGTAGACAGCCTTCTTGCCACGCAGTCCCGCCTGGCCTTCTTCCGGGCACTTGTGCTCGATGATGGTCTGCAGGTCAGCGAGAATCTGGCACGGGTGGAACTCGTCGGAAAGCGCGTTGACAATCGGCACCGTCGCTGTCTCAGACATGGCCTCCAGCCCTGACTGTGCGTAGGTACGCCAGACGATTGCTGAGACAAAGCGGCTGAGCACGGCAGCGGTGTCCTGGTAGGTCTCACCCTTGCCCATCTGCGAGTTCCCGGTTTCGACAACAATTGCGTTGCCACCCAGAGCCGCAATACCGGCGTCGAAGGAGAAACGGGTACGAGTCGATGTCTTGTCGAACAGCACCGCAACCGACTGCGGCCCCTCAAACGGCCGGCGGGAGTACGGCGCTGCCTTCAGCTCTGCAGCCAACTGCAGCACCTCAGCCTGCTCCTGTGGAGTCAGGTCATCATCGGCGAGAAAATGACGGAGCATCAGTTCCTAATTCCTTCCATTGTTGGCGACAGCCTCGGCGGCGTCGTTCAGGCAGGCATCAATCAACTCGACGGCGCGGTTGATTTCCTCATCACTGAGGTTCAGCGGCGGCACAATTCGCAGCACATTCGCCTGCGGCGCGTTCAGAATGACACCGCGCTCATAACCGGCGTTAACTGCTTCCTTCGCCAGGTTCTCGCACAGCACCAGCCCTAGCATGAAGCCGCGGCCGCGCACGTGATCAACATGGTTTAACGACGCAAGCTTGCGAGCCAGGACCTTGCCCTTCTCGGTGACTCGATCGAGCAGCTTTTCTTCTTCCAGCGTCTCGATGACGGCCAGGCCGGCAGCGGCACAGACCGGGTTGCCACCAAAAGTGGTGCCGTGCGCACCGGGAGTGAACAGTTCCGCTGCGCGACCGTTGGCGATGACAGCACCCAGCGGCAGGCCGCCGCCGAGGCCCTTGGCCAGGGTCATGACATCCGGGACGATGCCGTCGTGCTGGTGGGCAAACCACTGTCCGGTACGGCCAATGCCGGTCTGCACTTCGTCGACGATCATGAGGACGTCGAAGCGCTTGGTCAGTTCGCGGACGTCGGCGAGGTATCCCTCTGGCGGTGCGACCACGCCGGTCTCACCCTGAATTGGTTCCAGGATTACCGCGGCGACCCCCAGTGGATCAGACTCAATGGTCTTGGTGAGGAAGTCGATGTCACCGTAGGGCACGAACTCGACTCCACCGGGCATCGGCTCAAACGGCGTGCGCTTGTCCGGCTGACCGGTCATGGCAAGTGCGCCCATGGTGCGGCCGTGGAAACCGTGGTGGGTAGCGATAATGCGGTTTCGACCCGTCAAACGCGCCAGCTTGAATGCAGCCTCATTGGCCTCGGTACCGGAGTTGCAGAACATAACCCGGGTGGAATCAGTGTCCCAACCAGTGAGCTCAATGAGCTTCTCGCCCAGTGCCAGTGGCGGCTCAGAGGCGAAGATGTTGGACACGTGCCCCATCGTGGAAATCTGCTTGGACACGGCTTCCACGATCGCCGGATGCGCGTGACCCAACGCGTTGACTGCAATACCGGCGAGCAGGTCCAGGTATTCCTTGCCCTCGGAATCCGTGACAATAGCGCCCTTACCCTGCACAAGCTCAATGCGCGGCGTGCCGTAATTGTTCATCATCGTGTGTTGCCACTGCTGCTTGAAGTCGCTCATGTCGTCTTTCGACCTGCCTAACGTGTGTGTAGGTAAATTCTTGTCCGTCTTTTCTGCCTTATCCTGGCTCTACCATTGTGCCGATACCGCCGGAAGTCATCAGCTCCAGCAGCACCGAGTGTGGCTGGCGGCCATCGATAACGTGAGCCGCAGGCACTCCCCGATCCACTGCGTTCAGGCAGGACTCCATCTTCGGAATCATGCCCGAGTCCAGCGTCGGAAGGATTTCTCGCAGGTGCGAAGTGGAAATCTTGGACACCAGCGAATCGCGGTTCGGCCAATCCGTGTAGAGACCCTCGACATTAGTCAGAATCACCAGACGGTTCGCGTTAATTGCCGATGCCAGTGCACCTGCTGCCGTGTCGGCGTTGATGTTGTAGACCTCTTTGCCGTCAGCGGACGGCGCAATCGTGGAGACCACCGGAATACGGCCGGCATCGATCAGGTCCAATAGCGTTTCCGAGTGCACCTCGGTGATATTGCCAACCAGCCCGATATCGGTCTCCTTGCCGCCGACGTTTACCGTGCGTCGAGCACCGGTGAACAAACCGCCGTCCTCACCAGAGGTACCTACCGCATACGGTCCGTAGGCGTTGATGAGGTTCACCAGTTCGCGGCCGACCTGCCCGAAGAGAACCATGCGGACAATTTCCATGACCTCCGGAGTCGTGACACGGAAACCGCCTCGGAACTCTCCCTCCAGCCCCAGGCGCTTGAGCATCGACGAAATCTGGGGGCCACCGCCATGGACAACCACCGGCTTCACACCCACGGTACGCAGGAAAACCATGTCCTGCGCGAAGGCCTTCTTCAGTTTCAGGTCGGTCATCGCGTTACCGCCGTACTTGACCACCACAATCTTGTCACGGTGGTGCTGCAGCCACGGCAGGGCTTCCGCCAGCACATGTGCCCGCTGTTCGAAGGACAGCCCTTCGGTCAACTGGTGAACCATTGCAGAGTCTCCTCAAAACCTTCTACGACGAATATGCCGAGTTGATGTGAACGTAGTCGTGGGAAAGGTCCGTCGTACGAATCGTGGCCTCTTCCGGATTACCAGTACCGAGGTCAACCTCAACGGCGATGTCCTTGCCGGACAGATCCACTTCGCGAGCATCAGGCGTGCCACCGGTATCGCGACAGACCACGTGACCGTTGAAGGAAACCGTGATGTGCTCCGGATCCATATCCACCGGCGCGGTGCCGACAGCCGCCAACACACGACCCCAGTTCGGGTCCGAACCGAACATCGCACACTTGAAGAGGTTGTCGCGGCCGATAATGCGAGCAGCTACCAGGGCATCTTCAGCGCCACCGGTGCCACGCACGGTCACGGACACACGTTTGGTCACGCCTTCGGCGTCCGACTGCATCTGGCGTGCGATGGAATCACACACGCTGAGCACTGCCTGGTCGAGCTCCTCCTGCGAGGGCTTCACGCCAGAAGCACCGTTGGCCAGAATGATGACGGTGTCATTGGTGGACGTGGAGCCGTCAATATCTAGGCGGTTAAACGTAACCTCGCTCGCCTTGGCAATAGCCTCGTGCGCCATTTCTGCGCTTACCGACGCATCCGTCGTAATCACACCGAGCATCGTGGCCATCGACGGGCTAATCATGCCAACACCCTTGCCCATAGCACCGACAGTGAATCCGTCACCATGCGCAACGGCCTGCTTTGCCACCAAGTCAGTGGTCAAGATGGCCTCTGCTGCAGCCGTGCCTGCGGCGGCATCGCCGCCGAGTTTCTCAATCAGCTTCGGCACACCTGCCAGCACAATGTCCATCGGCAACCGGTCACCAATCAAGCCGGTGGAACAGGCACCAATCTCGGTAACGTCGACGCCGAGCCCATCTGCGACCTTTTGGCAGACTTCGAGGGCGTCGGCAATACCCGGCTGACCATTGCAGGCGTTGGCATTGCCGGAGTTCAGCACCACTGCCGACAGCTTGCCGTCAGCGATGTGCTTCTTGGATACCGTCACCGGCGCAGCCTGGACACGGTTGGTGGTAAAGACAGCCGCCGCGGTCTTCTCCGGCCCCTGGTTTACGATGAGCGCCATGTCCGGGTTTCCGCTGACCTTGATGCCTGCGATGACACCGCTGGCCACGAACCCCTGAGGTGCACATACGCCGCCTTCGTCACCAGCGACGTTGACGAGACCTTCTTTTTCTTCCTTCATCATGGGGCAACTCCTACCAGTGGAAGTCCTGCAGTTTCATTCTGTCCAGTAACCAAATTCATGCACTGAACTGCGGCACCACCGGTGCCCTTTGTCAGATTGTCAATCGCCGAGGTCAGCACCAGGCGCTTGGCGCGTTCATCTACCTCGACCTGAATCTGAACCAAGTTAGAGCCAATGACCGACTGTGTCTGCGGCTGCAGCCCTTCGGCCAACACCTGCACAAACGGCTCATCCTTGTAGAACTCGAGGTAGGCTTCCCGTGCGGCTGCCTCCGTAACCCCGTCAACAAGCGGAGCGGTAATAGTGGTGAGAATGCCGCGCGACGTCGGGGCGAGCACGGGCGTGAAGCTGACGGTGAGATCCTCTGCGTACGGCTTGAGGTTCTGCAGGAACTCTGCGGTGTGGCGGTGCTTGCCCGCAGTGTTGTAGGCGCGGAGATTGCCCATAACCTCGGACCCGAGCAGGGGCACAGCCGCCTTCTTGCCCGCACCGGAGGTACCGGTGATGGAAACAACGGACAGGTCCGGCTTAACCAGTTTCTTTGCAACTGCCGGCAGCGCCGTAATTGTACCCCCAGTGGGGAAACAACCCGGCACAGCAATGCGCTTCGAAGCAGCCACTACTTCCCTGTTGCCCGGCAGCTCTGGAATACCGTAAGTCCAGGTACCGGCGTGCTCCGAGCCGTAGTAGTGCTCCCACTCAGCGGCATTCTGCAGGCGGAAATCCGCGCCGCAGTCAATAATCACCGTGTCATCCCCCAACTGCTCTGCAATCGCAGCCGAATGACCGTGGGGCAGACCGAGGAACACCACGTCATGTCCAGCGAGTGTGTCACCATTAGTCGGCTCAATACGACGGTCAGCCAAAGGTGCCACATGAGGCATAATGTCGCCCACACGAGCACCCGCATTGGATGCTCCCGTCAGTGCGCCGATGGTTAGTTCGCCGGAAAGATACGCCGGGTGCGACAACAGGAGGCGGAGGATCTCTCCTCCTGCGTAACCGGTCGCACCGGCAATGGCAACGGAAATACTCATGTCAAACATTCAACACTTTTATTCACTGCGTTGCAAGATATTCATAGAATTCGTTGTCAAAGTGCTGGAATTCTACCAATGTGACGTGAGTGAATTATGAATATAACGCCGTCGTCGGTACAGACACTTCGTTCAACCAGCACGCCGGACTACTCAACGCCGGACTACGCAACGCCGGACTACTCAACTACGACGCTTGACTCCTGGCGCATCACACCATCTGCCCACTGCGCCACCGATGACGTCGTAGTGTAGAGATAGTAACCCGACTCCTCCGGTGTCACACTGCCATCAAAAGCCACCGCACCCGAGAACACCGCGGCCAGCTGGCCGTCGATAAAGAGCGGTCCGCCCGAATCGCCCACCTGCAACGCCGCGGGCCGCTCCATGTGCGCCAACACGGAGTCTTCCCGCACGCACTGTTGATACTTCACCGGGCACATCGAAGCAAACACGGTCGCCATCGGCAGCGCACCATCCGCAACATCGCCGAGCAGCGATCGCCCATAGACCGTGCCCGCCGTTTCTTGCTCCGAAAACGCTTGACGACGTTCCATTGCGGGATACTCCGGAAGAGCTGCGTCGTCCGCAAGGTGAACAAGCGCTATGTCACCGGTGGGCGAAATTTCCCAGCGATCAATCGGTACACGCCGGGCATCCGGGCCGAAACCGACCTCGACTTCCCCAACCTGCTGCGGGACATCACGCACGCAGTGAGCTGCGGTCATTACCCACTGTGGGGCGATTGCAGTTCCCGTGCAAAAGTTTCCGGTATGGGGACTGGTCCGGACCATGACCGACACCACGGAGTCCGCCGCCACACTAGGCGCAGCAGCCTCCCCGCCAACCAGCGCAGCCGCACTCGGCGCGCCGGTGAGCAATAGACCTGCTGTAACAGCAGCTGCGGCCACAGTCGCCGCAGGCTTCGCACTGCTCACAGCGCGCACTCCGACGCGCTGCTCTCGTGCCTCTGCGCTATTCAGCCTGTTGTCGCGGTGCCGCACGATGCCAATCATGGGTATCTCTCCCTGGGGCCTCCCCTTTTAGCCGCGCAGCTGAGCGCCGTGACGGGTAGTGGCCAGCTCAATGGCCGCCTCTCGAGCTGCGGAAGCTTCCTCTTCCTTCAGCGTACGGTCCGGTGCGCGGAAACGCAGGGAGTACGCCAGTGAGCGAACGCCTTCGCCCATCTGCTCGGAACGGTAAACATCGAAGACACGGATGGATTCGAGGAGCTCACCGGCACCTTCCACCAGAGTCTTCTCCACCTCTGCGGCAGAGACCTCATCGCTGACAACAAGCGCGACGTCCTGGTGGACAGCCGGGAACGGGCTGAGTACCGGCGCCGGCAGGTGCTCCGTCACTGGCAGTGCATCGAGATTGATCTCCATAGCGCAGGTGCGCTCCGGCAGACCAGCATCCTTGCACACCTTCGGGTGCAGCTCACCGGCGTGGCCGACGACGTGACCGTCGACAAGCAGCTCAGCGCAGCGGCCCGGGTGCCACGGCAGCACCTCAGAGTTACGAATCTCCAGCTCGACGTTGGCGGCGCGGGCAACAATGCGCGCGGCTTCGATGGCATCGGCGACGGTGTACGCGGCCTCATCACCCCACGGGCTATCCAGGCGGATACGCCCACAAGCGACAGTGGCGACGTGCAGTGGCTGCTCCGGCAGCGAGTCCAAAAGCTCAGCGCGCTCGGTCTCGCTCGGCAAGTCGGCAGTCGACGGCATCGGCGAGACACCGTTACCGCGTTCGATGGATACCTGCTCCACACCGTAGAGCGACAGGTCGACCTGGCCGCGAGCAACATTGCGCTTCAGCGACTCCAGCATGGACGGCAGCAGAGTCGTGCCCAGCTGAGCGTGGTCGGACTCCAACGGGTTGATGACCTTGACGGTGTTACGACGCGGGTCATCAGCGTCCAGGCCCCAGACGTCGAATACATCGTTGGCAATGAACGGTGTCGGCAGAATCTCCAGGTAGCCATTGTGAGCCAGCGCGTGACCGACGAAGCGACGGCGCAGCTGGCGCTCGGTCAGACCGCGGCCGGCCGGAGCGATTGGAAGGATAACCGGAATGTCTTCCAGACCCTCCAGTCGCAGGATTTCCTCAACCAGGTCAGCGGACATGGTCAGGTCCGAGCGCCAGGTTGGCGGAGTGACAGCCAGGCGGTCACCGTTGTCAACGACCTCGCAACCGACCTCGCGCAGGCGACCAATGACGGTTTCACGCGGGTAATCAACGCCCGCAACTTCGCTGGCGCGGTTGACGGCAAAGTCAATAGTCGGCATGGTGGCAACCTCGCCGAGCAGGGTGCGACCAGTGTCGATAGTGCCGCCGGCGATGTCAGCGAGCAGCTGGCAGGCCAAGTCCAGAGCCGGCTCGACAAGAGCGGTGTCCACGCCGCGCTCGAAACGTCGTGACGCCTCGGAGCTCAGCTTGTGGCGGCGACCACTGCGGAAGACGTGCAGCGGCGACCAGTTGGCGGCCTCGAAGACCACATCGGTAGTGTCGTCGGCAATCTCGGAGGTAAGTCCGCCCATGATGCCGGCCAGCGACTGAATACCGTTGTCGTCGCAGATGACGACGTCCGCCGGGTCGAGCTTGCGGTCCACGTGGTCGAGAGTCGTCAGAGTCTCGCCGGCCTTAGCGTTGCGGATGTGCAGGCCACCAGCAATCTTGGAGCCATCGAAGGCGTGCATCGGCTGACCGAGCAGCAGCATCACGTAGTTGGTGACGTCCGTGGCCACGTTGACCGGACGCTGACCAGCCAGCAGCAGGCGGCGGCGCATCCACCATGGGGTCTCGGCGTTCGGATTGATGCCGGTGACACGGCGCAGACCAAAGCGGCGGGTGTCGGTGTCCTCGTCGATGGTGACATCCAGAATCTCACCTTCGACCGGTAGCTCCTTGACCTTGGCTGGATCGGCGAAGTCGAGGTTGAATGCGGAGCAGATCTCGCGGCCAAGACCGCGGGCCGACAGCGCATAACCGCGGTCCGGAGTGATGTTGACCTCGAACTTCTCGTCATCGAGACCGATGAACTCCTTGGCGCACGACCCCAGCTCAGCCGGGGCCGACGGGAGCGTGAGAATACCGGCGGAGGAATCGGTCATGCCCAGCTCAGCCTCGGAGCAGAGCATGCCGTTGGAAACCTTGCCGTAGGTCTTCCGTGCGGAAATCTCGAAACCGCCCGGCAGCACGCAGCCCGGCAGTGCGACGACGACAATCGAGCCCTCTTCGAAGTTGCGGGCACCACAGATAATCTCCTGCAGTTCGCCGGTGCCATTGGCATCGCCGACGTTGACCTGACAGAAGCGAATTGGCTTCTTGAAGCCCTCGAGCTCCTCAATGTGGTCGACACGACCAAAAACCAGCGGACCTTCGATCTTCTCCAGCGGCTCGTGTCCCTCGGTTTCAAAACCAACGCGGACAAAGCCCTCATCCAGCTCGTCCGGGGTGACGGACCAGTCCGGGTTGATGGTGTTCTCTGGGCCGCGAACGATTTCAGTGACCCACGACTGTGGAATGAACATGTAAGTAAAACTCCTATCTGTAGGTCAGTGAATTAGCCGCGGATACCGAACGGCTGCGTGAAGCGAACATCGCCTTCGACCATGTCGCGCATGTCGGTCAGACCGTTGCGGAACTGCAGGGTGCGCTCCAGGCCCATGCCGAACGCGAAGCCCGAGTACACCTCCGGGTCAATACCGGAGGCCCGCAGCACGTTCGGGTTCACCATGCCGCAGCCGCCCCACTCGATCCAGCCAGCGCCACCTTTCTTATTCGGGAACCAGACGTCAACCTCAGCGGACGGCTCCGTGAACGGGAAGTAGTTAGTGCGCATGCGGGTTTTGGTCTCCGGACCGAACAGGGCCTTAGCCATGTGATCCAACGTTCCGCGCAGGTGGCCCATGGTCAGACCCTTGTCCACAGCAAGCCCCTCGACCTGGTGGAAGACGGGGGTGTGGGTGGCATCGAGCTCATCGGTACGGAAGGTACGCCCCGGGCAGATAACGTAAATTGGCAGGTCACGCGACTGCAGAGTACGAACCTGAACCGGAGAGGTGTGCGTACGCAGCACCTGCTTGGATCCTTCCGGCGCAATGTGGAAAGTATCCTGCAGGGTACGAGCCGGGTGATCCGGCAGGAAGTTCAGCGCGTCAAAGTTGAAGTACTCGGCTTCGACCTCCGGCCCCTCGGCAACTTCCCAGCCCATGCCCACGAAGATGTCACCAATCTGCTCGGACAGGATGGTAATTGGGTGCATACCACCACGCTGGCCTCGCGTGGTGTCCACCGACACGTCGATACGCTCAGCGACCAGACGGCGCGCGTTTTCCTCTTCCTCCAGCACTGCAAGACGCTCTGCATAGTGCTTCTCGACGGCTCCGCGAACAACATTCACGCGACGACCAGCATCCTTGCGCTCAGCCTTCGGAATGGAGCCCAACGCGCGGCGAGCCTGCGGAATGTAACCTTCATCCCCCAAGTGCTCACGACGGGCGGCAGAAAGCTCATCCAGGTTGCCGGCAGTGTCAAAGGCATCCGTGGCCTTCTGCGCAGCCGTCTGGAGGGCGTCCTCGGAAAGATCGATAGGATTTGGCGAATCGCTCACGTGTCAACCACTTCTATATAGGACTATCAGTTCTTGTGATGGAACAATCATAGTCGAGGATAACTGCACACGTGCACGCACCTCACCATCGAGGTTTCCTAGTCACCCCGAACTGTCTCCCACAGGCACATAGCCGCTGCGGTGGCGAGGTTCAACGACTCCGCCTCGCCCTTAATCGGGATGGCCACACTCGCCCCCGCCGAGGCCGTAATCTCCTCCGACAGGCCATGTGCCTCGTTACCGAAAAGCCAGGCGACGGGACCGTCGGGAAGCGCATCAACACCGAGCGTGAGAGCGCCATCCATCGCCGTAGCGAGGGTGGTAAAGCCCGCTTCCCTGACTCTCTCCACAACGACATCGATATCGCGCTCGCGTGCGACGGGTGTATGGAAAACAGACCCTGCAGAGGAACGCACGGCCTTCGAGTTCAAAGGGTCAACCGAATCGCCAGCAAGGATCACCGCACCAGCACCGAGGGCATCAGTCATGCGCACAATCGTGCCAACATTGCCCGGGTCATTGCACTCCACCGGAATCACCAGACAACCGGACTGCTTTCCAACCTCAATGGCCTCCTCCAGCGAAGTGGACACCGCACCTGTGTCGCAGACGGCGAAAAGCCCGGTAGTGGTGACGGTTTCGGTTAATGAGCGGGCGGCGGAGTCGTCGATAAGCGAAACAGACTTGCGCTGCGTCCCAGATTCGAGATACCCCGTGAGTAGCTCACAGAACTGCTCGGCGGCGGCTGCCGTGACGAAGATTTCCACGACAGCCTCTGCGCGGATAGCCGCATCGACGGAATTGAAGCCCTCGACGAGGAAGCGCCCGGCCTTCTTCCGCTTGGCCGCACGGTGGAGCTGAATAGCCGCCGAGACGCGCGGAGTGCGAGGAGTAAACGGCTCGTCGTTGAAGTACAGCGCAGAGTTCATAGTGATTAATCCTAGTGATGCGGCTCGGGATTCATAACTGCCAGTGCGGATACGAAAAACCACCGTCGAGGCTATTCGTTAACCCAATCGACGGTGGTTTTTCAAAGATGTTGGCAAGACCGCACTGCCAGTCGCAGGCGCTTGCCGACGCTACGTACGAGTTACCTCGTAGCTGCTTTACTTAGCAGCAGGAGCGTTGACGTCCTCCGGCAGAGCGTCCTTAGCGACCTTGACCAGAGCAGCGAATGCCTGCGGGTCGTTGACAGCCATCTCAGCCAGGTTCTTACGGTCAACCTCAACGCCAGCCAGGTTCAGGCCCTGGACGAAGCGGTTGTAGGTGATGTCGTTAGCGCGAGCAGCAGCGTTGATGCGCTGAATCCACAGACGACGGAACTGACCCTTACGGTGGCGGCGATCGCGGAACTCGTAAGTCTTGGAGTGGAGCATCTGCTCCTTGGCCTTGCGGTACAGGCGAGAGCGCTGACCACGGTAGCCCTTTGCGGAATCGAGAACTTCGCGACGCTTCTTCTTAGCGTTAACAGACCGCTTCACACGTGCCACGGTGATACTTCCTTTTCGTTGTCTTTAAGAACTAGTGAAATTAAGAGGGCGATTGCCCTGGGACGAGACTTGAAAAATTAAGCCTTGCCCAGCAGACGCTTGACGCGCTTGACGTCCGACTTAGCAACGTCCGTAGTGCCCTTCAGGCGACGGGTACGAGTGGACGGCTTGCCCTCCAGGAGGTGGCGGCGGTTAGCCTGCTCGCGGCGCAGCTTGCCGGAACCGGTAACCTTGATGCGCTTTGCGGTGCCCTTGTGGGTCTTCTGCTTCATGTTAAAACTCTCCCCTACCGATCTTTGACGCTCGTGGCGCAAAAATCTCGTTTACAACCATTTCTGGTCAGGTCGGTTACTTCTTACCCTTATTCCGAACCGGCCCCAGGACCATAGTCATGTTGCGACCGTCCTGCTTCGGGCGAGACTCGACGGTGCCGTACTCTTCGACATCGGCGGCCAGACGCTCCAACAGGCGGAATCCCAGTTCTGGACGAGACTGTTCACGGCCACGGAACATAATCGTGACCTTGACCTTCGAACCCTTCTCCAAGAAACGAACAACGTTGTTCTTCTTGGTTTCGTAGTCGTGGTCATCAATCTTCGGACGGAACTTCTGCTCCTTGACCACAGTCTGCTGCTGGTTCTTTCGAGCCTCGCGTGCCTTCTGGGCTTGTTCGTACTTGAACTTGCCGTAGTCCATAATCTTGGCGACCGGCGGCTTTGCTCGCGGAGCAACCTCAACCAGGTCAAGGTCTGCTTCGTAAGCGAGCTTGAGTGCGTCACCGGTGCGGACAACGCCCACCTGCTCACCATTCGGTCCTACAAGGCGGACTTCCGGTACTCGAATATCCTCGTTAATACGAGCTTCAGCGCTGATGTGGCCTCCTAGGTTGAACCTGAACAATCTTCGTTTCAAACCGCGATAGCAAGCGGGAAAGGAAGAAAAGCCACGCGTCTACAGCGGATTACTACACACTGTATAAGGACGCCTTCCAATCGTGCGATGTGACATCACCGATTAGGGTGGACCCCGGCGCTACCGTAATTCTTTGGCGCACCTAGGGTGGGACTTAAATCCTCTTCGCTGCCGAATGCAACTAAATGCTCCCCGAAGGCAGCAAGAAGCGTCACATTCTGGCGGTCGTAGACGAGATGTTAACACAAGCGTTCTCGCATACCAAAACCGACTCTTACACCAGGTTATTCACCATCAGCTCCCCCGGCGCACTGCCGAGTGTTAAAAAGCGCAATCAGAATTGTAACCAGATTGGTAGATTCTCTCCATAGTTTTTAGGCCAAACACGATTAAAGTCGTCACCATGAATACTGGCTCCAACGGCTTTGGCCCTAAAGCCGAGAACACCAATCCTAATCAGCATTCCGCCCGATACGGCAAGCCTCCGACCGGCGATTTTGTCCTGACCGGCGACTCTGTCTCAGAGCTTTCCCATGCTCTGGCAGATTTGGAGGCCAGCTCGCTTCGGCTGGCTCGGCTCACCCGTACCTGGCAGGTGCGCCTTTCGCAGGCAAGCGAGCCGACGCCGACTGTACCGAGCGCGCCTCAAACTACGGGAACGGAATTTGCGCCGGTACCTCAAGCGGTACCTAAACCGGCGCCTCCAGGGGTGCCTCAACACAATCCACAACCGCCGGCGTCTAGTCCACCGCTAGAGCAAGCACCTCCTCCTCGCTGGGAACCGCAGGCTGAACAGGCACCGACCGCACCGCAGTATCCCCAGCAGCCTCAACAGATGCAGGTGCCACCACCGTCAACACAAGCGGACTGGCGGAATCAACCGGCTCCCCTCCCACAGAGCGACGCAACTACGCAGCCGGTGTTCGGCTTCCCCTCTGCCCACCAGTGGCGGCGGGATTCGAAGTCGCCGCAGTCTTCTCCCTCGCCGCAGTCTTCCCCAACCGGCTCCGCCCCGCCGCCGAAGCTGCCGGAGGCACCGCGTGAACCTCGCGAGCCCTGGTGGCGCAACGAGAAGGCAATCATCAAGATCATTGCGATCTTTGGTGGTCTCATCACCGCTGCCGGTATCGCGTTCTTCGTCGCGGTTGCAATCCAATCCGGCCTGATTGGACCGGCCGGGCGTGTGGTCCTGGCTTACTTGTTGGCCGCCGTGCTCGCGGTCGCGGCTGTGCGAGCGCACCGTCGTCAAGCACCGCCTGCTGGCGTAACGGCATTGATTGCGACGTCGCTAGCCGCTGCGCACCTGACAACGATGTCGATGTCCTACCTCCTCGACTGGATTCCGGTGGCGGCGACGCTGGTCATCATGCTGCCTTTCGCCGCCGTCGGCCTATACGGCGCGCGATGGACAAAGTCGAGCGCAACCGCCGCGTGGGCCATCACAATCAACACCGGATTAATGCTGTGGGCGACGATCGGCCTCAACTTCCACGCCCGCCCGCTGAGCTCTTCGCTCGCGCAAATCACCCTTCAACTGATGGTCATCGCCGCTATCGTCTGCTTCTTGAACATCCCCTTCCGGAAGTACGTAGTCGCATTCCTGCTCGGCGCAAACGTTCTCATCGGCGTAATCACGACCAACAATGCACTGGTGATGCCTGCAATCGCCGCACTCACCATTGCCCTTTTCGTGTTTGCCCAGTTCGGCCCGCTGGCGTTGGCTCGCCAACTCACTCCCGAGCTTGACGACGAGCCTTCGGAGACCAGCACTTGGGAAGACGATCTGGTCACCATCACGTCAGTAGTTGCCTTCTCGACTCCGGTTGTAGCTGCAGTCCCAACGGTCAACGCCACACAGTCCACCTCCAGCCTCTGGTTGCTGTTCTACGGCGGATTCGTGCTGTTCATCGCAATTGCTGCGGTATTCCTTTGGAACCGTGCCATCTTCCGCTATCTCGCCCCAATGGCCTTGGCCACGGCAATTCTGCCCTGGCTTGCACTCGCGGTGGCGGGCCCAGAAGGGGACGCAGGAGCCGGTACTGGTACACACACCTGGGGTCTCATCCCAATCTCCATCGGTGCCGCGCTCTTTGTCTGGGCGCTGGCCACAGCACCGAAGCACGGCGCGATTGGCGCACGACTACAAGCTCCTGAGCCAACGCGGGATGCCGTTGCACCCTATACAAAGATTGCGGCACTGACCTGGTTGCTCGGCGCAACGGTAGTACACCTCTACATCCTGCCCGCAGCGCTGAATGCCGGTGCTGCGGCTGACTACTCGGCAACGTGGGCAGAAATGCTTTCGCTGTTGTTCCTGCTGTGCGCCGACGTCGGCCTGGCCGTGACAGCGGCGAGGTCGCAGCTGCCGCCAGCTTTTGCACTGATTGGCCTGGCTGCGCTGGGTATGCCATTTATCGTGCTGCTCACAACTATTGGCGTGAGCTTCAACGCTGCACACATGTTGCTGAGTATTTTCTGGGCCACGATTGCCGGCATGCTGGTGCTATCGAAGAGGTTCCACCACATTCCGGCGCGACTTGCAGCGGGTTTGACCATTGCGGCGCTGTCTATCGTCAAGCTGATCTTCTACGACATGGCAACACTCGATGGCGTTATCCGCGCCCTGGCGTTCCTCGGCTGTGGTCTGATTCTACTGGCCATGGCGGTCTCCGGGGCGAAACAGAAAAATGCCGAGGAGCCGACGACACCGGACCGTGACGGCACCGCCAGCGATTCTGACACTGCCGGCGCTGCCGCTGCCGCAGATGCCGCCGATGCCGACCCCGCTGCTGACAGAATGGAAGGCATCACCCGCACCGACAGTCCAGGAATTTCCGACGGAAACGAGCCGACTACCTAAGCTACTTAAGCAGCGGCTTCAGGTACTGCCCGGTGTGGGAGCCGGAACAGTTCGCGACATCCTCCGGGGTGCCCTCTACAACCACGGTGCCACCGCCGGAGCCGCCCTCCGGCCCCATGTCGATGATCCAATCCGCAGACTTGATGACATCCAAGTTGTGCTCAATGACAATGACGGTGTTGCCCTTGTCCACCAGACCCTGCAACACCAGCATGAGCTTGCGGATGTCCTCAAAATGCAGACCCGTGGTCGGCTCATCCAGGATGTAAACGGTGCGGCCCTTAGAGCGCTTCTGCAGTTCACTGGCCAGCTTCACGCGCTGAGCCTCACCACCCGAGAGCGTGGTTGCCGCCTGCCCGAGACGGACATAGCCCAGGCCGACGTCGACAAGCGTATTGAGATAACGCGCAATCGACTGAATCGGCTCAAAGAACTCCGCTGCCTCGGAGATGGGCATGTCCAGCACCTCAGCGATGGTCTTGCCCTTGTAGCGAACCTCCAGCGTTTCGCGGTTGTAGCGCGCGCCATGGCAAACCTCGCAAGGCACATAGACGTCCGGCAGAAAGTTCATCTCAATCTTGATGGTGCCGTCGCCCTTACACGCCTCACAGCGACCGCCCTTGACGTTGAAGCTGAAACGCCCCGGCTTATAACCGCGAACCTTTGCTTCTTGTGTCTCTGCGAAGAGGTTGCGGATCTTGTCGAACACACCGGTGTACGTCGCTGGGTTGGAACGTGGAGTGCGACCAATCGGCGACTGGTCAACCTGCACCAGCTTGTCCAGGTGATCCAGCCCCTCCACGCGGCTGTGTCGACCCGGCACCTGACGAGCACCGTTGAGCTCGTTGCTCATCACCTTGGCCAGAATTTCGTTGACCAAGGTCGACTTGCCTGATCCGGAAACACCCGTGACACAGGTCAGCACACC
This sequence comes from Corynebacterium sp. HMSC073H12, assembly GCF_001837775.1. Taxonomy (NCBI): domain Bacteria; kingdom Bacillati; phylum Actinomycetota; class Actinomycetes; order Mycobacteriales; family Corynebacteriaceae; genus Corynebacterium; species Corynebacterium sp. HMSC073H12. The sequence continues at coordinate 98,442 of NZ_KV834024.1, read as the reverse complement.
GAGAGGGAACTCCACGTCGATCTTCTTCAGGTTGTTTTCGCGAGCCCCCTTGACCGTCACCATGCGCGACTTATCAATCGCACGCCGGTTCTCCGGCACTGCCAATACCCGACGACCCGAGAGATACGCACCTGTCAGTGATTCCTCGCAGTCAACAATGCCCGACGGGTCACCCTGGTAGACAATCTGCCCACCGTATTCACCGGCCTTTGGCCCAATGTCGACCAGCCAATCGGCCTCGCGAATCGTGTCCTCATCATGCTCGACCACAATCAGGGTATTGCCCAGGTCGCGCAGATTTTTCAGAGTTTTGATTAGACGATTGTTATCGCGCTGGTGAAGACCAATCGACGGCTCATCCAAGACATAGAGCACGCCGGCGAGCCCCGAACCAATCTGAGTGGCCAGACGAATTCGCTGCGCTTCGCCACCGGACAGCGTGCCCGCCGAACGCGACAGGGACAGATAGTCCAGCCCCACATCCAGCAGGAACTTCAGACGAGCCTGCACCTCACGCAGAACGCGACCGGCAATCATTTCCTCGCGCTTGCCCAAAGTCAGCGAATTCAGGAATGCCGAGCCATCGTGGACCGACAGCTCTGTGAGCTCAGCAATATTCTTCTGCCCGAACTCCGCTGAATCCAGCGTCACCGAAAGAATTTCCGGACGCAGACGAGTACCGCTACATGCCGGGCACGGCACTTCACGCATGTACCCCTGGAAGCGATCCTTCTGAGAGTCACTCTCTGCCTGCGACAGCTTGCGGTGCAGGTACGGCATCACGCCTTCAAACGGCGCGGTGTACTGGCGAGTACGGCCGTACCTATTGCGGTAACGCACCGTGACCTTGTGGCTGGAACCATGCAGCAGGGCCTTACGCTGCGGCGCTGTGAGATCCTCGAAAGGCGTGGTCGGGTCGAAGCTCATCTCGGCGGCGAGCCCCTCGACCAGCTTTTCAAAGTACTTCTTGTTCAGCGTCTGCCGCCACGGCGCAATCGCCTCAATCGTCGGCAGCGACGGATCTGGAATGACCAGGTCCGTGTCCACCTCCAGCTTGGTGCCGATGCCGTCGCACTCCGGGCAGGCACCATACGGCGAGTTAAAGGAAAACGACCGTGGTTCCAGCTCATCTATAGCAATGCGGTGCCCATTCGGGCAGGCCATTTTCTCCGAGAAACGCTGGGTACGACGCGGGTCGTCCGCCTCTAGCCCGACAGCGTCGATGACCACGACGCCGTCGGCAAGCAGAAGCGCCGTTTCGACAGAATCGGTGAGCCTGCGCTGCTGCGACTCCTTCACCTGGAGACGGTCAATAACCACGTCAATGTCATGCTTGACCTGCTTCTTCAGCTTCGGCGGATCCGTCAGACGATGCATTTCGCCGTCGACGATGACACGCGCGTAGCCCTCGGATGCGAGGCGTTCAAACAGGTCGACGAATTCGCCCTTGCGCGTACGCACGACGGGTGCGAGGACCTGGAATTTGGTGCCCTCCGGCATCTCCATGACCTGATCGACAATCTGCTGTGGAGTCTGTGAGGAGATTACTTCCCCACAGGTCGGACAGTGCGGAGTACCGGTGCGCGCGTAGAGCAGACGCAGGTAGTCATACACTTCTGTGATGGTTCCGACGGTCGAGCGCGGGTTGCGGTTCGTCGACTTCTGGTCGATCGACACCGCCGGCGAAAGCCCCTCAATCATCTCTACATCGGGTTTTTCCATCTGCCCCAGGAACATGCGCGCATAGGAGCTCAGCGACTCCACGTAACGGCGCTGGCCCTCGGCGAAGATTGTGTCAAATGCCAGTGACGATTTACCCGACCCCGACAGACCGGTGAAAACCACCATCTTGTCTCTGGGCAAATCGATGTCAACACCCTGCAGGTTATGCTCGCGGGCGCCTCTGACCACTAGACGTTCAGCCACAGTGGGAAACCTCAATTCGTCGACGATTCACTGCCGACCAGTCTACAGTCCATAACCATTTTTTCGCACATGTGTTCAGAGACTCGCAGTTAAGTCGCGTTCCTAGCGCACCGACAGACACCTCATTACCCTGGGGCGCATGAACGACGTCATTACAATCAGCCCCTACTCCAACTCGCCGAGCACGCGCGGCGTTGAGCGCATTGACTACGGCAATGTCACTATTTATAAGACCTCCGTCGGACCGATGGAAAACAACGTCTACCTTTTGGTCGACTCCCGCGAGCCCGACAATTCCCTACTTATCGATGCCGCCACCGACGCCGACCACTTAATCCGCCTGGTTGAGCACGTCGGCGCGCAGGTCCGTACGATTGTCACCACGCACTCCCACGGCGATCACGTCCAGGCCCTCGGCGAGCTTTTGCAGGTCTTCCCCGCCCGCCACATCACCTCCAGCCTCGACGCTGCAGACATTCCCGAACCCGCCGACCAGCAACTCGACGGCGGCGAGACCATTACTTTCGGCCAGGGCATCACGCTTCCCACGTTCATCCTGCGCGGGCACACCAAAGGCGGTCTCTGCCTCGACCTGTCCGCCAAGGAAGCCGGCGCGCTTTCCGACGACACCCCGTCACACCACCTCTTCGTCGGTGACAGCATCTTCCCAGGCGGTGTCGGAAAAACGTACTCGCCCGAGGATTTTTCGCAGCTTATCGACGATGTCGAGAGCCGTGTCTTCCACGTCTACCCCGCCGACTCGGTGATTCACCCCGGTCACGGTAAGGACACCACAGTTGGCGTCGAGAGCCCCGAGGTGGATAACTGGCGCCAGCGCGGCTGGTAGTGCTGGATGAGCGTGGTTGGTAGCGCTGGATGAGCGTGGTTCGTAGCGCTGGATGCAGTCGCAGCGTCTGAAAAACTCGTCATTCCCACGACATAAATAGGCCAGGCTGCGTAGGATTAATAGTGAATTACAGCGACCAGATGGCCAAAAACACGGTTTCACCTGGACGACAAAGGAGATAGAATTTAGATGATTCGCAAGTTTGCCCGACCAATGCTGGCCTCGGTTTTCGTTGCCGACGGTGTCGACACGCTGATGAACCAGAAGGATCATGAAGAGGGCGCACGCGACCTGATTGCCCGCGTCCGCTCCGTAACCCCGAACCAGTACAACAAGTACGTGCCAAATAGCGAGAAGCTGGTTGTCCAGGCCGTCGCTGGCACCAAGGTCGCCGCAGGTTCCCTCTACGCTCTGGGTAAGGCCCCACGCCTGTCCGCCACGGCTCTGGTCGCTGCACAGATTCCAACGATGCTGGCTCGCCACGCATTCTGGGAGACCCAGGATTCGAAGGAGAAGGCGGCTCGCCGCACTGGTTTCCTGACCGACATTGGTCTGCTGGGTGGACTCTTCCTGGCTACTGCTGACACCGACGGCAAGCCGGGTGTTGCTTGGCGCGCTGAGAAGGCTGGCAAGCAGCTGAACAAGAAGGTTCAGGCTGCGCTGCCGACCAAGTCTGAAACCGAGCAGCGCACTGAGGAAATCAGCGCAGCCTTCGCTTCCGCCGGCGAGAACGTCCGCGAAAAGGCCGGCCTGCTCCGCGACCGTGCTTCTGAGGCCACCGATGGGGCTCGTGAATACGTCGAGGACAACAAGGACGGCTGGCGCGAGCAGCTCACCGGCGCCTTCGACACCGCTAAGAGCTACGTCGAGGACAACAAGGACGACTGGATTGCCAAGGCTAGCGAGCTCGCTGAGGACGCTCGCGACTACGCCGAAGACCTGAGCAAGGATCTCAAGAAGGACACTCGCAAGCAGCGCAAGGAACTGCGCAAGCGCGCAGCCAAGGCTTCCAAGGAGGCCAAGAAGTCTGCAAAGAAGGCGCAGAAGCGCCTGCAGTAAGTTTGCTGCCGCAGTTAAAGCGGTATACTTAAACGCTCCCCACGCCACTACGCGTGCGGGGGCGTTTTCATATTTTTATATTCATTCAGCACATCAATTAGCACTAGTTTTAACGAACTGTTGAGGAGACCAGGTTGGCGTCGCGCGCATCCGAGCCCGGGCAGGACCAGACAGGCCGCATTGGCCGCACTGGCCAGGCAGGTCTGCCGGACCAGGCAAGTTCAGCACCACAGCGAGAAGAAGAGAGTACCCTCGCTGCAGAACAGGCCTACGTCGATCGTGCGTTCAGCTTCCTCGACCGAACACGCGAGCGCGACCAAGAGTACCTGCGCCAGGTCATGCTCATCGACGACCCAGACCCGCAAGCCCGCCTTGAACGCGAGGTGGAATACCACCGACTACAGGCTAATCTGGACCGCTACCGCTCAGCCGAGATTGGCCTGGTCTTTGGTCGAATCGATATCGATGACACAGACCCCGACAATCCTTTGGCAGAGGAAGGGCCGGGGGCGACCGTCGATAAGCGATACATCGGGCGAATCGGCCTGTCCGATGAAAACGACGACTACCGCACGGTCATCATGGATTGGCGTGCCGATGGTGCGCGCCCGTTTTACCTGGCCACGACCGCGCATCCCGAGGGAGTCAGCCTGCGTCGCCACCTGCGCACGCACGGGCGGAAGGTCCGCAGCATTGACGACGAATGGCTCTCCGGCGAGGAAGCCGACACCGCACACGAGACCGAAGTCGAGGCTGGTGTCGGTGGCGAATCGGTGCTGCGCGAGGTCATGAATCAAGCGCGCACCGGCCATATGCGCGGCATTGTCGAGACCATTCAGCGCGAGCAGGACCTCATCATCCGCGACACCACCCGCGGCACCCTGGTCGTCCAGGGCGGTCCCGGCACGGGCAAGACGGCGGTGGCGCTGCATCGCGTCGCGTGGCTTCTCTACACCTTCCGCGATCAGCTGGCGAAAACCGGTGTCCTCATCATCGGCCCGAACACAACCTTCCTCGACTACATCTCGCGCGTGCTGCCGAGCCTCGGCGAAACAGGCGTGGTGCTGACCACCATCGCCGATCTCTACCCCGGCGTGCGCGCTTCCGAGGCGCTTATCGACGGACACAACCCCGAACCCCTGGTTGCGCAGGAAGTTAAGGGCTCGATTGAGATGCTCACTATCCTTCGCGAAGCCGTGCGGGCCTACCAGGAGCTCCCTGCGGAGCCGCTTGAAGTCCGGAACGACAACATCACCCTGACCATCACGCCAGAGATGGTGAAAGCCGCGCGAACGCGTGCGCGGCGGACTCGTAAACCACACAATCTGGCACGTCCAATCTTCCGGGATCACGTGGTGGAACTCCTCGCCGCACAGATGGCCGAAGTTATTGGCGCCGACCCGCTGGGCGGCGAGAACCTGCTGTCCGTGACCGACGTTGCCGACCTGCGCGACGAAATTGACGAATCCGGAGCAGTCGCTGACATCCTCGACGAACTGTGGCCCGCACTCACGCCCGAGCAGGTGCTGTCGGAACTGCTGAGTTCCCGCGAGGCCATCGACTACGCCGCCAGCGATTACGACGAGCTGACGCGCGAGGCTCTCTACCGGCCGGAAGGCACCGACTGGATGCCTTCCGACGCCCCGCTTCTCGACGAGCTGGCGGAGCTCCTCGGCCCGATTGGTGAAGCGGAGGCCGATGACGAGAATTGGCAGGCCCGCGTCGAGGAGGCGCAGGGCGCGTTGGATACCCTGTCCAGCTCTGCGTCCCAGGATCTTGACGACGGCTTCGAGGCCGAGATCTTGTCAGCGTATGACGTCATCGATGCCGAGGCACTGGCCGAACGCCACCGTGAGCGCGACCTGCGATCCACCGCCGAGCGGGCGGCGGCGGATCGCCTGTGGGCCTACGGCCATGTCATCGTCGACGAGGCTCAGGAACTCTCCGCGATGGCCTGGCGAATGCTGCGCCGCCGCAGCCCCAATGGTTGGATGACCCTCGTCGGCGACGTGGCCCAGACGGGCTCCCCCGCAGGTGCCGCGACCTGGGACGATGTACTAGAACCCATAATCGGCTCGAGGTGGCATCTCCACGAGCTGACCGTCAACTACCGCACCCCAGCTGAGGTGATGGAGGTTGCCGCCAGCGTCCTGGCGGAGATTGATTCGGAGCTGGAGGCGCCGCAGTCGATTCGCGCGACCGGCCGTAAGCCTGTTCTGGCGCACACCGTGACGGAGGCGCTGACGCATGTGGAGCAGGTTGCGCAGCCGGACCGCCTGGTCGCGGTCATCGCCCCGGCAGAGTTGCTCGAAGCCACGCGCGCGGAGGTGCGGTATTTTCTCGCTGGTCGAACTGGTGGAGATGGTGAAGATGGCGGGGCTGGTGGCGCTGGCGGGGCTGGTGGCTCTAATGCTGCCGACGCGACTAGCGCCGATGACGCACCTGCTACTCGCCCCAACAAACTCACCAACTGCGCGGTCTATGACATCACGACCTCAAAGGGCCTGGAATTCGACGAGGTCATCGTCGTCGCGCCCGACCAGATTGTGGCGCAATCTCCGCAGGGGCTACAGGACCTGTATGTCGCACTGACTCGTGCGACCCAGGGACTCGTGGTCGTCGATAAGCAAAGCCCTGAGCACCTCCCCGAGCTGAAGTGGGTCTAGCCGTGCCCCAGCGGCCCCCCACCGCTGGCCGCCTCAGCGACTACCCCCCCCTACGTCGCTCCCCCCCTCCCAACCCGCACAAAACAAAAACCGGCACCTCAACTCAGAGGCGCCGGTTTAAAGCGAAAGCTAAATTATTAGCTCACCGTTTTGTTAGCTCACGGTTTTATTAGCTCACAGTGTGAACGATCATGACGTCACAGTCCGACTGACGAGCAACATCCGCCGGCACGGAGCCCAGCAGACGACCAGTCAGCGAGTTAATACCGCGGTTACCAACCACCAGCAGATCCGCGCGGCGGTCAGTGACCAGGGACATCAGAGCCTCAACCGGGGAGCCGGAGCGAACCTCGGTCTCAACCTTGGTCGCGCCGACAGCCTCTGCGGCCTCCTTGGCAGCAGCCAGGTTCTTCTGAGCCGGGTCATCACCGAGGACCTGGACCGAATCCTGGCGCAGGGTCTTGGACGCATCCTCTTGGGTCTCGTAGTAAGCGCAGCCGATAACCAGGGTGGCATCGAAAGCGGCAGCAATCGAGGCAGCGCGCTCTACTGCGAGCAGCGACGACTTAGAACCATCCGTGCCGACAACAATGGTCTTGTAATCACTCATGAAAACTATCCCTCACTGTGGAAGTTGCATTAAAACAGTTCATCGTGCGTAACGCCGACGTTGCCCCGAACCCACTGGCCAGAGGCACTTTCGCGAATACACTGTTTTACTTCCCACAACAGTAGCAAAAAACTACTCGACACCGGCCTCAATCATCCCCTTAAGTTCCTTCTTGAGGTCGAAAATCTCATCGCGCAAGCGCCCCGCGAGCTCGAACTTCAACTCACGCGCAGCCGCAGCCATCTGCTCCGACAAATCCGCGATAAGCGCCTCAAGCTCAGCCCGCGGCATTTGCTTACCGCTGGCACCTTCGGCTGCGCCCGAACCGTCGGCACGCGAGAGCAGCGCATCGGCGGCCGCACCGGTCTTGCCTTTGTAATCAGCGTCGGCGTTGTCGTAAACCTGATCCAGAATGTCCGCAATCTTCTTGCGCAGCGGCTGCGGATCGATACCATGCTCGGTGTTGTACGCGATCTGCTTTTCACGGCGGCGCTCCGTCTCGTCGATGGCGAACCGCATGGAATCGGTGATCTTGTCGGCGTACATGTGCACCTCGCCGGAAACGTTTCGCGCGGCACGACCAATCGTCTGAATCAACGAGCGCTCCGAACGCAGGAACCCCTCCTTGTCGGCGTCGAGGATTGACACCAGCGAAACCTCGGGCAAGTCGAGGCCCTCGCGCAGCAGGTTAATGCCGACCAGCACGTCGTACTCACCGAGACGCAACTGTCGCAGCAGCTCAACGCGCTTGAGCGTATCCACATCCGAGTGCATATACCGCACCTGCACGCCATTTTCGAGCAGGTAGTCGGTCAGGTCCTCCGCCATCTTCTTAGTCAGGGTGGTCACGAGCACGCGCTCGTCACGCTCGGTGCGCTTACGGATCTCGCCGATGAGATCATCGATCTGTCCCTCCGTAGGCTTAACGACGATCTTGGGATCCACCAGCCCCGTCGGACGAATAACCTGCTCCACATACTCGCCACCGGTCTTCTCGAGCTCATAGTCACCCGGCGTTGCGGACATGAACACGACCTGGCCCACTCGGGCATCGAATTCATCGAACGTCAGCGGGCGGTTATCCAACGCCGATGGGAGGCGGAAACCGAAGTCGACGAGGTTGCGTTTACGGGAGGCATCGCCCTCGAACATGCCGCCAATCTGCGGCACGGTGACGTGTGACTCATCGATGATGGTGAGGAAGTCCTCCGGGAAATAGTCGATGAGCGTCGCGGGGGCCGAGCCCGGCGCGCGACCATCGATGTGGCGCGAGTAGTTCTCAATACCGGAGCAGAAGCCGACCTGCTCGATCATTTCGAGGTCGTACTCCGTGCGCATGCGCAGACGCTGTGCTTCCAGCAGCTTGCCGCGGTTTTCTAGATCTGCCAGGCGTTCGGCGAGCTCGGCCTTGATGTCCGCGACGGCGCGTTCCATGCGCTCCGGGCCGGCGACGTAGTGCGTAGCAGGGAAAATGCGCAGCTCAGGGACTTGGTCGATGACGTCGCCTGTGACTGGATTGAGGTAGTACAGCGAATCAATCTCGTCGCCGAAGAACTCCACACGGACGGCCTTTTCTTCGTAGGCCGGGATGATGTCGACCACGTCGCCTTTTACTCGGAAGGTGCCGCGGGTAAAGGCGATGTCATTGCGGGCATACTGAATGTCCACCAAAAGGCGCAGGAACTGGTCGCGATCGACTTCCTCGCCCTCCTTCAGCCACACCGAACGGTCGAGGTAAGACTGAGGGGTACCCAGGCCATAGATGCAAGAAACAGAGCTGACGACGACTACGTCGCGACGCGACAGCAGCGCTGAAGTAGCCGAGTGGCGCAGGCGCTCCACATCCTCGTTGATGGAGGAATCCTTTTCAATATAGGTATCGGTCTGCGCGATGTAGGCCTCAGGTTGGTAGTAATCGTAGTAGGAAACGAAGTACTCGACCGCGTTGTTTGGCAGCAGGCTGCGGAGCTCATTGGCCAGCTGGGCCGCCAGAGTCTTGTTCGGCGCCATGACGAGGGTTGGGCGCTGCACCTTTTCGATCAACCACGCTGCGGTGGCTGACTTACCGGTGCCCGTGGCACCCATCAGGACAACCTCGCGCTCGCCTCTATCTAGGCGCTCCGACAGTTCCGCGATTGCCTGCGGCTGGTCGCCCGAGGGCTCGAACTCGCTGATGACCTCGAAGGTTCCCTCAGCGCGCTCGACTTCACCGACGGGACGGAACTCCGAGTGTGCGAGGACGGGTTGCTCTGCTGCAAATGCCATAGTTCCCAGCGTAGCGAAGGCTGCTTTATATGGGCTGGTTATGCTCGCTTCCCTGGGCTTTGGGGTGGCTGAAGGAATTTGGGGGCCGGCACAGGCACCGCTGGCACCGCAGGCGGGGTTCCGCTTCACCAGCTGGCCCTTAGTACGCAGCGACTGGCTCCTGGTGAAGCGCAAGCCGTCTTATCGATGGTCCGTCGCTGCGAGGCTGCCAGGTTGAGGCTGCGGCTGCACAGCTGCCGGCTGCGGGCGGCCGGGGTTATCCACACCTTGAAAGTTGTCCACAGATTGGACGCGGAGCCTCTCTCAAAGAAAAGCCCCTGGATCGAAAAGGCTTAGAGTCCCGACCATGGGAAGTTTCACCACGGCCGAGTTACGTGCACTCGGCATCGGAGAGAAAAAGACCCGAGCCCTCCTACAACAAGGCAGGCTAACTAAATTAGTACGTGGCCTCTACATTGACGACCACTCTCCCGCCTCAGTCGCCCGAGCAATCACAGGGCATTACAAAAAGATTGCTCTAAGCGGTAAAAGCGCATGCCAAATCCACTTGAGACTTCCTCTGACATTTCCTATCCAGGCAGAAGGCGCGGGATCAGTTCAGGCCGAGACCTTCTCCATTAGGCATAGCCGCCTGCCGGCCTGCACCAGCATCAATGGCCTCCCAGTCGTCGAAGCACTCTGGGCAGCACGAGCTTCAAAAGACTATGCACGCAGAATCCTGGAAACACACTACGCCGGCCGGGACGGCGAGAAGCGACTCAACCACGACCTCAGCCGGATGCGGAAAGTCCCCGCATGGCTGCGTGAAACCATCACCACCACGCCGATCGGCGCATGCAGCGAACTCGAGCGCAAGCTAGCTCGCCCATTGATTAAGCGCGGGTACCGGATCCGAATGAACCAATTCATCGGCCCCTACTGCTTCGATATCCTGCTTGACCAGTGGAAAATAGCCATCGAAGTCGACTCCGAGAAGTACCACGCGAACGAGGACTCATTCATCTCAGATCGTTGGAAGACCAACTCCGGCACGCTGCACGGCTGGATAGTCCTGCGGTTCACAGACTCATGCATCAATTGGAATCTCGACAGCGTCCTCGACGAAATCGAGCAGGCAATCCGATGGGTACAAAAGCGCCGTCCCCGCGTGGACTATAAACCAGGATGGCCTGCCTGCCAGAAAGTCTGGGAGTGGAATCCAACGGTTGGCTACGCCAATAAGCCGCGATAAACAGCCGATATCACGAGATAAACAGCCATCCATTTGCCGAATTGTTATTTATTTTGTAATGAAAACTGACCGAACAGCAACTAGCCTGGCGCCTATGAACACCTCGCGCCGCGCACTAGTCCACACGCCCGCTAGGACTCGCCCAGGTTCCACCACTCGAAAAGCAACCTCACACCGAGCCCTTGTGGCCGGTATCCTCGCTACCACCGCATTGGCTTTCACCGCCTGTTCCTCACAAGGAAATGAAGCGGCGACTGACCCGGCTAGCGCTGAGAATGCTAATGCCGAGGGCACCGCTGCTGACGCAACCGCTGCAGAGACCACCACCATTACGCAGACCGAGAATGGCGTGTCTGACAAGAGTTCAGGCAACACGCCCAACCCAACCGGTTCTGCACCGGATCAGGGAGACGATACAACGACGGCGGAGACTGGTGGCACGTCGACGTCGTCAAGCGAAAGCGGTGACAACGGCGAAGGCAGCGGACTTCGTCAGGACATGACCGCTGAAATCTACAACAACCCCGCCCCGGGATCCACCTTCACGGCGGATGGAGAACAGGTGACTACCTGCATCTATGGCGATGGATACGCCGTCAACCTCGTCGCGGCGGGCCCAAGTACCAGCTGCGGCTTTGCCAAAGCGGTATTCAACGAGCAGACCAAGGGGCTGAACGCGACGGAGGACAACATCCGCGACCACTTGCAGCCCAATATCAAGGCCAAGAGCCCCGCGACCGGAAAGACCTACGACCTCCGCTGCAACACACAGGACGACGTTGTCGTGTGCACCGGCGGCAACAACGCAAAGATTTACATGCTCTAGCGCACCAGGTGGCGGTCGACAGTCGGTGCAACTGCTGGCCGCCGGCTGCAATCCCCCGAAAGAAACTGCAACAAGCGCACAATCTCCCGCCTACAGTAAAACCATGACCGTTTCCCGCTTGCGTCCTTTCGGCGAGACCATTTTCGCCACCATGTCCCGCCTCGCCACTGAGCACGAGGCAATCAATCTTGGGCAGGGCTTCCCCGATTGGGACGGGCCGGAGGAGGTGCTCGCGGAGGCGCAGCATCAAATAGCTGGCGGAAATAACCAGTACGGCCCCGGCCGCGGTATGAAGGTGCTCCGCGAGGCCATCGTCGCCGATCGCGCCCGCCGTACGGGGCAGGTCTACGATGCCGACGCCGAATGCCTGGTCACCGTCGGTGCCACGGAGGCGATTGCCGCCACCGCCTTGGGGCATCTCGAACCCGGCGGCCACGTCATCGTCATCGAGCCGTACTACGACTCGTACAAAGCCGCCATCGCACTGGCTAACTGCACATATACCGCGGTGCCGCTCATTCCCACGGTCTCGGACACGGAACACTTCTGGTCGCTTGACCGCAGTGCACTTGCCGATGCCGTCACCGATGACACGGCCATGATCATCATCAATTCGCCGCACAATCCCACCGGCACTGTCCTCAAAAACGAGGACTTGCAGGCCATCGCCGATGTCGTCATCGCAAACAATCTGCTTGTGCTTGCCGACGAAGTCTACGAACGCCTGTACTTCAACGGATTGTCACACTCTTCCATCAGCGCTCTGCCCGGCATGCGTGAGCGCACCATTGTCGTGTCCAGCGCCGCAAAGACCTTCAACGTCACCGGTTGGAAGATTGGCTGGGCGCTCGCTCCGGCCGAGTTGCTCGATGGCGTGGTCAAGGCCAAGCAGTTCTTGAGCTATGTCGGTGCCACTCCTCTTCAGCCCGCAGTCGCTCGTGGCCTGAAAGAATGTGCTCCATGGGTGGACGAGCTAGCGAGGCAGCTCGAGGGCAACATGCGGCTCCTCGCCGATGGGCTGGAGGGCCTTGGCGCCGACGTCTTCACGCCGCAGGCAGGGTATTTTGTCGTCGCCGATGTCTCGAGCTGGGGGCTTGGCGACGCACTGGAGACCTGCACCCGCCTGGTCAAGGAATGCCGAGTCGCAGCTATCCCCGTCACCGCCTTTGTGGATGACCCGGAGTCAGAAAAATACCGCTACCTGGTGCGATTCGCTTTCTGCAAGCGCGCCGAGGTGATTAAGGAGGCAATCGCGCGGCTGCGGGATTATCTTGCTGATCGGCCTGCAGCTGATCTGCCCGTTACTGATCGGACTGCTATTGCCCGGCCCGCTATTGGTCGGACTGCTATTGCCTGGCCTGTAGCTGACGAATCTGATTCAGCGGCTGGATAATCCGCTCCCAAATCCGGTCGACCTGGCGCACGAGATCCTCCTCGGTGCCTGAGTTTTCCAGGACCACATCGGCGAACTGCAGACGCTTGTCATCGCTAATTTGCTTAGCGATGCGCTGCTTCGCATCCTCTCGGTCTACACCGCGACTTTCCACCAGACGGTCGAGACGGACCTCCACCGGGGTATGCACAACCACGACGAGGTCCTGCGCTTCCGACTGCCCCATTTCAATCAGCAGCGGAGAGTCAAAAACAATGATGGCGTCACCTGCCGCGTTGAACTGCTCTTCGGTGCGCTGCTCAATACGCGGGTGGGTGATGGAGTTCAGCAGCTCCGTCTTCTCCGCGGATACGAAGGCCCGCTTCGCAAGCTCGCCGCGGTTGAGGGAGCCGTCGTCAAGCACAATGCCCTCGCCGAAAGCTTCGGCGAGTTCGGCCAGCGCCGGTTCGCCGGGTTCGACGACGTCACGAGCAATCTGATCAGCGTCGATGATGACGGCACCGAGCTCGGCGAACCTACGGGCGACCGTAGATTTTCCGCTGCCCATGCCACCGGTTAGTCCTACTTTGAGCATGTCTCTAAGGGTACGTGGACACGCCCCGGCACGTTAGTGCTTTACGACGAGATCCTCGATGCGGTGGCCCTCTTCAACGGGATCCGGGTTGACTGTGGCCGGAGCAGTGCCATTACCGAATGGGCTGCCACCAAGGGCTTCACGGCCGTGCGGCTGGAGCAGGTCGGAGAGCTCCGGGCCCTTCGGGACAATACCTAAAGGATTGAGGTCGCGGTGGACCTCGTAGTAGTGGCGCTTGATATCGACAAAGTCAGTGGTGTCGCCGAAGCCCGGAGTCTGGAAGAGATCACGCAGGTAGTTGTATAGAACCGGCATCTCGGAGATCTTATTCCGATTGCACTTGAAGTGGCCGTGGTAGACCCCATCGAAGCGGATGAGGGTCGTGTAAAGTCGAATGTCGGCCTCAGTGATGTGGTCGCCCATGAGGTAGCGGCGGGTCTCTAAGCGCTCAGATACCTTGTCTAGGGCACTGAACAGTCGGTCGTAAGCTTTGTCGTAGGAGTCCTGTGAGCCCGCGAAGCCACAGCGGTAGACGCCGTTATTGATTTCGGTGTAGATGAACTGCATGAGCTCATCCATGTCCTCGCGCATCTCCACCGGGTAGAGATCCGGGGCACCTTCGCGGTGGAACTCGGCCCACTCGGTAATGAAGTCCAAGGTAATCCAGGGGAAGTCATTGGTGACGACCTCACCCGACTCAATCTCAACGATGGCGGGGACGGTAATGCCTTGTTGGTAGTCCGGGAAGCGCTTTAGGAATGCCTCCTGCAGGCGCTCGTAGCCGAGTATTTCCTCCCGGCCACCTGGTCCCTTATCGAATGTCCAGGAGCGGGCATCGTGAACCGGCCCTGGAATTCCGACCGAAATTGCATCTTCCAAGCCGAGCAGCCTGCGAACGATGAGCGTGCGGTGTGCCCACGGACAGGCACGAGCAGCAATAAGGCGGTATCGACCGGCTTCAACAGGCCACGTCTTAATCCCCTGTCCTACTTCGCGACCGCCCCTAACAATGCGGTCACCGATATAGCGGGTGTCGCGATTAAAGTCCTTGCCCTCCTGGGAGTACACCCCACCGGTGGAGTGCGAGGAGTCCTCTACCTGGCTAGCCTTATTCTTTGTTGTCATGTCATCAACCATATGGGTAGGCAGACAGGCTGTCAACGGCGGTCAGGACAGCCAGAGCCACCAGAATCGACAGGGGCGCCAGGGCCATTAGGACCATTAGAACCATTAGGGCGGCTTGCGCTTCGCCAGCAGCCGGCTACTGTGCAGCAAGCCACTTCTGGTGAAGCGCAAGCCCGCCTTAGGCAGCAGCGGTGTCACCTTCATCGTCCGAAATCCCAACACCAGGACCAAAAATGCAGCAAGCACCCAAGCCGCCTCTAGAAAAACAAGGCCGAACAGGTGCCCGTCGTAAAGCAAAGAAAGCACGAAAAAGCCCCAGCGAGGAAAACCTCGCCGGGGTGACTTCTCAAAGGGACGTGTAAGCCCCTTAGCGGTCTAGCTTAGTTGCCAGCCAGCTTCTCGCGCAGTGCAGCGAGCTGCTCGTCGGAAGCCAGGGTGCCGCCTGCGTTGTCTGCAGCCGGTGCGGCCGGAGCAGCCGGTGCTGCCTCGCCGGACTCGGAGGAGTAGTTCGAAGCGGTCTCTGCAGCCTCGGCAGCTGCAGCACGGTGACGCTCAATCTGGGCAGCGTGCAGCTGGTGGTGACGCTCTGCCTCTGCGTAGCGAGCCTCCCACTCTGCGCGCTGGGTCTCGAAGCCCTCCATCCACTCGTTGGTCTCCGGGTCGAAGCCCTCCGGGAAGATGTAGTTGCCCTGCTCGTCGTAGGAGTCGCCCATGCCGTACTTGGTTGGGTCGAACTCTTCGGTGAAGTCCTCGTCAGCCTGCTTGAGGGACAGGGAGATACGACGACGCTCGAGATCGATGTCGATGACCTTGACCATGACCTGCTCGTCGACGGAGACGATCTGGTCCGGAACATCGATGTGGCGGGAAGCCAGCTCGGAGATGTGAACCAGGCCCTCGATGCCTTCCTCGACGCGGACGAACGCACCGAACGGAACCAGCTTGGTGACCTTGCCCGGAACAATCTGGCCGATTGCGTGAGTGCGGGCAAAGACGCGCCACGGATCTTCCTGAGTAGCCTTCAGGGACAGGGAAACGCGCTCGCGGTTCAGGTCGACCTCGAGAACCTCGACGGTGACCTCGTCGCCAACCTGGACAACCTCGGACGGGTGGTCGATGTGCTTCCAGGACAGCTCGGAAACGTGAACCAGGCCGTCAACACCGCCGAGATCGACGAATGCGCCGAAGTTGACGATGGAGGAAACGACACCCTTGCGGACCTGGCCCTTCTGCAGCTGGTGCAGGAACTCAGAGCGGACCTCAGACTGGGTCTGCTCGAGCCATGCACGGCGGGACAGAACAACGTTGTTGCGGTTCTTGTCGAGCTCGATGATCTTGGCCTCAATCTCCTGGCCGATGTACGGCTGGAGGTCGCGGACACGACGCATCTCAACGAGGGAAGCCGGCAGGAAGCCACGCAGGCCGATGTCGAGAATCAGGCCGCCCTTGACGACCTCGATGACGGTACCGGTAACCGGCTCGTCGTTCTCCTTGAGCTGCTCGATGGTGCCCCAAGCACGCTCGTACTGAGCGCGCTTCTTGGACAGGATGAGGCGGCCTTCCTTGTCTTCCTTGGTCAGGACCAGCGCGTCGATCTCATCGCCAACTTCGACCACTTCATCAGGGTCGACATCGTGCTTGATGGACAGTTCGCGGGAAGGAATGACACCTTCAGTCTTGTAGCCGATGTCGAGAAGAACCTCGTCGCGGTCAACCTTAACGACGGTACCCTCAACGATGTCACCATCGTTGAAGTACTTCATCGTCGAGTCGACAGCGGCCAGGAAATCCTCAGCGGTGCCAATGTCGTTGATGGCAACCTGAGGGACGTTAGAAGTGGACATATAAGATGTGCTCCGAAGCGGATAGAAATCGAAAAACGGACAATTTCGGCCTTACCCCTCAAAGAAACTCCTGGACAGCCGGGCCAAATCCGCTTTCGGCGAATCTCGCCATTGGCAATTAGTTAACCCGATGTCCCTGGAACTCGAGGCTGCAAAGTCGGCATGCTAATGCATACCTAGCGAACAATACCGATTTGAGCTGCGACATTCAAGTCCGCAACACGCTCTCGGCGAGTCCGCAAAAGGTCCGCCGGCCGCGACCGCCACCTCTCCTTCGCACCACTAATGCGCAGCAGCATCCCAGTTCACACCAGCACCAATGGAAACATCCAGCGGTACCAGCAATTCAGCCGCCAAGTCCATCTCACGATGCAACAGCTCCTTGATGGCCGCCTCTTCCCCATCTGCAACTTCAACGACCAGTTCGTCGTGAACCTGCAGGAGGACACGCGAGCGCAACCCGCCTCGTCGTAAAGCATCGTCGACCCGGAGCATTGCAATCTTAATAATGTCCGCCGCCGACCCTTGGATTGGCGAGTTCAAAGCCGCGCGTTCCGCGTTATCGCGAGCGATGCGGTTGTCGGCGTTGAGTTCCGGCAGGTAGCGGCGCCGATCGAACATCGTGGCCGTAAAGCCATCCTTGCGCGCCTGCTCAACAACCTTGTGCAGGTAATCGCGCACGCCGCCGAAGCGCTCGAAGTAGTCCTCCATGAGCTTCTTCGCCTCGCGCTGCGGAATGTCGAGCTGCTGAGCCAGACCAAAAGCGCTCAGACCGTAAGCCAGACCGTAGCTCATCGCCTTGACACGACGACGCAGCTCAGGCGTGACCTCATCAATACCGACGCCGAAGACCTTCGAGCCGACGTAGTTATGCAGGTCCTCGCCCTGTCGGTAGGCCTCAATCAGCCCCGGATCCTGCGACAGGTGCGCCATCACACGCATCTCAATCTGCGAGTAGTCCGCGGTAATCAGCTGCGCATAGCCATCGCCCACCACAAACGCCTCACGAATCCGTCGCCCGAACTCCGTGCGCACCGGAATATTCTGCAGATTCGGCTCCGTCGACGACAGGCGCCCCGTCGCCGCGACCGTCTGATTAAAGGTCGTATGAATACGGCCATCATCGGCGACGGCCTTAATCAGCCCCTCGACGGTTGACTTCATCTTTTGCGACTCGCGGAACTTCAGCAGGTAATCCAGGAACGGATGTGGGTTGACCTTCGCCAACCCCTCAATTTCCTTCGCCGCCGTGGAATAGCCAGTCTTCGTCTTCTTCGTCTTGGGCATTCCCAGCTGGTCAAACAGGACTTCTTGCAATTGTTTCGGCGATCCGAGATTCAGCTCAGGCTTATCGACGAGGTTGCGAGCCTCACTCTCCGCCTCATCGGTAGCCGCCTGCGCCTGCTTGCGAAGCTCCTCGAGTGCATCGACATCCACAGCGATACCGGCGCGCTCCATCCGGCCAAGCACTGGAGCGAGCGGAACTTCCAGGTCGGCGTACACACTGTAGAGTCCGGCCTCATCGAGTTCGAGAGCCAACCGCTCCGCCAGGTCGATGACGGCGGCGACATGGGAAGCATCTTCGGCCGGGCCATCGAGCAGGGTCATCTGACCATCGGTCTGCGAAAGAGTCTGGCCAAGGTGACGCTGGACGACGTTGTCCAAGCTGTAACTGCGCTGACTTGGGCGCAGCAGGTACGCGGCCAAGAAAGTGTCGTGGATGACCCCTGCCAGCTCGAAGTCGTAATTCCAGAGCGCATGCATGGCCGATTTACAGTCATGCACCAGCTTCGGGTGGTCGCCTGCGAGCCACTCGCGCAGTGTGTCGGCATCTTCTGCGGATAGCTCGCCGAGGTCGAGAGAAACGGCCTGACCGCTAGCCTTGCCCTTCTCATCGGCGGAGCCAATCATCAGGGTGTGCTCCACGACCTGCAACGCGGCCGGCTCGTGCAGTTCACCCAGCCAGGCAGCCAGGGCGCCGTCGTCAAGCGAGACCGCCTCGAGCTTTGTCGCGCTGTCGCTGGTGGAGGCGGTGACGCCCGCACCTTCGATGGAAAGGGTGCGGAACACGCGCTCGCGGAGGTTATCGCCGAATTCGAGGCGGTCGAAGAAGTCGATGATTCCCTGGGCATCAGCGGGCCGGAGCTCGAGCTCGTTCGGACCGTATGGCAAGGGCAGGTCCTTGACCATTTCGGTGATGTCACGGTTCAGCTGGACGTTTGCGACGCGCTCGCGAAAGTTGTCGCCGACTTTGCCGCGGATTTCGTCGGCGTGATCGATGAGGTTTTCCAGTGTGCCGTACTGAACGATCCACTTCGTCGCGGTTTTCTCGCCGACCCCTGGAATGCCCGGGAGATTGTCGGAGGGATCGCCACGGAGGGCCGCGAAGTCCGGGTACTGAGTCGGCGTTAGACCGTACTTCTTCTCAATAGCCGCAGGCGTGAAGCGATGAAGCGTAGTGACACCGCGCATTGGATAGAGCACCGTAGTGGTGTCATTGACCAACTGGAACGAGTCGCGGTCGCCGGTGACGATGAGCGTTTCGAAGCCCTCAGGCTTGGCCTGGGTAGCCAACGTCGCGATAATGTCGTCGGCCTCGTAGTTGTCCTTTTCCAGCGTGACGATGCCCATCTCTTTCAGCACCTGTTGAATAAGCGGCACCTGACCACGGAATTCCTCAGGAGTCTTCTCACGCTGGGCCTTATACTCCGGGAAAATCTCGTTGCGGAAGGTCTCGCGGGCGACATCGAAGGCGACCGCCACGTGCGTGGGCTTTTCCTCGCTGAGGATATTGGACAGCATAGAAAGGAAGCCGTACACCGCGTTCGTTGTCTGACCGCCGGTGGTTGAGAAATTATCCACCGGAAGGGCAAAGAACGCGCGGAAGGCCATGGAATGACCGTCGATAAGCATGAGGGTCTTCTTCATGACAACCCAGTGTAGGAAAATATTGAACAGCGTAGGAAAACTGAGATTCGCGCTGGGGACTCGCGGCTACGGAGGATGAGTTGTTGGTCGGCCTGCTTCAGTGAACAATAATTACGGTAATCAAGCGGTATTTTGAAACGGGTTCAGCAGCCCCTTAGTCCACGTGAACAGTGATTCGCAAGAGTAAGCCTCCCGAGCGTCGCTTGGCACTTGGTTTCAGTTTCCGAAATGCTGTAATCCAACTTTAATATTCGCCTTATTTTCCTGGAGTTTTTCCATATTTTCCAACGATTGTTCAACAACATGCATAGAACCTGCCCCAAATGAGGCGTCTAGAAATTACCCCCTCTTTGAGGTGGCCGCGAAAACATATCGCCACGTCCTGCGCGTGCACTTGAAAGCAATTGGCGAAGTTACGCTTTCATGGCTTTAGACTCGTCAGCATGAGTGAGTTCGATTCGACCAATTTCCAACGGAGTGCCCATTCCACCCGCGAGCGCATTATCGCGGCTGCAGCTCGGCACTTCGCACGCAAGCCTTTGCGAAGCGTGCCACTGAAGGAGATTGCCAGCGATGCGGGCGTTAGCGCGCCGCTCATCATCAAGTACTTCGGCTCCAAAGAAGGTCTCATGGCCGAACTGATTGACTTTAGCCAGTTCAAAGGCACGCTCAGCCGAGCTCCCTTCAATGAACTTGGCCAGCGGATGGCCAGCGCTATTTTGACTGGTCAAGGAATGGCCGGACAGTCCATGATTCCGCTGATTGTCGGATCCCTTGACTCCGAGGAAACTGCAAAAGTCATCGCCGAACGGTTCAATGAAGCTATCGCCGACGACTTGATTCACCGCGTCGAAGAAGACGGCCCAGAGGACATCAGCCACGAAACTGCCGTGTACCGCAGCCAGATGGTTGTTTCCCTCTGCGTCGGATACCTAGTTCTTTCCGATACCGGTTTGATTGACGAGGCCAACGCGCCGAAGATCTCGGTGGAGGCCATGGGTAGCTGCCTGCAGCAGATTATCGAGCACGGCTAAGGTCCGAGCACAGCTCAGGAAGCAGCTCCACCGCCCATCACCTACCACCCACCACCCACCACCCACCGCCTACTCCTGCGTAACTCACTGAATCAGCAGCGCCACCCCAGTCGCTGCTTTTTTGTTTTGTGTTCTTAATCGCACTCCGAAGCTGCTAATACACACACGGAAATACGGTTCTTCTCAGATGGAAGACATACAATGGCCTGCGATGTCTACTGAAAATATGAGCGCTCCTGGTGCAGAGTCGACTACGCTGCCGACCACGAGCCCCTACTCTGAAATCCCGAAGCCGACCCCGCTGGGTGTCATCGCCAACGCAGTTCGTGGTGGCCTCATTGGTCTCGCCGAGACGATTCCGGGTGTCTCCGGCGGCACCCTTGCGCTGATTACGGGCATCTACGGACGCCTGATTGAATCGGCAAAGCGCATCACCGACCTGCCGCGGGCGATCTCCAAGGGCACCTTCAAGGAGGACCTACGCAGGATTGACTGGTGGCTGCTCATCCCGGTAGCTATCGGCATGGCTGCCGTGGTCTTCTCCATGGCAGGAGTCATGGAGAACTTCGTCACCAACCAGCCGGTCGCTTCCCGAGCACTGTTCATGGGCATGATTGCCGCCTCAATCACCATGCCGCTGAACGAGCTACAGCCGGGTGCTCTGCGTCAGCCGGGCATGCGCGGCAAGGCCATCGCCGTCTTCCTGTTTTTCAGCGTCGCCCTGTTCACGCTCACATCGCTACCGCAGGCCGCACCGACACAGCCGCCTCTGTGGCTCGTGCTCATCGCCGCTTCGATTGCCGTGTGCGCACTAGTGCTGCCGGGCGTTTCCGGTTCCTTCTTCCTGTTGGTCATCGGACTCTACGCACCGACCATGGGCGCAATTCATGACCGTGACGTCGCCTACATCGGCACTTTCTTCGTCGGCGCACTGATCGGCATCGTCCTGTTCATCCGCCTCCTCGAATGGCTGTTGAGTACACACCAGGCGCTCACGCTGGTCGCCATGTCCGGACTCATGCTCGGTTCGCTGCGCGCTCTCTGGCCGTGGCAGACCAAAAACAACGAGCTCCAGGGCATCGGCTCCGACTGGGGACTCGCCCTCGGACTGTTCATTCTCGGCGCCGCAATCGTCAGCGTCGTCGCTTATGCGCAGCGCCGTTTTTCTAATTCGGGGTCGATGGACTAAACTAGACAAGGTCGCTTCGACAGAGCATTTTCGCTTATCGACGGCTTTGCGCCCCTGTAGCCCAATTGGCAGAGGCAACGGATTCAAAACCCGTCCAGTGTGAGTTCGAGTCTCACCGGGGGCACGATTTTAAAACCCGCTTTCACCTGGCGTTTAGCCTGGTGGGGGCGGGTTTTTGCTTGGGTTATTATTCACTATCTTTCACTCTTTTTCACGCACTTTCACGGGTATTTTGAGCCAAAAGTGAGCCAAAAATGAGCCACGTATTGCTTGCTGAGTCCTGCGGTTACCTCCTGGCGAATTCTGTTTTCGGGCATAAGAAAACCCCGCCACCACCGATGAACTGCTCCCCATTAGTTGGACTGAGAAATCAGTTACCGACTAGTGGGGAGCAGTTCAAGTGGAACGGGGCATCAACTGTTTTGCCAACTATGCGGACTCATCAATTCCGCAGCGCTCAATCGCGTTGTCAAGCGCTTCCTCAACACCAAACCAATCATCGTTGAACTCATTCAGCTTCGGGATGTATGACCGAATGATGTCAACAGCACTTCGGGGTATCGGTACTTGGATAGCACAAAGCGCTGAATTGAGCGCCTCCGCAGGATATCCGCCGTCCTCATAGTCTTCCATCGTGTGCCGTCGTGCTGTATTTCCAAGCAACAGAAGGAGTTTGTCGGCTACCGCATCAAACGCCTCATATTCAATTTCATTGTCAACAGGGAGAACTCGGCTAGGGTCAATATATGTCACCTTCGCCGGCATAACATCATCTAGTGCCATACGATTTCCCTCTCTTTCTTACCTCGGATGTGCCGCTACCTGGAGGTTTTAGCGGGTAGTCAAACTCCGTACGACACATTTTAGTAAAGGCATTATCCAGCCCATACTGCAGCATTTTCACAGTTATTTTCGTTTACGACTACTCATTTGGTCACTTTGACTGCACGAGATATGAACTCATCAATCTCTGGTGAATCTTGGTGTGTCTTCTTAATGCATTTTCCTCCAACAGTTAATAAATAAGCTGGACTACCTTCAGGCTCGCCTTCAGCAGCACCTATCATCCACGAGCCATTAGAGAAATATGCATAATCAGCCATCTAATCCACATTTTTCTCGGCACAATCTGCACCGCGCCGAAGTTTTGCTGCCGACAGTCGCTCAACTGCCAGAGCACGCCATAAAACAGCTAAGACGGTTTCCGCTTCACCAGGAGCCGTTAAGTGTGCAGCAAATGCATTCTGGTGAAGCGGAAACCGTCCTTTTGCAGCATGCATCCAACTGGGGCTCTGGCCAATTGGCGTCATCAACAAACAAAACCCGCTGCTACAGATTATCCACCGCGTACTGAGCTTCCTCCGGGGTAAACTGCTCGCCATATTCCGACGTCAGCTGATCGTAAATCGCATCCGGGGACATTGCCATCGAATCCTGGTAAGAGCGCGCCTTTTCCAGTGCATTCTTATTCCAGTCCACTTCAAGGTTGTCCATTGCATACTGGGCAGCCTCCGGCGAGAACTTCTCGCCATACTCCGAGGTCAGCTGGTCATAGATGCCGGCCTTCGACATGTGCATCAAATCCGAGTAACTCTTGGCCTTGCGGAGAGCATTCTTGTGCTCGGTCGGAACCTTCTCTTCCTGTTTTTCCTGCTTCTCCGCCTGGCCCTGCTGCCCCTCTACAGCCGCCTCAGGATTCTCAGCGAAATCGGCATTCTCAACAGAGCCAGAATCATCCGCAACTGCAGTGTCCGAATCAAAGAGAGACGCAGCTTCAGAATCGGAGCCCGAATCAGCATCGCCGCCACCGGTCAAGGTGGCCGCCACGGCTAGGACCACGACAGCACCCGCGGCGATACCGCCCCACTTGAAGCAGCCGCCCTTCTTCTTTTCTTTCGGAGCCGGAGGCACCTGCCCAGCTGCCGACTGACCCTGCGGGTAGAGCTGCTGACCGAGCGGATCCTGCGGGTTGTGCTGGTAGGGCTGCTGCCCCAGCGAAGCCTGCGGATTCTGGGAGTCATACGGATTCTGGGAGCCATACGGGTTCTGTGGGCTCTGCGGGTTCTGAGGGAAAGTGGAATCGGACATCGTAAGAAGCCTCCTACGTAGAAGTTGCAATAAACGAACAGCTCTCTGTCGTCAGTTGGAACTATCTCAGCAATCCCGGATTCGATTCTCCGCACTACAAAAACATTTTCGATTCACGAACCATACCCCCGCTGGAGGTAAGAAAAAACCAGGCCCTACCCCGCCAAACGGGGATTGGACCTGGCTAAACTCTCGACAAACTAGCCTTCAACCTTGGCCAGCGCTTGCTCAATATCGGCAATAATATCGTCAACATTTTCCAAACCAATGGACAGTCGAACAAGACCAGGGGTAATCCCCACCGACGGCAGCTGCTCATCCGGAACCTGGCGATGTGTGGTGGAAGCCGGGTGCAGCACGCAGGAACGGGAGTCGGCCACGTGCACCTGACGGGTCACCAGTTTCAGCGCATCCATGAAGGTCGTGCCAGCTTCACGGCCACCCTTGAGATCAATCGTGACCACACCGGAAGCTCCGTCGAGGTACTTCTGAGCAAGCTCGTAGTATGGGGAAGATTTCAGGCCGGGGTAACGAACGTCGTTAAGCAAATCCGTGCGCGATTCGAGGTATTCGGCGACCTTCAGTGCGTTCTCGCAGTGACGACGCATGCGAACGTCGAGACTTTCGAGCGACTGGTTCAGCATGAAGGCGGAGTGAGCTGCTGGGTATGCGCCGAAGTCGCGCTGTAGCTGCATGCGCGCCTTAATGACGAACGGCGCGACGGCGTAGTCCTTGGTGTACACGACGCCGTGGTAGGACTCGTCGGGCTCGGTAAAGTCGGGGAACTTGCCGTTGGTGAAATCGAACTTGCCAGAGTCGACGATGACGCCGCCGACCTGGATCGCGTGGCCGTCCATGTACTTAGAAGTGGAGTGGACGACGATGTCTGCGCCGTGCTCGATGGGCTTACACAGAATCGGGGTGGCGAAGGTGCTGTCGACAATCAGCGGTACACCCTGGCCGTGGGCGATGCGGGCGAACTTCTCGACATCGAGCACACTCATCGCCGGGTTGGCAATGATTTCACCAAATAGCGCCTTGGTGTTCGGTTTGAATGCTGCGGCGATTTCCTCCTCGGAGGCATTCTGATTGACGAAGATTGCCTCGATACCGAAGCGCTTCAGCGTGGTAGCGAAGAGGTTCGAGGTACCACCGTAGATTTCCGACGAGGTGACAAACGAGTCGCCCGCGGAGCAGAGGTTCATGATTGCGAGTGCAGTTGCGGCCTGGCCGGACGTGGTGGCCATTGCTGCGGCGCCTCCCTCAAGGTCGGCGATTTTCTCTTCGACGGCCATAACCGTTGGGTTCGCGAAGCGGGAGTAAATCAGTGCGTGAGTTGGTTCGTCAAAGACGGCAGCAATGTCGTCGGAGGAGTCGAACGTGTAGGTCGTCGACTGGATAATCGGCACCTGACGTGGGTCTTTATTACCTGGTACGTAGCCGGCGTGGATGAGCTTGGTCTGATCTTGCATGGGACGAAATGAGCCTTTCAATCGATTGAATTCTGATTATAGGGCGCGTGGTGACGCAAACTGAGCTTCAGCAGAAAGGTTCCGCCCCCGCTCCCCCAACCGCAAAGATTTTATTTTCCACCCCACCGTCCATATAATGAGATACCAATCCCGTATAGCAAGACTGGTTTGGTTTTTACGCACACCACTACGTATCAGCGGCCAGCCTTGCTCCCGGCTTTACGCACTGCCCACCAGCAGCTCACGCCGCGGTCGAGTTTTCTCAAAGTACAAAGTACTCAGTACTCAACACGTTTTGGACTGTCATCATGCCTGCTGCGAATTCTTCCTCTAGCTCCTCCGACCACACTGCGAACGCGAACTCCGCTAAGACGCCGCTTCACGCAGTACCGGAGGACACCGCCCCCACGGATCCGTCGTCCATCACAGATGCGGAAATCTTCGAGGCACACCGCGGCGGTAAGCTCCGCTCGCACTCGACCATGAAGCTCGAGACGATTCGCGACCTCTCCATCAGCTACACCCCAGGTGTCGCCCGCGTCTGTGAGGCCATCCACGAAGATCCGGCCCTGGCCCGCACCTACACCTGGACCGGCCAGAACGTCGCGGTGATCTCCGACGGCACCGCAGTCCTTGGCCTCGGCGACATCGGCCCCAAAGCTGCACTGCCAGTTATGGAAGGAAAGGCCCAGCTCTTCGAGCAGTTCGCCGGTATCTCCGCAGTGCCAATCGTCCTGGATACCCTCGACACGGAGGAAATCATCAAGACGGTCAAGGCGCTGGCACCGTCGTTTGGCGGTGTGAATCTCGAAGACATCTCCGCGCCTCGCTGCTTCGAGATTGAGCAGCGTCTCGACCAAGAGCTCGACATCCCAATCTTCCACGACGACCAGCACGGTACCGCCATCGTCATCGCAGCCGGCCTAATCAACGCCTGCAAGCTGACCGGCCGCAGCTTCCAGGATCTCCGCGTGGTCATCTCCGGCGCTGGTGCCGCTGGTGTCGCTGCGACAAAGATGCTGCTGTCCGCTGGCGTGTCCGACATCATCGTCGTCGATTCGCGCGGCATCATCCACCCGAACCGCGAGCCACTTAGCGACATCAAGCAGTGGGTCGCCGGCATGACCAACCCGCGCGGTATCACCGGTTCGATCAACGATGCGCTTGTCGACGCTAACGTTTTCATCGGCGTCTCTGCCGGCCGTATCGGCGAGGATGCGATTAGCCAGATGGCCGCTGACCCGATTCTGTTCTCGCTGGCCAATCCGATTCCGGAGATTCCGATGGAAGTCGCCCGCAAGTACGGAGCCGTCGTGGCCACTGGCCGCTCGGATCACCCGAACCAGATTAATAATGTGCTGGCCTTCCCGGGGTTGTTCCGTGGCGCGCTGGAGGCGGGCGCCAAGCGCATCACCGAGGCCATGAAGCTGGCTGCTACCCAAGCCATTGCAAGTGTCGGCGTAGAAGACCTGAGTGCCGACCGTATTATTCCGTCAGCGCTGGACCCGCGCGTCATGCCGGCTGTGGCGAAGGCAGTCCGCGATGCTGCGCTGAGCGACCCGGCATCCGGCGCGGTCGAGCCGCTCGATGTCACCGGCTCTGGGTTTGCTGCTGCTGACGCGAATGTAGCTGAAGCAAACTAGCAACCGGCGCTGCTTAGCCCCCGTGTAAATCGGGTCTGGATAATGTTTTGTTCCTTAGCTCAGGCCCGATTTTTGTTAGATACTTCGCACCAACGCCCGCAGTTCCCCACTCCCAGAAGCCTGAAAAGTGTGTGGTTCTCCTGCACCAGTCTAAGACGCAGCTGAATAGGGGTACCGGAATTTAAGGTATTACTGCGCCTAGGTAACATATTCAGATATGAAAAGACCCATCGCATTGGCGGCTGCCACGCTGACTGCGACCTTGTTCTTAGGGCTTACAGGCTGCGTCACCAATGACGAAAGCGGTAACCCCGAGGGCTGGTCAGAAATCAAACCGGCAGCGGTCCCCGAACTGGCGAAACAGGTCCCAGCAGATCTTCGTAAGCGCGAAGTGTTACGCATCGGCACCAACCCAACATTCGCCCCGGCAGAGTTTAAGGATTCCGCCGGTTCCATCATCGGCTTCGACATCGATCTCATCCGAGCCATGGCCAGTGTCTTGGACCTGAAGATTGAAATCCAAGAACAGGATTTCGCACTGATTCTGCCGGCCCTGTCGGCCGGCGCAGTCGATGTTGGTGCATCCGGATTCACCTCAAACGAGGAGCGCCGCAAGACTTACGACTTCGTCGACTACCTGGATACCGGCCTGCAGTGGGCACGTCGCCCAGGCAGCGACGCCAGCTCTGATAACTACTGTGGCAAAACCGTTGCCGTTCAGCGCAATACTGTCGCGGACATGGAGGACCTGCCGGTAAAGAACCAGGACTGCCTGGATCGCGGTTTGCCGCCAATCGATAAGTTGGCCTACCAGGATGCTGGTACCGCCGCTACTACCGTGGTGCTGGGGCGTGCTGATGCATTGGCCGCTGACTCACCAGTCAGTGCCTACGCGGTCAATCGCTCTGAGGGCAAACTCGAACTTGCCGGAGATATCTACGATGGTGCCCCGTTCGGCTTCGCTATTCCGAAGGATTCAGAACTCGGCCCTGTGCTGCAGCAGGCACTGCAGTACCTCATCGACAACGGCCAGTACAAGCAAATCCTGACCACATGGGGTTTGGAAGACGGTGCTTTGGAACGCGCCACTATTAACGGAGAGGAACTTTAAGTGAGCGACTCATCTGCGTCTGGCGCCCGCTACGAGGCCACACAGGCGGAACTCAACGAAGAAATTAAGGCCAAACCGCTGCCACACCCGGGTCGCTGGATTACCGCAGCAGTGCTGCTGGTGCTCTTCCTGTGGTTCATCATCGGTGCCGCCCGCAACGAGGCCTACCACTGGGATGTTTACTTCCAGTACCTGTTCGACACACGAATCGCCGCTGCCGCTGGCTGGACCATTGCTCTTACGGTCCTGGCCATGCTTATCGGCATCATCGGCGGTGCCATCGTCGCCGTGCTCCGCATGTCGGAAAACCCCGTGCTGTCCACAGTTGCTTGGTTCTACCTGTGGGTTTTCCGAGGAACGCCGGTCTACGTGCAGCTGGTCTTTTGGGGTCTCCTCGGCACTATCTACTCGACGATTGACCTGGGCGTTACCGAGGTTGATTTAAGCACCATTCTCTCCAATACCTTCGTGCTGGCATTCGTCGGTCTCGGCTTGAACGAGTCCGCATACATGGCTGAAATTGTCCGTGCCGGCATTCAGGCTGTCCCAGAGGGTCAGACCGAGGCATCGAAGGCATTGGGTATGAGCTGGTGGCAGACCGTCCGCCGCACCATCCTGCCGCAGGCTATGCGCATCATCATCCCGCCAACGGGCAACGAGTTCATCTCCCTGCTGAAGACCACTTCGCTGGTCATCGCAGTGCCGTTCTCGCTGGAACTCTACGGTCGCTCCACCGACATCGCCAACGCGCTGTTCCTGCCGGTGCCGATG
This sequence comes from Corynebacterium sp. HMSC073H12, assembly GCF_001837775.1. Lineage (NCBI taxonomy): Bacteria > Bacillati > Actinomycetota > Actinomycetes > Mycobacteriales > Corynebacteriaceae > Corynebacterium > Corynebacterium sp. HMSC073H12. The sequence goes on along the minus strand of NZ_KV834024.1, from coordinate 69,840 downwards.
CTGCTGGTCGCCGCCACCTGGTACTTGGTCATCACATCGATTCTGATGGTCGGCCAGTTCTACCTTGAGCGCTACTTCGCCCGCGGCGCTACACGCCAGCTCACCGCCCGCCAGCTGGCCGCGCTTGCCGACGCCGAAGGTGTGCCGCTTGCTAATACTCGCGTTGTCGATAAGGACGAAGAGCACTTCTACCGAGAGGATCCGCAGTAAATGACTACCAAAGATTTGATGGTTGAGGCGCAAAAGGTTCGTAAGAACTTCGGCCGGCTCGAGGTCCTCAAGGGCATCGACCTGGAGGTTCCACGCGGTACGGTTACCTGTCTCATTGGCCCTTCGGGCTCCGGTAAGTCCACGCTGCTGCGCTGCATCAACCACCTGGAAAAGGTCAACGCTGGGCGTCTCTACGTCGACGGTTCACTGATTGGCTACCGCGAGAAGAACGGCCGCCTCTACGAGATTTCTGCGGCCGAAGCTGCGCGTCAGCGCCGCGATATCGGCATGGTGTTCCAGAACTTCAACCTGTTCCCGCACCGCACCGTGCTGGGGAATATCACCGAGGCACCAGTGCTGGTAAAGGGTGTCTCCCATGAGAAGGCTGAAAAGCGCGCCATGGAGCTGCTGGACATTGTTGGTCTAGCGCACAAGGCCGATGCTTACCCTGTTCAGCTCTCGGGTGGTCAGCAGCAGCGTGTTGCCATTGCTCGAGCTCTGGCCATGGAGCCGAAGCTCATGCTCTTCGACGAGCCGACTTCCGCTCTGGACCCGGAGCTCGTCGGTGAGGTTCTCAATGTCATGCGTGGTTTGGCCGATAAGGGCATGACCATGGTCGTCGTGACGCACGAGATGGGCTTTGCCCGCGAAGTCGCCGACCAGGTCGTGTTCATGGCTGACGGCGTGGTCGTAGAAAAGGGCACCCCGGATGAGGTGCTGGGTAATCCACAGCACGAACGCACCCGCAACTTCCTGTCTTCGCTGTTAAAGTAACAGCCGTTAAAGTAACAGCCAGGGGAGGCTGGCAGGCGGAACAGCAAACCTAAGCGCCAAAAGTTGCGGAAATACCGCGAATCAGGGTTACTGCCGCGCCGGTAGTCGCCAGAATGACCGCGAGCTTTCGGGCTTGCATAATGGGCACTCGCCGAGAAATGCGAGTGCCCAAAAATATACCTACCACCAGGGCGGCCAAGCACAGCGGCCAGAGCAATGCCGGCGTGGTGGCGAAGACAGAGACGTCAGCGCTGAGCTCCTTGAATGCCAAAGACAGCGCACCGGAGACAAAGAAAAGCGGCTGCAGCGTGGCTGCAAAAGTCTGCGCCGGCCAACGGGAAGCCTGTGCGTAAACGGTAATGGCCGGGCCCGCGATGCCGGCCAAGGTATTCATAAAGCCGCCGGCAACGCCAGAGGCAACGGCGTACTGTGGGCCGTCAACACGCATGCGGTGAGGCATAAAGGATGTCACCAGCAGCGCAAGCAGCACTAGCCCACCGACCAGAACCTGGAGTGGCCCGCTGGGTGTGTTGTGAACCACCCAGGCGCCTGGCAACGCCCCAAAAGCCATCACCGGACCAATTAGCCAGAACTTCTTCCAGTCGACGTTTTCTCGCACCGAGATAGTCTGCATGACCGCATTGACGGTGGCGAGCACGTTGATAATCAAAATACCTGCTACTGGGCCTGCAATCAGTGAGAGGACTGGCCCTCCCAGCAGGCCGAGTCCCATGCCAGCTACTCGCTGCATCAGTGCCCCGATGAAAATCGTTGCCACGATAAAGACAAAAGCCCACACTGATAACTCCATGGGAGGGAGTTTACAGCGTGGGCTTTTTGGCTACTCCACGGGCGGGGTCTCCGGGAACCCGTCGTAAAGCGGAGACGTTAGCGGACTCGATGCGAACTAGATGACGCCCTGAGCCAGCATTGCGTTAGCGACCTTCTTAAAACCTGCGATATTGGCACCGAGCACGTAGTTACCCTCGTGATCGTACTCAGCTGCGGTGGTCTCGCAGTTTTTAAAGATGTTGGTCATGATGCGCTTCAGGCGCTCATCGGTGTAGGAGAAGGACCAGGAATCGCGGGTCGCGTTCTGCTGCATCTCCAGAGCGGAGGTAGCAACACCGCCAGCGTTGGCAGCCTTGCCCGGTGCGAAGTGGACACCGTTGGACTTAAAGACCTCGATGGCCTCCGGGGTGGACGGCATGTTTGCGCCCTCGGCAACGAAGCGGCAGCCGTTTTCGACCAGCAGCTTGGCGGACTCGCCACTCAGCTCATTCTGAGTTGCACACGGCAGTGCAACATCGGCCTTGAGCTCCCAGATGTTGCCACCCTCGTGGAACTCAGCGCCCTCAGCCTCGGCCACGTACTCGGAGACGCGAGCACGACGAACTTCCTTGATCTCCTTCAGCAGCTCGACGTCGACACCGTTCGGAGTGGAGACGTAACCGGAGGAGTCAGAGAAACCGATGACGGTAGCGCCGAGCTCCTGAGCCTTCTTAATGGCGTAGATGGCGACGTTACCGGAACCGGAAACGATGACCTTGGCACCGTTGATGTCAGCACCGTTGGCCTTCATCATCTCTTCAGTGAAGTAGACGCAGCCGTAACCGGTGGCCTCGGTACGAACCAGGGAACCGCCCCAAGTAAGCCCCTTACCGGTAAGAACGCCGGACTCGTGCTGGTTGGCCATACGGCGGTACTGACCGAACAGGTAGCCGATCTCGCGGCCGCCGACGCCGATGTCACCGGCCGGGACGTCACGGTACTCACCGATGTGGCGGTGCAGCTCAGTCATGAACGACTGGCAGAAGCGCATAATCTCCAGCTCAGACTTGCCCTTCGGATCAAAGTCGGAGCCGCCCTTGCCTCCGCCGATTGGCAGGCCGGTCAGGGAGTTCTTGAAAATCTGCTCGAAGCCCAGGAACTTGATGATGCCGAGGTTCACACTCGGGTGGAAGCGCAGACCGCCCTTGTACGGGCCCAGCACAGAGTTGAACTGAACGCGGAAGCCACGGTTGACCTGGACCTGGCCCTGGTCATCGACCCACGGCACGCGGAAAATAATCTGGCGCTCCGGTTCACACAGACGCTGAACCAAGCCGAAGTCACCGTAGTGTGGATCCTTTTCCAGGACGACCTTCAGGGACTCCAGAACTTCTGCCACTGCCTGGTGGAACTCCGGCTCACCGGCGTTTCGGGTAAGAATCTGGTCATAGAGTCCCGAAACCTTCTGCTCGATATTCAAAATAAACCTCTCTGCGTAACCATTATGGCGCCCACGAAGAACAACCAGTCCGCGGTTGTAAACCACTTCTCGGTTGCCGTATCTCGGTGGCACAGGTTATGTGCACAAGGACTGGGCAACTGTTGATATTGAAGCGGACATAATTATACAACGGCATATTGCTGGGAAAACTCGTAGTGTTTCGCACTACACCCGCTCTCCGAGCCAAGCACCGCCACTGTGACCGGTTACACTTTTCACCGATTAGGTAGGAAATTACCTAAATACGGCAACATTCCAGGGATACGTCGCAACAGATTCGAGTAATTCGTCGAACTCACGCAGCACCGGGTCCGGGGGCAATTCTGCACGCGGAGTCAGTAGCTCCGAGAGGTCCATAGCGAGTTCATTGAGAGAACCACCGTGCTGATCGAAGCTCAAGAGATAACGGAATACCTTCCTCTCTCCGAGCGGCTCCTTCGGGTTCTCGCGCTCCCACTGCTCCACCAACTGTGCGTCAGTGTCCGCCGACGCCACCGACACAGCCACATCACTGACTCGCCCGGCGCGGTCAAACTCACTCAACTTGGTACGAAATGCCTCGGCCAGCGCCTCCGATTCGGCCGGCTTCACCAGGCAGTGAAAAACAATCTTCGACATAACTTCACAGGCTAAGTCACGCGAGACGGCCAGACAATAGCTAACCGTCGTCAAGCTCCTATCCCCCCCTACGTTGACGCGCCGACCGCCAGCAACGACGTAGTGTTGAACTTATGCAGGCTTTCAGCGATCCTCTCATCACGCTTGCCGACGGCACGGTGAAGCAAGTCAATCCTTTTTCCGGTACTCAGGTGTGGACAGTCCCAGGTCGTGGCAATCGACCATTGGGAATTAAGCACACGGATCCACAGCCACTGAGTGAGGAGGATTTTGGCTCCCGCGACGCCTTCGGCTGGAACAACCTGCTGCAAACCCCACCGGAGAAGGCCCGTGTCGTTCTCGACGAATCGGTATTCGGCGGCTACAGCACGGTAACCGGGGTACTGCCCGACCAGCTCTTCGACACCACTGCGGAGTTCCGCCGCGTGCCCAACCTGTTCGAGATCGTCTCCTATGACTATTGGGCGGAAAACTACGGATTCGAGCCCGACCGCGAGACTCAGCAGCGTATGGAGGCCTACCTCGACGACCCGAAGGGCCGCGAGCACGTGCTCAACATCATTCGCACGCGCTACCGCGCCGCTGGACGCAGCGAAGAGGAAATCAGCGCGCTTTCCGACGAGGAATTGCTGCGCCGCGCCCCAAGCTATTTCGCCGGCGGCCACGATGTGATTGTTGCCCGTCGCCACTTTGTCGACGGCGCTACTCACGATAACCAGCTGGCTTCTTCTGGCACGTTGAGCGTTGCCGAGCACCGCGCACTCATTGCGTTTACCGTCGAGTCGATTGCTGACCTGTACCGACGTAACCGCTACGTGCGTTATGTGGCCGCTTTCCAAAACTGGCTGAAGCCGGCAGGCGCGAGCTTCGATCACTTGCACAAGCAGCTTGTGGCCATCGATGAGCACGGCGAGCAGCTCAAGCGCGAAGTGCAGGCGGTGCGCAAGAACCCGAATATCTACAACGAATACGCAGTGGACTATGCGGCCCGCCACAACCTGGTTATCGCGGAAAACGAGCACGCGGTGGCTTTCGCAGGATTCGGACACCGCTACCCCACACTCGAGATTTTCTCGAAGTCGGATGTCTGTGAACCGTGGCTGCAAACCCGGGCTGAGATTGACGCGATGTCGGACCTGATTCACGCCTGTCATGCCGCTGCCGGCCCCACCATTCCATGCAATGAGGAATGGCATCACCGTCCTGTGGATTTGGATGCCCGCATGCCGTGGCGCGTAATGATTAAGTGGCGCACCTCAAACTTGGCCGGTTTTGAAGGTGGCACCAAGATTTACCTGAACACGATCTCCCCATGGGATCTGCGCGACCGCGTCGTCCCAGAGATGTACCGTTTACGGGAGACCGGAAAGATCTCGGACAGCATTCACATTGCGACCGAGTGCCAGTGCCAGCCCAATTCGCTGAAATACAACCCTCTCGTCGAAGACGGGTCGCGGCTGTAGGTCTCTGGCACGGAGTAGAGATAGAAGTTAGGAGTCTTAATCCAGGTGAGCAACAATGAAGCACGACTGAGCCGCATTCGCGACCTCATCTCTACCCACCGGGTGCCGTTGGACAGGCAGTGGGAAATCTACCGCTACCTGCACCAGCACCCGGAGCTGTCTCAAGCAGAGGAGAAAACTGCCGCTTATCTCGCCGGAGCTCTTCGTGACCTGGGCACTTACACAGTGCACGAGGGAATCGGTGGCCACGGCCTCGTTGGCGTCATGGAAAATGGCCCCGGCCCCACCGTGCTATTCCGCGCTGATATCGATGCGCTTCCAGTTTTCGAGGAAACAGGTGTGGACTTCGCTTCCTCTGCCACCGGTACCGCCCGCGATGGTTCCGCCACCGCCGTCATGCACGCCTGTGGCCATGACATGCACATGACGGCCGGTCTTGGTCTGGCTAGCCTGATGGCAGCAACTAAGTCTGAGTGGTCGGGTACTTTCATTGCCCTGTTCCAGCCCGCCGAGGAGCTGGCCTGCGGTGCACAGGCCATGATTGACGACGGCCTGGCAGACCTCATCCCGACGCCAGATGTGTGCTTCGGCCAGCACATTGTTCCCGGCCCCGCAGGTCAGGTTATGACCATGCCCGGCCCGGCACTTGCTGGCTGTGACACCATCAGCATCATGCTGACCGGTCGCTCCGCACATGGGTCTATGCCGCACAACGCCATTGACCCGACGTACTTGGCGGCCGCAATCGTTTTGCGCTTGCAAGGAATTGTGGGGCGCGAGATTCCTCCCCACGAGTTTGGTGTTTTGTCCGTCGGCACGCTGCAGTCTGGCAATTCGAATAACACAATCCCAGGTCAGGCCAAGATTGTGCTGAACATTCGCTACTACTCCAACGAGGTCCGCGCCAAGCTCATTGCGGGCATTGAGCGCGTTGTTCGTGGCGAGTGCCTGGCTTCCGGCACTGAGGTTGAACCTGTGATTGACTACTCGGATCACGGCGAAGTCACTGACAATGATTCGGAGGCGTTTGCCACGATTCGCCCGGTCATGGACGCTGTTCTCGGCGAAGATTCCGCCGATGCTGTGCCGTGGACGGCGTCGGAGGACTTCTCAGACCTTCCCCGTGGCCTGAACTGCCCGTATGTCTACTGGACAGTTGGCGCCACACCTCGAGATACGTGGGAAGCCGCCGTTGCTGCCGATCGCGTGGTCGAAGACGTGCCGTCAAACCACATGCCGACCTTCCTGCCGGACTTCAAGCCAACGGCTACCTCCGCAACTTCTGCCGCCGCTGCCGCCGTGCTGTCCTACCTGGCAAAATAAAGGTTGTTTGCCGGCCACTTGCCACCGCGCACCGGGCCAAAAAAGACAGCCCAGGTCGAAAGGCTCTAGCAAAAAGCCGGTAAGCCCCAAAAGGGCTTACCGGCTTTTCAAACGTGCCAAAGAGCTAGCGTGCGTCCTCGCCAATAACGTGGACGTGAATCATGTTGGTATTGCCCTCATTTCCTGGAGGGGTACCAGCAACAACGACCAGCGTGTCACCAGCGTTGTAGTTTTCCATGGTCAAGAGCTGCTCATCGATGACCTGCATGATCTCATCCGTGCTGTTAACCTCGCGCACCAAGAAGGTCTCCGCGCCCCACGTCAGCGCAAGCTGCGAACGAACCTGCTGATTCGGAGTGAATACCAGCAGCGGCAGGCGAGAGTGCAAACGTGCCACACGGCGAGCGGTATCACCCGAGGTGGTGAAAGCAACCATAGCGCGGGCATTCAAGCGCTCACCGATATCGCGAGCTGCGTAGGAAATAACACCACGCTTCGTGCGCGGCATGTGAGTCAGCGCAGGAACTTCGCCCTCGCGCTCAGCGGCGGTAACGATGCGAGCCATGGTCTTCACCGTGGCCTGCGGGTACTTACCAATCGAGGTCTCACCCGAAAGCATCACGGCATCTGCGCCATCGAGCACAGCATTGGCCACGTCGGAGGCCTCCGCACGAGTCGGGCGCGAGTTCGCAATCATGGAATCAAGCATCTGGGTGGCCACGATGACCGGCTTAGCGTTCTCGCGGGCAATCTGAATAGCGCGCTTTTGAACCAGCGGAACATCTTCCAGCGGCACCTCAACACCGAGGTCGCCACGGGCAACCATCACGGCATCGAAGGCCAGGATAATGGCCTCAAGAGACTCGACTGCCTCTGGCTTCTCCAGCTTGGCGATAATCGGGACACGACGGCCAACCTCATCCATGACTGCATGGACCAGTTCGACGTCGGAAGGCGAACGGACGAAGGACAGCGCAATGAAGTCCACCCCTAGCTTGAGGGCAAAGCGCAGGTCAGCGATATCCTTCTCCGACAGTGCCGGCACCGAGATGTTCATCCCCGGCAGGGAAACACCCTTGTTGTTAGAGACCGGACCGCCCTCGATGACACGGCACACCACATCATTGCCATCTACCTCGATGCACTCCAGGCCCACCTTACCGTCGTCGACAAGCAGGCGATCGCCCGGACGGGCATCATCAGCGAGGTTCTTGTACGTGGTGGAAACGCGGTCGTGCGTGCCTTCGACATCGTCGACGGTGATGCGCACAATCTCGCCGTCAGCCCAATACGTCGAGCCTTCCTTAAAACGACCGAGGCGAATCTTTGGCCCCTGCAAATCGGCGAGAATACCAACCGCACGTCCCGTAGCATCGGATGCTTCACGCACCCAGCGGTAGTTCTGAGCGTGATCCTCATGCTCACCGTGAGAGAAATTCAGCCGGGCAACATCCATGCCGGCGTTGACCAGCCCGGTAATCCCCTCCAGCGAAGCAACTGCTGGACCGAGGGTACATACAATCTTCGTTCGTCTAAGCACGGCCTCCAGCCTAGTCCCTTAACGGCCTATGCGTCAGTTGGAAACACTGTGAGCTTCGGCAGCCTCGCGCTCTCCCCTGACTTCAGCTGCGGTTTCGCGGCTCTTCGCTCGCAGAATCCACATTCCAATTACAGCGCAGAAAAAAACCACGAGCGACGTGATGTTATTGATACGCACACCGAATATCAGCGTTGCGTCATCGACGCGCATGAGTTCAATGAAGAAACGCCCCAAAGTGTAGGCTGCGACATACAGAGCAAAGACCCGGCCGCCGCCCATCTTGAACTTTCGGTCCGCCCAAACAATGACCAGACAGGCGAGGACGTTCCAGACCATCTCGTAGAGGAACGTCGGATGCACCACGGCCAGCACTTCGCCTGTCGACGTTCCGGTAACAGGGGCAACCCGGCCAAACTCATCAACTCGTTGGTAAATTTCCAGACCCCACGGAAGCGACGTTGGGCCACCGTAGAGTTCCTGGTTGAACCAATTGCCCAGACGCCCAATGGCCTGACCAAGGATGATTGCGGGTGCGGCCGCGTCAAGAACTGGCGCAAACGGCACCTTCCGCCACTTAGCGACCGCCCACGCGGCCAGCACCCCCAGCGCCACAGCTCCCCAGATACCGAGACCGCCATTGGTGATTTTCAGTGCATCAGCGGGATTGGCGCCGGGGCCAAAGTACTTCTCCCAGTCGGTGGCGACGTGATAGAGACGGCCGCCGATAATGCCCGCAGGAATAACCGCAATGGCAATGTCGAGGACCAACTCCGGGTCTCCGCCCCTGGCCGCGTAGCGGCGCTGCATCCAGTAAATGCCGACGAGTACGCCAACCAAGATGGAAATCGCGTAACCGCGCAGTGGTAGCGGCCCTAACTGCCACACCCCCTGCGGCGGAGAGGGAATGTTGGCCAGATACGTGGTTGCAGTCTCAGCGAGAACAAGGGTGGAACTCATAAATGCGCTAGCTCTCTCCTCGTACGCCCGCGGCGAGTTCACGGGCGAGCGTTACCAGGTCATCGGTGCTCTTCATCGCGGCCTTGATCAATGCCGAGCCAACGATTACGCCATCTGCAAACTCGGCAATCTCCGCGGCCTGTTCCCCATTGGAGACACCCAAACCGACGCACACCGGTGTATCGGTAACCTCACGTGTGCGGGCAACCAACTTGCCGGCAGCCGAGTCGACGCTGGCCTGAGCCCCTGTGACACCCATGTGGCTAGTGGCGTAGACGAAGCCGGTCGACGCAGTGGCAGTTAGCTGCAGACGCTCGTTGGTCGATGACGGAGCAACCAACATGATGTTGGACAGACCATTGGCCTCAGTTGCACGCTGCCATTGGCCGGCCTCCTCGGGGATGAGATCCGGGATGATGGTGCCACGACCACCAGCGGCGGCCAAGTCCTCAGCGAAACGCTCCGGACCATACTGAAGAATCGGATTCCAGTAGCTCATGACCACACAGGTACCGCCGTGCTCGGTGACTTCGCGGACCACACGCATAATCTCACGGGTGCGGAAGCCCGCATCCAGAGCCACGTTGGCGGCATCCTGAATGGTTGGACCATCCATCATCGGGTCGGAGAAAGGCAGACCAACCTCGATGATGTCGGCGCCAGCGTCGACAATCGCCTTGATGTTCTCAATCGACTTATCGGTGGTCGGGAAACCCGCTGGGTAGTAGCCGATAAATGCTGCGCGGTTTTCCTCACGGACTTTGTCAAAGACGTCACTCAGACTCATTTAGGACTCCTCCATCAGATCAAACCACTTAGCAGCGGTGTCGACATCCTTGTCACCGCGACCGGAAACATTGACAATGATCAGCGGCTTACGGCCCAGCTCTTCATTCAGATCACCGCTGATGAGTCGGGCGGCAGCCACCGCGTGTGCGGACTCGATAGCGGGCAGGATGCCCTCCATCCGAGTCAGGTCCTGGAATGCCTGCATCGCCTGGGTATCGGTCACCGGCAGGTAGGACGCGCGATCAATATCAGCCAGATAAGAGTGCTCCGGGCCCACACCCGGGTAATCCAGCCCCGCAGAGATCGAATGCGACTCTGTAATCTGGCCGTCCTCGTTCTGCATCAGGGCGGCGAACGAGCCCTGGAACACACCCGGATTACCGGCGGCCGAAATAGGGGCTGCGTGGCGACCGGTCTCAACACCATCGCCGCCAGCTTCAGCGCCAATCAAGCGAACCGATTCATCATCGATGAAGTGGTGGAACGCGCCGATTGCATTAGAACCGCCGCCAACACAGGCCACGACAGCGTCGGGAAGCGAGCCGGTCTCCGCGAGAATCTGCTGGCGTGCCTCGGCGCTGATGATGCGCTGGAAGTCGCGCACCATTGTTGGGAACGGGTGCGGACCGGCTGCAGTGCCGAAGCAGTAGTAGGTGTCATCGGCGTGTGAAACCCAAAAACGCATGGCCTCATTGATTGCGTCCTTGAGAGTCTTCGAGCCAATCTCGACCTCGATAACCTCGGCGCCAAGCAGGCGCATGCGGGCGATATTGAGACGCTGGCGAATCGCGTCGACCTTACCCATGTAAATACGGCAGTTAAGGCCGAGCAGCGCACAAGCGGTGGCGGTTGCAACACCGTGCTGTCCGGCACCGGTCTCGGCAATGATGTTCTTCTTACCCATGCGCTTGGCAAGCAGGACTTGGCCCAAGACGTTATTAATCTTGTGGCTGCCAGTATGGTTCAGATCCTCGCGCTTGAGCCAGACGTCAGCGCCGATGTCAGCGGAGAACTTCTCCGCGTAGTACAGCGGCGAGGGACGGCCGACATACGTACGCTGTAGCCGGTCGAGCTCATCGAGAAAATCCTGGTCAACGCGGGCCTTCGCGTAGCCATCGGTGACCTCACCGATGACGGCCATCAGCGCCTCTGGCACGAACTGGCCGCCCCACTTACCCCAGTGCCCAATGGCATCTGACTCGTGGTTCGTTGTCTCCGCGATAACCTCACCCATCGTAGGCAAGCGGTCACCGCGGGCATCATGATTCTTGAAATCTTGGTCACTCACAGTTATCTATTGTGGACTATCTCCACCCATTGCGGGGACATAAGGCCTAAGAAACTGTGGTGTGCCACCACAACAGGTATGACACGCAACCAAATGAGGCGGAATTCGCGGTGCGATGCAGCTGATTATCGCAACCGTGGACTATCACTACTCGCTGCGGAGTGTCGGGTGGACACCGGCGGCAACGAGACGTCGGCAAGCCTCACCCGGCTTGCCCGCGGTGACCAGCCCCTCTCCCACCAGCACCGCGTCGGCGCCGTGGGAGGCGTAGTAGCGCAGTTCCTCCGGCCCCTTGACCCCGGACTCTGCCACCTTCACAACGTGATCCGGCAGCATCGGTGCAAGGCGTTCGTACACGGAGAGGTCCACGTCGAGGGTCTTCAGATTGCGGGCGTTGATGCCGAGAATCTTGGCACCAGCGGCCTCGGCACGCTCAACCTCTTCGGCGGTGTGCGCCTCAACCAGAGCGTTCATACCGAGCGACTCGGTGCGATCCAACAGCGACTCCAGCGTCGGCTGATCCAAAGCGGAGCACATCAGCAGCACCAAGTCAGCACCATGCGCGCGGGCCTCATGGACCTGGTACGGAGTGACGATGAAATCCTTGCGGAGCACCGGAATGTTCACCGAGCGGCGCACGGCATCGAGGTCAGCGAGCGAACCGCGGAAGCGGCGCTCCTCAGTCAGACAGGAAATGACAGCCGCGCCACCCTGCTCGTACTCTGCCGCCAAAACTTCCGGCGAGGGGATGTCAGCCAGCTCTCCCTTTGACGGAGAGGCACGCTTGACCTCTGCAATCACCTGCACCCCAGGCTTTGCCAGTGCCGCCACGGCATCAATCGGCGACGGTGCCTTCAGCGAGAGCTCCTTGATTTCACGGTAGGAAATCTTGGCTTCCCGAGCAGCGAGATCTTCCCGCACGCCCTCAATAATCTTGTCCAGAACGTTAGCCACGGCCTTACTCCTTATCCAGATCCGTAGGATCTACACCGGCATCCAAAGCATCCCACAGAACTCGACCCGACTGCGGGTCTTCCTCCAGATCCTCGGCGATACGCTGACGGCGTACCTCCGGGGTCTCATACGCGCTGGACTTCTGTTTCTTCACAGCACCCGGTCGGCGTACCAGCAACACCGCCCCGACCAGCGCCAATGCGCAGCACAGCAAGGCTAGAGCTGGCCCCATCGCGTGTACCTGAATGTTATCGACCTGCGCCCAGTCTGCCACAGTCACCGCATCACTGGCGCGCTGTGAGGCGCTTCCCGATGTCAACAAATCCAGTGCCCGTTGGGAGTCCACACCGTCTTCTCCGGTGGCAAGCAAAGTCATCGGAGTCCACGACGCCGCAATTGCGAGCAACGCCGCGAGACCACCGACGATACGGCGGCCGAGTGCGCCCAAAATGGTGGTGGCAAACAGCGCAGCCACCATTGCCAGTGCAATCGACGTCAACTCTGGAGCCCAGACAGCGCCCACCAAATCAGTGGTCGCCGGACCAGACTTGTCATCAACAGTATCGACGGTCAGCCACGCACTTCGGCTGCACAACCACATTCCCGCCGCGGCCGCACCAATGAGGCCACCGGAGAGCATCGTTGTCGACTTCATCGAAAACCTAGCTCCTTTCCGCTGGGACTAGTGTCTCAGCTGCTGCGACAGCTCGCAGCACGGCCGCAGCCTTGTTGCGGGTCTCTTCATCCTCTGCCACTGGGTCAGAGTCACTGACAATTCCGCCGCCAGCCTGAACGTAGACCGTATCGCCCTTCTTCACACCTGTGCGGATGGCAATTGCCTGATCGGTATTGCCCCGGAAGTCAAAGTATCCAACGGTGCCGCCGTAAACACCCCGGCGCGTGTCCTCGAACTTGTCGATAATGCTTAGCGCGGAAGGCTTCGGCGCACCTGAGAGCGTTCCCGCTGGGAAGGTGGCCGCGAATGCGTCGACAGCCGTGGCGTCGCTGGAAAGCTCGCCAGTGACCGTAGAGACCAGATGCATAACGTGACTGTAGCGCTCAATATGACGGAAGTCGTGCACAACAACACTGCCCGGGCGGCAGACACGTCCGAGGTCATTGCGACCAAGGTCGACGAGCATCAAATGCTCACTATTTTCCTTCTCGTCTGCCAGCAAATCAGCTTCCAGCGCATTGTCCTGCTCCACCGTGGCACCGCGCGGGCGTGTACCCGCGATGGGGTTGGTGATGACCTCACTGCCCTGGACTGCCACGAGTGATTCCGGAGAGGAACCGACAATTTGGAAAGCAGTATCGGAGAAGTCCTTGGTTGGAACGTTGACCAGGAACATGTAGGGCGACGGATTGGAAACTCGCAGAATGCGGTAGATATCAAAGGCCGATGCCTGCGTGTCCATCTCGAACCGCTGCGAGAGCACAATCTGGAAAGCATCACCGGCGCGGATGTGATCCTTGCAACGCTCAATACGATCCATGTGGTCCTCGGCGGCGCGCTGGCGACGAATCACTGGCTCTGGGAAGCTAACTTCCGCCGGACGCAGATCCGAGGGCTCCGACAACCGCTCCACCATCGCATTGACACGATTACAGGCGGTGTCATACGCCTGATCAATCCGCTCGTCCGAGCCATCCCAGTTGACTGCATTGGAAATCAGCCACAGCACACCCTCGTGGTGGTCAAAAGCAGCCAGGTCCTCCACCAGCAGCTGCATGAGCTCCGGAATCTGCAAATCATTGTCAGTGGTATCCGGCAGCTGTGGCTCGATGTAGCGGACAATGTCATGCCCGAAGTAGCCGACGAGACCAGAGGTGAGCTTGGGCACCGAGGCATCGTCGGCAAGCGGGAGTTCCGTGTGCAGCAGCTCCAGTGTGCGACGCAGAGCATCCAACGGATTTCCGCCCTCTGGCGCACCCGACGGCGCATTGCCAATCCAAGTTGCCTCCCCCGCGTCATCCACCGTCAGCGCGGCGCGACTGCCGCAACCGATAAACGACCAGCGCGACCACGACTGCCCCACATCGGAGGACTCCAGCAAGAAGGTGCCGGGACGATCGGCCGCGAGCTTGCGGTAGGCCGACAGCGCCGTTTCGCCGTCCGCCAAAACCTTGCGAACCACGGGTACGACCCGATGATGTGCAGCCAGTTCGCGGAAGCGCTCACGCGTGGTCATGGTGATACGAGTCATAGCCGCTATTGTGCCACGCACCCCGGATTGCACATCATTTAACCCCGGACTTCACCGGAGGTGGGCGCGCTTGACGACGAAATCCCCACCTCGGCGGCCAAGGTTAACCGCCTAGTCCTCGAACACGGGATGCACGTCAAAGCAGCTGTGCGAGCCAGTGTGGCATGCCGCGCCGTCCTGCACTACCTGCATCAGTACGGTATCGCCATCGCAGTCCAACGCCAGCGATGTCACCGTCTGGAAATGACCACTGGTCAGACCCTTAATCCAGTACTCCGATCGGGAGCGCGACCAGTAGGTGCCGCGTTTGGTAGCGATGGTGTATGCCAGCGCGTGGGAATCCATCCAGGCCATCATGAGCACGCGGCCAGTGGATTCTTCCTGCACGATGGCGGGAATCAAGCCGTCAGCGTTGAACTTGGCGATGTTCGCGATGTCCGCCGGGAGCGTGTACTCCCGCGGATCGTCTCCGGCGCCGTGAGCTGCCGCGCCCGGGGCTAGACCAGTCACTGGCGCACCTCGATTCCCTCGCGGGCCATCTCTTCCTTAACCTCAGCAATGCTGACCTCGCCGAAGTGGAAAATGGACGCGGCCAAAACCGCGTTGGCACCGGCGCGCACTGCTGGCGGAAAGTGCTCGGCCTTACCCGCACCGCCAGAGGCGATCACCGGGACGTCGACGGCAGCACGGACTTTCTCCAGCAGCTCCAGGTCGAAGCCGTCCTTGGTGCCGTCACCGTCCATGGAGTTCAGAAGAATCTCGCCGACACCGAGTTCCTCGCCGCGGCGTGCCCACTCGACGGCGTCAATCCCGGCCGAGCGTGAACCACCATGCGTGGTGACCTCGAAGCCCGACGGCTGGGGCGTGCCTCCCTCGGGAACACGGCGGGCATCCACCGACAGGACGACGCACTGCGCGCCGAAACGACGCGACAGCTCGCTGAGCAGTTCCGGGCGTGCAATCGCAGCGGTATTGACACTGACCTTGTCAGCTCCGGCGCGGAGCAGCTGATCGACATCCTCAACGCTGCGCACGCCACCGCCGACCGTCAGCGGAATGAAGACCTCACTCGCGGTGCGGCGCACCACGTCGAGCATGGTGCCACGGCCATCCTTGGAAGCCGTGACGTCCAGGAAGGTCAGCTCATCAGCACCCTCCTCGCCATAGCGGCGGGCCAGCTCCACCGGATCGCCGGCATCGCGGAGATTCTCAAAGTTAACCCCCTTGACGACCCGCCCATTGTTGACATCCAGGCAAGGAATCACGCGTACTGCCAGAGACATAGTTTTTAAGTTCTCCTCGTGTTAGCTCAAAATTGTGGCTCGACGGTTTGCGCAACCACCCAGCTCGGGGCATTGCCCACGTTTTAGCTCCGGAAAGCCTCCGGACGACCCAGTTGGTCAATAATCGACCGCAGCGTGGCATGAACATCTCGAGTTCCCGCCAGCACGCCTACCGAATCATGTCGCCAGGGATTGCCGGCCAAGTCTGTGACCACGCCACCAGCTTCGGAAATCTGCAGTACACCAGCTGCGTTATCCCACACATGCGGTGAGAAAGTCACGGTGCCGCCGAATGCCCCCATCGCGGTGGAGCCTAAGTCCACCCCGACAGAGCCGGTAATTCGGATCGTCGGATAGCGCTCGCCCACCTTTGACAGCAGCAGTTGGCGCCACTTGCGCGGGAGTGTGCCGTCGGTACTCGCGATGACGGACCCGAAGGCAATCGAAACCGGGCGACCGGCCTCGGCATCGATGTTGACGCGACGGCCGTTGACAAACGTGCCGCTGCCTCTAGCTGCGGTGATACGACGGCGCAGCAGAGGCATGGAGGTGATGCCGACCACCGGCTCCCCCTCGTGCATGAGTGTGAGCAGCATGGCACACAGCGGAAAGCCGTTGGAATAGTTCGTGGTGCCGTCAATCGGATCGATGACCCAGGCGGTATGTTCCTCGGGAACTTTGCCACCGAATTCCTCGCCGTAGACGGGCAGTCCGGAATACTGCGTGAGGAGCTGGCGCAGACGACGCTCAATTTCCAGGTCGGTCTCCGTCGCGAAATCTCCGCGCGGCTTCATGACAACCGGGTCCGCGCCCACCTGCTGTGTGAACAGGCCTTCAACCTCATCGAGCGCCGCTTCAGCAATAGCGAGCATCGCCCGCGGTTCCAGGGCATCCATACTTTCTAAGTCCTTCATCCGCCGTCACAGCCGGGGTGCCGTTCGCTCGTTAACGCTTTCGCTTGACGACGTCTCCCCGGCCCGGCCACGAAAGTGTTCTCTTTAGCCGCGGGCTACTGCCAGGGCCTCTTCAAGGGTGAAACGCCCTGCGTAGAGCGCCTTACCCACAATTGCGGAGTCAACGCCCTCATCGACGAGCTTGGCGATAGCTGCAATGTCGTCCAGGCTACTGACACCGCCGGAAGCGACGATTGGAGCATCGGTGGCAGCGGCGACCTCGCGCAGCAGTTCCACATTCGGCCCCTGCAGGGTGCCGTCCTTGGAGACGTCAGTCACCACGAAACGGGATGCACCCTGGGCATCCAGGCGCTCCAGCACCTCCCAGAGGTCACCACCGTCGGAGACCCAGCCGCGACCGCGCAGGCGCCACTGCCCCTCTTCGTTGAGAACGTCCAGTCCAATGGCCACACGGTCGCCGTAGTTGGCGATAACCTCGCGGCACCACTCCGGGTTCTCCAGTGCGGCGGTGCCAATATTGACGCGGGCACAGCCGGTGGCCAGCGCAGCCTCGAGCGAAGCGTTGTCACGGATACCGCCGGAGAGCTCCACCTTCACGTCGAGCTTGCCCACAACGTCGGCAAGCAGGTCGTAGTTCGAACCGCGACCGAACGCGGCGTCGAGGTCGACCAGATGGATCCACTCAGCGCCTGCATTCTGCCAATTCATGGCAGCTTCCAGCGGTGCACCGTAGGAAGTCTCGGTTCCAGCAGCACCCTGAACAAGGCGCACAGCCTGGCCATCGGCTAGGTCTACAGCGGGCAGCAGGGTCAAACTCATGGGGGCTCTACTCTCTTCGACTTTTGGGCGTTGTGGCCATAGTCGCCACGACGCTTGTTGCTAGTTATCTCAGTATAGGTGGTCTAGGTGGCGAAATTCCGTCACCTACCAGGTAGTGCGGTTAGGGCAGATACTACCGATTGGGCAACTACAGCGTGTCCACCCAGTTCTGCAGCAGCTTCAGCCCTGCTTCGCCGGACTTCTCCGGGTGGAACTGTGTAGCCCACAGCGGGCCATTTTCGATTGCCGCGATGAACCGATCGGATTCGTGGGCAGACCAGGTCACCAATGGCGGAGCGATGCGAGAATCCGTATCAAGGTCCCACTTGCGCACACCGTAGGAGTGGACGAAGTAAAAACGCTGATCTTCCAGCCCCTTAAACATCTTCGAGCCTTCCGGCACATCGACCGTGTTCCAGCCCATGTGCGGCAGGATTGATGCTTCGAGACGCTCGACAGTACCCGGCCATTCACCACAACCTGGGGTGCCGGTGACAGCTGCGGATGCGCCGGTCTCCGCTGCATGGATGCCGTCGGCGTACTCGACGCCACGGTCAAAGAGCACCTGCATACCAACACAGATTCCCATCACCGGCCGACCACCTGCGAGTCGAGAGCCAATCAAACGCGGCCCCTGAACTCGATGCAGACCCTCCATGCATGCGGCATAGGCACCGACGCCGGGTACGAGGAGACCATCGGCCTCCATCACGATCTTCGGGTCAGCGGTCACAATAACCTCGGCGCCCGTGGTGGCCACAGCGCGCTCAGCCGAACGCAAATTACCGGAGCCGTAATCGAGAATGGCAACGGTCGGGGTCTTTGTCGATGGTGAGACTTGTTCCATAGTTGGTCATTTTAAGGCGCTAAGGGGCGGCCTTTGCTATTTACCCCAAGAAAGCTGGACGGACAGGAAAAAGTGCTGGTATACAACCGCAAAATACTTTGGTAAACTTTAGGTTAACAACAGGTTAACTAAGTTATTGAATTATCCCTAATACCCCTGATTACTTTTCACAGAGAGGCTCAGACGCTATGACTGCCGCATCCGTTCTCAGTAAATCATTTGCCATTGTCCGCGAGGACCTTCACCGTCGCTATGATGCAGCCTGCGATGCCGCGACCATCGATTCCATCCTCGACGATGTCATTGCAGAGCTGTCCGGCTCTGCGAAGGTGACTAACTTCCTCCCCGTCCTCGCCGAACGCGAGGCCACCGAGCGCATCAAGGCCGAGAGCGGATGCAAGGACTTCGCCCCGCGCCAAGAGATTCTCTTTGCCGATAGCCATGGTTCCGGCCGCAGCCAGATTGCCACTGCCCTGGCCTACCACCTGGTTGGTGACGAAGTCTTTATCCGCACTATCGGCCTCACCCCAGAGGATGGCCTGAACCCGCGCGTCGTCACGGCACTTCGCGACCGCGGCGTGGACACCTCACGCCTTACCCAAAAGGCGATTACTCCCCGTGTTTCCCACCGCGCTGATGTTGTCGTACTCATGGGCATCGACGAGACACCAGCAGTCCCCGGCGACCGCTACGTGGAATGGGATATCGCGGATCCGGACCATCTCACAAACGACGAGCTCCAGTCGCTTATCGACGATATCGAAACCCGCCTGCGGTCTCTCTTCACCGAGATGGACGTCGCCGTCGCGTAAACAGGCACGGCTGATTACACACCGGGGGTTGCATTTATTAACCAAAAAGAGTGGCTGCAAAAAAGAGTGGCTGCGCTAGGACTAGCGCAGCCACTCTTTTTCTAACGTCTCTTTTTATGTAGTTACTTCTTCTTGCGGTCCCGAACCGTCAAGCGCGTCACTGCGTTCTTTGCCGGGCGGGCAACACGCACGGCTGCCTCCGGCGTATGACGCTTCACGGCATCTCCCAGACGACGCAACGTAGCGCGGGTGTTCTGGTACTCCGCAACGCGGTGCTTTCCGATGACTCGATCGAGCACCGCACCAATGAGGCCCACCGCCAGCAGTGCTGCGGCAAAGGCGAACACGGCAGGGTACGGACGGAGTGCGGCCGCGGCAACTGCGCCCAACACGAACGAACCAATACCTGTACCCGAGTCGAACGACATGTTCCAGAAGGCGCTGGCCTCGGCCGTACGGTCACGCGGCAGGCGGGCGAACATCAGCAGTAGGGCCTCATTTTGCACGATGCCGAAGCCCGCGCCGTAGAAGATTGCCGCGATCAGCAGCAGCCAGGCCGACAAATCGAAAAAGACAACGCCGGACATCATCAGCAGGCCAATAAAACCGCTAATCAATGCCGGAATCAGCAGAATTCCAGCCTCGGACTTACGATCCGCATAGATGCCTGCGAAGTAGCGGAACACCATTTGCGCGCCACCGAGAACCGATAGCGCCAGACCAGCGACAATTGCACCAGAAACAGCATCAACCTCTCGAGCTGCCGGTGCAAGGAAAGCGGAAATACCACCGAAGCCCATGGCGATTGTGCTGATTGCAAGGGCAGGAATGGCCACCAGCTTCCAGGTAGCAACATGCTCAACTGGGCTCGGCTGGGTGGCCGCAGTGCCAGGAACGGGCTCACCGACATCTTCCTTGCCTCCCTTGCCCTCCTTCGGCGCTGGCTTAATCTTCGGAATGAATAGGGACATCACCGAGCCAACGAGCGAAATGACGGCACCCAGAATATAAACCGGAGTGTAGGAGCCAGTCTTATCTGCAATGATGAGACCAAGTGGCAGGAAAATGAGCTCGGACAAACCAACGGCCACACCAAGCGCACCGGAGGCCTTCCCCAGGAACTTCAGTGGCACAAGCTCTGCAATCAATGCGGACTCAGCGACAGTCAACGCACCGAAGCCCATACCGCGGAGAACCGCAATGATGAGCACCAAAGCAGCATCGGTGCCGAAGATGTGCAAAATCGTCGGCAAGCCCAGAAACAGACCTGAAATCAGCATGGTCATGCCGTAGCCAAGACGGCGACACATACGTGGAGTCTGCGTCTGCGTGAGAACTGTGGCGGCCATAAAAACACCGGTGTAGGCACCGGCGAGCGAGGTTCCACCGCCATCGTCAAGAATTGCCTGCGGAATGACAGGCATGAGGAGTGACCAGCCACCGAAGGCGGCCATCACGGCGACTAGCGTAGGTACTAGTCCGGGCGCTTTCCACATGCTGTCCAGTTCGTCTAACTGCCTGCGGTCCATCACCCGGGACGCCATTTACTCCATCACTCCTATCAACCACAAAATTGCGCCGGCGAGCGCGATCACAGATAAGAGACCAAGGACAATTGTTCCGACCCTCGATCCGGACTTATAGAGTGACCATGTTCCGCCCACCAGCAGGCCAGCGACAATGAACAAAAAATAAGTGCTTAGCGTCGATGTGGTAGACACCTGAGCTAAAAGCACGTCTACAGACGTTGTTACCATCGATTCCCCTAAAATGCCAGCTAAGGCGGATTTTCCTGTTGCCTACGGCGGCTGTTTACTACAGCTGCGCCCTACAGAGTGCCCTTGGTCGACGGCACACCGTGGACGCGCGGGTCGTCCTCGACGGCAGCCCGCAGGGCACGAGCCACGGCCTTGTACTCAGCCTCGGTGATGTGGTGCGGATCGCGCCCGTAGAGGCAGCGAACATGCAGCGCAATACGGGCATTTAGGGCGAAGGACTCGAAAAAGTGCTCGTTGATAACAGTCGCGTAGTGCCCGCCGATGACGGCCGTCAACATCTGCTCCGGCTCGCCGGTGCCAACAAAATACGGACGACCTGACACGTCAACCACTGCGTGTGCCAGGGTTTCATCCATCGGAATATAGCAGTCGCCAAAGCGGCGAATACCGGACTTATCCCCCAGCGCCTGAGCGAAGGCCTGCCCCATTACGATGCCGGTGTCCTCCACCGTGTGATGCGCATCGACCTCGGTGTCGCCGTTGGCGTGCACAGTCAGGTCGAAGCTGCCGTGGGAGCCGAAAGCGGTCAACATGTGGTCGAAGAACGGCAGACCGGTCGAAATATCGGCCTTGCCGGTGCCATCGAGATTCACCGAGCAGACGATGCTCGATTCGCGGGTGGCGCGCTCGATACGGCCAACGCGCTCAGTGCGCTCTGCCTTCAGATGGTCCTTATCACTGGCGTGCATAAGTCAGATTTCTCCTTATAGTGGGATGTACCAGCAGCATTTCGCTTAAGCCAGCGCGGTCGCTGCCAATTTCTTGGCCGCCGCCAGCAGCGCATCATTTTCGCTGGGCAGACCAATAGTGGCACGCAAACGACCGGGCACGCCAACATCGCGGATGAGTACTCCCTCGCCCAAGAAGCTCTGCCATGCCGTCGAGGCATCTGCGAAACGACCGAAGAAGACGAAGTTCGAGTACGAGTCAATCACGTCGTAGCCATAGCTGTTCAGGGCGGCTACGACGCGGTCACGCTCGTCGGCAAGCTTTGCGACGGTCGACAGCGTCGCATCCGAGTGGCGAAGTGCAACTGTGGCTGCGGCCTGCGTCAACGTCGACAGGTGGTATGGCAGACGTACGAGCATCACAGCATCAATAAATGCCGGGTTAGCAACGAAGTAGCCGAGGCGGCCTCCTGCGAAGTCGAAAGCCTTGCTCATCGTGCGGGAGACAACCAGCTTCGACGGGAACTCAGCCAGCAGCGTTGTCGCCGACGGCTCCTCAGTGAACTCGGCGTAGGCCTCATCGACAATGACGATGCCCGGCGCGGCTTCAATAATGCGGCGCAAGTCAGCGAGCGTAGTCAGGTTGCCAGTCGGGTTGTTCGGCGTCGTGATGAAGATGACGTCAGGACGGTGCTCGGCAATTGCCGCGAGCGCACTATCCATGTCGATGTCGAAGGTCTCCGGGTCACGGTCGACGCCGATAAACTCCGTCTGCGTGCCGGACGAGAGGATTGGGTGCATCGAGTAACTGGGCACAAACCCCATTGCGCTGCGCCCTGGCCCGCCGAATGCCTGCAGCAGCTGCTGGAGAATCTCGTTGGAGCCGTTGGCAGCCCATACCTGGTCAACGGTGATGTCCACGCCGGTCTGGCGGGTGACATAGTCGGCGAGTGCGCTGCGCAGTGCTACTGCGTCACGGTCCGGGTAGCGGTTGAGGTCAGAGGCGACCTTCTCCACTTGCGCCACCAGGTCGGCGATGAGGTCATCGGATGGCGGGTACGGGTTTTCGTTGGTGTTCAGGCGAACATCGACGTCGAGCTGCGGAGCACCGTAGGCTTCCTCGCCGCGCAGTTCGTCGCGCAGTGGCAAATCTGCCAGCGCCAACTTGGCTACCGCCGGCTGTGACTGGTTCTCAGGCTGGTTGCTCATTAGTCGTTCCCCTTGTCTGCGCCATTGCCCTCAGCGCCGAGAAGCGTCTCAAAGCGGGCTCGGATGGCCTCGCCGTGCGCTGGCAGTCGTTCTTCGTTGGCCAGGACTACTACACTGTCGGCAACTTCCTTCAACGCGGCCTCGCTGTAGTCAATCATGTGGACCGACTTGAGGAAGGTATGCGTTGACAGACCCGAGGCGTGACGGGCGGTACCGGAGGTCGGCAACACGTGGTTGGAGCCAGCCGAGTAATCGCCCAGCGGCACCGGCGAAAAGCGACCGATGAAGATTGCGCCAGCGTTCGTAATGCGTTCGGCAACGGCCTGCGCGTTTTCGGTGTGGATCTCCAGGTGCTCAGCGGCGTAGGCATCTGCAACCTGGATGCCGATATTCATGTCGTCGACAAGCACGATGCCAGACTGCTTGCCGGTGAGCGCCTCGCGCACGCGGTCGGCGTTCATGGTGACCTCGTAGCGGTTTTCGACCTCTCGGTCGACAGCGGCGGCGAAATCGGCGTCGTCGGTGATAAGTACGCTGGCGGCCATGACGTCGTGCTCTGCCTGGGAAATCAGGTCGTAGGCGACGGAGACAGGATCAGCGGCGTTATCTGCAAGAATGGCGATTTCGGTCGGGCCAGCTTCGGCGTCGATACCGACGACCGAGCGGCACAGGCGTTTAGCGGCGGTAACGAAGATGTTGCCCGGACCGGTGACCATGTCGACCGGCTCGAGGCTCTCATTTTCATCACCGTATGCGAGCAGTGCGACGGCCTGTGCACCGCCGACGGCCCACACCTCGGTCACGCCAAGCAGCTTGCAGGCAGCCAGGATGGTCGGGTGCGGCCAGCCGTCGTTGTCGGCCTGTGGCGGAGAGGCGACGACGAGGGACTCCACACCAGCTTCCTGAGCTGGGATGACGTTCATCAATACAGACGACGGGTAGACGGCGTTGCCCCCGGGGACGTAAAGACCGACGCGCGAAACCGGAATCCACTTCTCGCGCACAATGCCGCCGGGAAGAATTTCAACAGTCTTGTCATTCGGCTTCTGAGCAGCGTGGAACGCGCGCACGCGCCCGATGGACTCCTGCAGAGCAGAGCGGACGTCGTCTTCCAGCGCGGCTTCCGCGGCATCGATAACCTCCGCTGGAACGCGCATGGATGCCGGACGAATACGGTCGAACTTCTCGGAGTACTCCATCGCCGCTTCCACACCACGGGCTGCCACGTCATCGACAACGGGCTTGACCGTGGGAATCATGGAATCAACGTCTGCCGCACCGCGCGGCAACACTCGACGCAGAGTGGCGGTGGTGGGAGTCTGACCGCGAAGATCAATAGTGGACAACATAATTAATTAGTAACCGCCTATTCGCACGATGGATTCATACGTGAGCACTTCAGAGTGACAAAGAAATGACAACAAAGTATTGAAAATCTGGGTCAAAGCCAAAGACTTTATCCACGGTTTTCGCTACTATTCGCCCTTAAAGGCACCCTTGAGTATGAACTAAGCATATCTTTCTCACGCCCGGTTCATACCGATTGCCCCATTTAACCCCTCATACTGTGGCGCAAGTTAGCTCCGCCACAGTGACCCATTACAGTGTTAAGGAAAGTAGTAACCAGTCGTAGAAAGGTCAGCTGTTGAACCAGGAAGGAAACAGTCCGGATTTGCCGGAGCTCGTCGCAGCCTACGCAGACGCGACCGCAGCCGACAATTCCCTGGCCACGCGCCAACTGGAATCAGTTTTCGCGCATCATTTCTACAACCCACAACTCTTTTCTGCCCCGGAAGCCCACGGCGTTACCGAACACGTCGGCGCGTTTTACCGCATAGTCCGCGAGGTCACCGAATCGCTCGGCATGATGACAGCTGCGCACGATGCCGCCCTGAACTGGATGGTATGGGCATCCGATAACGACAACGTGCCGGAGTACTGGCGCGCCCGGGCACGGCTGGCAGCAGACGAAGCCCGCCGCTACACCACCTTTATCGCCGATGGCCCAACCTCTGCTGCCGCAGAGACCGAAATCCCCCTCATCGCACGCATGAGCAGGGAAATCACCTCATACCGGGCACTCGTGCTTGCCGACGATCTGGATGCCCCAACCAGCAGTCACAGCGCGGTGACCCCGGATGCGGATGGGCTGCGGCCGCAGGAAACGTCGGCAAGCGAATTTAGCCCCCGCCAGTGGAAGAAGCGGGCGGCACTGACTGACGCGCTGATTCGGATTGCGAGCGCCTTGCGAAAGGTCAACCGCGAGGACTTGGCACGGGAGCTGCACGAGATGATTCGTGCACTGCCGAATGAGGATAAGTTTGAGTCGATTGCGCTGGCGAAGACTCTGACGGAGGCATCACTGCTGCATCGGGCCGGGAAAGTTGTCGATGCAGCGCGACTTTGCGCCTCACAGCTCAATGTAATCGGTAGCCGCTCCGTAATCGCAGGCCTTGAGCTGCGTCAGAATTTGGCACGGTACTCGATAGAGACCGGCAATAGCGATACCGCGTTCCGAATGCTGTCGAACAATATCGCAGTCGCCGACCAGCACCGACTGGACACTGACCATATTCTCGCCGTTCGTGAGATGGCCGATATCAATTTCGAGGTGGCACACAACAAGCCCGACGCCGATGAAATGCTGAAGCTGACTCAGCGCGCACAAGAGGTGTCAGCGGACTACCCAGACTGTGAAGTCACCATGGAGATCGCGCTGCTGAAGGCAACGGCCCTGTACGAGCTTGGCGATTTCCGTAATGCTGGTCAGGAGGCGGAGTCGGTCGCAAAGTGGTCTGAGCCTACCGAGGATTCCGCACGCACTGATTTTTCCTGCGCCATTGCGGCGGAATCAGCAGTCCAAGAGGGAAATGTTGAGCATGCAGCAGTGCTCTTCGATGCCCTGGCCGATATTCGCGCCGGATATTCTTCACCGATTTCGCCTGCGGAAACTCTGATGGATGCCGCGCTATCCCTCAGTAACGTCGGCGCAGAGAGCGAATTGACTGACCACCTGATGGATCGCTCGCGCGGTTACGTCGTAGGATCCTGGGAATCGGCCAAGTGGCACGAAGCCCAGGCGCTGCTGTGCTGGTCGGTCTGGGACAACGACGGCGTGTACAAGTACGCCGATGAAGCTGCCGAGCTTTTCTTAGAAGCCCATGCCCCAGCCGACGCCGCCCGCACTCTGACTATCGCAGTGCGCGCTGCTGTAAGTGATAACAATGAGGATCGCGCCCGCCGGTTCGCGACGCGCATCGACGACCTAGTTGGCCCGGGTCACCCGGTGCGCGATGAAGTTCGTGAACTAATGCGTAGCTTTTCAACCCCCGATTAACAGCGCATCCGGCTGCACAGGTCTGAAAAGCAAAGCAGTTTTGCATCTTCCCGATGCCACGGGCGAAGATAGTCCAATGGTCTGGTGGGAAGAAGATAACTCTGAGTCTGAAATTCAAGTTGGCGATTGGGATGCCGGCATCGTTGCCGACCACGTGTCAGTGAATTCGGAAAACGCATCAGCAACGGAGAACTCGTCCGACCCCTTGGACTTTCCTCCCCTGCCCAATCCGCTAAAGGCATTGCCGGACTCCCTCCCGGAGCTGCTGGTTATTTCCCGCAAGGCCGGTGCCACGCTCGACCACGTCACCAGTTGGCGCGCTGTCACCAAGTTTGCCCACACGCACTGGTTGGCCGACGCGCCAACCAACTCCCCCGATGTCATTGGCGAATTCCACGCACTCAGGCATGCAGTTGCCGACCAACTGGAATTAGTAGAAGAAGCCGCTGCTGCACGCGCCGAGTGGCTGCGCTGGGCAACTGAGGCCAACATCCGTCCCGCGATCTTGCACGCACGCTCCTACGGAGCATTCGCCGAGGCTGAGGCCTTCATCGACGCCAACCCAGGTGATGCCATCACCGGCCGACGCCCCGAAGACTCCGAAATCCCCGAGCTAATCAGTCTTACTAAGGACATCGTCGCCACCACTCCACAGCCCGGCGAGGCCTATTACTACCTGGTCAGCGCGGCTGTTGCCGGCGCCGCAGCATCGCTGGCGCGCCGGGCGGAAATCGCCGGTCAGCTCTCTGAATGGTCCGCACGCTGGGCACCAAAGCGAAGCAGTTTCGACGACCGCAAGCTGTTGGAGGCGCAGCTCGCGCACAGCCGTGGTGAGCTGCGCAGGGCCGCCCGCATCGCTGCCAGCGTCGCAGCGGCTCCTCAGTCGGAACCCGTCACCACGACGATTGAAGCGCGCCAATTTCTGGCTTTTCTTTCTCTGGAAGCTGGTGAGGAAGCGGAGGCAATCCGCCAGCTACGTCCAATCGTGCAGGCTGGTCTCGATGCAGGACTCACGGTCGCGGTGCTTCGCAGCGTGCGTCTGCTCTGTGCGCTTCTCAACGCCCACGGCGATTTCGCGGAATCCGCCGAATTTGCCCGCCGCGCGCTCGCCAGCGCCGAGGGCATGCCGGTCAACCCCATCACCATGGATATCCAGCTCGTTTTGGCCCGCAGTCTCCTCGACGCCGACGAGGTTGACGAGGCGCTGCGCTTTGCCGAACCAGTTGCGCACTGGTCAGCATTTACCGCCGATGAAGAACGCACCGACGCGGCGTTTTCTATTGCCTCCACAGCCGCGGGGCTCGGCAATAATCCCCGCCAGGCGGCAAAGCTGCTCATCGAACACGGCGAGCACCTTGAACGCAACGGCGATACCAAGGGCGCTGCCAAGGCCTACCGCCAGGCTGCGCGTTCCATCATTCATGTCATTGACCTGGTCATTTCCGAAGAGGGCTCCGAATTCACCGCCGAGATCGTCTCTGAGGACGCTTCCGCCGCCATTGACCACACGCTCAACGAGGCTGAGGACCTTCTGCTGCGTTCTCAGAAGCTCATCTCCGACGACTGGTCACTCGCCGACTGGCATGACGATGCCGCTTACGTCTTCTACTCCGCTGGCCGCGACACTTTGGCCATCAACCATGTGGAAGCCGCCGCGAAGGGCTACCTGCAGTCCGGCGATGGCGAGGAAGCCGCCCGCGCGCTGCTGGCGGGGGTTCGCTACCGTCTCGACGCGGGCGATTCCGACGGTGCCGCCGCCTATGCGCGGCGCGTCGAAGAGCTTCTGCCCCGCGACGTGTGGGAAGGCCATCCTGTTCTCGATGCCCTTGACGTCATCATCATTCAGTCGCTTGACGACGAATACTAGCGCCCCGCCCACTTCAGTGCTGGCGGTGGCACAAAGTAGAGTGTTAGGTCATGACTACTTCTGGTGATTCCGCGACTTCTAGCCCGCAGCAGCTTTTCGATGCCGCCACGGCATTGGCTGAGGAAAACAACCTCTGGGAAGCAGCCCTAACTCTGATGCAGGGGTTCGAGGAGCTCGGCGACAAGGCTGATGCCCCGCAGACCGACAGTCTGGGGCGCCCCATCCGTGGCTCTGCACCAAAGCTGATGGACAAGGCCGCAGACTGGTTGGATCTGCTGGATAACCTGGAGAAAGACGGCTTCGAGCCGACCGCGGACACCCCACCGCGCCACTTGCGCTGGGCGATGTGGCACACTTTGAACGGCCAAGCAGAGATTCGTCGAGGACATCAGGGGCGCGCCATTGATCACCTGGAGTTGGCGGCGGGACTTTTCCAGTCCGACAAGCTCAATATCCAGGCCGTGCCTCTGCTTGCACAAATTGCACAGTGCCACCTGCATTTGGGCGATGTCGGTGCTGCGGAGAAGGCGCTTTACCGCGCACAGGAAACCTGTGATGAGCAATCGCGGGAGCGCTGGGGGTCGGCACTAAGCGAGATTGGGGCAGAGATCGCCCGTCGCCTGTAGGCGAAGCTGCGAAGCGATACCGGGGGCTGATTCAGCTACTGCTCGTCGAAGTCGAGTCCGACATCGAACACCTTGGCCGAGTGGGTTAGCGCGCCCACAGCCAGGTAATCGACACCACAGGACGCGTACTCACGAGCCACATCGATGGTCAGTCCACCGGAAGACTCCAACTGCGTGGCCGGCGAAACCTGCGAGCGGCGCTGTACCGCAATCTGAGTCTCCCAAACTTCGAAGTTGTCCAACATGACGATGTCCGGCTTCATCGGCAGGATTTCATCGAGCTGTGCGAGGGTATCGACTTCCACCTCGCACGGCAGCTCCGGATACTGAGCCCGCACCCTCTTCAACGCACCGGACACGGAACCGACGGCCACCACGTGGTTGTCCTTAATCAGTGCCTCATCGCCCAATGCGTAGCGGTGGTTAATTCCACCACCGCAGGTCACCGCATACTTTTCCAGATTGCGCAGACCCGGCAGTGTCTTTCGGGAATCGCGCACCCGCGCACCGGTGCCAACAATTGCGTCAGCCCACTGGCGCGTCACAGTAGCTACCCCACTGGCGTGCGTGAGGATATTCAGCATTGTTCGCTCAGCAGTCAGCAACCCCCGAGTCGGCGCAGAAATTGTTGCCAGCACTGTGCCAGGACGCACCAGGGTGCCATCTTCAACGTGCTTTTCGACGGTGAACTCCCCCGAGATGACCTCCTGCAGCGTCCACTCCACCGCATCGATAGCCGCGATAACGCCCTCTTGCCGGGCCACCAGACGAGCGCGTGCCTGCGCAGCTGCCGAGACTGTCGACAGCGAGGTCACATCCGGCCCGAAGCTCATGTCTTCCTGCAGCGCCGTCCGAATGAGTCCGCGGGTGGTGCTTTCGTTCAGCACCCCGCGCAGAGTGTCCTTCTCAAGAGTCATGGCTAGCTAATCCCCGTCCTTTTCAAACCAAGTGTGGCACCCCAAAGTATATGGTCGTGCCAATGCCGCTTCGACGACTTTCCTTGCGGCTACGACCTGAACCGATTGCGGGAGCCGATCGATAACCGCCAACGCCTGCCGCAAACTCTGCTCATTGCGCGTTACACCAGCGCCTTCCTGCATCGCAGTCTGTAACCGGAAAAGCTGGCGCGGTTCCAGTTCCGGCCGTGGCTGCGGCAGGCCTTCAACCGCCGCTGCGAATTCCTCGTCCCCGACCGGCACAGCGTGTGTTTCAGCGACTTTTTCGGCCACCCGCTTGCCGACGACCAGTCCCTCCAGCAACGAATTGGAAGCCAACCTGTTGGCACCGTGCAGCCCCGTCGCGGAGCATTCGCCGGCCGCAAAGAGACCCGGCACGCTAGTTACACCGAATGGGTCGACGGCAATGCCACCACAGGTGTAGTGGACCGCCGGGGCCACGGGAATGAGGTCCTTGGTCGGATCAATCTCCGCTGCGGTCAGGCCCGCTGTGATCGTCGGAAAGCGGGCGGCGAAGTTGTCGATGTGACGTGCGTCGAGGAAGACGTGGTCGTCGCCGAGCTCGCGCATGCGAGTCGCGATAGCGCGCGAGACGATATCGCGCGGAGCCAGGTCTCCGCGAGGGTCAATGCCGGCGGTCACACTGTTTCCCCGGGAATCGACGAGAATGGCTCCTTCACCACGGACAGCCTCGCTGATGAGATGCCGTCGACCGGTGCCGTCTGATGCCGAGCGCTCGTCATAGAGCACTGTCGGGTGGAACTGGATAAACTCCATGTCCCGAATCTCCGCACCGGCATCGGAGGCCATGCCAATAGCTTCGCCGCGGGCGCCCGAGGGCGCCGTAGTCGCGCGGTAAATATGCCCCACGCCACCGGTAGCCAGCAGAGTTGCACCTGCGCGAATAGCACCGCCGCCGCGGGGATCTGCTACCAGCGCCCCCAGCACGCGGCCGTCTTTGCCAACGATGAGCTGGCGCGCTGTGGCGTTTTGCAGTACTCGCACGCCGGTAACTGAGGCTTCTAGGGCGCGCTCAATTTCAGCACCAGTGGCGTCACCACCGGCATGAATGATGCGTCGCGCGTGGTGTCCGCCCTCTTTGGTACGGGAATAGACGGCCGGGTTATCCGGCGCCGGGTCGAAAGTGGCGCCTAGCCCAATCAGCCACTCGGTCGTAGCGGCACCGGCACGGATGATAGAAGCCACGGCCCCTTCATCGCAGTGGCCGGCACCGGCATCGAGGGTGTCCGCGATGTGGGAATCAGTGGTGTCGTCGAACCCATTGGCCACATGGCCGCTGGGGTCGTCGTCAAGCCCGACGACCGCGAGCCCGCCCTGTGCGAGATTCGTGGCGGCATCGGCGAAACGCAGCTGTTTGCGGGCACCGACGCGCCACTCGACGCTGTCGATAACCAGCACGTCGAGGCCGAGCTCAAGGGCCCTACGCGCAGCACTGAGCCCTGCGACTCCCCCGCCGATGACGAGGAAGTCACACGTCAGTGTCCAACTGTCGAATGATGGGCGCAGACCAAACGTGTTACTCGCCCCCGCCTGGATTACCGATGGCGATCATGCGCTCGACCGAGGCGCGCGCCTTGTCGGCGACCTCAGGGTCGACGTCGACCTCATCGGCGCCCTCAACGAGGCAGCGCAGCAGAGCCGCCGGAGTGATGAGCTTCATATACGAGCAGGAAGCGCGGTCGTTGACCGGTTCAAAGTCGACATCCGGTGCGGCCTTGCGCAGCTGGTGGAGCATGCCCACCTCAGTGGCCACGAGCACCTTGCCGTTGGGCTTGTTCTCCTTCAACTTCTGCGCCTCGGTCAGCATCTCGCCGGTGGAGAGCATCTGCACGCGCTCCGGCTCAATGGTGCCTTCACCCGCGAGGTAAATCGCAGAGTTCGCGCAACCGCACTCCGGGTGAATGAACAGCTGCGAATCGGCGTTCTCTTCCGCGCGGTGTGCGAGTTCCTCACCGTTGATGTTGGCGTGGACGTGGCACTCACCAGCCCATACCTTGATGTTGTCGCGGCCGGTCTCACGGCGGACGTGTGCGCCGAGGAACTGATCCGGGTTGAACAGGATCTCCTGGTCTTCCGGGATGGACTTGACCACGTCGACGGCGTTGGAGGAAGTACAGCAGATGTCGGTCAGAGCCTTTACGTCTGCCGTGGTGTTGACGTAGCTGACCACCAGCGCGCCGGGATTCTCAGCCTTCCACTCGGCCAGTTCGTCTGCAGTGATGGAGTCCGCCAGGGAGCAGCCGGCGCGCTCGTCCGGAATAAGGACAGTCTTCTCAGGGCTCAGAATTTTGGCGGTTTCCGCCATGAAGTGGACACCACAGAAAACGATGACATCGGCATCGGTTTCCGCAGCGATGCGGGAAAGCCCGAGGGAATCGCCGGTGTAATCGGCAATATCCTGAATCTCCGGCAGCTGGTAGTTGTGCGCAAGAATTACGGCATTGCGTTCGCGGGCGAGGCGCTTAATCTCCTGAACCCAGCGCTCATCTGCAACTAGGCCACCATAGCGGCCATCTTTATCGACTACCGATTCGTACAGATCCGATTCAAGGCGCGGCAGGCTGGAAGCATTGGCCGCAAGGCTGGTATTCACGGAAAACTACGTCCTTACTTCAATGGGCTGTGGCTACGACCGGAGAAAACGCCGTCACCGTTACCGGCAACGGTTCCCGGAGGCATTCGCAGCGGACTCAAACGGGCAAGTGCAAGAGACCTAAGCTCGCCACACAATATCGAAAAAGCCCCTAAATCGGGGCGGATACCGGCATCGAGGACGAACCTATTTCCCAAAATTGTAAGGCTTGTATAAGCCTATTTCCCAATAACTACCCCTGTTCAGTAGGAAATAGTGCTTTACGACGGCCCCGCGCAGAACCTCACTGTCTCACTTAGTGACCGAATCTGCGTCCGTAGCATTGTCCGCAGCGCTCTCGTTGCCTTCCGTGAAGTCCGTTTGGAACAACACCCGGGACCACAGTGCGAGCATGGCAACCAGTGGCGCGACCAGCAGTGCTACATAGGTTTTGAAGTCCGGAATCACCGAGAACTTATCGCCCGGCTGCATTCCCGCCAGATCCGGCTGGAGCAATGCCGCAACCGACTGACCGACGAGGTACGTCACTGCTGCACTCATCAAAGCGGAGAAACCTGCCCACCCAATTGCCGTGAGCATCTGTACAGGGGTCGTGATGGCACGGTTTCGGAAGGTAGTAATTCCCAGCACCAGCCCGCTGATAGCAGTGACAGCAACAAACCAGAGCAGCCCGATAAAACCAGCGTCAACGGTTTCCTGAATAATCGCTAGTTGGTTATCTGGGAGCATTTGCACTTGCTGCTTGGGTCGCAGGAATGCCCAGGCCACTCCCGTTACCGCTCCCGTTACAACGGAGAAGAGAACAATACCCGAGGCCATTGCCACGCTCTGCTTTTCAACGTGTGGGACTCGGGTATTTTTCATAGTCATAGTTGACAAACTTACCTCACGGCGCGCATCCAGTACTAGCGCGCCTGAACGGCGCACTTGCACAACCAGCACCTTTTATCGCTGCTCCAACATAACGGAGTCTACTTCGCCGTGGCGCGAGCACTTTGCAGTCCAGCCGTCCGGACGCACCTGCACCACCATCCGACGTCCACAGAGTTGGCAGAACCGAGGTGCCTCCAATCCAGCTTTTGCACCATAAGAGCGTTCGCGCACTTCACCAGCTTCGAGGTCGGCGCCGGTAAAAGGATCGAACTTGGGCTCGTCTCCCAGCACCATGGCCTGGAGCAGCTCTGTGGAGTCGACTTTCCTACTCCGCGTCCCGCGCGGGCTAGATGTCCGAGGCTTAGACAGTTGCATTGAGGGCCTTAATTGGAAGTCGTACCTTGCCAAGCATGTCCAGGTCCTGCTCCGCCGGACGACCCAGCGTGGTCAGGTAATTACCGACAATGACAGCGTTGATACCGCCGAGCAGACCCTTTTCTGCACCCAGGTCTCCCAGGGTGAGCTCACGACCACCAGCAAAACGCAGGATGGTCTTCGGCAGCGCCAAACGGAAGGCACCGATGGCACGCAGTGCATCCTTGGCCGGCATCGGCTCGCGACCGGCGAACGGAGTGCCCGGGCGCGGGTCGAGGAAGTTCATCGGCACCTCGGTCGGGTTAAGCGCCGCCAGGTCCTGAGCAAACTCAGCACGCTGCTCAAGGGTCTCGCCCATACCCAGGATGCCGCCACAGCAGACTTCCATGCCAGCTTCGCCGACCATGCGCAGGGTGTCATGGCGCTCTTCCCAAGTGTGGGTGGTCACGACCTGCGGGAAGTAGCTCTTGGCGGTCTCAAGGTTGTGGTTGTAGCGGTGAATACCAGCCTTGGCCAGGCGATCCACCTGTTCCTGCGTCAGAATGCCCATCGATGCGGCCACATTAATGTCAACCTCTGCCTGAATGGCGGCGACGGCCTGTTCCATCTGGCTGAGCAGTCGCTCATCCGGCCCCTTTACTGCAGCAACGATGCAGAACTCAGTCGCACCCGACTTTGCGGTCTGCTTGGCGGCGTCCACCAGAGCCGGGATATCCAGCCATGCCGAACGCACCGGAGACTCGAACAGACCCGACTGCGAACAGAAGTGGCAATCCTCTGGGCAGCCGCCAGTCTTCAACGAGATAATGCCTTCAACCTCGACCTCTTCGCCGCACCACTTCAAGCGCACCTCATGAGCCAGCGCCAGCAGATCCTCGATACTGTCGTCGTCCAGGTTGAGAACCGCCAGGGTCTCCTCGTAGTTCAGCCCCTCTCCGCGGACGAGCACCTTTTCGCGGGCGAGTTCCAAAATGTCCTGCTGCTGTTGAGTCATGGGGGCGACACTCCTTGAGGCTGGGGATAAAACTTGAACACTGTTTCAGAAGTTGTTCAGTTATCAAACTTAATACCGCACCTACAGAATGTCGAACAGGGTTCAATTCCCGTCGTGTCGCGGTTTTACGCTCCGCATTTCAGCCTTGAGACATCTTCCAGATAATTCTTCTTTCGTCTACGGTAGGCAGTGTGCAATTGACCAAGGACATCATTGTCGACGCAGCTCTTACCATTCTCAACGAGTACGGACTCGGCGATCTCACAATCCGCCGCCTGACTCGCCACTTGGGTACCGCCGCTGGCGCAATGTACTGGCACTACCCTTCCAAGCAGGCTCTGCTGGGCGCCGTCGCTGACCGCATCTTGACTCCCTGCACAGATTTTTCCGCCACAGGCGATTGGCGCGCCGACACCGAAGCCATCGCCGAGCTGCTCTACTCCTGCCTCACCGCTCATCGGGATGGCGCCGAGGTCGTCTCGGCCGCGCTGGCTACGGGCACCGCCACGATTCGCCCCGAGCAATTGCTTGCCGACGTTCTGGAGAACGCACCCGAAACCTCCATCAGCACCCCATCAGCGACTGATACCGCGTCCGTCCTCGTGTATTTCATTCTCGGCGCGACAGTCGACCAGCAGACAGCCATCGCGCTTAATCTGAACGGCGCCAAGTCTGCATCTGACAAGGGTGACACTAATGGCGAGAACAACGTTAGTACGGGCGCTGCGGCCGAGGCTTCCTCTGAAGATGCCGCTGAACAGGCAAAAGAGCTCGGTCGCCAGCGCATTGCACTGGGAACCGAGCTCTTTATCGCCGGAATTGCGGGGGTTGCCGGGATTAAGGGAACCGCAGGTCAGTAAGCCCCACTGAAGCATTCGCGGTCATAGCCAAACCCTGGCATTAGAGCACCAGAGCTGCTACCCAACCAGCTGCCAGCAGCGGCAGGTTGAAGTGCAGGAAGGTCGGAATAACCGAATCGCGAATGTGGTCGTGCTGCCCATCGGCATTGAGACCCATCGTCGGGCCGAGCGTCGAGTCCGATGCTGGCGAACCAGCGTCACCCAGAGCACCTGCAGTACCAATGATGGCGACGGTAGCCATCGGCGAGAAGCCCAGCGACAAACACAACGGCACGTAGATGATGGAGATAATCGGCAGCGTCGAGAAGGATGAACCAATACCCATCGTGACCACCAGACCAACGACCAGCATGGCGAATGCAGCGGCAGGCTTGTTGCCCGCAAACAGGTCTGCAGTGGCGGTCACCAGCGGCTCGACCTGGCCGGACTCCGACATCACCGAGGCGAAGCCCTGTGCGGAGATCATGATGAAACCAATCAGGGCCATCATCTTCATACCGGCAGTGAATACGTCGTCCGCCTCACGCCAGCGCACGGCACCGGTAAGCATGAAGATTGCCAGACCAGTGAGCGCACCAATCAACAATGGATCGGCATCGGTCTCCATAGAGTTCATTACAATCTGGACGACGAAGGTCACCACAATCGCAACGAGAGCAACGATGACTCGGTACTTCGACACCGGTTCGTCAGACTGGGATTCCGCGCGCGAGGACTCGGTGATTGGCAGATCTTCGTAATGGCGTGGCTTCCGGTAGGAGAAAAACACAGCAATGGCCAGACCCGACAACATACCGAGAGCCGGGATGCCCATCGTCGTCATGATGTTGATATTGGAAACATCAAGACCAGCATTCTCGATATTCCCCAGCAGAATGTCGTTCAGGAAGATAGAACCGAATCCGACCGGAACCCACATGTAGGTGGTGATCAAACCGAAGGTCATCACACTGGTGATCATTCGGCGGTCGATGTTGAGCCGGTTAAACACCGGCAACAGCGGCGGAATAATCAGCGGGATAAACGCGATGTGAACTGGGATGAGATTCTGCGACATAATCGCCATGGCCAAAATACCGGCGACCATACCCCACTTAGTCCATGCCTCCGCTTTAGATTTGGTGCCCTCATTCTCGGTGCCAATCTTGGCAATCAGCCAATCGGCTAGCAATTTGGGCAGCCCAGAGGACGCCACTGCCATGGCAAAGGCACCCAGCATGGCGTAACTCAGGGCAATCTTCGCACCACCAGAGAGGCCTTCCTGGAAGGCAACCATTGTGGCATCGAGCCCCATACCGGCGGAAAGACCACCGACCAAGGCGCCAATAAACAGCGCTAGCACAACGTGTACCCGGCAGACCGCCAGGATTAGCATCACCAAAACGGCGAGAAGAACGGCATTCATAAGGAAAATATTAAGGCAACCTTAAGTATTTCCAGCAACCGGGGCTAGAAAGATTTCACCCCAAAATCTTTACACCCCGGCTAATGCGGCTAATCAATCGAGACGAGTCCCTGGCCGCCCTGCACTGCGTCGCCGACCTCGACATGAATAGAGCCGACGGTGCCTGCAGCTGGGGCCGTAATCTCGGTTTCCATCTTCATTGCCTCGAGAATGAGCAGCACCTCCCCGGCCTCAATCTTCTGGCCCTCCTCGACCAAAATCTTGCTGACCGAACCTGCCAGTGGCGCCACCACCGAATTGGCGGAGACACCCGAGACACTAGCGGTGGCCGGCTCAACGGAAGCGCTAGACGACCCACCCAAAACGATGGGCGAAAGACGCTTGGGCTCCTCAACTACTTCAACGTCGACATCGTAGGCAATGCCGCCGACAGTCACTTTCAATTTCATGGCTCAACAATCCTCACGTAGCAAAAGTCAATGAGTCAGGCTCAAATAAGTCGGTTATCGAAAATTTCCAACTAACGCAGGTTGCGCTGCTGCTGGATCTGTCGGCCCTGCGCAGCCCAGGTCTTGTGGCGGTTGTAACGAATTGCCTTCACCTTGCCGCGATTGCCTAGGTAGGCAGACACCGCTGCCGAAATGGCGATGACAGTGTCCTCGGGGATATCTGCGTCCACGCGTTTGCGCAGCTCAACCAACTCGCTTTCTGCCTGATTCAGGCGTGCCGTGGCCTTCTGCAAGCTTGTCGAGGTCGCATCCAACCGGTCGGTCAGTTCAGCGACGAGCGCTCGCAGCTCCTTAATCTCACCGATGCTGTCCGACATTACTGTGGCCCCAATCCGTGCTTCTTGGCCGGGCGAACCTCGCGCTTGTTACGCAGAACCGACAGTGCGTCAGCCACACGCAGGCGAGTTTCCGCCGGGTCAATCACGTCGTCGACCAGTCCTCGCGAGGCAGCGACATACGGCGTCGAGAAGCGTGTCTTGTAATCGGCGATACGCTCGTCGCGCACGCGCGCCTGCTCTTCCTCGTCGCCCGCGGCCGCAATTTCCTTGCGGAAGACCACGTTGACCGCGCCTTCTGCGCCCATCACCGCAATTTCTGCGGTCGGCCATGCGAATACGTAGTCCGCGCCGAGGTCCTTCGAGCACATCGCCAGGTACGCACCGCCGTAGGCCTTACGCATGACGACGGTCACCTTGGGCACAGACGCTGCGGAGTATGCGTAGAGCATCTTTGCGCCGTGGCGGATGATGCCGCCGTGTTCCTGGGTGACGCCCGGCATGAAGCCAGGAACGTCAACCAGGGTGACCAGCGGGATATTAAAGGCGTTGCAGAAGCGGATGAACTTTGCGCCCTTGTCCGAGGAATTGATGTCCAGCACACCGGACATCACGTTCGGCTGGTTGGCGACAAAGCCCACGGTACGGCCCAGAACTCGACCAAAGCCGACGACCAGGTTGGTGGCGAAACCCGCCTGGCACTCGAGGAAGTCGCCATTGTCGGCGATACGGATGATGACCTCGCGAACGTCGTAGCCCTTTTTGCCGTCCACGGGGACGATGTCGCGGAGCTCTGGATCCGGCTCGGCCTCGAATACCGGATCGACGATTGGCGGCTCTTCTGTGTTGTTCTGTGGCAGGAAGCTTAAGAGCTTCTGCGCAATCAGGATGGCTTGCTCGTCATCGTCGGCAACGAAGTCGATATTACCGGCCTTAGCCATGTGTGCATCAGCGCCACCGAGCTGCTCGGAGGTGACTTCCTCGCCGGTCACAGACTTAATAACGCCCGGACCGGTGATGAACATCTGTGCCTTGCGAGTCTGAATGATGAAGTCGGTCAGCGCTGGCGAGTAGGCAGCGCCACCAGCACATGGACCTGCAATGATGGAAATCTGCGGCACCAGACCGGAGAGCCACACGTTGTTGTAAAAGACCTGGCCGTAGCCCGACAGAGAGTCAATCCCCTCTTGAATGCGAGCACCACCGGAGTCGTTGATAAACACGAACGGAGTGCCGTTGTCGGCAGCGGCACGCATAGTGGCTGCAACCTTGCGGGACTGCGTTTCACCAGCGGAGCCACCCATGACTGTGAAGTCCTGGGAGGCCACGTGCACTGCCCGGCCGAGAACCGCGGCAGTGCCGGTGACCACACCGTCGGCAGGCGCATCGGCGGTATCCATGCCGAAGTCGGTGGTGCGGTGAGTCATGAACATGCCGGTTTCACGGAAAGTGCCCTCGTCGACGAAGGTGTCGATACGCTCGCGGGCAGTCATCTTCCCACGTTCGTGCTGCTTGGCCTGGCGGGCTTCACCGCCACCGGCCTCAACACGGCGACGCTGAGCATCCAAATAATCCAGGCGCTCCGCCATCGAGGCATCGGCGCCCGGCGCGACGGCATCCGCCGAAGTCGGCTGGTTTGCTGAACTTTGCGACATTGCTATCTCTTCTCCCGATGTTCCTAGGCGGGTTCCACCTGGACGGTCTGCGAGCGACCGCCGACGGTGACCTTGTAGCGAATTGGCTCGCGGATGGCATTGGCAGCACCAGAGGCCTGCTCTGCCTCGCGCTTGAGCTGTTCGACAGTCTTACCGACGTTCTTCGGCCCTTCGCCGCGCGCGGTGAAGAATCCCGGTGCGACAGATGGGAACAGTGCGTTGGTCAGGACATCTTCCGCGGTGCCGTTGTAACCGTCGAGCTCCTTGGCCTGCTCGACCAGGTCGTCCCACTCTGGCTCGAGGAGATCAGCCGGACGAACCGTGATTTCTTCCTTCTTGGTCTGCTCCGCTGCCTGCTTAATCAGCTCTGGGTTGCGCTCACCCGGGCACTGCCCGTAATAGCCGAGCATGAGGTCGGCGAACTCAGCCGTCATAACCTTGTAGCGTCCCATCAGCACGTTAAACACAGCTTGCGTGCCGACGATCTGCGAGCTCGGAGTCACCAGCGGCGGGTAACCGGCGTCCTTTCGGACAATCGGTACTTCACGCATGACCTCTTCGACGCGGTCGCCCGCACCCTGGGCCTTGAGCTGGTTTTCCATGTTCGACAACATGCCGCCAGGAATCTGCGACATGAAAATGTCGGTATTGACCAGGGTTTTCGACTCGAACTCTGCGTACTTCGGACGCACCTTGCGGAAGTGGTCACGAATGGTGATCAGATTATCCATGTTCAGGTCGGTGGTGCAGTCGGTTCCCTCCAACATTTCCACCAGCGACTCGGTCGGGTTGTGCCCCGGTCCCAGCGACATCGACGAAATTGCCGTGTCCACGACATCCGCACCAGCTTCGATGGCCTTCATCAAAGTCACCATGGTGACACCGGTAGTCGAGTGACAGTGGACATTAATCTGGGTGTCCTCGCCATAAGTTTCCTTGATGCCGCGGATGATGTCGTAAGCCGGCTGGGGTTTCAGCAGCGCTGCCATGTCCTTCAACGCAATGGAGTCCGCCCCCATATCCAGTAGACGACCAGCGAGTTTAACGTACCCGTCGACGTCGTGAAGCGGAGACGTCGTGTAGCAGATCGTGCCCTGCGCGTGCTTGTCGACGTTCTTGACCGCGCGCATGGCGTGCTCGAGATTGCGTGGATCGTTGAGGGCGTCGAAAACACGGAATACGTCCATGCCGTTTTCAGCGGACTTTTCGACGAACTTGTCAACCACCATGTCCTCGTAGTGGCGGTAGCCGAGGAGATTCTGACCGCGCAGCAGCATCTGCAGGCGGCTGTTCGGCATCAGTTTGCGGAATGTCCGCAGTCGCTCCCAGGGGTCTTCATTAAGGAAGCGGATGCAGGCATCAAAGGTTGCGCCACCCCAGCACTCCACACTCCAAAAACCGGCCTTGTCCATTTCTTCACAGACATCGACCATGTCTTCCATAGCCATTCGCGTTGCCATGAGGCTCTGATGAGCGTCTCGGAACGCTACTTCCGTTACACCAATGGTTCGTGGACTCATAATTCCAAAAGTAAAGGCCTTTGGGAATCTTCGCGCGTTGGTGACCGCGAATATTGGGGATTCGGCGCCCACCAAGGTGCGCTTAGAGTGTCAAATTGCCCACTTGCAGGGTTAAATACTTATTTTCGCGCGAAGTTTACGCGCTTAACCGTTCAACTCGACTTTTTGTCTGGGGGTCGTTTTTGCGAAGTGCGCTCGACGAATGGGGCGGTTTGCGAGCCCACACGGGACTGAAAATGGCTCATGTTTTTTACAAAACGGTTAAGGTAGTCACATGAACCAAGCAAATACAGTCGGCGATTATCAAGTATGGCCGGGTGAGCCTTACCCGCTCGGATCTACCTACGACGGCGCTGGCACCAACTTTGCGCTCTTTTCCGATGTCGCGGAAAAGGTGGAGCTTTGTCTGATTAGCGCCGAAGGCGAAGAAACACGCATTGCGCTGGAAGAAGTCGATGCGCATATCTGGCACTGCTACATCCCGTCCATCATGCCGGGCCAGCGCTACGCCTACCGTGTACACGGCCCATTCGATCCGGCAAACGGTAAGCGTTGTGACCCCAACAAGCTGCTGGTCGACCCATACGCCAAGGCCTTCGACGGCGAATTCGACGGTCATCCTTCGCTGTTCAACTATGACATTCATGACCACTCGAAGCGCAACACCGAGGACAGCCTGGGACACACCATGACCTCGGTGGTCATCAACCCGTTTTTCGACTGGGGCGCTGACCGCGCACCGCGCACGCCGTACAACGAGACCGTGATTTACGAGGCCCACGTCAAGGGCATGACCATGACTCACCCGGATATTCCGGAGGAGCTACGCGGTACCTATGCCGGTCTCGCTCATCCGGCGATTATTGACTACCTCAAGGACCTTGGTGTCACGGCTATCGAACTGATGCCTGTCCACCAGTTCCTCCAGGACGACCACCTGCGTGAAAAGGGGCTGAGCAACTACTGGGGCTACAACACCTTTGGCTTCCTGGCACCACACCAGGACTACTCGGCTTCCCAAAAGCCAGGCGGCGCAGTCAGCGAGTTCAAGGGCATGGTGCGTGCGTTCCACGATGCGGGCATTGAGGTCATCCTCGACGTGGTCTACAACCACACCGCAGAGGGTAACCACATGGGCCCGACCATCTGTTTCCGAGGCATCGACAACGAGGCCTACTACCGCTTGGTCGAAGGCGATCGCCAGCACTACATGGACTACACCGGAACCGGTAACTCCCTGAACGTGCGCCACCCACACTCCCTGCAGCTGATTATGGATTCACTTCGCTACTGGGTCTCCGAGATGCATGTCGACGGCTTCCGCTTCGATTTGGCCTCCACCCTGGCTCGAGAATTCCACGATGTGGATCGCCTCTCCGCCTTCTTTGACTTGGTGCAGCAGGATCCGATTGTCAGCCAGGTCAAGCTCATCGCAGAGCCGTGGGATGTCGGTGAGGGCGGTTACCAGGTCGGTAACTTCCCACCACAGTGGACTGAATGGAACGGTAAGTACCGCGACACTATCCGTGACTTCTGGCGCGGCGAGCCATCCACGCTCGGCGAGTTCGCTTCGCGTATCACCGGTTCCTCGGACCTGTATGCAAACAATGACCGCCGCCCAACTGCATCGATTAACTTCGTGACCGCGCACGACGGTTTTACCCTCAATGACTTGGTCAGCTACAACGAAAAGCACAATATGGCCAACGGCGAGGACAACCGCGATGGCGAGTCCCACAACCGTTCGTGGAACTGCGGTGTGGAAGGCCCGACCGACGACGAGCGCATTCTTTCTCTGCGCTCCCGTCAGCATCGTAACTTCCTGACCACTCTCCTACTGTCCCAGGGCACTCCGATGATTAGCCATGGCGACGAAATGGGACGTGGCCAGAAGGGCAACAACAACGTCTACTGTCAGGACAACCGTTTGTCATGGGTGGACTGGAATCAGACTCGTACCAACTCTGAACTGGTCGAATACACCCAATTCCTGACTGAACTGCGTGCGGAACACCCAGTCTTCCGGCGCCGCCGCTTCCTGCGCGGTGGCCCGCTCGGTGCGGAAACCGATGATCGTGACATTGCCTGGCTGACCTATGAGGGTCGTGTCATGACTACCGATGACTGGAACTTCGACTTCGGCAAGTCGTTGATGGTCTGGCTCAACGGCGATGCCATCACCGAGCCTGATCGCCGAGGCCACCGGATTGAAGATGACTCCTTCCTGCTGTGTTTCAACGCCCACCACGAGGACATCATGTTCCAAATTCCGGGCACCGAATACGCACACAGCTGGGAAGTCATCATCGACACCGCAGAGATCACGGGTCGACCGACTCGCGAGCGCATCGTTGAGCCAGAAGGCGAACTCCGCGTACCAGCCCGTTCGACCATCGTGCTGATCGAGCGGCACTAGCCGCGTCCGCGTTGGGTCCTACACAAAAATCCCCTGTCGGCGGAAGACTTTTCTTCCACTGACAGGGGATTTTCGGCTCTGAGTTCAACTCAAAACAGGGTTTGGGTCAACACAGCACCGCGGAAGCCGAGCTGGCGTGAAGTCTTCTTACGCAGATGCGCGCATATTGAACTCCGCCTGAGAGTTCAACCAGTACTCCGGCTCGGTGTCAAAGTAGTCGGACAGTCGATTTGCGAGGTCAGTGGTGACCGCAGTGCGGCCGGTGCGAAAGCGCTCCAGAGTTGAGCTTGGCACGCCGATGGCAAGAGCCAGTCGGTAGATAGAGAGGTGTCGCGGCTCGAGGAAATTATCGTTCAAGATAGAACCAGGGTGCACAGGATGCGTGCTCAAAATGTTTACTCCTTATTTCATCGCTTCACTGGCATACG
Source organism: Corynebacterium sp. HMSC073H12 (assembly GCF_001837775.1). Lineage (NCBI taxonomy): Bacteria > Bacillati > Actinomycetota > Actinomycetes > Mycobacteriales > Corynebacteriaceae > Corynebacterium > Corynebacterium sp. HMSC073H12. The sequence goes on along the minus strand of NZ_KV834024.1, from coordinate 26,405 downwards.
TTGTTTCCGCTTTGCCCTTCGCTTGAGCTCGAAAGCTCGAACGACCAGTTACCGCCGTTCGTCGAAAAGTATAAGGAGCGCCCGCTCAAAATGCATCCGGACATTTAACCTCCCAAAACATGTGGTTTTCAGGGGTACAGACACCCCCCACTGTCCGAACGCTCCATAAATATTCCTATTTCTGTGGACATTTCCACATTGCCGGAAGCCACATGTACTCGGCGAGAACCGCAGGTACCGCAGCGTCTATGGGGCTCAATCCGCCATCGGCGCTACCATCTAGTGCATGACTACGACCACGCCATCCTCCGAGCCCGCTGTCGTCTTCGAGCTCACCGGCGACACGGTGACTATTACCGCAGATGGGCTCCGCCTTACCCACACCATCAACACGGCTAGCACCGCCCCCGCGAAGCCCCTCCCGCTTGCCGACGTTGCCGAGGTCGCATCAGCGAGTAAAAACGGTGTCTACACTCCGGCCAACCGCTTCTTCCCCGGCACGGTAGACCTCGGAGCAGCTTTGCCAAAAGCTCGTGTAATGTCTCATCGCCAAGCAGCAGCGCAGTTGCTGGCAGACCTCATGGCGGAGATGGCCAAGAATCCGGAGTTCTACAGCTCAGCTGATGCTTTTACTTCCACGTTGATGCCGTGGGTCGCACAGCGCGCGGCGGTCACCGAAGGCGTGAGTGTGGTCGAGGGCGCGGGCGACGTCGTAAAGCACTCTGTGCCTTTTGCGCCGCTTCCTTCGGGGGATGAGGTTGCGGTGTCGGACATCGCACCGTTTGCGGCGTTCGATGTAGAGACAGCGAACGAAGACACCGGTTCGATTATTCAGCTTGGCGTTGCGGTCGTGCGTGGCGGGAAGGTGACGGAGCGTTATTCCTGGATGTGCCGTCCGCCAAAGGGGTTGGAGTATTTTGATGAAGCCAATGTCGCGATTCATGGCATCACGGCGGCAAATGTGGCCGGTGAGCCGTCATTTCCGGAGCAGCTGGCGAAGTTTGCTGACGTCGTCGGGGATTTGGACGTAGTTGCTCACAATGCGCGGTTTGATTTCACGGCTCTGTCGCGGGCGTGCCGGGCTGAGGGCGTCGCGGCACCGAGGTTGAATTTTGCGTGTACCTACATGTGGGCTCGTCAGATGCAGTTGGGCCTGTCCAATTTGAAGCTGCCAACATTGGCGGAGGCCGCGGGAACGTCGCTGGAGAATCATCATGATGCGACGGCGGATGCGGTCGCGTGTGCTGAGGTGGCGCTGTGGTTGATGGAGCAGCAGCGTGCGACCTCTGTTAAGGATTTGAGTCAGAAGGTCTCGCTGAGCTTGGGCCAGATTGGCAGTGGACGAGTGCGGATGGTGCGCTACGATCCGTCTGGTGTCGCCAGCACAGGCGCAGGGACTAACGCCGGAACTGGCGCCAGTGCTGGTGCAAAGACTGGTGGTTCGGCTCCGGCGCGTCGTCCACGTCGCAATGCGAAATGGGATGCGGCCAAGACGCCGGATACTATTCCCGAACCGAATCCGGACGCGGATCCCAGCGGCCTTTTGTACCAACAGCGCGTGACGTTGACTGGGGATTTTACGCCGTATGATAAGGGCTTTTTGTGGGACAAAATCGCCTTTGCAGGCGCGAATATCAATAAGGGCGTCACGAAAAAGACGACCATATTGGTCGCCGGTCCGTGGGATTCGGTGACGTCGAAGGAGAAGAGGGCTCGACAGCTGCAGGCCGAAGGCCAGGAAATCCAGATTTGGAGCGAGAAGGAGCTCTTCACTGCACTCGGGCTGAATCCGGAAGAGGATGGCGCGTCCGAAGCAGGAGACACTGCGGAAGGGACACCAAGCGCCAGCGACGGAAAAAACTCCAGTGAGTCCGTTCCGTTGTTTGGTTCCACTTCCCTGCCCGGCGATGACGGAATGCCACCTTTCTAGGCCACGTTCACGGAAAGAAATTCGCATTCGGACGGCGGGCGCAGGCTCTGGGTCTAGCTGCTGCCACAGCGGTCAGGCAGCAGCTTTTCCTGGTGGGCGGTATAAAGGGGAACATGAGTCGCCGACCAATTACGTCCACCTACCGTCTCCAACTCCGTGGCCCCAAGGCCGACCCAAACGGACGCGCTTTCACGTTCGCTGACGCGGCTGAACAGGTCGGCTACTTGGCAGACCTCGGAATTTCACACCTGTATCTGTCGCCTATCCTCACTTCCGTACCGGAGTCGAACCATGGCTACGATGTCATCGATCCGACGACGGTGAACCCGGAGCTCGGCGGCATGGAAGAGCTGCAGAAGCTCGCGCAGGTGGCGCACAAGGCCGGTCTGGGCATCATTATCGACCTGGTACCGAACCACCTCGGTGTTGAGGAGCCCAAGCTCAATGCCTGGTGGTGGGACGTTCTGACCTATGGCAAGGATTCTCAGTTCGAGCCATACTTCGACATCGACTGGCACGAGGACAACGGTGCCAACGGCAAGATGGGGTTGCCGATTCTGGGCTCCCCGGAGGATATCGACAAGCTGGAGCTCGACACCTCTGGCGACGAGCCACTTCTGCGCTACTACGACAATGCATTCCCGGTGCGCCCTGGCACCGAGGACGGCACCCCGCAGGAAGTACATGATCGCCAGGCCTATCGCCTGATGTACTGGAAGGACGGGGTCATTGGCTACCGTCGATTCTTCAGCGTCAACGGTCTGGCCGGCATCCGCCAGGAAAACCCGGTGGTATTCGAGCACACACACCGCATCATCCGCGAGCTGCTGGCTGCAGACATCATTGACGGTGTCCGCATTGACCACCCGGATGGTCTCAGTGACCCGTTCGGCTACCTCAGTGAGCTGCGCCGTCTACTCGGCGATGACAAGTGGCTGGTCATCGAGAAGATTCTGGGCGCGGAAGAGCCACTGGATCCGAGGCTCCAGGTTGACGGCACCACGGGTTACGACGCCCTGCGTGAGTTCGACAATGTCTTCGTCAACCGCGACTCCCGAGACGCCATGAGCATGTTGGCTCTGCAGCAGTCCGGCTCAACCTGGGACAAGACCGCAGTGCAGGCGACTGCGCAGGCCCTCAAGCACGATGTCGCGGCTCACGAGCTGGCTGCGGAGGTCCGTCGTCTAGCGCGGGCTCTACGCCAGGACAACTGGTCTATCAGCGGCACCAGCGTCAGCGATGAAGTGCTTATCGACACCATCTGCAAGCTGGTCGCGGCCATGCCTGTCTACCGTTCGGACTATGTCTCCCTGTCGCGAGTGGCTTCCACGGTCATTGGTGAAATGGCAGCGCGTTTCCCCTCGCGCGTCTTTGCTCTCGACCTCATTTCGGCAGGTTTGGTAGCCGGTGGTGAGGCCGCCACGCGGTTCGCGCAGGTCTGTGGTGCGGTCATGGCAAAGGGGGTCGAAGACACCACCTTCTACCGCGCCTGCCGCCTGATCAGCCTAAACGAAGTCGGCGGTGATCTCGGTCGCTACGGCATGTCGGCAGCGGAATTCCACCTGTTGCAGTCGGAACGTGCTCGCCTCTGGCCACGAACGATGACCACGCTGTCTACTCATGACACCAAGCGCGGCGAAGATGTCCGAGCCCGCATTCTCCAGCTCTCCGATGTCTCCGGAGACTGGGCCGAAAATGTCCGCAACTGGATGGCCATCACCCCCGCCCCGGACGATGCCACCGGCTACTTCCTGCTGCAGAACATCATCGGAGTCTGGCCGACTGACGGCGTAATTACCGGTGAACTGCGCGAACGCCTCCACAATTACGCCATTAAGGCCATCCGCGAGGCAGATGTTCACACCTCCTGGACGGAGCCGGTCGAGGAGTTCGAACTCGGCATCCGCAGCTGGATCGACGCGCTTCTCGACGGCCCTCTGACCGACTCCATCACAGAATTCGTCCGCTCCATTGCGCCAGCTGCCCTGACCACGTCTCTGTCGCGCAAGCTCCTCCAGCTTGTCGGCCCCGGCATCCCCGATACTTACCAGGGGACGGAGTTCACAGAGGACTCCCTGGTTGATCCCGACAACCGCCGCTTCGTCGACTACGATGCGCGCGTCGCGGCGCTGGATAAGGTTGCCCGCGATGAGGTCACGTCGGTGACTAAGAGTCCGGAGCACCCAGCTGAGCTGCCGGAGGACTTTACGGATGCCGATGCGGACGTCGCAAAGCTGATGGTGACTCACCACGGCGTGAAGCTGCGTGCGGAGCGCCCGGAGTCCTTCGTCGGCGGTGCCTACCAGCCAGTATTCTCCGTCGGTGTGGGTGAGCGCCATTTGGTCGGTGCAGCGCGTGGACCGAAGGGCGAGCCGGAAGATGTTATCGCGCTGGTGACGCGCCGTCCGCTGGGGCTGCAGCGCGAAGGCGGTTGGGGCGACACTACAGTGACACTTCCCAAGGGATTCTGGACCGACCGTTTCACCGGCCATACCTGGTCGGGCACCATCGCCGTCGCTTCTCTGTTCAGCTCCTTCCCAGTAGCACTGCTGGTACGCGAGGACGATGACGACTAATCGGATGAAGAATTCGCTTACCGACGATTCCCGCGAGCAGACCCGCAAGGCTCAGTTGGCGGAGGATCGAGAGGTTACCCGTGCGCTGCAGTCGAAGTACGACTCGTGGGTAACTCGACACCCCACCGCCGCGCAGGACTTTGTCGATGCGATTAAAGAGATTCTCTCCGATGCCGGTTTGGCCTTTGACAATGTCACGGCGCGGGTGAAGTCTTTCCGCTCATTGCGGCAGAAGGCCCTGCGTCGTGAAGCGGACGGCAGCTACGTCTACCCTGACCCGTGGCACGGTATCCACGACATCATCGGTGTGCGTGTAACCACGTACCATTCAACGGAGATTCCCGCGATTATGGATGCGCTGGGAGATTCGCTGACTGTGCTGCGCACGATTGACAAGACCGCGGAGACACGAATCAGCGGCCGGTTGGGATACGGCTCCCAGCACTTGATCTGCAAGGTGTCGACGGCGGCGCCGTCAGAGCTAGCTCCATATGCGGATATGCAGTTTGAGGTGCAACTGCGCACTGTGCTGCAGCATGCGTGGGCGGAGTTTGAGCACGATATTCGTTACAAGGCCCCTGAGGGAGCGACAGACCCGCGGATTGATAGAGCTTTTGCGCTGGCCGCTGGCCTTATTGAGCTCGCGGATCAGCAGTTCGATCAAGTCGTTGCCGTGCTTGAGGAATCTACGCCAGACGATTCCGCGCAAGGAGAGGGCGAACAGCCCTCAGTTCCGGCAAAGACCGCAGCCGATGACATTGTGGTGACTGAGGAAACCCTACCCGGAGTGCTGACGATGTTGCTTCCCGATGCACCCCGCTCGAAATCAGAGCATTACGGCTGGGCGGAAGAGCTGCTGGAGCGCAATGGCATTCGCACTGTCGGGCAGCTGCGGGAGCTACTTAATCCGCAGCGTCTCAGCGCGGTAAGCAAGGCCATGAAGTACCGCTTTAACCCAGGCCATGTGCGTGTTATCGATGACCTACTACTAGCGGCTCGCGGCGACGAGCACATCAAGGCCACTGCGGATACCAGCCATAACCCGAAGCGCCGACCAGCTCGTTTGCGCGCACGATTGCAGCAACTAGCTGAGGCCGGGATGCCTATGAGCGACGTCCCCGAAGACGATCGAGCTGACGGCGATCGCGCTTCGTAGGCCGCCCGGCACCGCGGTCGCGCATCGGCATCGATGCGAGAATCTCCCTCGGAGGCGGTGGCGGAGAGTGGTCGATATAGCACTGCCTGGCCACCGGAGCTCCGACCCGCTTCTTCACAGTCTTGGTGACCTCAACAATGTGTTCGCGGTGGTTTGCCCACAATCGCACTCTGTCCCCTGGGACGACTAGAACTGAGGGTTTCACGGCCTCGCCGTTGACTTTGACGTGGCCGCCACGGCACGCATCTGCGGCCAATGAGCGAGTTTTCAGCAACCTGACCGCCCAAATCCAGGCATCGATACGCACTGGTTCGGTAGACAATTGCTGCTGAGCAGGCATTTACTGTGGATCCTTGTAGTTGACGATCCGCTGAACCTTTTGCCAATTGAGAAAACCACCGACCAGGCCGACTACTGCCAGGATGAGGAATAGCGACATGCTTCCGGCTAGAAGTCCGAGCACTGCACCGCCGACGACACCGCTGCCTGCCCATACAACGGCATTGCGAGAGTACTTTCGCACCGCGTTCTTGCGGAGCTCAATGGGGTTCTGAGGTTGGGGCTGAAGATAGCTCATGGAGTACATATTAGAGCGTTCTGGTCGCCCTGACGCATCGCATAGGTCGATAGGACGTACAATTCGGGAAAAATCCCGACAGATATAGCAAGCCTGCTAAATATTCCTATTTGGGTAGGTAATTAATACAATGGCGTAGCTAGGTTGCTAGAGTTAGCGCTATGACAGAAACTGTCCGCCCCCGCCACCGTATGGTCGACCGCGTTGCGGCGATTCTCGAACTCGTTGCGCGCTCTAACGAAGGTCTAACCCTTACAGACATCGCCCACACGCTGAACTATCCGCTCAGTACCACGCAGGGCCTTGTCAACGGTCTGACTGTGACAGGTTACCTTGACGAGTCCCACAAGCGTTACACGCTCGGCATGGCGCCGTTTCTGCTCAATGTCATGGCTGGTCGTCGCATGGTCCACGTTCCGACGGCCGAGCTTGAGGCGATTCACAACGAAACTGGCTTGATTACCGTGCTGGCACTGCCGGTTGGTGGCAAGCTTTTCTACCTCAAAACCGTCGGTGAATCCATGCGCTACCAGTACCTGACGGAGAACTTCCTGCCACGCTCGCTGCTGCGCACCTCTGCAGGTTGGGTTTTGATGAGTCGGTTTGAAAAGCGCGAACTGTGGTCCTACCTGAACTCCGCGCGACCGGAAGACCAGGTTTATGTGGATGATTTCCTCCGCCAGGCTGGGGAAATCGCAGAGACGGGCGTCTGTGCTGCCCCGGGTATTGCCGAAGGCGGTGGCGTCGATGGTGTCTCTATCGCAGTGGAGGAAGACGGTGCTACTGTCGCGGCAGTCTGCGTTTTCGGTCGGCCGGAAAAGATTGCGGAAAACAAGGACGAACTGGTGGAAATCCTCAAACGCCATCGCGGCGCACACAATGGCGAGGAGTCCCCGAACCAGGGTTAGTGGCTGTTAGGCGCGCAGCTCCCACCAGATTTCGCCGCCGTCCTTAGACGGCTCACTAGCGCCCTTGGTCAACGCCTGCATTTCACCGTCAAGCTGGGCAACCCCATCGGCGGTCACCGCAATGGAAAACTCCACGCTCTGCCCCCACCGCGTTTCCACAATGTCATAGCCACGGGCACGCAATTCCGCCTCGATGCGACCGGCATCTGCGGCGGAAACACTGACTACTCTCAAAGCTCTTTGCACGCGCCGCATGCGCGTGACTTTTTCTAGACACTCTGAGACCGAATCCGAATAGGCCCTCACAAGCCCACCCGTACCCAACTTGATGCCGCCAAAATAGCGGATTACTACGGCGGTGACATTTGTCATTCCAGAGCCCTGCAGTACATCGAGCATAGGGCGACCTGCCGTGCCACTAGGTTCACCGTCATCTGAGGATCGCTCCACACGATTCCCGCCGACCACCTCATGAATGTATGCGCTGCAGTGGTGGCGAGCGTCCGGGTACTCCGCCTTAGCCAAATTAATCACCGCTCGGGCGCTGTCTTCGTCGTCGGCACGCGCGATCCACGTAATGAAGCGCGATTTCTTAATCTCGATTTCATTCGTGACGATGTCACCGTCGGCGGGGACAATCAGCTCGATGTCACGCTGATTCTGCGTCGCCGCTGTCGAAGTGGATGGCTCGGTGGTCATAGTGTCCATTGTTGCGTATGGGCTTCGTGCACACCCAATCACCGTCGCTCGCTACTATCTCGACCTCACCTTGGGCTCACCTCAAATCCGCGGTGTTCGAAAAAGTTTCACTGTGCCAATCCGCCGACTGACCTACCATGGTGCCCATGAGCAACTACCGAGTCTGGGCCCCGTACGCTTCCGAAGTCCGTCTGCTGTTGGGCAATCCTGACGCACCAGCGATTTTTGATATGCGTCCAATCTCCGACGCCACCCATGGCTACGGCGCCAACTCTGGTTGGTTCGAAGCAGATGTGGCTCGCACACCGGGGGATCGCTACGCCTTTTCGCTGCGGGCACATGCGGGATACGGCGCGCCTGACGGCGAATCGGGGGATGGCTCCTCCCCCGCTGTCGGTGACTGGACAATACCGCTGCCAGATCCGCGTTCCCAGTCCCAGCCGGATGGTCCGCATGGTTTCTCCGAGGTCGTTAACCTGGGTGCCTATAAGTGGAAGGACTCGGCCTGGTCAGGACGGATTCTGCCAGGAGGTCTGATTTATGAGTTGCATGTGGGTACCTTCAGCGATTCTGGCGATTTCGAAGGTTTGGTGGAACATCTAGACCACCTGATTGAGCTGGGGGTAACACACATTGAGCTGATGCCAGTGCAGCCTTTCGGCGGTGACCGTAATTGGGGCTATGACGGTGTGTCCTGGCACAGCGTGCACGAGGGCTACGGTGGCCCGCACGGTCTGCAGAAGCTGATTGATGCCTGCCACCGCAAGGGTTTGGCCGTCATTCTTGATGTGGTCTATAACCACTTCGGTCCGGACGGCAACTATGTGGGATTTTTCGGCCCCTACACCTCTGGTGGTTCGACGGGGTGGGGTGAGGTTGTCAATCTCACCGGCGACAACTCTGATGAGGTGCGTGCCTACATTTTGGATGCAGTGCGCCAATGGTTGGTGGATTACCATGTCGACGGTCTTCGTCTGGATGCAGTCCATGCCCTGCATGACGAGGGGGCATTCCACATTCTGGAGCAGATGCAGGTTGTCGCAGACACTGTCGCAGCCGAGACTGGTATTCCGCGTTCCTTGATTGCAGAGTCCGACCAGAATGATCCGCGTTTGGTCCGCCCGCGCGCTGCCGGTGGCTTTGGCCTCAACGCTCAGTGGGATGATGACGTCCACCATGCACTGCACACGCTGGTCTCTGGCGAGGACCACGCCTACTACTCGGACTTTGGTTCGGTGGAAGCGCTAGCTAGCGCTTTGGAAACCGGCTTCTGGCATACGGGCACAATGTCGACATTCCGCGGTCGTACTCACGGCCGCCCCTTTGACCTGTCTGTCCAGCCTATGCATGCTTTTGTGACGTACACGACCACACATGATCAAACGGGTAACCGCGCTGTCGGTGACCGTCCGTCGATGAACCTCACCCCAGCGCAGCAGGTTTTAAAGGCAGCAGTTATCGCATGCAGTCCTTTCACCCCGATGCTCTTCCAAGGTGAGGAGTGGGGTGCCTCTACCCCATTTGCTTTCTTCTGCTCCCATGAAGATCCGGAGCTGCAACGGCTCACGCGCGAGGGACGCCTACGTGAGTTTGCCCGTGCCGGGTGGGATCCGAAGGAGGTATCCGACCCATCGGATCCAGAGACCTTTAATCGCTCGAAGCTCAATTGGCAGGAGACCTCGGAGGGCTCGCACGCCACTATTCTGTCGGCCTACCGCGATCTCTTCGCGCTGCGGAAGTCTCACCCGTCGCTTCGCACTCCGTGGTCAGCATCTGTAGTGACTGAGTATGACGAGGACAATCGGTGCCTTGTCGTTGTGCGCAGCCAGGATGAGCGCGAAATAGGCGCTCGAGGCTCGGATGCCTTTGAAACTGTCGCTTTGGTGGCGAATTTCTCCGACGCCGAAACCAGCGTCAGCCTGGATTCCGAGTTCGGTTCCGCCCACCTGCTGCACACTTTTGAAGACGCAGCAGCCAGCATCGTCAATGACGAAGCTGCTGGTCCCGAAATCTCGCTTCCAGCGTGGGGCTACGCTGTCGTCTCGCTCAGCTAGTCAGACAGGCTAGTCCTCCGCGTCAGCCGTGCCTTCAGGATCCGCGTCGGCCGCAGCGTCAGCATCAGCTTTGACATCAGCACCCGACTCGGGTGCTGGCCACGGCAGCTCGGTGACATCGCCGTGGAGGGCGTGAGCCACCAACGCGTCTGCGATGAGAATATCGCTCATCACCAACGTCGGCACCAGGTCCGCCAGCTGGGCCCACATCGGAATCAGCTGGCGGACAGCGGCGACACTGGCATCAGAGTTCTCAGCCTGAGTGCGGGCCAATACGCGGGCAGCCACTGCAATAAGCAGTGACGTTCCCGGCACCAGAGTCCAGTGCAGCGAAGGATCATCCGCATCGATGCCATCGAGCTTGTGGAAGCGCACATTGACCGCCTTGCGCAGTCGTGGAGACGCCTTAGACACCGTCTTAAACAACACCCGAGAGGCAGCGGCAAGCTGGGTCATTACACCGGATTCCACAATCTCAGCGCGATTGCGTACCACTTCGTAGATTGCGGTGAAGCGAGCGTCATCGTCGGTCAGCGGACCCGGGACCATGCGGTAGGAATCAAAGACCTGCGACAAAATAGCGCTGGCCTGCGCTTCCGGCAGCGAGGTAATCTGCACCGAGCTCTGGTCGATAGTGGCGGACTCCAGAGTGGTGTCCTGGCCGCTGGCGGCAATGTCCAGCAGTCCCTGGCCACCAGTTGTACGTAGGTAATCCAGCTGACGAGAACGGTCCACGCTCTCATCAGTGAGATCCGCCAATGCTGCCAAGGCACCGAGCCACGGCACACGGCGACGCCCCGGCACTGGCTTAGTAGCGCTGAAGTCTCCCAGCACGAGTCCGGAGGCGATAAACATACCCGGCTGATCGTCCAACGCGATGACTGAGCGGTTCAACGCTGCCAGACCGGCGCGTGGTTCAGCACACAAAATCGCACCCAACCTAGGTGCGGCCAGCAGCGGATTCGCCTGCGCCATGTCGGTTGCACGACCGGCGCGCAAGGTCGCCAGTAGCGTCCACAAACGTGCGAGCTGATCCTGATTTAGCTCGCCCCACAGTTCCTGCGCGCGAGCAACGGAATCGGTGTCCTCGCCATCAAGGTCGACAGCCTCGGCATCATCAACATGATGCAAAATGGTCGACCCGGCCGCCGGCCACTGCGGGTGGCGTTCCTTCTCCACACCGAAAGTCACCTGCGCGACGAATGGGCCAAGGCCGCGGAGCTCGTCGGGAAGCTCGCATTCGCCCTCCACGACTTCCAGGGCGACGGGTTCGCGCCACGGCTGACCGGCGGCCCAGAGCCATAGGGTCATCGGCAAGTGCGAAACATCGTCAGCGACATCAACCTCGATGATGTCAGTGGCTTCATCGTTGAAGGCAATCTGGCGGATGGCATCGCGGGAGGAAGCCTCCACCAGCGGTACAGACAGGCGCTTACGTCCCGTCACACGAGTCCAGTCCAAGCTGATACGCAAGGCCTTCAGCAGAGAGATACGGTCGGCAAACTTGCCGAACTCCGCGTAGCCAGTATCGCCGAAACGCTTAATGGGGACGCGACAGATGTCGCGCTCACCGCTGGAAACTGCAACATGCGCATGGCGCAGCTCGCCCGGGGCATTGACGACAATCTTGCCGAAGGAATCGACACGCTTCGGGCGGGTGACCAATGTAGTGGTGCGGCGGGCGACGGACTCGTCGGCAAGCGGAACCTCAAACTGCAGCGTGCCTGGCGTGACCTGCAACTGCAGCCATGCGCCCTCCTCGGTGGAAAGCTCGACGGTACCTGTAACTTCGTCCGCCCCAAGGCGCACGATAGCGGGCTCGGCGTCAAGCGGCTTGTCACCGGAGACAACGCGAATGTCAGCGGGGCTCAGACCATCGATGGTCGGGATGCGGAAGCCGTCACCACCACCGCTGTAAGTGATAGTGAGGTCAGCCTGCTCTGCAATGGCGAAGTGCTTCTGGAAGCTGCGGCCACGCGGATTGACCAGGCGAACCACGAACTCGCCGACCCACGGGTAATCATCATCGGTAAGGATCTCAACCTCGCCACCCGCGGCGGGTACCTCGAGGTCATAGACCATGACGGAATCCGTGGTAAACGCACCATAGCCGCCAAACTCGGTGACGATGGCACGCCAGGACTCGTCCTTTCCGGACAGCGTCGGCGGGAAAACAGCGACCGGACCGCCAGCGTAAACCGGGGTGCCGTAGGAAGACACCGCGCCGTCGAGACGCGCGTGAGGCATGGTCATTCGCGGTTGACGCTGAGGTGATGCCGACCGAACCTCGCCAGCCGCCCCGGAGCGACGCACCTGAACTGCATGAACATCGCGAAGATCGATCTCAGCGACTTGCCACAGCTCCCAGTTGAATGGGCGAGGGTCCGATAGCAATGGCACCTCAGCACCCGTGACGGGGTCAACGAGTGTGGCATCAACCGGGTAGACCACCGTGGCAGAAGTCGAGTGCAGCGATACCTTATCCGTGACCGACTGACCGTCGGCACCGAAAATGAGAATCGGGTCCTCAGTGCTAATCGCCGGGACTCGCCAGTGCTTCTCATCACCGATTTCCACCAGCACATCGCGCACCGGCTCATCAATGGTCACCACTGGACGTGGCAGCGAATCCTGCAGGCCCACCACCGGCGTCGTTGCTACCGTGCCGCCGAAGGTGACGCGCCAGGTCCGTCCCGCCGGATCCAGCGGCGTCGGTAGCTGTACGCCAACGGTCTGTGTCAGCTCATCGAAGTACAGCTGTGGGCGACCGGTCGTTGCCACCACGCCCACGGCTTCACGACGGTTCGCAGTACCCGCCGGACGCATACGCAGCTCTTCACGCGCAGCGGCCACCAGAATGGGCGGCAGCCCCGCGTCGAGCTGACCGAGTTCTTCCCGAGCCTCCCAGTTGGCCGGATCAGCGGCGGTGGCAATGGCGTAACCGAGGGTTGCCTTAAACAACTTGTGTGCCTGGCGAGGTGCCGTCCTAGCCAACTGCCGCAGAGCCAGCGGGTAGACACCGTCTTCCGCCTCCGCAATTTCGGTCAGCAGCCCCTCGAGCAACGGATGAACCTTCGACAGCGCCTGCACCAGGTCATTGGCCGAAGGGTTGGATAGCTCCGATACGCCCGCAAGCTCCTCACAACGCTCGATAATCAGTGGCATCACTGACAGCTGAACTCCCGCGTGCAGCAAAAGCACCTGCGCTGCTCGCTGCAGCTCATCCGTGTCGGCCTGGTTGCTGTCGACGTCGTTAGGCAAACCGGCATTGGCTAGCATTGTCGGCACTGCGGCGGCGAGGTGGGCAATAAGCGCGCCGGTAGTGTCAGCGTCTGGATTCAGCTGCAAAGCGGCCGGCCAGTCCAGCCACATTTCGCTTGCCGACGCAACACGCGCGGCGCGCCCTACCAGCGAGGCAAGGGTGACCAACGGGTGATTGTCAACGACGCTCTTCGCAGCATCAATATCGGCAGCGGTACCACCAGCCAGATGATGGGCCAGGAGCGTTCCCAGGAAGCGGTCGATACGCTCAACCTCGTCCATCGACAGCCCTGACCAGACAAACAATGGCTCAACTTTGGCCTGTGCGGCAGATTCCAGCAGTCCCGGAATCCGGGTGGCCAAATCCTGCTCTGCGGCAGCCAGCCACATTTCGACAATCACGGTATTTTCCACTCGGACACCCTGGTCGACACTGCTTGCCCCAGTCATAGTGGGTGGACGCTCCCCTTCGCTACAAAGCTTGTTCGAAAAGATTCATTTAATTAATGGACCTGGGAGGACTCCCTCGGAAGTTTCCCAGCTGGACCCAGCAAGTCTAGGTCAAAAAGTCATACTCTGGTGTGCCGGGCACCAGTCGGCGGCACTTCAGCGGCGAGGCATCCATGCGTGCCAGCAATTCCTCGAGGTCAGAAGCATGACGCAGCTCAATACCGACGAGGGCCGCACCAGTTTCGCGGTTGTTACGCTTGAGGTACTCGAACTGCGAGATGTCGTCATCCGGGCCGAGAACATCGCTGAGGAACATACGCAGCTGGCCGGGCTTCTGCGGGAAGTTCACCAGGAAGTAGTGCTTGAGGCCGCGGTAGACCAGCGAGCGCTCCATGATCTCGGCATAGCGCAGCACGTCGTTATTACCACCCGAGATGATGCAGACAACAACCTCGTCCGGCTCAAACTGCATCTGCTCCAGAGCTGCCACAGACAGCGCACCGGCCGGCTCAGCGATAATACCTTCGTTCTGGTAGAGATCCAGCTGCGCCTCACAGACCGCGCCCTCTGGCGCAATCATCGGATGAACGCGGTTGCGGTTGGCCTCCAGGATGTGCCATGGCAGGTCACCAAAGCGGGCCACCGCGGCGCCGTCGACGAACGGGTCGGTGTGCCCCAACGTAATCGGGCCGTTGTTCTCCAAGGCTGCGCGCATGCAGGCCGCACCCGCAGGTTCCACGCCCATGACCTGGGTGTTCGGCGACATATCCGACAGGTAGGAGGTGACACCGCTGAGCAGGCCACCGCCACCGACCGGTACGCAGATGGTATCCAGAGTCAACCCCTGACCGGAGAGCTGCGCAATGATTTCAGCTGCGACAGTGCCTTGTCCAACGATGGTGTTGAAGGAGTCGAATGGCTCCACCATGGTGGCACCAGTGCGCTGTGCATCGGCACGAGCAGCAGCGGCGGCCTCATCGAAGGAGTCTCCGACAACGACAATCTCAACGGCATCGCGGCCGTGGTATGCGATACGGTCGCGCTTCTGCTTCGGCGTGGCATTGGGCACATAGATGCGCCCCTTAATACCCAGCTGACGGCATGCGTAGGCCACGCCTTGAGCGTGGTTTCCTGCAGATGCCGCAACGACGCCTGCGGCTCGCTCTTCATCAGTGAGCTGAACCATCGCGTTGTAGGCACCGCGAATCTTGTACGAGCGCACGTCCTGGAGGTCTTCCCGCTTGAGGAATACCTTAGCGCCGGTGATTTCGGAAAGACGTGGGCTGAACTGCAGCGGAGTGGCCGCAATAACCGAAGAAATTCGTGCCTGCGCAATCTGAATATCGGCCGCGTGGACAAGTCGGCGTTCGGGCTGGGAAGCAGGCACAGAATTCTCACTCATGAGCTATGACTCTACTCGGTCATACAATCGGTTGCGACAATCAGGGCCGCGATGAGCTACCCCAAAATGCTGGCACCGATTGTCGCTTTCAAGTCACCGATTAGGCTGGCATCACGGTCGACCCGCAAGTGCTCGCCGAGAACCAAAGTGGTGTGGGAATCACCGTCGACGAGTTTGAGGTAAACGTCCGAGTCGCCGGGGTTATCCAACAGGACTGACTTCAGCTTGGCAATCATCTCCGGTGTGCACTGATCAGTGCGCATGGTCAGACGCAGCGGCGCCGAAGTGGAGCCATTTCGGCCAAGATCCGGCAGCTTCAGGTCATCACAGACCACACTCATGCGGTCATCGCGGTACTGAACGCGAGCACGAATAAGCACGATGGCATCTTCAGCAATGCTGGTGGCAATCATCGCGTAGGTTCTCGCAAAAGCCATAACCTCCACGCGCGCGCCGTTGTGGTCCTCAATACCGATAATCGCCCAGGGCTGACCGTTCTTATTCACGCGACGGTCAACACTGGAGACAATGCCACCAATAGTGATTTCGGTGTTGTTAGCGACCTCCCCACCAACGACCGTGGTCAAAGCGGTATCGGTCTGCGCGGCCAGCGATTCTTCGAACCCATCGAGTGGATGGCCGGAGACATAGAGGCCCAGCATTTCTCGTTCCAGGGTCAGCTCGTGCTTGCGATCCCACTTTTCATCCGGCACACGGATTTCAAAGATACTCTCCGAACCGGTGTCCTCTTCCCCACCGAAGCCCGCAAACAGGTCGAACTGTCCCTTATCTGCAGCCTTCTTGGTCGACAGCACCGAGTCAATGGCTTCTTCGTGAATGAGCGCAAGGCCCTTTCGTGGGTGCCCAAGCGAGTCGAAAGCGCCAGCCTTAATCAGCGACTCGGTGATGCGCTTGTTACATGGCAGCGTTTCAATCTTGTCCAGGTAGTCCGAGAACGACGTGAACTTGCCCTTCTCCTCGCGCGTCTTCACAATCGACGCGACCACATCATGGCCGACGTTACGGATAGCGCCGAGGCCGAAGCGAATATCTTCACCGACCGGCTCGAAATCCATACCCGACTCATTGACATCCGGCGGCAGCACCTTAATGCCAAGGTGGCGACAGTCCGACAGATAAATAGCCAGCTTGTTCTTATCATCCGCCACCGAGGTCAACAGCGCCGCCATGTACTCAGCGGTGTAGTTAGCCTTCAGATACGCGGTCCAATAGGACACCAGACCGTAGCCCGCCGCATGAGACTTGTTAAACGCATAGGAGGCGAACGGCAGAATAATGTCCCACAGTTTTTGGACAGCGTCCTTGGAGTAGCCGTTTTCCAGCATGCCGCCTTCGAAGTTCACGAACTCCTTAGCCAGCACCTCGGGCTTCTTCTTACCCATGGCTTTACGGAAACCATCTGCTTGACCTGCGGTGTAGTTAGCCAGCTTTTGCGAGATCTTCATAATCTGCTCCTGGTACACGATCAGGCCGTGCGTTTCTTCCAGGATTTCCTTCAGCTGCTCATCCAGCTCCGGATGGATGGCGTTATAAGGCTTGCGACCATTCTTAATATCTGCGTAGTCAAAGTGCGCGTTAACACCCATCGGACCCGGACGGTACAGCGCCAGCGATGCCACGATGTCGTCGAAGCCCGTTGGCTGCATTCGTTTAAGCAGCTCACGCATGCCGCCACCATCGAGCTGGAACACACCGAGAGTGTCACCGCGCGACAGCAGCTCATAGACCTTCGGATCATCGGTCTGAAGATCATCGAGCAGAACTGTCTCGCTTCGGTTGGACTTGATGTGCTCGATGCAGTCACCAATCACCGTCAGGTTTCGAAGGCCCAGGAAGTCCATCTTCAATAGACCAATGGCCTCACATGCCGGGTAGTCCCAGCCGGTGATGATCGCACCGTCAGCCTGGCGCTTCCACATCGGAATGTGGTCCATGAGCGGCACCGACGCCATCACCACGGCACAGGCGTGCACGCCAGTCTGCCTGACCACGCCCTCGAGGCCGCGAGCGGTTTCGTAAATACGGGCCACATCGGGGTCGGTCTCAATGAGCTGGCGAACCTCAGCGGCCTCGCCGTAGCGTGGGTGCTCCGGGTCGACGATGCCGCCCAGCGGAATATCTTTAGCCATAATCGCAGGTGGCAGAGCCTTAGTAATACGGTCTGCGATCTGGTAGCCCGGCTGACCGAACTGCACACGAGCCGAGTCCTTCAGAGCCTGCTTGGTTTTCACCGTACCGAAGGTGACCACCTGTGCCACCTTGTCTTCGCCCCAGCGGTCAGCGGCGTAGCGAATCATTTCATCGCGGCGGCGGTCGTCGAAGTCGATATCAATATCCGGTGCGGACGGACGCTCTGGGTTCAGGAATCGCTCGAAGAGAAGACCGTGCTCAATCGGGTCGATATTGGTAATCCACGTCGCGTATGCAACCAGGGAACCGGCAGCGGAACCACGCCCCGGACCGACCTTGATGCCCACCTCGCGGGCATGGCGAATAAGCTCCGCCACGATAAGGAAGTACGACGGGTAGCCCTTACCGTCAATAACCTCAATTTCATACTCCGCGCGCCGGATGTACTCCTCCGGTACCTCGCGCCCCTCAAAGCGCTTGCGCAGACCCTCCATCACGTTGTGATGCAGCCATGTCGTCGGAGTCTCACCCTCCGGCACATCAGCTTTCGGCATACGGTCGTGCGGGTGTTCCTCCCACAGCTCGTCGTAATCCTCGACGCGCTCCGCGATAAGCAGCGTGTTATCACAGGCACCCGGGACTAGATGATCCCAGGTCGCGCGCATTTCTTCAGCGGACTTAATAAAGTAGCCATCACCGTCGAACTTAAAACGGTCCGGGTCATTGAGCGTCTTACCCGTCTGCACGCAGAGCATAGCCTCGTGAGCCTTGGCCTGGTCACGGGTGACATAGTGGCAGTCATTCGTAACCAACGGCGGCAGGTTCAGCTTCCGCCCAATCTCCAGCAGCTCACTGCGCACACGGGTCTCAATATCCAGCCCGTGATCCATCAGCTCAAGGAAGTAGTTTTCCTTGCCGTAGATGTCCTGCCACATACCGGCGGCCTGCAGAGCCTCGTCGAACTGCCCCAGGCGCAGACGAGTCTGCACATCACCCGACGGGCAACCAGTGGTTGCGATAATGCCCTCGGCGCGTTCCGCCACTAACTCGGCATCCATACGCGGGTACTTACTAATTTGCCCCTCATACGACGCCATCGACGACAGGTAGAACAGGTTCCGCAGACCCTGCGCATTCGCGGCCAACATGGTCTGGTGCAAGTAGGAACCGCGACCCGAGACGTCATCTCGACGCTGATGCGGTTCACCCCACTGAATGCGCTTTTTATTAAAACGACTCTCCGGCGCCATATAGGCCTCAATACCGATAATCGGTTTGACACCCTTGGACTTCATCTGCCGATAGAAAGCATTTGAGCCAAACATATTGCCGTGGTCGGTGACACCGACCGCAGGCATTCCCTGTCGCGCAACCTCGTCGGCAAGCAAATCAATCTTCGCCATACCGTCGAGCATGGAGTACTCGGTGTGATTGTGGAGGTGCACGAAGGAGGAGTTAGCCATGAGTCCAGATTGTAGACAATCGCCCGGACTGAACACGATTCCTTCGAACACTCAAAATGAAGCAGCCCCTTATGTCTGCACAGTTATGGCTAAAGATGTGTTTAACATCACCCCTTCCTATCCTTTACTTTTCAAAACCAGTTGACAATACTCAACACCACGGTTCGTGAGGAAGTCCTCATATTTCCTCGCGGCCATAGAGAAACGCACTGCCCTCGAGCAAAGAACCAAAGGAGCAATACAGTGTTCGCACCACTTTCCGATGGCCACTTCACCTACTTCCCCAAGCCCGAGCTTGACGAGGTTCTTGCAACCATTGACCGCCGCCCCGTTGCTGCCGGCTACCTCGTCGATGGCGATGTCATCACCTCCAACATGGATGCCGCCCGCTACAGCTGGCTGGTCTAATAAGGCACAGACCTGGGAAATTCTGACTTTCTTTTCAAAATCAAAGACAGTACAGGTTTCCAATGATTACGTTTTAGGGCATGAAACTTTCTCGAGCTTCTGCCCCGGAGTCCTCGGGCACATCCCGCCCGGCTCCGACATCGATGTCTCACCTGCCTGAGGCGCTGCCGCCGCAGATGCCCCAGACAGCCCGCCCGCCACTAGCTACCGACACGCTGCTTAACTGCACTTCCCTTCCTGCAGTCGTCGTCGACCTCGCGGCGGTCGAATCCAATGCCCGCGACATGCTCCGCCGTGCAAACGGTATGCCTATTCGCGTGGCCTCGAAGTCCATCCGCATTCCACAGCTTATTTCGCACGTCCTGGCCTTCCCCGGTTTCCAGGGCGTGCTTGCATATTCGCTGGTAGAGGCGCTGTACCTATTCCGAGAAGGCATTAGCGACGACATAGTCGTCGCCTACCCAACACTTGACGCCCGCGCTATCTCAGAGCTTGCCGACGATGATGCAGCGCGCGCCGCCATCTGTGTAATGGTTGACCGTCCCGAGCATCTGGAGGCGCTGGCGTCGTCGGCAAGCGAAAATGCGCCAATCCGCGTGTGTATGGACGTCGATGCGTCCTTTCGCCCTCTGCCCGGCGTGCATATCGGTACGCTGCGCTCCAGCCTGTTCTCGCCGAAGCAGGCAGCGGTGTTTGCCAAGCAGATTATTGCCCGCCCGGAGCTGCAGCTGGCGGGAATCATGATGTATGAAGGGCACATTGCCGGGGTAGGCGATGCCGGAAACTCCCCGCGTGCGCGCGCAATTCGAGTGATGCAGGCCGTCTCAAAGAAGGAGTTGGCGAAGCGCCGCGCAAAGGTTGTCGCTGCAGTCGAGAAAGTGGCGGGACCACTGGAGTTTGTCAACGGCGGTGGCACGGGGTCGTTGGAGTCGACGTGCGCCGAAGCCGCAGTAACCGAGGCAGCGGCGGGGTCGGGATTCCTGGCACCAACACTGTTCGATAACTATCGCGCATTCAATCTGCGCCCGGCGTCCTGGTTTGTGTTGCCGGCGACGCGACGCCCTAAGAAGGGCGTGGTCACGGTGTCCGGCGGTGGCCGAATTGCCTCTGGGCCGGCGGGAGATGACCGGCTGCCAACCCCCTGGTACCCCACTGGCTTGCGCTACGCGGCAGAGGAAGGCCCAGGTGAGGTGCAAACTCCGTTGCTCGGCAAGAGCGCCGATGCAATTTCGCTGGGAGATCCCGTGTGGTTCCGCCACGCCAAGGCCGGCGAAATAGCCGAGCACACACAAGAAGTCATTGCAGTTCAAGATGGCGCCATCATCGCCCACTGGCCCACGTACCGAGGAAAGGGATTGATCTTCACATGAGCAATTCACGGAACAACGCCCGCTTCACAGTCTCTACAGTTGAGTCCCGCGTACCACGCGTACGTCGGCGTGCACAGGCGAAAGCCATCGCCAACTCTCATTGGAACAATTGGGCTCACACGCAATCGTGCACCCCGTCCTATACTCATCAGCCACACGATGATGAGGGCGTCATCTCGGTAATTAAAGCGGCGAAGACCGAAGGAACTACGGTGCGCCCGCTGGGGGCCGGTCATTCTTTTACTTCCGTGGCCACCACCGATGGGCACCGCATTCAACTCGACCGCTGCTCTGGTCTGGTCGAGCTGGATGCGGCCAACCAGACCGCCACGCTGCGTGCCGGCACTCGTCTGCGCGATACTCCAGGTATTCTGCGCCCGCTCGGTTGGGCACTTCCCAACCAGGGCGATGTCGATCCGCAGTCGCTGGCCGGCGCTATCTCTACTGGCACGCACGGCACCGGGCTTGGGTTCACCGGCTTTGCAGGCACCGTTAAGGGATTCAAGATTGTCACCGCGGATGGCGTCGTCAGGCACTGCCATCCGGACGCCGAGGGAATCGACGGCGAGCTCTACCGCCTCGGACGGCTGGGGCTGGGTGTCTTCGGCGTGCTTACGGAGGTCACGATGTCCGTCGTACCAGCGTTTGATCTGCACGCCGACGAACACCGCGAAGAGTTTGATTCCCTGCGCAAGAGTTTCGCTGAGCGCTGCAAAGAAGCTGACCACCTGGAGTTTTTCTGGTTCCCGGGACAGCGCGAGACGCTGGTCAAGCACAATACTCGCATCGAACCGCAGCGCCACCGCCGCCCGAGTCGCAATAGCCTGAAGCAGCGCCTGGGCAGCGCGCGCACGTATCTCAATGACGAAGTCGTCAACAACATGGGGCTTTTGGCGTGCTGCGAAATTGCCAAGGCCATTCCCGCCACGACGAATACGATCAACCGCATTGCCACCAACACCGTGCCAGAGCGCCGCTACTCCAACGAGGCGCACAAGGTCTTTGTCTCGCCGCGCCGAGTGCGTTTTTCCGAGATGGAGTACTCCGTCCCGCTCGAAGCCGCTTCCGATGTCCTCGGGGAAATCCGCGACGCAATTGCCCGCAAGCGGATGAAAATCTCCTTCCCCATCGAGGTGCGCTCCGCAAAAGCCGACGATGTCGCCCTGTCCACGGCGTACGGTCGCGACAGCGCCTACATCGCCATCCACCGCTATTGGAAAGAGGATTACCGGGAGTACTTCAACCTCATCGAGCCGATCTTCAAGGCCCATGGAGGACGCCCGCACTGGGGGAAATTGCACACGCTCCGCGCGGAGGATTTCGCAGAACGCTATCCACTGTTCGGTGAGGTCCAGGCACTACGGGAAAAGGTCGACCCGCAGGGAATCTTCCTCAACGAGCACCTGCGCGATCTTTTCTGCTAACTATCTGCCGGCTTTACGACGTCCCGGGGAACCGTCCCATCCGTCTGGTCGGCGGCATCGTCGGAAACCGTGGCCGGTTCAATGCCGGCCTTGTGGAGTTCCCGGCGCACCCGACGCTGCCGGAGCATCTTCAGGATGAGGTCACAGATGAACAGCGCGACGGCACCCCAGATGATGAAGAACCCGATCCAACGCTCCGGTTCGAGCTCCTCGCCGAGCACGGTGACTGCCAAAGTGATTTGGAGAACCGGAGTGAGGTACTGCATCAGACCCAAGGTGGCCAACGGCAGGCGTTTGGCACCTTCGCCGAAGAGCAGCAACGGAATGGCGGTAGCGACGCCGGCGCTCATCATGAGCAGCGTGTGACCAGTTCCTTCGGAGGTAAAGGTGCTCTGCCCGTTGTAGGTCAACCAGAGGATGTAGGCCAGCGCAATCGGTGTGATTACGGCGGACTCGGCTGTCAGCGACGCTGCGGAGGAAAGCGATACTCGCTTCTTCATTAGTCCGTAAAAACCGAAACTGAATGCCAGTGCCAGCGCACCCAACGGCGGATGTCCCACACCGATAGTGAGAACAATGACCGCAATGGTTGCCAGGATGACACTGCCGAGCTGCAACCGCGAGATGCTTTCACGGAAGAAAATCATCGCCAACAAAACGCTGACCAGCGGATTAATGAAGTAACCGAGTGCGGCCTCCGCCACCTGCCCATTGTTGACCAGGTAGACGTACACACCCCAGTTGACGGAGATCAACAGTGCAGCAATAAAAATAGTGCCCCAGGTCTTGGCGCTCGCGGCCTTCAGCTCTGGCCATGCGCGCATGAAGCTGAGGGCAATGACCATAAAGACAAGCGTCCAGACGAATCGATGCGCCAAAATCTCCACGGCCCCCGCCGGCTCCAGCAGCGGAAAGTAGAGCGGAAACAGCGCCCACAAAAGGTACGCACCGAATGCCTGAATCACTGTTGACTGACTCCTTTTCGTTCTCGTTGAAACTGACTGCGTACTGGCGGCTTACTGATGGCAGAGTTCTAGCCGCTTCATCCTAGTCGTTTGGATTTGGGCACTTAGTTCTGGCTTCTATTAGTTCTGGCTCAGCCCCGGCGCAAAAAGCGGATCTTTATCCGTGAAACCGGAACTCAGCACCGGTCGGATACCAAAACGGCCGCGTGCCGCATCTGATGGCAGCGCCTCGACTGCTTTAACAGCAGGCAGTTTCTTGACATTCATCAACGCCGCAGCGTCTCCATAGACCAGTAAACCGTTGAAGCCGAGCCGTTCGTCGTCAATCGCGACGTCTGCGTAGGCAGCCGCTAACTCCAGTTGATCTTTCAGCAGCTTTTCTTCACTCGCCGTTTTGCTCGGCTGCGGCAAATACCGGGTACTCACGCCACCGATGATTGCAGTCGATACTCGCAGAGAGGGCTCTTTTTCATAGACCTGTGCCGCTTCTTGCGCATCGAGCAGCCGGTCAAAAGTCACCATCGCCCAAAACTTCGGGTCCTCCACAACTGGCTGGCCGTTCTTTAGCTGGTAGTCTTCCTTCTTCATATTCTCGAGGGACTCGTCGGCACGCTCTACGTACTGCTCGGTTGCTTCCCACGAGTCTGGGCCGAGCGCATCGCCGTTGATATTCTGCG
Source organism: Corynebacterium sp. HMSC073H12 (assembly GCF_001837775.1). Taxonomy (NCBI): domain Bacteria; kingdom Bacillati; phylum Actinomycetota; class Actinomycetes; order Mycobacteriales; family Corynebacteriaceae; genus Corynebacterium; species Corynebacterium sp. HMSC073H12. Next base: position 2,934 of record NZ_KV834024.1, on the reverse strand, counting down.
GCTTGCTCACGCGATCGGATGTCGAAGCGACTGCTAAAACAATCACCAATACGACAACACAGAAACCTGAGATTAGTGCCATCACTGGCGAAATACTGCCGTCACCGGTGCTTTTCGCACGATTTTCGGGGCGCGCTCGATTCTTGGATCCCGATGGAGTCTGCGTCATGCGCCCTGCCTCAAAACTTCCAATGCGTGGTTCAAATCATCTGGGTATGGACATTCGATTTCCATCCAGCGACCATCTGCCGGATGGTGGAAACCAAGCGAAACAGCATGAAGCCACTGGCGGTTGAGCCCAAGCCGCTGGGCCAATGCCGGATCGGAACCGTACATGGGATCGCCACAACATGGGTGATTCAGCGCAGAGAAGTGCACACGAATCTGGTGCGTGCGCCCAGTCTCTAGATTCACCTTCAACAGCGTCGCTGGGGCGAAGGCCTCAAGCGTTTCGTAGTGCGTCACAGCATGTTTGCCATCCTGACGGACGGCAAAGCGCCACCCCGCCGAAGGATGACGGCCAATCGGAGCATCAATTGTCCCCGACAGCGGATCCGGATGCCCCTGAACCAGAGCGTGATAGGTCTTCGACACCTCACGGTTTTTGAACGCCCGCTTGAGCACGGAGTAGCCCCGCTCTGAGCAGGCGACAACCATCACGCCAGAGGTGCCAACATCCAGACGATGCACGATGCCTTTTCGCTCGGGCGGACCGGAGGTAGAAATGCGGAAACCAGCAGCCGCCAGCCCACCGATAACCGTTGGACCTTCCCAACCGACCGACGGATGCGCAGCCACGCCAACAGGCTTGTGAACAGCCACCAAATCGGAGTCGTGGTAGAGCACGTCCATGCCCTCGACGAGTTCCTCTTTGGGAACCAATGGCTTTTCCACCGGCGGTAACAACACGGAGAGGAAAGCGTTTTCTTCCAGGCGGTCAGACTTGCCAACGCTCACACCATCAACCGTGATGTCCCCAGCCGCTGCCAAATCAGCCACCGCTGTGCGCGAGAGCCCCAGCAACTTAGCCACACCGGCATCTACCCGCATTCCGGCCAAGCCCGGTGGAACGGGCATCTGCCGGGTTTCTCGGTCGGGCTGGTGCGCTCCCCCGAGTGCTGCACCGCGATTTAATGCATTGTCGTTCACTGCTGTCCTCCCTCCGCCGACTGCTTCTGATTCTTCTGAGCAGATTTCTTCTCCGCTGCAATCTGATTAGCGAAGAGATCCGGTTCCTTGGAAAAAACCATCCAGATAACGAGGATAATAACGCCCACAGTAATCGCGGAGTCCGCGATATTAAATACGGCAAAACCCTTCACCGACAGGAAATCGACAACGTGGCCGACATAGAAACTGGGCTCCCGAAATAGCCTATCGATGAGGTTGCCCAGCGCTCCACCAGCAATAAGTCCCGCGGCAGTCGCCGATATAGGACTGCGCAGCCAATGGGAAAAGCACATCACAGCCAGGATGTAAACCAGCTGCAACGTGGTAAAAACCCAGGTGGCGTTCGTGCCAAAGGAGAAGGCTGCACCGGGGTTAAAAACGAGCTGCAACTCGAAGAGATCGCCAAGCACCTGCACCGCAGGTCGGCCATCGAGAGTCTTCAAAGCGATAATCTTGGTCAGCTGATCAATAATCGCAACTGACGCAATAACCGCGGCGAGAATCCCCCGCCGCGGGAAATATGTCCTCGTTTCCTTCTTAGTCACTGTCCCATAATGGCCTAACAAACCCATATTCAGCCAACTGACACCGCCCGGGTGGTTCCGATCCACCAAGAAACCGGTACGCTAACCGGTGTGACTCGACGTTTCCAATCTCAGTTTGTTCCGGCCCCTTCCGCTTTACGACGTGTAGGAGACACCACCTCCTCGTGGTTCCGTGGACCTAGCCACAGCGACCGAGCTGGTCACACCAAGCGTGGCCTGCTGGCGAGGGTCGGCACCGCAGTTGTTGCCGCTACTACTGTGGTGTCACTGGCCGCGTGCTCGTCGGAAAGCTCGGTGGAAACACAACCCGTGGACGTTGCACAACCCAAGGTCGAATTGACCAGCGCTGGCAGCGGTGAGCTGGCGAGTGTGCGCTGGAAGGACGACGGTGCAGAGCAGGAGTCGACCGTGGCGGTGACACAGGGCTTCGCGCAGCGGGGCGGAAACGCCGATAGCGACCAGACTTTCCCAGACACCCGCCTGGAAATCCCCCTGACCAGCACTGTTACCAGCGATAACGATACTCGTGCGGTGACGTCAGAGGTGGGTAAACCCCACGGCTCCAACGATGAGCTGAATGAGGATATCGCTACCGCGCAGGGATTTATCTCTGATTCGTCAACAACGGCCACAGGTGAGGTCAAGGAACTCAAGCTGGGAGCGCCGGAGAAGGCCACCGACACCGCTCGCGCTGGTGTGGAGATGGCGCTGCAGCAGCTGCATTCCGTACCTATCGTCTTCCCCTCCGAGGACATCGGAAAGGATGCGACCTGGACGGTCGAAAGCGAGGTCGAAGGCCAGACCAAGATGACGCAGAAGGTGACCTATACCCTGCTCAGCCGTGCGGGCGACATTGTTAATTTGAAGGTCGATGTCAAGCAGGTGCCGACCATTACGGAGTTGGACACTGGCGGCGAGGGTGCACTGAAGGTTGTCGAGGCCACGACTGACATGCTTGCCGACCGCGTCACCATCGACCTGACCAAGCCCCTTCCGGTGAAGGGCAACATCGACTTTGTGACCTCCGTGACCTACGGCGACGGCAACTCCGATGTGCGCATCACTCAGCAGACGCATCGCGGGCTGGAGTTTAAGGACGGCGACGGCTCGAGGAAGTAGCCCAGAAGAATAGCTCGGGCCACTGCAAGGTTAGAAGACGAGAAAGTGTCTAGGTTTATGTCACTTTTCTGCCGGTAGGGTCAGGCGGTCATTGCATCAT
>NZ_KV834023.1:265265-363903 GCF_001837775.1 Corynebacterium sp. HMSC073H12 | reverse complement strand
GTGGTGATGCATTCACCGCATGAACCTACCGGCTTTTTTCGTGCCATTTTTGACATAAACGCAGTCACTAACTTGCATTGGCCAGGCCGCGCAGCAGTCATAAGACTAGGGCAACGTAGCGTTCGGCAGTTATCCACAGTCTGAAAATTATCCACAGACAGCGAGGTTTTGGCCCCTTGCGAGCCTCATTGAATCCGCCTTTTAGTGCACGCTATGGCCATGGCAATCAAGAAACTGTCCATGGCTCCGCGAACCGAGGCTTCAGCAAATCCAGTAGTCAACGCTGTCGATGATGAAGCGCTGCGTGAAGAGGTTGCACTCATAGTCGCTGCTACCGGTCGTGACTGTGTGCAAGAGACCGTGCCACCTGTGGCTGCAGCGCCAGTGGCCGCACAAGCATTGGCATCGTCGCTAGCATCACCACCAGTATCAGCCACAGCGTCAGTGTCCGCGTCGACCGGAGCGGGAGTTTCATCGGCCCTGTGGCGTCGGGCACCAGCGGTGTTCGTTGATGCGTCGGCAGCCCGAAGATTAGCCGGGCGGCCTCATTGTGAGGGAGCAATCTTTCTGGTCCGCAGTGATACTGAGGCGGAAGATACGCAGGTGGAGAAGGTTTTAGCTCCTGTTTACAGCGCTAGTTTGCCCGCGGATAACGTCGATATTGTCGAACTGCTCGGCCGAGCCGAGGTACGTCCGGATGGTCCGAGGCTCTCCGATTTCCAACACGGCTCGAGCCTCCTGAACCACCAACACACCCCAGCGTCACCTGCGAGCGCAGACGTGATTACAGCACCAGGTACAGAACCCGTACTGAACGTGCCAGCAACTACAACCGATTCCACGGCAACGTGCCTGATGTTGGTTCCTGCGGTCGGCGGTGCCGGTGCTTCCATTACGGCGGCAGCGAGTGCATTGGTTCTTTCCCGTGAAAAGCCCATCTGCTTGGTGGACGCAGATGCGCTGGCGGGAGGTATTGATCTGGTGCTCGGGATGGAAACGGAACCGGGACTGAGGTGGCAAGACTTCTCGGCTGCTGATGGCCGTCTCGACGGGGCGGCACTCTACGAAGCACTGCCATCCTGCCCGCGATCACCCGCGCTGAAAGTGTTGACGTGGACCCGCAGTCGCACGCCCGAGACGGCTTACAACCACGCCTCGGCGGCCACCAAATTCGACAGTGCCGACAGACCCGGCAGAACCGACAGACCCGACGATGTTCGACACATTGCCAGCACCATTAGTTGCCTTATTCATGCCGGAATTACGGTCATCGTGGACTGCCCGAAGCAAGTGGAGTACGTCACCACTCTCGGCGCGCTTGCCGATGACACCGTCATCATCCTGCCCACCTCTGTCCGAGCTATCGCAGCCGGTGGACACCTGGCCAGCATCTGTGCACAGGCAGGATTCACGCCAAGTCTTGCGGTTCGGCACCAGCAGCACCGTGATATCAGTGTCGAAGAGGTTGAGTACGCGCTCGATCTGCCCATTGTTGGTGAGATTGAGTACTGCAAGAAAGTAGCTCACGAGATAGATGTGGGCGGGCTCGCTGGGGCCGTCGGCAAGCTGACGCGGGGATTGGAAGCGATGTTTGCCCTTGTCGGCGGTGGTGGCGATGGATGATGTCAGGCTGTTGGCGGCGGTGCGGACGGCGCTTGCGGAGCGGCCTGGGGTGGCATCGCATAGCGAGGTCGCCGACATCATTCGCGCGGAGACCGCGGGGGTTGTCTCCGATGTGAAGGTGTTGGAGATTCTGCGCACAATTCGTGAGGAAACAGTGGGCGCGGGCGTGTTGGATGCGCTGTTGCGCCGCCCGGGTGTCAGCGATGTGCTGGTCACCGCGCCCGGCGAGGTCTGGGTCGATGCCGGCAACGGACTGGAGCAGGCCGAGATTTCCTTCGCGGACGAGGGCGAGGTGCGCGCGTATGCGGTGCGGCTCGCGTCGCGGTGCGGACGAAGGCTTGACGACGCGCAACCTTGGGCCGACGGCCATATTCCTGGTGGTGTCGGCGGCTGTGGTGTGCGAGTTCATGCGGTGCTTTCACCACCGTCAGCGACCGGCACTCAGATTAGCCTGCGGGTGCTGCGTCCGGCTCGTCGCGGGCTTGCGGAGTTGTGCGATGTCGGGCTGTTTCCACCGGAGATTCTGCCGGCGTTGCGGGGAATCGTGGCGGGACAGCTGTCGTTTATTGTCGCCGGAGGTACGGGTGCGGGAAAGACGACGCTATTGGCGGCGATGCTCTCAGAAGTTAATCCTGATCAGCGCATTGTGTGCATCGAGGACACTCCGGAGTTGCAACCGCAGCATCCGCATGTGGTGAAGCTGGTGACCAGAGCCGCCAACTTGGAGGGGGCCGGTGCGATTGGGCAGCAGGAGTTGCTGAAACAGGCGTTGCGCATGCGTCCCGACCGCATTGTCGTCGGTGAGATTCGTGGTGCCGAGGTGGTGGATCTGCTGGCTGCGTTGAACACGGGGCATCGCGGTGGGGCGGGGACAATTCACGCCAACCGGATTGGGGATGTCGTCGCGCGCTTTGAGGCTTTGGGGCTGATCGGTGGCCTTGGTCGCGCCGGGCTGCACGCGCAGTTGGTCTCTGCGGTGCAGGTGGTGTTGGTGGTCGAACGCGCTGATGTTCGCCGGCTGGCGCAGATCGGGCTGCTGCGCGGTAACCCACCGGAGGTGGTGGAGGTTTGGACTGCTCGGGACGGGCCGGGGCCGGGGTGGGAAACGTTGCAGAAGTTGCTGGTCGGCAGGGAACAGTCGGTGGAATAACCCGGGGGAAAAGTCAGGGGATTAGACGGGGAGATTAACAGCTATGGGGGAGGGATTTAGCGTGACCGTACTCATTGGGGGCGCGGCTGCGGCAGTCGCTATCTGGCCGGACAGCTCGGCGGCGGTGCGCTCGCGAGCGCTGGCAGGCCGTGCCCGTGAGGTGTCCTGTGGACTGAAGTGGTTGCAGCGCATGATTGGACTTGGGGCTGGTTCCACGGGGTCGAGCGCCGCAAGCACTGGCAGTGCGAATAGAGCTGCAGGGCTATCGATTCTCATCGTTGCAGGCCCGGCACTCGTGTTGCTGTGGCTCGCCGGGATTCCAGGTGTCATAGCCGGGCTATTGCTGGGCCGCACCGCAGGAGCCGTAGTGCGAGCTGTGGGGGAGAGGCGCTGTGAACGTCGGGAAGCGGACAGCGCTGCGGTAGCGCTGGAAACCTTGACCGCGCAGTTGCGCGCAGGTGCGGCGGCCTCAAGAGCGCTCAACGCGGCAGCAGCGGAATTGCGCAGGGCAGAGGACATGACTGTGTTGGCCGATCATCTTGCGCACGCGGCGCACCGCGCGAACTTCGCCGACCCGTGGGAGACCGAAGAGTCTTCGGAGCAACTGCGTCGGATTGGGCGTATGTGGACGGTGGCGCAGCAACATGGTCTAAGCTTGGCCGGGTTACTGGACTGTGCGCGGGGTGATCTGCAGGCTCGTCAGGCACATCGCTCACAGACGTCGGCCGCGCTGGCGGGACCACGCATGACGATTGCCATTTTGGCTTCGCTCCCAGTCTTCGGGCTGATTATGGGGCAAGCTTTCGGAGCGTCCCCCTTCGAGTTCCTCAGTCGCGGTATCGGAGGAATTGTGCTGGTCATCGGTGTCGGGCTGGTGTGCGCGGGCATCGAATGGGCTGTCGCCATCATCAATCGTGCGGAGGCCGGACAATGATTGCCGCCGCACTTCTCATCGCCGCCTACCTCTGCTTGCCGACATTCAATCCCGTCCGCAGCCGACTGCCCGAATTGGTAGCCGAGTCGGATGCTCGTACGCGAGGAAGCGTGCGCCGGCAGGTGACCAGTCGGGTGGCGCAGATTGCCGCACAGGTGAGGGAACGTGTGCGAACTGTCATTGGCGGTGAGCGCATCAGCCCAGCTGTGCTGCTCGATGCCGCGGCGGCCCTCGACATCATTGGTGCTTGTTTGAGCTCCGGTATGCCATTGTCCCAGGCCATGGAAGCAGCCGCCGATGGCGCAAACCCTGAGCTGGCCGAGCCACTTCGACAGTGTTCCGCCAGGTTAGCTGTGGGCGCGCACTCCGCTTGGGACAGCCTTGCTGCCACGCCCGCGCTCGAGCCTCTGGCGACGGCTGGGCGCCGCGCAAGCGAATCCGGCACCGTTCTGGCGCAGGCATTGGAAGACACCGCTGCCACGTACCGCAGTCAAGCGCACGATGCGGCGCAAGCCGTCGCTGAAAAGGCTGGTGTCCTCATTGCCGGGCCGCTGGCGTTGTGCTTTCTACCCGCGTTTGTGGTGCTGGGATTGGTGCCCACAATCGCCGGGCTTGCCGACGAAATGTTTGCAGGACTGATGCCGTCATGAAGCTCGGACAGTTCTGCGCCCAGCTTCGCGCGCTGGCACGCGCCGGATGCAGTGCTGGTTGCGCTTTCGGTTGCGTTCTCGCTTGTGCACGCGGGCCACCTGCCACGCTGCAATCCACCATGCGTCAGCGCGGGGCAACGCGCGTCAATGCACATCACACTTCACAACTGACCTGTCACTCGACATCCACATAGGGGGAAACATTCATGACCACTCAAAACTCCAACCGTCCAACCAATGTTCCAACCAATCTTCCAACCAATCCGCTGACCGCTGCACAGTCCCAGCTGCGCTCGTATTTGCACAAGCGTCTGCACGCTCTGGCAACTGAGGAAAACGGCATGTCAACCGTGGAATATGCTTTGGGAACGATCGCGGCCGCCGCTTTCGGGGCCCTGCTTTACACCGTCGTGACCGGCGGGGATATCACCCAGGCGCTCACCGACATCATCGAAAGGGCGCTCAACACCGATGTCTAGCCGCATCCGCTCTACGCTTCATCGCCTGTGCGTCGGCGACGAAGGCCAAACCACGGTAGAAACCGCTTTCGGTCTCGCGGCACTGGTCACGGTCATGGTCACGGCCCTGTCAGGGCTGGTCACCATCGCAATGTACCTAGGGCTTACCGACGCAGCCGGAGCCATCGCACGGGCTGAGGCGCGGGGCGATGCGGAGACAGTAGCCGAGCTCCGCGCCGACGCGGATGGACAGGTCGCGATATCGGAAACCTCCGGTACCGTGCGCGTGACCATTCGGCGCTCAGCGGGGCCATTTTCGCTGGAAGCGCGCGCGGTCGCACTGCGGGAAAGAGTGGCATCGTCATGAGAAACGTGACAGCCCGCCTTCTTCGCGAAGAAGAAGGTTCCACCACAGTCGCAGCCGCACTGTTCATCGCCGCTTTCGTCGTTCTGACTTTGGTTGGAGTTACAACCGGGGTGAGGGTGGTGCAGGCTCGGCAGGCAGCGGTAGCAGCGGATCTGGCCGCGGTGGCCGGCGCCGTGGCTGCGCAAGAGAGCGACGACGCCTGCAAAGCTGCGGGGTCAATCGCAAAAGCTAACCACGCACGCCTTGTGGCTTGCGAGATTGATGGGGAGGACGTGCAGGTCAGCGTCCAACGAAAGGAGAGAAAAGCAACGTCCAGAGCAGGGCCGGAAGCGGTGGAGGATGCTGCTACTGGCCGTCGTTAAGTGCGCGAGAGACCCCACTGAGCACCTTGATTGCGCCGGCCTTGTCCAACGGATCGTTGCCATTGCCGCACTTGGGCGACTGGATGCACGATGGGCAGCCAGATTCGCACTCGCAGGCGGCGACGGCATCGCGGGTCGCGCGAACCCACTGAGCGAAGGCCTCGTAGCCGCGGTCGGCAAACCCCGCACCACCAGGGTGCCCGTCGTAAACAAAAACGGTGGGCTGCTGGGTATCGGCGTGCATGACCGTGGAAACACCGCCGATATCCCAGCGGTCGCAGGTGGCAATCAGCGGCAGCATGCCGATAGCCGCGTGCTCGGCTGCGTGGAGAGCCCCCGGCGCGATGTCGGAGCCCACACCCCACGAGCGCAGGGTGGACTCGGGCATTGTGTAAGCCACGGCGCGCGTGACCAAACGCTGCGGAGGGTAGTCAAGTTCAACACTGTCGAGAATCTCGCCGGTATCCAGACGACGAAGATAGGAGGTGACCTGGTGAAAGACCTCGACCTGGCAGGAAGCGACCTGTAAGCCCTGGTAGTGGCGCATATCGTCAACGTCCAGAATGCGGATGGTGGTGTCCATGCGCGAGCTGGTGGAATAGCGCGGCTGCTCGGGGTGGACCAGGGCGACGAGGCTGTCGAAGTCCAGCTGGTCGACAAGATAGGACTCACCGCGGTGCAAGTAGACGGCACCGTCGTGGACCTGCTGCATCGCACGGCCTAGATCGATGGTGCCAAGCAGCCGACCATCGGTCTGGTCGACGATGGCCACTTCCTGACCATCACCGCCACGAACGTTCACGGCATCGTGGGCAGTGGCAATGCGCGGCCCCTCATCGCGGTCGGTCGGGTAGTAGACGGGTTCTTGTCCTTCCCAGGTGCGCTTGCGCAACCAGCCCGCTGACACCATGTCTTCGGCTACGGGCAGGGTTCCCCACGCCTGAAGCTGGCTGGTGGTGACGGGTTTCTCCACAGCCGCGCAGTAGAGGTGTGACCACACCACATGCGGGTTACGGGGATCGAAGACGGTCTTCTCCACCGGCCGGCCCAACAGTGCCGAAGGGTTGTGGACCAAGTAAGTGTCCATGGGATCATCGCGAGCCACCAACACCACCAGCGCGCCCTGTCCACGACGGCCCGCGCGGCCGGCTTGCTGCCAGAATGAAGCGACCGTGCCCGGGAAACCGGCCTGCACCACCGCGTCAAGGCCACCGACGTCAATGCCCAGCTCCAGCGCATTGGTGGTGGCCACACCAAGCAGGGTGCCGTCATCGAGCATGCGCTCGATGTCGCGGCGTTCTTCGGCCAGGTAGCCGGCGCGGTAAGACTCGATGCGCTCGGCGATATCGCTGCGGCGGCGCTTCTCCAGGCGCTCGCGCACGCCGAGCGCTACCTTCTCGGCACTGCTCCGCGAACGGGTGAAGGTCAGGGTGCGGGCGCCCTCGACAAGCAGGTCGGCCATGATATCTGCGGCCTCGGTCGGGGCGGGGCGGCGCACGGGTGCGCCGTTCTCGCCTTGGAGATCAGGGAGCAGGCCGGGTTCCCACAGGGCGATAGTCCGCTCACCGACCGGGGCGCCGTCTTCGGTGACGGCCTCGACAGGCTCGCCGATGAGGCGACGAGCCTGGTCAGCAGGGTCGTTGGTAGTCGCAGAGGCAAAAATCACGGTCGGCGAGGCACCATATTCCCGGGATAGCCGCAGGAGGCGACGCAGAATTTGGGAGACGTTGGCGCCGAACACGCCTCGATAGGCATGGCATTCGTCGACAACGATATAGCGCAGGTTGCGCAGCATCCGCGTCCACCGAACATGATTGCCGAGGACCGAAACATGCAGCATATCGGGGTTGGTAAACACCCAACGGGCGTGGTCGCGGATGGCGCGCCGGGCGTCTTGCGGGGTGTCGCCGTCGTAAAGCGAAATCAGCGAGCTCAGCGACACCGGTGCCATCGCGCGTGCAGTGTCCAGCTGATCGGCGCCCAGCGCCTTGGTCGGGGAGAGGTACAGCGCGGTGGCCGCGGGGGTGGCGGACAGTTCTGTGAGCACGGGCAGCAGATAGCCGAGCGATTTACCCGACGCCGTGCCCGTCGCGACGACGCAGTGCACGCCCTCGCGGGCGAGGTTCGCGGTTGCTGCCTGATGGGTCCACAGGTTCTCAATTCCGCGATCTACCAGCACTTCTTTCAGCCAATCCGGCACCCACTCAGGCCAAGGTGCGGTCACGCCAGCGCGTGCAGGAAGATCCGCAATGTGCGTCACCGTCGCCCGCGGATGCGCACGAATAACCGGCCCCAGCAGCTCCCGCCCAAACGACTCCACCGACACCACCCTTTCCTGTAAACGCGCACTTCATATGCTTGACGACGCTTCCTGCCAGCCACATTTTCGCTATTCGACAACCCAGTTTCTCCGAACCCCGAACACGGGTTTACGGGGGTGGCAAGAAGCTGTTCCTAATCGGCGCTCGCGCCCCAAACGTGGCAGACTTTTTGAGTGTATCGCCCGCCAAAGGGCACCCAGCAAAAGCCCGTGCGAGGCGGAAAGGGTGTTCTGGCCGTGTTTACCCCATTGTGTGTGGCCGGATGTGCGTGGCGAATACTTGTTTTATCGAATCCTGAAGTTGGGAAGTTTTGTAATGGCACAGGGTACTGTGAAGTGGTTCAACTCGGAGAAGGGCTTCGGGTTTATCGCCCCAGCTGACGGTGGCAACGACGTGTTCGTTCACTACTCCGAGATCCAGGGCACTGGTTTCAAGACGCTGGAAGAGAACCAGGCAGTCGAGTTCGAGATTGGTGAGGGTCAGAAGGGCCCGCAGGCTCTGGACGTGAAGCCTCTGTAAGGCTTAGTAGTTCGGGGCTGAGTTCGGTTCTGAACTGGGCTTTTATTCAGTTTGGCTCGCGGAATGTTTGGCTTTTCAAGGTCCATGTTGTGTTCATGGGGTGAGCCTTGATTCTCCCACGTGGAAAGTAATTTCTGCGTGGGATTTTTGTGTTTCTGGGGCCCGGAGTGCGCGGCAATCGCGGGGTAATAGACAAAAGTGTGTCTGCTCAGCGTGTTGACCGGCGCGTCGGCGGGTGGGCGCCTTCGATACTTACCTCAATGCGAGTTACTGACCGCGTTTATGTCAGCGACGGCGGGTCGATCCGAGTTACTGACTGCGTTTATGTCAAAAATGGCCCGAAAAATGGCCTGAAAGTGTCATAGACTCGCACAGTTTCACATTTGCAGCCCGCAATCACGCGCCCGCTGCGCCCGCTGCGGTCTGTCATGGCCAGTCACTGGGATGGTCATGGCCAGCCGCAGAGCAGTCGTCGGGTCTGCCATCGGGGTCCCCCCCCACAGCAGCCCCTTCAGTCACACCCAAAATCCGCCCGATACTTGAGGATTCCACGCGACAAACTAGATTGTGTGTACGGTATTCCTTATATTCTTCATATTCTTTCCAGATAATCTTCCGGGAGAACGCGGCCGGGAACTGATTTGAACTGATTGGAACCGGTTGGAACCGATTGGAACCGATCGCGGGCTTCTCACAGCTGAAGCCCGGCCAGAGTCCGGCCAGGAACCCCAAGATTTAAACGAAAACCAGAACCTAAACAGTCAAAAACATTCAACGTTGCAGGATAGAAAAACTTCTATGGCGAATTCAGACGGCCTCAAGCGCCTTGTAATTGTCGAGTCGGCGACGAAAGCTCGCAAGATTCAGCCGTATCTCGGCGATGATTACATCGTGGAGGCGTCGGTGGGCCACATTCGCGACTTGCCCCGTGGCGCAGCCGACGTTCCGGCTCGTTACAAGAAGGAGCCCTGGGCTCGTCTGGGTGTGAACGTCGACAACGGATTCGCTCCGTTGTATGTCGTCAGCGCTGATAAGAAGAAGAAAGTCGCCGACCTGAAGGCCAAGCTCAAGGAAGTCGACGAGCTCTATCTCGCAACTGACCCTGACCGTGAGGGCGAGGCTATTGCCTGGCACTTGCTGGAGGTTCTGAAGCCCAAGGTGCCGGTGCGTCGCATGGTGTTCCATGAGATCACCAAGCAGGCCATCTTGGAAGCCGCCGCCAACACCCGTGAGCTGGACCAGAACCTGGTCGACGCCCAGGAAGGTCGCCGTATCCTCGACCGTCTCTACGGCTACGAGGTCTCCCCGGTGCTGTGGAAGAAGGTCATGCCGCGCCTGTCGGCAGGCCGTGTGCAGTCGGTGGCAACGCGTGTCATCGTCGAGCGTGAGCGCGAGCGCATGGCGTTTATCTCCGCTGAGTACTGGGATGTCGCCGCCACTCTGGACACCGGCTCGACTTCTGCTGACGCCAACCAGCCGAAGGAATTCGTTGCAACCCTGACCAGCGTTGATGGTCAGCGCGTAGCGCAGGGCCGAGACTTCGATGACCGTGGCCAGCTGAAGAAGTCCGATGGCATCCGGGTCGTCGATAAGCAGCTCGCCGAAACCCTGGCGGCGGACCTCGTGGGCTCTGAGCTCAAGGTCGCGTCGGTGGAGGAGAAGCCGTACACGCGCCGTCCGTACCCGCCGTTCATGACTTCTACGCTGCAGCAGGAGGCGGGCCGCAAGCTGCATTACACCTCTGAGCGCACGATGCGTGTGGCGCAGCGTCTGTACGAAAACGGTCACATTACCTACATGCGTACCGACTCCACGACGCTGTCCAAGGCCGGTATTGACGCCGCGCGTAAGCAGGCGCTGGAGCTCTACGGCTCGGAGTACGTCGCCGATGCGCCGCGCCAATATTCGCGCAAGGTGAAGAACTCGCAGGAAGCTCACGAGGCAATTCGTCCGGCTGGTGAGACATTCGCTACGCCGGGGCAGCTGGCGGGATCGTTGGATGCCGAGGAGTTCAAGCTCTACGAACTGATTTGGCAGCGCACGGTCGCCTCGCAGATGGCCGACGCACGCGGCACGTCCATGAAGGTCACCATCGCTGGCGCCACCGATACTCACGCCGTCGAGTTCGCCTCCACTGGACGCACGATTCGCTTCCCGGGCTTCCTCAAGGCATACGTTGAGGTCTCCGCGCTTTCCGACGGCCGCAAGGTCGCCGACAACGCTGAGAAGCGTCTGCCACAGTTGACGGAAGGCCAGGGCCTGACGGCCACGGACTTCAGTGCCGACAGCCACTCCACCAACCCGCCTGCGCGCTTCACCGAGGCCAGCTTGGTGAAGAAGATGGAGGACCTGGGAATTGGTCGTCCGTCGACATACGCGTCGATTATCAAGACCATTCAGGATCGCGGTTACGTCTACTCCCGCGGCAACGCTCTGGTGCCCTCGTGGGTGGCCTTTGCCGTGGTGGGGCTGATGGAGGAAGCGTTCTCCGATCTGGTCAACTACGACTTCACCTCCGAGCTGGAGGATGAGCTCGACGGCATTGCTGCGGGCAATAAGGATCGCACGACCTGGCTGACCGGTTTCTACTTCGGCGATGACAAGGATCACCGCCACAAGGGAGCCGACGCCATTGCGACCCATGGTGGCCTGAAGAACATCATCGACGTGAACTTGGAATCGATTGATGCTCGGAAGGTCAATTCGCTCCACCTTCTCGACGATGCCGAGGGTAACCCAATCATCGTTCGCGTTGGCCGCTATGGGCCGTACCTGGAGCGCACGCGCCCGGGTGCCGGTGAAAACGGTGCCGACGAGGTGCAGCGCGCCAACATCCCGGAGGCCATGACTCCGGACGAGCTGGATCTGGCTGCTGCCGAGAAGCTGCTGGCGATGCCGCAGGGCGGCCGTGAGCTGGGCATTAACCCGGCCAATGGTCGCATGATTGTTGCTCGCGATGGCCGCTACGGACCGTATGTCACCGAGCTGGTCACCGATGAAGAGCGCGAAGGTGTCGTAGCCAAGGCTGAGGAGATCATCGCAGCTGAGCGCGCCGAAGAGGACGCTCAGCGCGCTGCCGAGGGCAAGCGAAAGAAGAACTGGGAAACCAAGACCGCTGCCAAGCAGAAGGAAAAGCGCACCGCGGAAATCATCGAGGAAACTCTGAAGCCGAAGACGGCCTCGCTGTTTTCCTCCATGGAGCCGTCGACCGTCACGCTGGAAGAGGCTCTGAAGCTGATGAGCCTGCCGCGTGAGGTCGGTGTCGACCCGGTCGATAACGAGGTTATTACTGCTCAGAATGGCCGTTACGGTCCGTACCTGAAGAAGGGCACGGACTCGCGTTCACTGGCTAACGAAGAGCAGATTTTCACCGTGACATTAGACGAGGCGCGTCGTATCTACGCTGAGCCGAAGCGCCGCGGTCGCGCTGCTGCGAAGCCGCCGCTGAAGCAGCTGGGCGACAACGATGTCTCCGGTCGCCCGATGTCGGTGAAGGATGGCCGCTTCGGTCCGTACGTCACCGATGGCGTCACCAATGCTTCGCTGCGCAAGGGGGATACGCCTGAGACTCTGACCGATGCCCGCGCCTGCGAGCTGCTGTCTGAGCGCCGCGCGAAGGAAGCCGCAAACGGTGGTGCCAAGAAGGCGGCGAAGAAGTCGACTCGCAAGACCACGAAGAAGGCTGCGAAGAAGACCTCAAAAAAGACCGCTAAGAAGACGGTCAAGCGCACCACCAAGCGAGTGGTGAAGGCAACGCGTAAGGGCAAGTAGCGCATTGACCGTTAGCCGCGGCAGAGGCTAACTGGGTGCAGAGCACTTAAGCTGCCGCCGCGCCTTAAGCGCCCGCCGCGTCCGCCGCACCCGGCGCACCCGCTGAGACCAGTGCCCCTTGCGGAGCTGGCTTGGGGCCACCGAACCCGGCCAACTCCGCACGCATCGTCGGCCCGTACGACAGCCGGCGATGCACCTTCTCAAACGGTCCCTGCATCCCGCGTCGCTCCATTGCCCACGCGGCCAACAGGGTCACCAACCAGACGCCTACAGCGATGAGTGTTTGCACGAACGCGCCCATGTCTCGCGGGATGTCCAGCATAAACGGGTACACCAGCACAAAGAAGATCACCGACTGCATCAGGTAGCCCGTCATCGAACGCTTGCCGAGCGCCACAATCGGCACCAGCCAACCAGGCACAGCGGCGCCCTCGTTCAGGCGTCGCTGGAGCGGCTGCAGCGCCAACGCCAGCCCGGCTAGGATGCCAGGACCGGCGAACACTCCGGCAAAACTGTTGATTGTTAGGTAGATCATGTGCTGTTCGGACGGAAGAACATCAATCGCGGTCAGCCCCATAGGGATACCGACACCGAAGGCGACAATCACTGCCACCACGAGCCACCGAATAAGCAGGGGGCGGTGCGCGTCGACGTCGTCAAGCACGCCCTTGCGAGCCCACACGAAGCCGATCATCATCACCGGCAGGTAGATGAACAGCTGTAGCGGCAGAGTAGTGATGCTCATTGTCAGGGCCTCGAGATTCGCGGCGAGCATATCCGGATAGCTCGTTTCGATTGCGCCGCCGTGGACTAACTCGCTGATTTCTGCGCCGACCAAATCATCGTCGGGGACTACGAACGCGACCGCCAGAAACAGCAGGCTCAATACCGCATTAATTGTCAACGCAATCCACGCGAGGATCGTCAGCACTTTGTTGCTAAGCCCCATAAGCAGCCCCAGGATGATGCCGCAGATGCCGTAGAGAAACATGATGTCGCCAAAGAACAGAAACAGCATGTGCGCGATGCCGAACAGCCCCAGGAACGCATAACGCTTTACGACGACCACTCGCGCCCGCGACCGTGGAAAGTTTCTCCTGGCCAAACTGCGGACGATGAGTCCCACACCGAAGCCGAGCAGCGTTGCGAACATCGGCAGCCCGCGATTGTGTGCGGTCACAGCGGTAAAAAGCACGGTGGCTTTGTCGGCGATGCTGTCGTTTATGACGCCGCCGAAGAATGCTCCGGGCAGCTCGGGGCTTGCAACCAGCCAGGCAGTGGCAATGTTCGCGATAGCGATGCCGAGAAGAGCGAATCCGCGCGCAGCGTCGGGGACGAGCATGCGAGGTCTGGGGTTGGTGCTAGAGCTGGAGCGGCTGTCAGTCATTCCTCCAACGTAAAGGATTTGTGGGAGGGTACGCAGGTTGGCGAGACCGACGAGTCCGCTGCCCCCTAGGCCTCGTCGGCAAGCGTCGGGCGCACCGGGCGCGCAAGCTGCGTCATATGCGTGCGGCCGCGCAGCTCCACGGACTTCAGGGTGGTCCAGCGAGCCTGCTCGTCCTCGTTGGCCAGGCGGATAGTGGAAGCCGTGGCGAGCACGCGGCCCGGGGTGTCCTTGGCCAGCTCGGTCAGACGAGCGGCCTGGTTAACCGCGTCACCAATGACCGTGTACTCAAAACGGTCACGAGCACCGATGTGGCCCGCGACGACATGACCGGCGGAGACGCCAATGCCAGCGCTGAGTTGGAGGTCGAGCAGTTCCTCGCGCAGTTCACGGGCGGCGGTGAGGGCGTGACCAGCCGTGTCGTCGAGGGGTAGGGGAGCGCCGAAGACAGCCAGAGCTGCGTCACCCTGGAACTTGTTGATAATGCCCTTATTGCGGTGCACACAGTCGACAACGTGGTCGAAGAAGGCATTGAGTTCGCGGACGACGACCTCTGGCGAGTTCTTCTCCGCGAAGTTGGTTGAACCAATTACATCCACAAACAGCACCGCGACCAGGCGATTCTCGCCGCCCAAAGTTGGCTTTTCTTCCAGAGCCTTGCGGGCGACCTCAGATCCGACGTAACGGCCAAAGAGGTCACGGACCCGCTGACGCTCCTGCAAGCCACGCATCATTTCATTGAAGCCTGCCTGGAGAACGCCCATCTCGGAGCCGTCGTAAATAGGCACGCGCGTATCCACCTGGCCCTGGCGGACCTTGTTAATTGCGCCCGTGAGATCCCGAATCGGGTCAACGATGGACATGCTGGCCAGCATCGTGCCGAAATAGCCGGTAATCAGAGCCAGAATTGCCAGCGCGGTGATGGTGGGCAGCAAATCTGCCGCATCATCTGTGAATAGGCCACGGCGCTGACCAATCAGCACAAGCAGGATTGCCACCACTGGAACACCACTGGTCAACACCCATGTCTGGCGCAGGCGGTGACCAATCGGTGGCTCCAGCGAGGAATCCGGAGCCCGACGCGCCAGCGCCTCCACGGCGACCGGACGCACCATGCGCTCCGCAATCAGATAGGTCAACAGCGCCACCATGGCGCCACCGAGTACCGAGGTGAGCAGCACCATCATGCCAATCTTGCTGTCATAGGCGAACGCGACTCCGCTGAAGACAATCACGCCCAAAGACCAGATGACGGTACCCAAAAGTGCCTGGTAGACGGGCACGCGCATGACCAGATATCGCACCCGCCGCGGATCGTGCATATCCGGATGACGCTGCCACTTCACCAGCGGTTTGAACAGGATCCAGGTAGTGCCGATACCCGCGATAATTGCCAGAACCAGGTACCCAGCCAGGGCATAAATGACACCATTAGCCAACCGTGGCAAGTGAGTTTCTTGGTTCAGTGGCAACAGCATGCCGAGGAACAAGCCGACAATCATGGCTCCGACAAGGTTGCAGACGAAGATAAATGAGGCATAAGCAGGCCACATTGTCCCGCTTAGCCATTTCAGATTTCGCCAGAGCCGTTGCATGACTACTACCTTAGTGGCAACCCCGGATTGCAGGGAGTAGTTACCTCACAAGAGTCTTGTGGGGCGCGCTAGAGTTGTGGCCATGACAGAGCCCATGACAGAGCGCAGCGTGTTTTCTCGTATGCCCGAAACCGGTGGGGTTCGCCAGCGGCTGCAGGCTGCTGTGCGCGCTGCGCATTATCGCTTTGCCAATGGTCAACCGCTGGCAGGCGATGGGGCGGAGGTTTCGCCGGAAGGTGGGGACGCGGGGTCGTCGTTAAGCGATGTGCCACGTGACTCGGACATGACGCACGCCTGGCTGTTCACTGGCCCTGCGGGGTCGGGGCGGTCGGTGACGGCGACGGCGTTTGCGGCGGCACTGCTGTGCACGAGGCATGACAACCCCGGATGCGGCGAGTGCGAGGGCTGCCGGACGGCGCTGGCAGGAACGCATGGCGACATCAAAATCGTGCGCCCGGAGGGCACTATTATCTCGGTGGCGACGGTGAGGGACGAGCTGCGGCCCTGGGCTTACAAGATGCCCACGACGGCGGATTGCCGCGTGCTGATCATCGAAGACGCCGACCGGCTCAACGAATCCGCCTCAAATGCGCTGCTCAAGGTGGTGGAAGAGCCGCCTCTGCGCACCGTCATCATAATGTGCGCACCAACGACGAACGCGGAGGATTTCTCCGTTACGCTCCGTTCGCGCTGCCGCCATGTCTATGTGCCGACGCCGCATATCGACGACGTCACAAACCTCCTGCGCGCCGAGCGGCCAGAGCTTACCGACGAGCAAGCGGTCTGGGCCGCGACGGTGTCCAATGGTCACATTGGGCGTGCGCGTGGCTTTGTCTCCGATGAGGGCTCGCGTGCTTGGCGGGGTAAGGCCCTGGATTTCGTGGAGGCCGTGTTCGATCCGGCGAAGTCGTACGTGGCGGCGCGTGAGCTGGCCAACGAAGTAGCAGGCGAGGTCAAGCGGCGGATGGAGCCACTAGAGGCTGAGGAGCTGGAGAACCTCGAGCGCTCACTGGGCGTAGGTGCGTCCGGCAAGGGTGCGCAGGCGGCACTGCGCGGCTCTAAGGGGGTTATCAAGGAGCTGGAGGAAAATCAGAAGCGGCGGCGCAGGCGCGCGGAGTCAGATCTGATCGACCTGTCGTTGACCGACATTATGGGGCTTTACCGTGACGCCCTGGTGCTGGCGTTTGGGGCGGAACGTTCTGGGCCGGCTTCTGGCGCTGATTCCGAGTTTGGGGATGGCTCCGTCTACCTCATAAATCCAGACCGTCGTCGGACAGCCACGGAGCTAGCCCGACGCCTTCCGCCAGAGGCGATATTGGCCTCCATTGATGCTGTCACCGAGGTGCGCGGCATGCTCGTGACTGCGGTGAAGTTGACGGTCTTGATGGATGAATTGATGGCTAAATTGCAGATTGCAGGGCAGGTTGGCCGCAGGTAATCCGGGAGAAGCTCCCAATTTAGCGGCCTGTAGGCCCCATTTTGGTAGCGATGGGGGCAGTGCAGTAGTATTACCGCTTGTACATTTTGTGCAGGGTTATTTCTGCTTGCTTGAAAGCTCGGCGCAATGTGCGTGCCGCCTTAGCTCAGTCGGTAGAGCGTCTCACTCGTAATGAGAAGGTCGCGAGTTCGATTCTCGCAGGCGGCTCGGTGTGAAACGGGATCCTTTTAAAGGGGTCCCGTTTTTTTATTTTTTGGAACGATCAAACATGAGTAGAGCAAATCCAGCGGCAGGCCGAGGACTGCGGTGATTCTCCGAGACGAACGGGGGAGGAAATCTCGGAGCCGGCGACTCTCAATCGAGTGTTTGCTACTGTTACTCAGCACATAGCAGGTACGCGGAAACTAGGAGAACGCACTATGCGGCAGCCCGGACACCAGGGACTAGCAGTGCAGCGATCAGCAAGACGACTAGCTGTGGCTTTGGTGGCTGCGGCAATTTTGCCAGCCGGTCTTGTAGCTTGCACCATCGACACGGAGGCTTCCAAAGCAGGAAGCGCTCAGCAAGCTGCGTCGACAGAAACGCAAACGTCGTTGGCAGCTGAAGAAGAGGCCATGCAGATGCCGAACCCCACTCCGCCGAATGAGGAGTCTGCAATGCCTGATTCTGCTAACCCCGACGCAGTCGCTCCGGGCGATGCACAACAACAGCAAGCTAATCGCGCTACTACGCGTGCCGACGGCTCCAGCGCTGTAGCCGGCAAGGTCATCTACCTCGACCCGGGACACGCCGGC
Organism: Corynebacterium sp. HMSC073H12; assembly: GCF_001837775.1. NCBI lineage: Bacteria > Bacillati > Actinomycetota > Actinomycetes > Mycobacteriales > Corynebacteriaceae > Corynebacterium > Corynebacterium sp. HMSC073H12. The sequence continues at coordinate 346,537 of NZ_KV834023.1, read as the reverse complement.
ACCCCACCACCAGCGGACATGATGGTCACTGACGGCCGCGGTGGCCAGAAGCCATGTAATACCTCCGGTACCGCTTCCAACGACGGCTTCCCAGAGCACGAGTTCAACTGGCTGATGGCGCAGGAAATCAAGCAGCTGCTCGAACAGCGCGGTGCTCAGGTGCTACTCAGCCGCGTCGATGACACCGGTCGTGCAGATTGCATCGATGCCCGTGCAGAGAAGGAAAATGCCTCCAACGCCGATGCCGTGGTGAGCCTTCACGCAGATGGTGCTGGAGAGGGCAACCGCGGATTCCATGTGTCTGCAATCTCTCAGCCGCTCGCCAATAATGACGAGCAGGGATCTACCGCGCTGGCAACCGCGCTGCGCGATGCTTTTGTCGCAGCCGGTTTTGCTCCATCCAACTACCTCGGTAGCCAGGGGCTGAATCCGCGCGCTGACCTCACCGGACTCAACCTATCGACGAAGCCAAAGGCACTGGTCGAATACGGCAACATGCGCGATAGCAGCGACATTGCCCTCTTAAACTCCAACGAAGGCCGTCAGCGCTTGGCAGAGGCCACTGTGGCTGGGTTGGAAGGATTCTTGGCGCAGTAGCCAACCTGCGCATCCAGACCGTAGCTACCTCACACCAGTCACCGCCACAGCAGCCACCACAGTGTCCACCACAGCGGCCAACCGGCCAACCCGCTAACTAGCCGGGGTTGCCTTAGCTTTCGGTGTCATCGCGTCGTAAGGCTCCATCATTGGGATATCCAGCATCGTGCTGGGGGTGCCAAAGGCGTCGACAAGCACCTCAGACCAGGGGCCAAGGGAATCAACAAGATCGGCCAAGCCCGCCCGCGCGCCCTTGGTGCGAGTACCGGTGAGCAGTGACTGCTCCAAGAACCAGCCGGCGTTATCGCAGACCACCGACAGGAAGAACACATCGCGAACCTGCTCGAGCACTTCTTGAGAGCGCTCATCTGTGAGTGTGGATTCAGCTTCAAAGAACGCTTCCAAAATCATGCGATCGATATGCGCCCACGCGCAGGAAATCATGTGGTCCTGGACCTTGTCCACCAGCTTCGCGGCCTCTTCCACAGGCAGTTTCCGCGCCGGGCGCAGCCTGCGAGCAAGGGACTTGAGAAGTCGATTCTCGCGCTCGATGAGCAGTTGCATCTGGCTGGCGGGGTCAAAGAGCGAGGATTCATCAGCGTCAGTCAGCGCATCCAAGAGGTTCTGAACGACGGCGTCCGCACCAGTGCGACGGCGCAAAATGCCACTGAAATTGTCGAGGCCGAAGCGCACCATTTCCAGGTTGGAAAAACTCTGTACCTCCCGGGCAAAACCACCTAAGAGTTCCTTGGTGACCAGCTGCAACATCACCACGTTGTCGCCCTCAAAGGTAGTGAATACGTCGGAGTCCTCTTTGAGAATGGTCAACAGGTTCTCTGCCATGTAGCCAGCTCCACCGGTGGCCTCACGCATCTCCTGGATGGCATCGGTGGCATGCGCGGTGTTCGCGACCTTCAATGCGGCAGCATGCGCCTCCGCTTCACGCAGATCGCGAGCCTGCTCCGGGGTTAGATTCGCGCGATCTAGCCCTTCCGCTTCGAGGTCGTGAATCCGCTTGATCAGCAGATTGGTGGCAAATTGCAGACCGTACGAACGAGCAACGCGGGGGAGCAGCCGGATTCGGTGCTGGCGGTGCTCAATGAGCTTCTTTTCCGGCAGCGAATCGTCGGGAGCAAATTGGCGCCGCAAGTGGGCATACTTGGTGCCGATGGTCAGTGCGGTGCGGGTTGCCGCACCAGCGGCCGCACCGACTGTCACGCGGCCGCGCACGAGAGCACCGAGCATCGTGAAAAACCGTGCATTGGGGCTGTCAATATCGCTGGTGTACTCGCCAGCAGCTGACACATCTGCAAAGCGGTTAAGCAGGTTCTCCCGCGGCACGCGGTAATGGTCGAACATGAGAGTGCCGTTGTCCACGCCCAAGAGGCCACCCTTGGTGCCGTGGTCGCCAATCGCAACCCCGTCGACAGGCGAACCGTCATCATTGCGGATCCGGGCAACAATGCAGTGCACACCATGGGATTCTTCCTGCCCTGGTGTGTAGAGCTGGCAAAAAACCGCAGCCCAGCGCCCATCGCGCGCGGCGTTGCCCAAAAACCATTTCTCAGAGGAAGCTGTCGGCGAATTGAGGATGAATTCTTCCGTCTCGGGGTCGTAATGTGCCGTGGTTTCGAGTGATTGCACGTCCGAGCCGTGGCCGCGTTCGGTCATCGCAAAGCAGCCGAGAGCCCGCAGCTCAATGAGGTCACGCACCAACTCGCCGTGACGCGCAGTCCCCAGATTGCTGACAGCGCCGCCGAAAAGGCCCCACTGCACTCCGGACTTCACCATCAACGACAAGTCGGTGTGGCCGAGCATTTCAATCCCAGAGAGTGTCCCGCCGGTATCTCCTGTGCCTCCCTGGTCAGTGCGGAAAGCACCATAGGGCATGCCGGTCTTAAGCACCTTGGACAACGCCTCGGTGGTGTGCTGCCTGGCCTCCTCCACGGTCAGCCCAGAGGTGGGCCGCAGGGTGGGGTCTTCTAAAAGGGCGCGGACATCAGCGCGCGCCTCGGGGAAATAGCCGTCCAGGACCTTTTGCAGTGCGCGTGCCACTTCCGGTTCAGGACGAGAGGGGAGTGTCTTCGGGGCGTCGGTCGAGCGACGGCGGGGGATTCGCGTGGAGCTGGAAGAATTCTGTGCCATAACCCAACGTTAATGGGATATCTGGGGCTTGTCAGTCGCTTTCGACTGAGAAACTCATGAGGAAATCGGGACCGAGGAAAGAGAAAACGGGTTACCGGGAGAAAAAGAAGGTGGAAACGCAAAAGCCGTCGTCAAGCAAATGCTGCGTTGTGCAGTGCTTAACGACAGCTTGCGTAATCAGACCCTCGGTGGGGGCAGAGCCCTTAGCGGTGGGAACTAGACGCGCGACTTAACTTCGTCGAGGTTAGTTTCCGGGTGCTCGATCAGGTCTCGGTCTTCGAGACCCTTCGGCAGCAGGAACAGGGCAATCAGTGCCGGGATAGCCATGGCCATCAGGTAGACGGAGATGTAGAACGGGTTGCCGGTGGCGTCCATGATCATCTGGGCAATCATCGGAGCGAATGCGCCACCGAGGACGGCGCCGATGGCGTAAGCGATGGAAGCGCCGGAGTAGCGGACCTCAGCCGGGAACATCTCGGAGTACATGGCTGGCTGCGGGCCGAAGGTCAGGGCCAGTGGCAGGGTGAGAACTGCGACGGTCATGATGTACAGGAACGGACCCTGGTCCAGGATGCTCCACATGACGGCCTCCCAAATCATAATCACGACGTAGCCGATGATGAAGGTCTTAGCGCGGCCGATGCGGTCGGACCAAGCACCGGCGATGAACATGAAGATGGTCCAGCAAATACCAGCGACGAGAGTACCGGTCCATGCGACGGTTGCGGGGTAGCCCAGTGTCTTCTGTGCGTAAGCGCCGAAGAATGCGATCACGAGGTAACCGGTAGCCTGCTGAGCAGCGAAGATCAGAGCACCCTGGATGACCTTGCCCCAGTGGTTGCGGAAGAGCTCCGGCAGCGGAGCGGAACGCTCGGCAGACTCAGTCTGCATAGCCTGGAAGACCGGGGACTCGTCAACGGAACGGCGAATCATGTAACCGATCAGAACCAAGATGAAGGACAGCAGGAACGGCACACGCCAGCCCCAGTCCATGTAGGCTTCCTCGCCGACGATTGCCATAACAATCAGCATGGTGCCGGTCGCGAGGGTCAGACCCAGCGGAACACCGGCCTGCGGGAATGCGCCGTAGAGACCGCGCTTTTCCTTCGGTGCGTACTCCACGGACATCAGGGCTGCACCGCCCCATTCACCGCCAGCGGAAATACCCTGGAAAACTCGGAGGAGAACCAGCAGGATAGGTGCGGCGATGCCGATTGATTCATAGGTCGGTAGCAGGCCGATGCAGAAAGTAGCCGCACCCATGCCGATGAGGGTGAAGACCAGAATCATCTTGCGGCCGTAACGGTCACCGATATGGCCAGCAACAATAGCGCCAAGTGGGCGGAAGAGGAAGGAAATACCCAGGGTTGCCCAGGCGAGCACCTGAGCGACCTGTGGGTTCGACTGTGCAGCCGGCTCGATGAAGTGCGGAGCGAGCACGATAGCTGCGGCCTGAGCGTAAATCAGGAAGTCATAAAACTCGATGGTCGTACCCACGAGAGTTCCCGTGAGCACCTGGCGGCGCTGCTTGGGATCAGTCGCGATGATCGAAGTAGTCATAAATAACAAGACTTTCTTTACATACCCGTCCGCACGGCCAATCGAGGACCTTGGGGATCTCGGCGGTCTCGCAGAAATCGCCCCAGGTTTTTCTCAGCCAGCGTTTGGGGAAAGGACAGAATGTTTGACGGTGTCGAATTCTTACACAGCCTGACCGGTAGCGCCCAGCGTTTGAACTTCATTTCGTGATGGTCAAAAGTGAACGGCGGGGGTAGTGGGGGGTTGGTGAATAGCGGTAGATGTCCTTTGTTTGTGATCGATTTCTCTATTTTTGTGTCCGGAAAGGGTGGAAGCGGGGGTATGTGAAGGATATGGAAAGGGCATAGCTTGGCGACGGGCCGTTTCTGGCCTAATTCATGGAGTCTGGCGACCGTTTGCATGTGTGGTTGTTGTAAATAGGGGAAATCTGCGTTTTATGGCAGTTCTGCTACCCCCATACTGGATTGATTTGTAATTATATAATCAGAAATGATGTGAATATTGTGGCAAAAGTGACGCAAGATATGACGGAAATAACGGGGCGATAACGATGTAGTGTCGAAAAGGGCATTGCCCCTGGATGGGGCAGGGGGTTGGGGTCGGTAATATGCCACCCCGAGACGGGGGTGTAAGCCCCAGGTTTCAGGGGCACATGTGTCGATGTGCCGAAAACAACCCGAAGTGTCAAAACTGGGCACGCCGGCCCACTAGCCGACTCAGTTGCTCCGCCCCGCTTGCTCAGCTACCTGGGCTCACCTCTTGTGGTTAGCCCCGGTGGCTTAAATTTCCACCATTGGGCGTAACGCGCAGGGGAGCCGTCGTAATGTAAGCGACATGTCTTCGCACGCAGGAACTAACGGCAATGAAAATGAGGTACCTCACGGTAGGGCCGAAGCCAATAAGGGCACGCCGATGTGGTTGCTCGCCGCAATTGCAGTTTTCGCCGTCGCGTGGGGTGGCAACGAATTCACGCCGCTGATGGTGATGTACCGCGAAAATGCCGACCTGGCGCCGGTGTTCATTGACCTTCTATTGCTGGTCTACGCCCTCGGCATCGCGCCGGCACTGCTGATTTCTGGCCCAATCTCGGACCGTATCGGCCGTAAGCCGGTGATGCTCGCCGCGCCGGTGCTCTCGATTTTGGGGTCGACTCTTATCGCGTTGGGCGAGACTACCGCCCCGCTCATCCTCACCGGTCGCTTCATCTCAGGCCTAGCGGTCGGCATTGTCATGGCCGTGGGCGGCTCGTGGGTAAAGGAACTCTCCGATCCGCGCTTTGACCCCAAGGCCAAGTCCACCTCGGGAGCGAAGCGTCAGTCCATGGCACTGACCTTGGGCTTTGGTCTGGGTGCGGGAATTGCCGGCACGCTGGCGCAGTTCGCACCGCTGCCCGGGCAGCTGGCTTATATCATCCACATCCTGATTTCTATCCCGACAATCTTCGGTCTGTTGGCTGTGCCGGAGACCCGCCAGTCGCCGCACCTGGGCGGCAGTAATGCTCCGCGCGAGACCCTCTGGGAGTCCCTGCGTACCCCATCGGTAACTAACCGTCGCTTTCTGCTCGTTGCTGCAATGGGCGCACCGTGGGTCTTTGGTGCAGCCGGTGTTGCCTATGCAATCATTCCGTCACTGCTGCAGGAACATGTCTCTCAGCCAGTGTTCTACTCCGCGATAGTCACGCTGTTCGCACTGCTCTGTGGCTTCGGCATCCAGCAGATTGGTCCCCGCTTTGTGACTGATTACAACGCGCGTGGCTCGCTGATTGCCATCGGTATCGTGATTATCGGTATGGGCTTGGCCACCTGGATGTCCACCAACCCCACCGCAGTGACGGCGTTCATTGCAGCGCTGGTGTTGGGCGCCGGCTACGGTCTGTCCATGTTTACCGGCCTCAACGAGGTACAGCGCATCGCTGGCCCACGCGATATGGCTGGTCTGACCGGTATCTTCTACTGCCTGACTTACATCGGCTTCGCATTCCCGGCAATTCTGACCAAGCTCTCCGAGTCCATCTCCTGGATGACCTACCCGGTCATGCTCGGTGGCGGTATGGTCATCGCCATCTTGATGGGCTTGGTTATTCTCTTCAATTCCACTGTCAACCTGCCACAGCGCGCTGAGTAATCTCGCATTCCTCGGAAGACTAATCAACCCCGTCAATGTGAGGTTGGCACACGTATAAGCGGTTTTCCTTACTAAGCGCCTATAGTTCTTCCTATGGAGAAGCACAAGAACGAATCACCGGCCACCGCGATGACAGAATCGTCGGCAAGCGCGAAACCACGCGCGCTGGTGACGGGTGGTGCGGGATTTATCGGTTCGACGCTGGTTGACCGGCTACTGGCTGAAGGGTATGCGGTCACGGCGCTGGACGATCTCTCCCACGGAAAGCTGGAAAACCTCCAGCAGGCATCGCTTAACGACGACTTTGAGTTCGTAGCCGCCGATGTGCTGGAGGTGGACTGGGACGAGCTGCTCGAGCGTAGCCGTCCGGAAGTCATTTTTCACCTCGCAGCGCAGATTGATGTGCGGATTTCCGTGGCCGACCCGGTGCGGGATGCGACGCTGAACATCATTGGCACAATCAAACTTGCCGATGCGGCCCGAAAGCACGGTGTTCGCAAGGTTGTGTTTACATCTTCGGGCGGTTCCATCTACGGCACGCCGGAGGAGCTTCCGGTGTCGGAGAACGTGCCGGTCAATCCGCTGAGCCCCTATGCCGCCTCAAAGGCGACGGGCGAACTGTACTTGAATATGTTCCGTAATCTTTACGGGCTCGAATGCTCGCACATCGCGCCGGCGAATGTGTACGGCCCGCGGCAGGATCCACACGGCGAGGCCGGTGTGGTGGCTATTTTCGCTCAGCGACTGCTGGTGGGAGAGCCGACCAAGGTATTCGGTGACGGAGGAAATACCCGCGACTATGTCTATGTCGACGATGTGGTGGATGCTTTCTACCGCGCATCCGGCGAGGTCGGTGGTGGAATGCGCTTTAATATTGGCACCGGTGTAGAAACCTCGGATCGGCAGCTGCACTCGTTGGTGGCGCAGGCTGCGGATGCCGAGGATAATCCGGAGTTTGCACCGCCGCGCACTGGTGATGTGGCGCGGTCGGCGTTGGATCCCACGCGGGCGCGTGAGGTACTCGGCTGGGAGCCAGCTATGAGTATTCAGGAAGGTGTTGCTCGTACTGTGGAGTACTTCCGGAATCAGGGCTAGCGCAGCTTACGCGGTCGGCTTCGCGCAGTCGTCCGCGTAAGTTAGCCGTGAGTCAGCGCAGCTTACTTGCCAGCTTCTTCCATGCGCTTAGCGTGGATGAGAGCCAGCTCGATATTGTCCTCGAACACGTCGAGAGGCTGTGCGCCCGAGACGAACTGAGTACCAACGAGGAAGCCCGGAGTACCGGAAATGCCCAGCATGGAACCGAACTGGGTGGCATTCTCGACCGCCTCGGTCCACTTGCCGTCCTTAAGCTCCTTTTCAAAGCGCTTCATGTCCGGCACACCGGCCTCGCGAGCGACGGCAATCAGTTCCTTTTCAGTGAACTCCGGGTGGCCCTGGCCCTTTTCGCCGGCCTTCTTAAACAGCGCACGGGAGAACTCCCAGAACTTGCCCTGAGCTGCCGCGGCACGGCCGGCCTCAGCGTCCTTGATGGCCTTCTCACCATTGATGGCCATATCGTTCCACTCCAGGCGGACCAGTCCCTCATTGACGTACTTTTCCACGAGGGCAGACTCGGTTTCGTTTGCGAACTTCGCGCAGAACGGGCATTCGAAGTCCGAGTAGATTGAGATTACGACCGGCGCATCCACTGCACCGAGAGCAAAAGGATCATTTTCATTGCGGCGGTGGACATTGTCCATATCCTCCGGGGACTTCAGCTGCGCTCCCGCCTTTGGGCCGTAGATGCTGGCGTCGAAAGAGCCATTCGGGCCAGGTACAGGCGCAATTTCCCCCTTGCCTGGTGCAACGCCCGCCATGTTGACGGTGCTCACGCCGTTGAAGCTAGCCGAACGCGAGCCAGCGAAGAAGCCCGCTGCGCCGGCAACGATCAATGCGACGACAGCTAGCGCCCATGCGGCGTTCGGAATCGAGTACCACGACTTGGTTTTTCCATCACTGTCGGCAGACCAGGACTCCAAGTCCTGCTCAGTGGGTACCGGCTGAGAAGCCTGCTGGGGTTCCTGCAGTGTCTCCTGACGTGCTTCATCGGCCGAGGGCTGCTGCGAATCGCCGCTATGGTCAGCGGCGATGTTGTCCTTATTTTCTTCGCTCATGGCTTCTATGGAACCACAGCCTCAGATTCACATGCGCTTAGCGTGCCGATTAGTCGGACGGAGCGTTGTTCTCGACGTTTGTCGCGCTGTCTTTTTGGCTGTTGTTCTGGCTGCCCGAAATCACAATTTCTTCTTCCGGACGCACAGCGGTCTTCAAGGCCACTGCACGAGCCAGTCGTGCGTAGCGCAGCTCCTGTTCGCGGAAGCGAATGTAGGACGACACCGTGGTAAACACGAACGCCAACACCAGTACGTAGAGCAGCAAATCGGTGCCCCGGGTCACACCAATCCAGTTGGCCACCACGGTCAGATCGTCGGGACGCACGATTGCCCACAGACACGCGATGACGAAAACGACGAATCCCAGTTTCACACCCGCCTTGGCGCGCGCTTTACGACGGTTAGCGACGAAGTAAGCGACCAGGCCCACCATCGCCAGCAGCAAAATAATTTGAACGATGGATGCGGTCATGGCAGCCTCTTCGAAATCAGGGAGTCGGCAAGGATATTGACACCGTTGAACAAGGATTGTCCTTTGGACATGGAGTATTCCGTGTAGAGGATATCCACCGGCTGCTCAGCGGTACGCCAGCCTCTGTTGTCCATGACCTCGACAAATTCGGAGGCATGGCTCATGCCGTTCATGCGTAGGTTCAGTTGCTCTGCCACCGTGCGGTTGAAGGCGCGCAGGCCGTTGTGGGCGTCGGTAAGCCCGAGTCGGCGCGTGCGTGGTGACAACATGACCACCGTCTTGAGGACAATTCGCTTAATCAGCGGCACCTGGTCATCCTCGGCGCGAGGGCGGCCGAAACGGGTTCCCACAATGATGTCGATTGGTTCGGTGCGCAGTCGCTGCACCATAGCGACGACGTCCTTGACCTGGTGCTGGCCATCGGCGTCGAAGGTGACAAAGTACTTCGAGCCAGCCTGCGCGCGAGCGTATTCCACGCCGGTCTGGATAGCCGCCCCTTGACCCAAATTGACAGGGTGGTTGACCAGGTGAGCGCCAGCCCTGTGGATCTCCAGGCTGGAGTTATCCGAAGAGCCGTCGTTGACCGCGACAATGTTGGGGAAGGTCTCGCGAGCGTGCTCGAGAACCTCACGAATAACCTGGCCCTCGTTGTAGCACGGCACAATCAGCCAGGTGTCCGAGAAATCCATGTTGTCAGTCATCGCTCCGAAGCCTACCGCACAAACAATCGTCGATATGCGCGTGACATGAGCTGAGTTGGCAAAAGTCGGAAAAGTGTCCGCACCGCCAAGTTAAACACCGCCCGCGGCCGGGAAATCAGTCCCTCAGCTACCAGCGTGCGCTGGAGCTGGCGTTCACCGCGGATGATGCCGCGCGAGGTTCGTCGCTCGAACATGCCGTCGGCGCGGAAGTACACCAGCGGCTCGGGCAGATTCTCAAACTTCGCGCCGGCGGCCATGAGGCGCACCCAGAGGTCATAGTCCTCCATCAGACGGATGTCGCGATACCCGCCGACCTCACGCACCTTCGCCGTGCGCAGCATCGAGGAGGGGTTATTTACAGGCGAATTGATCTTGATATAACGCGCAATTTCGGCGTGAGTCTGCGGCAGAGTCCGCACGCGTACCACATTGTTCGGCGTGCCCTCGAACTCCGCCATTGCACTGCCCAATACATCCAACTCCGGGTCAGCGGTCAGCGCGTCCCACTGCTTTTCAAATCGGTCCGCACGCGCAATATCGTCCGCATCCAGCCGCGCCATCCATGGTGTTTCCACCAGCTGAAGACCCGCCTGCGAAGCCACTCCCGAGCCACCATTTTCCGCACACCGCAGCACTGTCATCTCCGAATGCGCCTGTTCATGCTTGACGACGACCCGGTCGAGTTCCTGCCCAATCGGGCCATCGATGACCACAATGACGTGCGCAGCCGGACGCGTTTGGTTCCACAGCGACTGCAGCGCAGCATCGAGCTGGTCGGGGACGACGCGGTGGTAGACGGTCATGAGAACCGTGAGGTTAGTGATGGTGGACATGTGAGTCTCGAGCCTTGGGAGTTACAGGGGGATAAGGACGGTGCTTTTTTTGGGGGGGCATCGGATGCGGGTGGTGTTATTCCACCGCAAAAGCCTCCGATACGGCTGACCTGGCAGCACGTGGGGAAAGTGCGCGCAGCGCAAGCAGGTGAATGGCAACACCTACTGCAGAGCCTACGGTGATAGCCGCGACCGTGCGTACCGACAGGTGCCCAGGGAGGAAAAGAATGGCAACGGCGATCGTGGTCGCAGCCAACCAACCGATCAGATACATATGGTGCTTTTCCACTGCCAAGGTGACCGAGCCGGTAATCATCAACATGGCGGTCAGCGTCGCACCGAGCGTCAGCGCCGCGAGCACCGGCCCGGACACGTGATAGCTATCGTCCAGGATGAGAGTCATGATCCACGGGCCGATGAGCCATGCCAGGCCCGCCCCGAAGGTGCCGAAAGCAGCCAGCGCCCCCAACGGCTTGGCCAGCGCTGCCAGCACGCCCTCGGAGCGGTGCCGGACAAAGCTCACAATGATGGCGTTTTGGAACTTCTCCAAGGGCATGAGCAGCGGAGCGCGGGTCAGCGTTACGGCGTAGGCGATTCCCGCAATGGTCACTGCTGCGGTGAAGTTGTTGGCATGCGGCGGGGAAAGTGACTCGGCTATCCCGGCGCCAGTGGTGACCGCTTCGCCGGCAATCTTGACGATTGTCGGAAAACCTGTGACCAGCACAGCAGATGCGCCAGATGCGCCCATGGCCGTGACCATGAGAGTGATGAAGCGGCGCACCGGGACGTCGGCACGCGCGAACATGACTGAGCGGGTTGCCGAGGAAAACAGCGCGAGAATAAGCCAACTGACTGTCCCGAACACCGTAATAATCAGCCAGGCCAGCAGACCCCAGCCGAAGTACCAGGCGACGAGTGCCAGTGCTACGCGCACGAGAATGTCGATCATGATTAGGGCGGCGTAGGGGCCCCACAGCTGGCGGCCGCTGAGCAGACCCGAGGTGGTGGCCTGCATGGAGTACAGAGCAAGGCCACAGGCCATGAGCAGAATTGCAGTGCCGGCATCATCCTGCACGACCAGTGGGGCCCACAGCGGACCCGTCACTGCCATGGTGATGAAAGTAACTGCGGCGACGCACAGGGAAACTGTGATGGGGCGAGCGCCGAGAGTTTGACCCGCTTCCGAGGCTTCCCGCTCCCGCCCCTGATCTTGCTTCCGCTCCCGTGATTCCGCAGCACCGATTGCGCGCGTGGTCTCCTGCATCAGCCCGCCGAGAACACCCGTGAGTGCGAAGAAAAGCCCCCAGAACGCCACAAACTGCAGATTTACTGCATTGGGAAGTGCGCGGGCCGAAATAATCAGTACCGCGAAGCTGCCTATCGCCGCGACAATCGTGGCCAGCGACAACCATTTGAAACCGGACATTGACGTGCCTCTAGCTCTCTAGTCCTTGGCCTTCGAGTAGCCGAGCTTTGCAAACTGAGCAGCCAGCTTCTCGTCCACGATTGGAGCACCATTATCGTCGATGCCCTGGTCAGCAGGGGAGCGCGTCGGGTCAGCGGGGAAGTTTGGCAAGGAGCTGCGTGACAGCCAGGAATCAAAGATGACATCCAGGTGCGAGGTGGTGATGCCACGCTCACGGCACACGCGGTTGGCCAGTGCGCGGAAGTCCACTGCATCGACCACACTGTGGCGGTTAGTGGTGGTCCACTTGCGCACCAGGTCAAAGAACACCTCGTCACCCAGCAGCAGACGCAGAGCGTGCACAGTCAGCGCGCCGCGCTTGTACAGACGGTCGTCGAACATCAGCTTTGGCCCTGGGTTGGCGATGACGATGTCCTGGTCTTCCTCAAGCAGGTCCAGGTAGTGCTTGCGGGCGTGCACATCCGCGCTGGCACCACCGCTGACCTCGGACCACACCCACTCGGAGTAGCAGGCAAACCCCTCGTTGAGCCAGATATCGCGCCACTGTGAAATGCCAACGCTGTTGCCGAACCACTGGTGCGACAACTCGTGGGCAATCAGTCGATTCCACGTGTCCTTGCCGTCGGCGTGGTTGGCACCGAAGATGGAAAGCCCCTGAGCCTCAATGGGGATCTCCAGGTCGTCCTCACAAATGACCACCTGGTACTCGCGGAACGGGTAGGGGCCAAAGAGCTTGGCGAACTCATCGAGCATGCGCCCCTGATCGCGGAAGTCATGGCGAGCATTGGCCACCAGCTCAGAGGGCACCCACGCCACCACAGTCGAGGTTTCACACGGCAGCTCGACCTTCTTAAACTGGCCGACATTGATGGTGGCCAGGTAGGAGGCCATGGGCTCCTCGGTGACAAACCGCCAGCGGCGGCGCGATCCGCCCACGTTTACCGGAGCGTCGGCAAGCCCTGGTGCGACGACCTCGTAGGGAGCGTCGGTGACCATCGTGAACTCGTAGAATGCCTTGACCTCGGGATCGTCATCGCAGGGGTACCACGACGCCGCGCCCACCGGCTGCGATGCCACGAGCGCACCGTTTTCCAATTCCTCCCAGCCAATTTCACCCCACTTCGAGCGCACCGGACGTGGCGTGCCCGAGTAAGTGACAATCAGCCGCAGCGTCTCGTCGGGAGCCAACTCGCGGTCGAAGGTGACGCGCAGCTTGCGTCCCGAATGGCGCCAGCGCTTCACATCGATTGAGTGTGCCTGCGAATCGGAAATCGCATCCACCGAATCGGCCCCCAGCGCATCCGCAAAGTCGAGCGTGATGTGCGAGGTCCAGGCGTTGATCTCGATGTGCAGAGTCGCCGTCGCCTTCAGACGATTTGGCCCGACCCGATAATCGAGGTCCAGCTCGTATTTGTTCACCCGGAAACCCAGGTTGAACGCAATACCGGTATAAGGATTAGTGAAATCAGCGCTACTCACGGCTGTTACCTTACTTCAGCTTGTTCCACAGCCACGTAGATATGAGCGCCTCGACGAACGCGACCTGCGAATTATCCGCCGCACCGGCGTGCCCTCCCTCGGTATTTTCGTGATAGTCCACCGGCTGTCCCGCCTCTTCCAGCAGCCACGCCAGGCTCCGCGCATGCGCCGGGTGGACACGGTCGTCCCTGGTAGAAGTCGTAATCAACGCTGGCGGGTAGGCGCGCTGCTCTCGCTTGACGACGCGCTGGACCGGCGAATACTGCGCAATCGCAGCCCGCTCGGTGGGGTCGTCCGGGTTTCCATATTCGGCCATCCAGGAGGCTCCCGCGGACAGCCTGTGATAGCGCATCATGTCCGCCAGCGGCACCTGGGACACCACTGCGCCCACCAACTCCGGGTAGGAGGTGAGGCAGACAGCGGTCAGCAGGCCGCCGTTGGAACCACCGCGCACACCCAGCTGTTCACGCGTGCAGTAGCCACGTGCAACAAGGTCGCGCAGCACGGCCTGATGATCCTCATAGACCCTCATCCGCTCAGTCTTGACCACCGAGGAGTGCCAGGTCGGCCCGAATTCGCCACCGCCACGCAGGTTGGCCTCCACGAAGTAACCGCCGCGCTCGAGCCAGGTCAGGCCACGAATCGCCGAGTACTGCGGGACCAGCGAGACCTCGAAACCGCCGTAGGCGTGCACGAGGGTTGGGGCTGGGTTCGGAGTGGGGGCGTCTGTGGTTGTCTCCGCGCCTGTGCCAGCACCTGTACCAGCGCCCGCCTCCGCGCCGAAGCGGCCGGTGATGCGATACGGAATGCGCGTGCCATCGGCCGAGGTCGCCCAGTGCTGGCGAGTCTCCATCCCCTCACTGTCGAAGAGCGCCGGAGCACGCCGCACTTCCGTGAGCGGGCTGCCGACTTGCCCGTACCAGAGAGTTGCCGGCTGTGTTGCCGAGGTCGACACCAACCAAACCTCATCATCGCGTTCAGAGGCCGTATCAATCACGCTCACAGTGGCCTGTGCAGGTAACTCGCCGAAGGCCTCCACCGGCTCCCACGAGCCCTCCCGCAAGACAACCAACTTCGTCGCGACATCCTCCAACAGTGTCAGCACCAGGAAGTTCTTCGTCCACGCGAGCTGCTGGAACGACGTGTGCGCATCCGGGGTGAAAATCACCTCCACCTCACGCGAGCCCGCCAGCCACTTTTCTAGCTCCACAACAGCCACGCCACCAGCCGGAATGCCATTGAACTCCGTGCGCGGCATCAGCACCAGCCACTGCCTATGGACACTCATCCGACAGTCCTGCGGCACCTCCAGAATCTGCAGTGAAAAGTCCCCATTCTGCTGCGTCGCCAACTTGCCCGGGCGTTCCGCTGCCACGAACCGTTGGGAATTATAAAAATCATGCGCACGCTCGACAAACAGCCGCTCGAAACCCTCCGTCGCGTCGAACCAGCCGCCCACGGCCACATCATCACTGTGGCCCGAGAAGATCACATCCGCGCTTGACGACGGCATGCCGCGCCGCCACCTACGCACCTGCCGGGGGTAGCCCGAATCCGTCAGCGACCCCGGACCAAAGTCGCTGCCAACGAGAATCTCGTCACGGCCCAACCAACAGACATCGGACTTCGCCTCCGGGAGGTAGAACGGCTCATCCTCCACAAAAGTGCAGTTGGCGAGGTCAAACTCCCGCACCACGGTGGCATCGGCGCCGCCGCGAGAGAGCAGAATTAACGCGCGGTCGTAATCCGGATAACGACACACCGTGCCCTTCCAGACCCAGTTTTCTCCCTCGGCTTTCGCCAGCTCATCGAGGTCAACCAGCACTTCCCACTCGGTCGCCTGCGGATCTTCCTGGCCAGCCAGATAGCTCTGCAACGAGGTGCGCCGCCACAGACCCCGCGGATGCTCGGCATCCCGCCAGAAGTTATAGAGGTACTCGCCGCGCCGCACAGGGTATGCGATCCGGGCATCGGTGTTGAGCGCAGTCAGGATGCGTTGTTCCAGGTTGGTGCGTTCGCTGGTGTCGTCGGCAAGCGAATCGACGCCTGCGACGCTGGCCTCCGACTGCGCGCGAGCCCACGCCAGCGCCTGGGAGCCATCGATATCGTCCAGCCAATCGGGGACAAGGTCAGTGGAGAGGAAGGAGAAATTGTTGCCCAAGTCGGTGTCCGTGTCGGTGCCCATGCCCACCACCGTAGCCGACAGCAGTAGGTAAAACCGGGACTCGCGCGTGAAGTAAAGGCAAGTCGTGCGTAGACTTGTGCACGTGGCTGAACATTTTGATCTTGTAGTACTCGGCGGCGGTCCTGGTGGATACGTCGCAGCAATCCGTGCATCCCAGCTGGGTCTGAAGACCGCTGTGGTGGAGAAGCAATACTGGGGCGGAGTCTGCCTCAACGTTGGCTGTATCCCATCCAAGTCTCTGTTGAAGAACGCCGAGGTGGCGCACATTTTCAACCATGAGGCTAAGACCTTCGGTATCTCCGGCGATGTCTCCTTTGACTTCGGTGCCGCACACGCGCGTTCGCGCAAGGTGTCCGCGGGCATTGTCAAGGGTGTTCATTTCCTGATGAAGAAGAACAAGATCACCGAAATCAACGGTTTCGGTGAATTCACTGGTCCGACCTCCATGGCCATCACTGATGGCGATGACAAGGGCAAGGAAATTACCTTCGATAAGGCGATTATTGCGACCGGCTCTGTCGTCCGTTCCCTGCCGGGCGTTGAGGTCGGCGGCAACATCGTTTCCTACGAAGAGCAGATTCTCTCCGACGAGCTGCCGGACTCCATGGTTATCGTCGGCGCTGGCGCCATCGGTATGGAGTTCGCATACGTCTTGGCTAACTACGGCGTGGATGTCACCATCGTCGAGTTCATGGACAACGTTCTGCCGAACGAGGACGCAGACGTCTCCAAGGTTATTGCCAAGGAATACAAGAAGTTGGGCGTCAAGCTCATGACCGGGCACAAGACCACCTCCATCGTGGACAATGGTGACTCGGTTGAGGTCAAGGTCGAGGCCAAGGATGGCGGCGACGAGCAGACTCTGACCGTCGACCGCGTTATGGTCTCCATCGGCTTCGCACCGCGCACCGAGGGTATCGGCCTGGACAAGGCTGGTGTTGAGTTGGGCGAGCGCGGCGAGATTGTCATCGACGAGTACATGCGCACCAACGTCGACAACATCTACGCCATCGGTGACGTCACCATGAAGCTGCAGCTGGCACACGTCGCTGAGGCACAGGGCGTTATTGCAGCTGAGCACATGGCGGGACACGAGACCGAGACCATCCCGGATTACCTCATGATGCCGCGCGCAACCTTCTGCAACCCTCAGGTCGCTTCCTTCGGTAAGACCGAGGCGCAGGCCAAGAAGTGGGCAGAGGAGAACGGTCGCGAGATTAAGGTCTCCACCTTCCCGTTCTCTGCAAACGGTAAGGCGCAGGGTCTGGCGGAGCCGGTTGGTTTCGTGAAGCTCATTGCAGATGCCGAATACGGCGAGCTGCTGGGTGGCCACATGGTGGGCGCTAACGTTTCCGAGCTCATGCCGCAGCTGGTCCTGGCTGAGAAGTACGAGCTGACCACTGAGGAAATCGGCCGCGCCGTCCACATCCACCCGACTATGTCCGAGGCTATGAAGGAAGCAGCCGAGGGCGTTATGGGCAAGATGATTAACCTGTAAGAGGTTGTGGCTTTGGCCTAGGGCCAGTTTTCGCTGGTCCCGGCTCAGGCAGATACGAGTTAGTGCTTAAGTTTATGACAGTTTGACCGTGAAAATCGGTGCGAAAGTGTCATAAACTTAAGCACTTTCTTTTTGGGGTCTTCTTCTTTGAGGCATCCTCCGCAAACCAAGCCCCCCGCAAACAGGCCGACCCTGCGCCCGTCGTAAAGCGAATTAGTACGGTGAGACGGTGGAGCGGTGCATGTTGATGTCGATATCCCGATGAATCGGCGGGAACGCGCGCTGCGGGCATGCCTCGCGGGAGCAGACCCTGCAGCCGGCACCGATCGGAGTGGCGGCGTCGAGGTCCGCGAGATCGAGACCATCGGCGTACACGGTGCGCTCAGCATGACGGGCCTCACAGCCCAAACCTATGGCAAAAACCTTACCTGGCTTGCCGAAACGTGCCGCGTGATGTTCCACGGTCCGCGAGATCCACATGTAGGGCCGACCATCCGGCATGAGTGCGACCTGTCGCATGACTTTGCCGGGATAGGAGAAGGTCTCGTAGACGTTCCACAGTGGACAGGTACCGCCCGAATGCGTGAAGTGGAAGCCCGTGGCGGATTGGCGTTTGGACATGTTGCCCGCGCGGTCGACGCGCACGAATGTCCACGGGATACCGCGCAGGCTGGGGCGTTGCATCGTGGACAGTCGGTGGCAGATGGTCTCGTAGCCGACTCCATACGTGCGCGACAACAGCTCGATGTCGTAGCGTTTCGACTCAGCCATCGCATGGAACGACTCATACGGCAGAATCAGCGCCGCCGCATAGTACGTCGCGACTCCGCGCTGCGCCAGCTTCCGCGACTCCTCCGACATGAAATGCCCGGACGCGACGGCCTCGGAAATGGTTTCGCCCTGCTCCAAAAACCCCAGCTCCGTGGCCATGCGGAAGGCCCGTTGCCCCGGCGAGAGGTGGCGCGCGAGGTAGAGCGTCTTCGTCCGCCGATCAAGGCTGTGCTGCACATCGCCTAACGACGATTCCAGCGCAATCCGAATCCCATGGTCGTTGGACAGCCTGTCGGCCAGCACAGAGACCACATCGGTGGTCTCGTCGGCGATGCGGAGCTCGCGAGCCAGCTCCTCGGCGGCGGTGTCGACCGAAGCGATGTAGTTCTGGCGGGCGTAGAAGTAGTCGCGGACTTCCTCGTGTGGCATGGTCAGCGCCTGTGAGCCGGAGGCGGTGTCGGTGCTGTTGCCGAAGTTGCGCTCCTCGGTGGCCAGGGAGAGTTTGTCGGTGACGTTGCGGTAGCGGCGGTGGATATCCACCATGATGCGGGCGATGTCGGGGTGGTCGCGGACCATCTCCGAGATTTCCTGCAGGTCCATGGGGGACTTGGCGATCTCCTTGTCCATCACCACGTCCTGAACTTCGGCGAGGAGGCGGGAGTCATCATCGCGGGAGAAGAAAGTCGCATCAACGCCGAATGTGTCCGTGATACGAAGCAGAACAGGGACTGTTAGTGGGCGGACGTCGTGCTCGATCTGGTTGACATAACTAGCCGAGAGGCCCAACGCCTGCGCGAGCGCGGCCTGGCTGAGGTCGCGCTCGCGGCGTAGCTGGCGGAGGCGAGATCCGACATAGGTTTTCGACATACTGCCCAGCATATCGCGGACTTTGCTGAATTTGTGTAGAAAGCCGTTGCAACCTTTGCTTAGGTGTGTAGGCGCTCAGGTTCTCTGGCACGCTTCACGACGGCGCGGAGCCGACACGTCGATGAACACACAAAAACACCCAGCGGTGGCTGCAAGTGCAACCCTCGCTGGGTGTTGAAGTTAGGTCCTTGACCCAAGCCCTAAGCCGAGTGACTTAGAACTGGCCCTCCTCGGTGGAGCCCTTCAGGGCGGTGGTGGAGGAGTTCGGGTCGACGGTGGTGGCGATGCGGTCGAAGTAGCCAGCGCCAACCTCGCGCTGGTGCTTGACAGCAGTGAAGCCGCGCTTCTCGGCAGCCTCGAACTCGCGGTTCTGCAGGTCGACGAATGCGGACATCTGCTCGCGAGCGTAGCCGTAAGCCAGGTCGAACATGCCGTAGTTCAGGGCGTGGAAGCCAGCCAGGGTAATGAACTGGAACTTGAAGCCCATCTTGCCCAGCTCGTTCTGGAACTTGGCGATCTCGTCCTTCTCGAGGTGAGCGGACCAGTTGAAGGACGGGGAGCAGTTGTAAGCCAGGAGCTGGTCCGGGTACTCAGCCTTGACGCCCTCAGCGAACTTCTTAGCCAGCTCGAGGTCCGGAGTACCGGTCTCCATCCAAATCATGTCAGCGTACGGAGCGTAGGACTTCGCACGATCGATGCACGGCTCCAGGCCGTTCTGGAGGTGGTAGAAGCCCTCAGAGGTGCGGTCGCCGGTGATGAACTTCTGGTCGCGCTCATCAACGTCAGAGGTGATGAGGGTGGCGGCCTCAGCGTCGGTGCGGGCGATGATGACGGTCGGGGTGTTGGAGACGTCAGCAGCCAGGCGAGCAGAGGTCAGGGTACGGATGTGCTGCTGGGTCGGAATCAGGACCTTGCCGCCCAGGTGGCCACACTTCTTCTCAGAAGCGAGCTGGTCCTCCCAGTGGGTACCAGCGGCACCAGCGTTGATCATGGCCTTCTGCAGCTCGTAGACGTTCAGAGCGCCACCGAAGCCAGCCTCACCGTCAGCGACGATCGGCAGCAGCCAGTTGTCGACGGAGTCGTCGCCCTCGATGCGAGCGATCTCGTCTGCGCGGAGCAGAGCGTTGTTGATGCGACGAACGACGTTCGGCACGGAGTTGGCCGGGTACAGGGACTGGTCCGGGTAGGTGTGGCCGGAGAGGTTAGCGTCACCAGCAACCTGCCAACCGGAGAGGTAGACGGCCTTCAGGCCAGCGCGAGCCTGCTGAACGGCCATGTTGCCGGTCAGTGCGCCCAGAGCGTTGATGTAGGAGTCGTCCTTAACGTTGACGCCTTCCCACAGGATCTCGGCGCCACGGCGAGCGAGGGTGTTCTCCTCGACGACGGTGCCCTGGAGCTCAGCAACCTGCTCAGCGGTGTAGTCGCGGGTGATACCTTCCCAGCGCGGGTTCTCGTCCCAATCCTTCTGGATTTCGGCGGCGGTACGTGCCTTACCAACGTTAGACATAAACGGAGTCACTTCCTTTTGCTTGCTTTTCGAACTCCGGGTGCTGACTTAAGAACAATTCCGACAGAACCGATCTACATGCTGACCCGATAGTGACCGCGGTGTCACTTGAATGCAGGGGACGGCAGGAAAGTGCCGCACCCCTGCACGCAAACACGTGGACAAAAACAATGTCCGCTTCCGCGTGCCATGTTTCACATTTTGGGGCATAGCCCTGAGTTCGTCAAGCAGCTTCGGGTGTGAATTCAAGTATGTAACCCGAATAACACTTGCGAAGATTGCAAACATTGCAATGTGTAGCTTGGGTTTAGTGAATTTCATCTGTGACCGGCCGGTACATTTGTACTGTTATTTCTCTGTGGTGGTCTCGCTAATAACGCTCCCCCCACTTTGGGGTGATTTATATTTTGGTAAATATCGAATTATGTCGCTAACACTGTTGGGAGTTTAGGGGGGTGGTCAGTTACCCCCGAAATTGCGACCGTGGAAGCAGAAACGGGCTTCTAAATACACCGCCAACATGCCGCCAATACCCCGACTGAATCCCCCTGGGGAGTGGCTAGAGTTCCGGCTGTCGTCTCGCATTCGTGGCGTGGCTCGAAGGCGGGTGCTGCTCCGGCGCGATTGGTCGGTGGTCCTTGAGATGCAGGTCACAACAGTAAAGCTCTGTGCGAGATAGGGTTTTCTCGTCGCGTGTGGTGTTCGGTGGTCGAGGAAAGGGCGGCAGGAGTGTCGCGGTCAACGCGGGTGGGAAGAGTGATTTGTGGCCCCAAGATGGAATGCCCGAATGGTCATTTGAGAGGGGTGGGGTTTGCTCGCGAGGGGATTCGTCGTAAAGCGAATGAAATGGCAAATGTGAGCGGCGCTATACCGGGCTGGCGGTTGGGGGTTATGAAAAAAGACGGTCCATAAGTGCGCCGAATCACATACAGTAGGGGAACAACGCATCCAGTGTGAGCCGCTGACGTGGCCGTGACTGGATGGGCAAATTGCAATCAATAGTTTTGAGGAGAGCAATGGCACAGCGTATTTCGGCAGGTGGAATGCAGGTCGCGAAGGTTCTTTACGACTTCGTTAATGACACCGCACTCCCCGCCGCCGGCATTGAGGACAAGGACGCGTTCTGGGATGGCTTTGGTGACATTGTCGCTAAGTACACTCCGCGCAACCGCGAGCTGCTGGCCAAGCGCGATGAACTGCAGGAAAAGCTCGACGCTTGGTACAAGGAGCACCCGGGTAAGCAGAACCAGGACGAGTACGTCGCATTCCTGAAGGAAATCGGCTACCTCGTTGACAACCCGGGCGACTTCCAGGTCACCACCGAGGGCGTCGACACCGAGATCACCTCCACCGCCGGTCCACAGCTGGTTGTGCCGGTCCTCAACGCCCGTTTCGCCATCAACGCTGCGAACGCACGCTGGGGCTCGCTTTACGACGCGCTGTACGGCACCAACGCTATTGCTGAAGATGGTGGTGCGGAGAAGGACACCCCGGGCTACAACAAGGTTCGCGGTGACCGCGTTATCGCATGGGGTCGTGACTTCCTGGACAAGGCTCTGCCGCTGGTCGACGGTTCCCACGCGGACGTCACCTCTTATGACATTGTCGACGGTCACCTGCAGGCAACCCTGGAAGGTGGCGCTACCTCCGGTCTGCGCGAGCCGGAGACCCTGGTCGGCTACACCGGCGACAAGGACGCACCGGAGTCCATTTACTTCAAGCACAACGGTCTGCACATCCAGCTGCTGATTGACCCGGAGTCCCCGGTCGGCAAGACCGACAAGGCTGGTGTCAAGGACATCATCCTGGAAGCCGCTGTCACCAACATCATGGACCTCGAGGACTCTGTCGCCGCAGTCGACGCTGCCGACAAGACCCTGGGTTACACCAACTGGCTGGGCCTGAACGTCGGTGACCTCGCAGTCGAGTTCACCCGCGGCGGCAAGAAGCTGTCCCGTACCATCAACGACGACCGCACCTACACCGCTCTCGACGGTTCCGAGGTCACCCTGCACGGTCGTTCCCTGAACCTGGTTCGTAACGTCGGCCACCTGATGCAGAACCCGGCCATCCTCGACCGCGATGGCGAGGAGATTTTCGAGGGCATCATGGATGCCGTCATCAGCGCTGCTTGTGCAATCCCGGGCCTGGACCAGGATAACGCACGTAAGAACTCCCGTACCGGCTCCATCTACATCGTGAAGCCGAAGCAGCACGGCCCGGACGAGGCTGCATTCACCAACGAGCTGTTCGCCGACGTTGAGAAGCTGCTGGGTCTGCCGCACAACACCCTGAAGGTCGGCCTGATGGACGAGGAGCGTCGTACCTCCGTCAACCTGGACGCCGCCATCAAGGCTGTTTCCGAGCGCGTGGTCTTCATTAACACCGGCTTCATGGACCGCACTGGTGATGAGATCCACACCTCCATCCAGGCTGGTCCGATGTTCCGCAAGGCTGTCCAGAAGACCGCTCCGTGGATGCTGGCCTACGAGGACAACAATGTTGATGCCGGTCTGGCACACGGCCTGCAGGGCAAGGCCCAGATCGGTAAGGGCATGTGGGCCATGACCGAGCAGATGGCCGAGCTGCTGGAGCAGAAGATTGGTCAGCCGAAGCAGGGTGCTTCCACCGCGTGGGTTCCGTCCCCGACTGGTGGTGTGCTGCACGCTACCCACTACCACGAGGTTGACGTCTTCGGCGTTCAGGACAAGCTGCTTACCGACGGTCGCCGCGACACCTTCGGTGACCTGCTCACCATCCCGGTAGCGGCAGCTAAGGCTGGCGAGCCGGGCGCTGACTGGTCCGATGAGGACAAGGCTAACGAGTTGGACAACAACTGCCAGTCCATCCTGGGCTACGTTATCCGCTGGGTTGAACAGGGCGTTGGCTGCTCCAAGGTGCCGGACATCAACGATGTTGACCTGATGGAGGACCGCGCTACCCTGCGTATTTCCTCCCAGACTCTGGCTAACTGGCTGCTGCACGGTGTTGTCACCGAGGAGCAGATCATCGATTCGCTTCAGCGTATGGCCGAGGTCGTTGACCGCCAGAACGAGGGCGATGAGGCATACCTGCCGATGGCCCCGGACTTCGACAAGTCCATTGGTTTCCAGGCTGCCAAGGAGCTCATCCTCGACGGTGTGAACCAGCCGTCCGGTTACACCGAGCCGATCCTGCACCGCCGTCGCCTGGAGTTCAAGAAGCGCGAGGGCATCGACCAGGACTAAATACTGGTCTGGCCAGCGCTGTGGCGATTGACCAGTGCTGTGCCGATTGGCTACTTTGCCGGTTGCCCCGAGATTGTGCGAGGCATCCCCGGTAATTGGCCAGCCGGAATAACAAAATATCCGCCCCTAGCCGCCGGTGTGTATGTATTTGTTGGTTGATTGGTAACGCCAACAATGCATACACACCGGCAGTTTTTTATGCGCGGTTTTTCTGGGTGGTAGCTAAACCCGCAGGGAAGTATTGAGATTCTCAACAATCGCGTAAGTGATGCGGGTGTTAGAGATACCTATGTTCTCAAGCGGGGCGGGGGCATCGTTGCTAGCGTTGATTGGGAAGATGCAGTCTGAAACGCCCCAAGGAGCTGCGATTCTATGACCAATCCCGTGACAGATAGCGTTACCAACCTTGCCAAGGCTAAGGACTTCCTCCACAACGCCGGTGCGGTTCTGTTCGACCTCGATGGAGTAATCACTCCTACTGCAGATGTCCACCAGCAGGCGTGGGCGGACATGTTTAGTGACTACTTCGAGCACAGGGGTGTCACGTCCTACTCGGACGAGGACTACTTCACCTACCTCGATGGTCGCCGTCGTGATGAGGGCATCGCGGCAATCCTGGAGTCCCGGGGGATTTCACTGCCACACGGTAGCGATAAGGACACCGCGGACGACGAGACAATAGTGGGACTCGGAAAGCGTAAGAATGATGATTTCCTGGCTCGAGTAGCCAAGGGAATTGAGGCCTACCCTGGGTCGGTTGCACTGCTCGATGCGTTAAAGGCCGCAGGGGACTCGTCGGCAAGCGAAAAACCGCAGTTGGCAGTAGTCAGTTCGTCGAAGAACGCCGTGCCTGTGCTGACGGCAGCGGGCCTGCGTGAGCGATTTGTGGAGATAGTTGACGGCGTCGTGGCGCACGACAACAACCTGTCAGGCAAGCCAGCGGCCGACACCTTCGTATACGCGGCGGAGAACCTGGGGGTGGCGCCGCGCGATGCTGTGGTGGTCGAGGATGCCATCAGTGGTGTGCAAGCGGGTGCAGCCGGCGCGTTTGGTCTGGTCATTGGTGTTGACCGCGGTGCTGGTGCGGAAGCGCTGAGCCGAGCGGGCGCCGACATTGTGGTCAGTGACTTGGCGGAACTCGTCTAGGCTGGCTCGTGAATACCGGCTGAAATAGTCCACTGGAATTACAACAACCCGCATAAATGGGCACAACACCCGAACCTGGGTGTCGATCCCCGAGAGAGAACCGGAAAGGCACCATGGCCAAAGATTCGACCACTGAAGCTGTCGACGAGACCGAACGTGCGATGCCACAGGGGCGCGGTCACAATGAGGAGACCGAACAGGCTGAACAGCAAGAGGAAGCGGTGTCTCCAGTTCGGCGTAAACAACGACGCAGTTTCCCGGCGGATCGCGCAGATAAGCATCATCACCTGGTAAATGCTGAAGGATTGATGGACCGAGACATCACTCCGGTCGATGAGTGGCGCTTGATTGAAGCGAAACCGCAGGGGCTCCCGCTCGGGTTGGGCGAGACGCTGTTTGCGCTGTCGAACGGATATATCGGTATGCGCGGCAACCCGCCGGAGGGCCGCGATTCCAGCGAGCACGGTACCTATATCAACGGTCTGCACGAGACCTGGCCAATCAAGCACGCCGAGGACGCCTACGGTCTGGCACGCCAGGGGCAGACAATTGCCAACGCCCCGGACGCTAAGGCAATGCGGCTCTATATTGATGACGAGCCGCTACGCCTCGGCAATGCCGAGGTCAGCGACTATGAACGGAGCCTGGATTTCCGCGAGGGCGTGCTGCGGCGTCGGTTCATCTGGCGTACACCGGGAGGCAAGCATGTCCGGGTTACCTCCGAGCGCATGGTGTCCTTCCAAGAAAAGCATGTCGCAGCAATGAGCCTGGAAGTCGAGCTGCTGGACGCGGATGCGGCGGTAATGATTAACTCGCAGATTCTCAACCGCCAGGATGGCGAGGATGAATACCACGATGCCGCGAAGGCTCAGGGCGCCGACCTCGATCCGCGGCGTGCTGAAGCTCTGGAAGACCGCGTGCTAATTCCGGCGTTTCAATCGGAATCTGCGCGCGGGCAGCGCTCTACGCTGGGCTACCGCTGCGCGAACTCCGGTATGACCGTGGCCACTTCCATGGACCACACCTTTACTGTCCGCACTCCCGACGGCACGGAGCCGTTCGTAGAGGTTTCGCAGTCGACCGAGCCAGATGTAGCCAGCTCCCTGTTCAACCTGGATGCGCCGGTCGGCACTGTTATACGCCTGGAGAAACTGGTCGCGTACCACTCCTCCCGCAAGGTGCGCGCCGAAGAGCTGGCATTCCGCTGTGAACGCACACTGAACCGCGTCGGCCGCATCGGCATGTTGGGGCTGATGGAGAACCAGGAGGAGTGGCTCGAACGCTTCTGGGAGCGCTCTGACGTGGTCATTTACAATCAGCCGGAGATTCAGCAGGCAGTGCGCTGGAACATTTGGCAGATTATCCAGGCTGCCGCTCGTGCCGAATTCCAAGGTGTGCCGGCCAAGGGAATGACCGGCACCGGCTACGGCGGCCACTACTTCTGGGACACGGAAATCTACGTGACCCCATTCCTTACCTATACGTCGCCACAATTCTCGCGCAATGCCATGCGCTTCCGCTGGGACATGCTCGAAGCCGCGTGGGCGCGTGCCGACGAACTGGCGCACGACGGTGCCCTCTTCCCTTGGCGCACCATCAATGGTCAGGAGTCCTCGGCCTACTTTGAGGCCGGCACGGCGCAGTACCACATCGATGCGGACATCGTGTACGCAATGATGAAGTACGTCTACGCCTCCGGGGACGAGGAGTTCCTGCTCAAGGAGGGCACGGATCTGCTGCTCGGCACGGCCAGGTTTTGGATGTCGCTGGGATTCTTCGATGCCGAGCATCGAGAGTTCCAGATTCACAGCGTCACCGGTCCAGATGAGTACAACACGGTGGTGAACAACAACCTGTACACCAACGTGATGGCGCAGTATAACCTGCGGGTTGCTGCGGACGTCGTCAGGCAGATGAAGCGTGATCGCCCTGCCGCCTATCGTGAACTGACCAACCGCTTCGACCTTACCGAGCGCGAGATTGAAGAGTGGGAGCAGGCCGCTGAGGCGATGTACATCCCGTTCGATGAGAAGCTCGGCATTCACCCTCAGGATGATCAGTTCCTGCTGCGTAAGCGCTGGAATCTCGACAATCCCGAGGTTGGGCCGCTGCGCCCCCTGCTGCTGCATTACCACCCGCTGACGATTTACCGTCACCAGGTCATTAAGCAGGCGGACGTCGTCCTTGCACTGTTCCTCATGGGCAATCGCTTTACGACGGAACAAAAGCGCGCAGACTACATGTATTACGATCCGCTCACCACTGGTGATTCCTCGCTGTCCGCCGTTGTGCAGTCCATTGTTGCGGCCGAGTTGGGTTTGCAGGAGCAGGCGATGGACTTCTTCCTCCGCGGACTCTATGTGGACCTGGCGAACCTGCATGGCAACGCTGCCGATGGTGTCCACGTGGCATCTGCCGGTGGAGTGTGGCAGTCCCTGGTCTATGGCTTCGGTGGTTTCCGTGACCACGATGGCCGCTACAGTATTGATCCGCGTCTGCCGGAAGGCTGGAGTGGTCTGACGTACCGAGTCACTATTCATGGTTGTCGTATCCGGGTGACGGTGCGTGGCCGCACGGTGGAAGTCGTCCTGGAGGAGGGCGACCACCAGGTTGGGCCGATTATGGTCGCGGGCCATGAGGTGATTATTGGTCCGGAGCCGTTGACCGTGGTGATGGCGAACTCGGATCAGAGCGAGGATTAGTCGGACGGCTTCGGCTGTACACGGTGCCAATGGGGGGGGGATTGCCTGTTGGGGGCGGCTGTTTGGGTTCTTTGGGGAATTCGGCAGGGGTAAAAATAAAGAATTTCGCAACATAATTATTGAGTATTAAAACCGTCCACCTGAGAAAAGTGGGCGGTTTTTTATTTTCGTGCTATTTATGTTGCGTTATTAGCCGGTTTGGGCAGGTGAAAAATCGGCAAAAGTCGGGGTAGGGGCGTTTTTATGGCGGGGAAGGGGATTTATACAGTGACGACGTCAGAAGTGGCTAAAATGCGATAACCTGAGAAAAGGCGGAGAAAAGACCTAGGTAACCTGTGAAAATCCCCACCCAAAAGGGGGAAAAATGTTTACCAGGCGCTGTGTGACTTTAGAGTGAATATGACACTGGAGGTGCCATGACTGTTAAAAGTTCAAACCGTGACGCAATCGCGCACGGCAAAATTAATGTAGAACCGCTGCGCGAGCAGCCTAAATACCCCTCATGGGCTCTGAAGCTGACCATGGCCGTCACTGGCGTGCTGTTTGGCCTCTTCGTTATTGTCCACATGCTGGGTAACCTGAAAATTTTCGCTGGCGCGGAAGACTTCAACGCATACGCGACCTTCCTGCGCACTGTCGGTGCTCCGGCAGTTCCGAACGAAGGCATTCTGTGGATTTTCCGCATTGTCCTGCTGGTAGCTATTGTCCTGCACATTTTCGGTGGCCTCACCCTGGCTGCACGTGCTAAGCAGTCCCGCGGCAAGTTCCGCCGTCAGGGAATGGTGTCCAGCTGGAACACCTTTACTGCGCGTTCGATGGTGGTCACTGGCATTGTGCTGCTGGCTTTCATCATCTTCCACCTGCTGGACCTGACCATCGGTGCTGGCGTTGCTCCGTCTTCTTTCGAGCACGGTGAGGCATACCAGAACGTGATTGCGTCCTTCTCGCGTCCGGGTGTTGTTGTTTGGTACATCATTGCGCAGCTCGCTCTGCTGCTGCACCTGTCCCACGGTCTGTGGACTGCTACTTCCGACCTCGGTATCACCGGTAAGCGCTGGCGCAAGGTTCTTCTGTTCCTGTCCGGCCTGCTGCCGCTGCTGGTTGTTGTCGGCAACATCTTCATCCCAGTCGCCGTCCTGACCGGTCTGGTCTCGTAGGTCGAGGAGGAAATTTACTATGACTAACACTGAAGCAACCGTCGCTGCGGACTTCCGCGCGCCGGAAAGCGCTGTCGACGGGGTCAAGATCGGCAAGGTTCTGTCCGATAACTCCCCGGGTGACAAGGTCTCCATGAAGGACCACTGGCAGTACCAGAAGGATCACGCCAACCTGGTTTCGCCGCTGAACCGTCGTAAGTTCCGCGTCATGGTCGTCGGTACCGGCCTGGCTGGCGGCGCTGCCGCTGCTGCCCTCGGCGAGCTCGGTTACGACGTGCAGGTTTTCACCTACCACGACGCTCCGCGCCGTGCGCACTCCATTGCTGCACAGGGTGGTGTCAACTCCGCTCGAGGTAAGAAGGTCGACAACGACGGCGCTTACCGCCACGTCAAGGACACCGTTAAGGGCGGCGACTACCGCTGCCGTGAGAACGACTGCTGGCGTCTGGCTGTCGAGTCCGTCCGCGTCATCGACCACCTGAATGCAATTGGTGCTCCGTTCGCTCGCGAGTACGGCGGTACCCTGGCAACCCGTTCCTTCGGTGGTGTGCAGGTCTCCCGTACGTACTACACCCGTGGTCAGACGGGTCAGCAGCTGCAGCTGTCGACTACCTCGGCTCTGCAGCGTCAGATTGGTCTCGGCAACGTCGAGATCTTCACCCACAACGAGCTGGTTGACATCATCGTCGCCGACGGCCGTTGCCAGGGTGCCATCATGCGTAACCTGATCACTGGTGAGCTGACCGTTCACACTGCTCACGCAGTTATTCTGGCTACCGGTGGTTACGGCAACGTCTACCACATGTCCACGCTGGCCAAGAACTCCAACGCTTCGGCCATCATGCGTGCATACGACCAGGGTGCTTACTTCGCATCCCCGTCCTTCATCCAGTTCCACCCGACCGGTCTTCCGGTCAACGCGCACTGGCAGTCCAAGACCATTCTGATGTCCGAGTCCCTGCGTAACGACGCACGTATTTGGACCCCGAAGAAGAAGGGCGACGAGCGCCCGGCCAACGACATCCCGGAGGACGAGCGCGACTACTTCCTGGAGCGTCGCTACCCGGCATTCGGTAACCTCGTCCCGCGTGACGTCGCTTCCCGTGCCAACTCTCAGCAGATTAACGCCGGCTACGGTGTTGGCCCGCTGAAGAACTCCGTCTACCTGGATCTGCGTGATGCAATTGAGCGCCTGGGCCAGCCGGTCATCAAGGAACGCTACTCGAACCTGATTCAGATGTACGAAGAGGCGATCGGTGAGGATCCGTACAAGGTCCCGATGCGTATTGCTCCGACCTGCCACTTCACCATGGGTGGCCTGTGGTCTGACTTCAACCAGATGACCTCCATCCCGGGCCTGTTCACCGGTGGCGAGGCATCCTGGACCTACCACGGTGCAAACCGCCTGGGTGCAAACTCCCTGCTGTCCGGTTCGGTCGACGGTTGGTTCACCCTTCCGTTCACCATTCCGAACTACCTAGGCCCGCTGCTCGGTACCGACCGCCTGGCTGAGGATGCCCCGGAGGCCAAGGAAGCACTGGACCGCGCTCAGGCTCGCCTGGACAAGCTGATGAGTATCCAGGGTAAGCACGGCGCTGAGTACTTCCACCGCCAGCTCGGTGAGATTCTCTACCGCGACTGTGGTGTGGCCCGTAACAAGGAAGACCTGGCTCGCGGTATCGAGGAGATCCGCGAACTGCGTAAGGCATTCTGGTCTGACCTGTTTATCCCGGGTGAGCCGAATGAGATGAACCAGCAGCTCGAGTACGCTAACCGCGTTGCTGACTACATCGACCTCGGTGAGCTCATGTGTGTCGACGCCCTCGACCGCGATGAGTCCTGCGGTGCTCACTACCGCGATGACCACATCTCCGAAGATGGCGAGGCGGAGCGCGATGACGCGAACTGGTGCTTCGTTTCCGCATGGGAGCGAGGCAACAATGGTCCTGCATGGGATCTGTCCGGTCACGAATTCATTCGCCACGCCGAGCCGCTCACCTTCGAAGCCGTCCCGCTCATGACAAGGAACTACAAGTAATGAAACTGCACCTTGAAATCTGGCGCCAAGCAGGTCCGAACGTCGAGGGACACTTTGAATCCGTTGACGTTGACGACGCCGTCGCAGAGATGTCGATTCTGGAGCTGCTTGACCACGTCAACTCCAAGTACGTCGAGTCCGGCAAGGAGCCGTTCGCGTTCGCATCTGACTGCCGTGAGGGTATCTGTGGTACCTGTGGTCTGAACGTCAACGGTCGTCCGCACGGCCCGGGCCAGAACACCCCGACCTGTCAGCAGCGTCTGCACCAGTTCAGCGATGGTGACACCCTGAAGATCGAGCCGATGCGCTCCGCCGCATACCCGGTCATCAAGGACATGGTCGTTGACCGCTCCGCTCTGGACCGTGTCCTCGAGCAGGGTGGCTACGTCTCCATCAACGCTGGTACCGCTCCGGATGCAGATACTCTGCACCTGAACCACGAGACCGCTGAGTTCGCACTTGACCACGCAGCCTGCATCGGCTGTGGTGCTTGTGTCGCAGCTTGCCCGAACGGTGCTGCACACCTGTTCACCGGCGCAAAGCTGGTTCACCTCTCCCTGGTCCCGCTGGGTAAGGAAGAGCGTGGCAAGCGAGCCCGCAAGATGGTTGACGAGGTCGAAGGCACCTTCGGTCCGTGCTCCCTCTATGGTGAATGTGCTGACGTCTGCCCGGCAGGTATCCCGCTGACTGCGGTTGCCGCCGTTACCAAGGAACGAGCTCGTTCGTTCTTCCGCGGTAAGGACGACTAAACTCTTTCTCGATTAGAGTTTTCCAGAAGGGACATAGATTATGGCGAATGCAGTCAAGCGTTACCAGGGCGAAGAGCACTTCGTCGACGGTTACGTGCCTCAGAGCATGAATGCCGAATACTCCTCGCTTCACAAGAGCATTACCTGGATTGGCATGGGACTCATGCTCGCCTCTCTGGCGGCTTGGGGCACCTTCATTTTCGGTCTCGCAACGACCGTTTTTGCCGACCAGACTGCTGCCTCTCACAGCAACGGTTTCCTGGCTAAGGATGCCGCCAACTACACCGACTACACCGGTGGTTGGAACTTCGACGGCAGCGTGTTCATGTGGGCTGGCCTGGTAGTTGCACTGGTTATGGTTATCGCGGGTGTGGCCTGCATCTCCATCGGTCGTCGTGACTACAAGGCTTACCGAAAGGAATTCGGCACTCACCACTAAAGGCTTGCCCCAGTTTAAAGGGGCTCGCCTCTAGGCGGATGTAACGCTAGCCTTTTGAACTAGCACCTCCACAGTTGATGCCACTGTGCACAGTGCGCTGGGGTGGGGAAGTACTGAGAAGTACCTCTCTCACCAACAGCGGACTGCGGCGCGGTGGCATTTTCGCGTTTTCGGCGCCTAATCTATACACATGGATAACAACCCCGCTAAGCTGCCGGCAGCTGTCGATTCGGTTTCGGACCGTCTCGCAGTTCCCGGGCCATCACCTGAGGTTGAAGCGGAAAAACGTGCGCAACTGCGTAAGGCCAAGGCCTTCGCTACGATGCTGCTGGTCATCGCAACCGCTGTGTATTTCACATGCCGCGGTATTGAGTCTTCACACTTATCCGCAGGCGAAGTTGTGCCCGCGTGGGTGGGCTACGTTCGCGCTGCTTCTGAGGCCGGCATGGTCGGTGCCCTCGCCGACTGGTTCGCAGTCGTAGCTCTGTTCCGCCACCCACTCGGCATCCCTATCCCACACACCGCTATCGTCCGCCGCAAAAAGGACCAGGTCGGTGAGTCCCTGGCGCAGTTCGTCGGAGACAATTTCCTGAACCCCGCTTTGATTGTGGACAAGGTGCGTAAGGCCGAGATCCCTGAGCGTATCGGCGAATGGCTGGTAGCGCCGGGAAACGCCGACAAAGTGTCAGCAGAGGTCGGTAAGTTCACCGGAAATGTGCTGGAGGCGATAAATCCTGACGATGCCGCCGCAGTGCTGAAGTCAGCAGTCATCGATGAAGTTGCAGCTCCGGAGTGGGGGCCACCAGCGGGTAAGGTTCTCGAGCAGCTGATTGAAGAGGGGCGCACCGAGCCCATCGTCCAGCAGATGGCTGAGTGGCTGCACCGGAAGTCGCTGGGCTCGCAGAATCTTATCGACCGCCTCGTCGGAGAGCGCGCCCCATCCTGGGCGCCGAGCTTTGTCAACGATCTCATCGGCGACAAGGTCTATCGCGAGTTGGTTGATTGGACCTGGCAGGTGCAGCATGACCCTAAGCACGACGCGCGCCTGGCACTCCACCGCTTCCTCACGCAGCTCGCCATAGATTTGCAGAACGACGAGAAGACCATCGCCAAGGTCGAAGAGCTTAAGACCGACATTCTTTCGTCCGCCGCCGTCACACAGGCACCGGCGAAGATTTGGGCATCAACATCCGCAAAGCTTGTCGACGCTGCCCGCGACCCGGACTCCCTGCTCCGTCGGAAGGTCTCGGAAACGGCCGCCCGCTACGGCGAGCGGATCCAATCCGATCCTGAGTTGCGCAAACGAATGGACCGCCGTCTGGAAGCGGCTGTCGTCTTCATCGCTGAGAATTACGCGGGCGAGATTACCTCGATCATTTCCGAGACCGTCGAACGTTGGGACGCCGATGAGGCTTCCGACAAGATTGAACTGATGGTCGGTCGCGATCTGCAGTTCATTCGCGTTAACGGCACGGTTGTCGGATCACTGGCCGGTTTGGCTATTTACACCCTGTCGACCTTGGTGTTTGGGGCTATTTAGCAGTACAACCCAGCACATCAGACGGTGTGCGTTAGCATGTAAAAAGCAATGCATCCCTGTTAAAGGAGTTGTTCCCCCGGTGCGCCTGTTACCATCTTTGCCCAGTCTTGCGGACTCGCCGCTAATGGCGATTTCCGTCTATGTGGACGTCCTGTTTCAGTTCGCCATTCCGTTTGCCATCGGCATCTTGGCGCTAATCGGTGCGGTGCTTGTCATCACCACCCGCGCGGATGCCTTTGACGCTGCAGACCGCAAGAGCCGCAACGTCTGGGCCGGCATGCTGGTCGGTTCGGCGATTTTCCTGCTCCTGCCGTGGCTGGGCTGGGCAATGCTGGGCATCCCGCTGATTGCCGGGCTGGTCATCACGGGTATTTACTGGTTGGATGTTCGCCCACAGATCAAGGACATTTTGTCGAACGCACAGGGCGGTTATTAGTCCCGGGCGGGTGCTAGGTTGCACTACTGAGAAAGTGTCTGGGTTTATGACAGTTTCTGGGTGAAAAACCCGGTTATTCTGTCATAAACCCAGACACTTTCTTTTTTTTGGGGGGGGAGGGGATAGGGATAGGTCTGGCTCCCCGAAAACCTACTGGAACACCACGGAAACCTACTGGAACACCACGGTGCGGTTGCCGTAGACCTGCACACGGTCCTCCAGGTGCCAGCGCAAACCGCGAGCGAGGACCTGCTTCTCCGCATCGCGCCCCTCACGCTGCATGTCCGCAGCGGTGTACTTGTGGGAGACACGCATGACGTCCTGCTCAATAATCGGACCATCGTCGAGGTCCTCAGTGGCGTAGTGGCAGGTGGCACCGATGAGCTTCACACCACGTCGATAAGCCTGCAGATACGGGCGCGCGCCCATGAACGACGGCAGGAAGCTGTGGTGGATATTGATTGCGCGGCCTTCCCACTTCTCGCACAGATCCGGCGGCAGAATCTGCATGAAACGTGCGAGCACGATGGCATCCGGGTTTTCGGCGTCGACAATCTCGGCGACCTCATCGAATGCCTTACGCTTGCCGACGGCATCCTTGGGGAAGGGCACGTGGTGGAAAGGAATGTCATACGCTGCGACCAGTGGCTCCAGATTGCGGTGGTTGCCAACTACTGCAGCGATTTCCATCGGGTAGTCCGACTGTGCGACGCGGCCGAGCAGATCCTGCAGGCAGTGGCCTTCCTTGGTCACCAGGATGACAGCGCGCTTCGGGACGGCGTTGTCGGTGACCTTCCAGCGGACCTCAGGGCCCCAATCACCGACGAGCTCAGCGAACTTCTCGCGCAGCTCTTCTACAGTCAGGTCGAGCGCGTCGGCGCGGACCGCCTGGCGAGTGAAAAACCATCCGGTCTCCGGGTCGGAGAAAAAGTCCGCCTCGGTAATCCACGCACCAATGTCGGACAGGAAGGTCGACAGGGTGGAAACGATACCGGTACGGTCTGGACAGCCGAGCGAGAAGATGTACTGGCGCTCGGTGGGAGTACCGCTTTTTGCGGTGATGAGAGAGCGAGTCATTCTCGGTATCTTACCTGCTAGCTAAAGGTAAGTTCGTTCACGGTCGACAAAGGCAGATTTGCGCCCGTCAGTGTCAACGCCAGGCCCTCCCCGGTGACGTGCGCTTCCTCCACCTGCATGCCGTGGCCGATGTCGTAGCTCAACAGCGTACCGCTCGCTTCTCCCAGCCAGCCGGCCAGGCCATCGAGGTTTAAGCCGAGGATTGAGCCGCCCTCCAGGTTGATTTCGATATGACCGCCGTTGGCAGTCGGGCGGAACTTGGAGGTCGCAAATCCGGAGGCGAATTCAATGCTGAAAAGGCCTTCGTCTGGCAGCGGCGTGATTGTGGAAGCGCGTACACCGCTTTCCCGGTTAATCAGCGCCTGCAGCAGCTGAGGTGGGATCGTGACATCTACTCGCAGCGACTCTGCCGTCGGATCCGCGCGATTGCTCAGATCCACGTTTTCCAGGTGCACTTCCGCTGCCGGGTCACCGTTGATCTCCGGTGCGCCACCCAGCGCCTCCGGGTTCTTGACCTCCAGTGTGTTCGGAGTGGACAGGTCCATCGAGGGCACGGACTTCGTGGCCAAGGCGAGCAGCATCGGGCGAGTGCCGAAAGAAACCTTGGGGTCCTCAGTGACCGTCGCACCACGCTCCTCGGCGGAGGTGCGGTAACCGTCGGAAATCTCCTTGCTCACGAACATCCGGACGCCGATTTCGCCGGCAATCGCAATAAGCGCCACCACGATGATGACACCGAGGACGGTGGGCAGGACTTTGACGCTCGATGAGCGTTTAGCAGAACTCATGGTTCCCAGTCTTGCTTAACGACGGCTCCGTCGCTACCACCTATCTTCGCCAGGTATCCGCCGGGGAGCCCGGCAAGCCTGGCAAACCCTTTCCCGGTGCCACCCGGTGCCCCCCCCGGTGCGCAACCTACTTAGCGACGTAGTCCGCCAGTACCGCGGTCTCAGCGTTAAGGACGCGCTCCAGGTACGGAGCGGCCTTCTCCTCGAGCTTGCCGCCGAGCAGCGGCACGTTGATGGCGAACTCGGAGTTGGTGGTCAGCACTGCACCTTCACCCTGGGCGGTGAGCTTCTGGGACGCACTGAAGGACGCCGGTACGCCCGAAGCTTCTGTGGTCACGGTGGAGGTCGCGCCGTCGTCGTTAAGCGGGCTGATGACGAACGTGCGGGTCATGCCGACCCCGGACTTGACGAACTTCTGCGCCTGCGCCGGAATCTTGTCGGCAGCGACGGTCTGGCGAATCACGACGGTGGTGCCAGCGTCGGTGGTCTCGAACTTTTCCACCTTGCCGTCAGCTGCCGAGAAACGGTTTGCGACCTTCTCCCAGAAACCGGCGTCGGTGAGGGCCTCGTAAACCTTCTCAATCGGCTGGTCGAAGTTGACGGTGTGCGTGTTAGTCGTAGTCATGCGCTTGATGATACGTAACTTGCACTACGCTAGGGGCGTGGAAAATCTCGACCAATCGCCGAACCCAATTCACCTGACCTCCGACATGGAAGAAGCCATCGATGGGCTTGCGGGGCTAGAGGGGGTGGAGCTCAGCACGCATACCGCTTTCTCGGATCTGACGACGCTCCGCCTCGGCGGGGTGCCGCGTGCCGTCGTCCGATGTAGCACGACGGACGCTGTGGTCGATGTTGTACGCACGCTTGACGACGCTAACGTGCCCCTCCTCATCGTGGGAGGCGGATCCAACCTGGTCGTAGCCGATGAACTCGAGCCACTGGTGGCTGTGGTGATCGAGGCTGACAACGTGACCATGAGCACTCGCGGACACGGGTTAGAGTCCGTGTCGGCAATCGTGGAGGCCGAGGCCGGTGCAGTTTGGGACGAGGTCGTGGAGATGAGTGTCGACGCCGGTTTTGGCGGCCTGGAATGCCTGTCGGGTATTCCGGGATCGGCCGGAGCCACGCCGGTGCAAAACGTTGGTGCCTACGGTGCTGAGGTATCGCAGGTTCTGGACGCGGTGCAGCTTTACGATCGCGCAACCGGCTCGGTCGAGTGGGTGGAACCGGAGTCCCTCGATCTTTCCTACCGCTACTCGAACCTGAAGTTCACCGCACGGGCAGTGGTGCTGGCCGTGCGGTTTGAGCTCAGCGTGGATGGGATGTCCGCGCCACTTCGCTATGGCGAACTGGCGCGGCGCCTGGGCGTCGACGAGGCCGAGGCTGCGGCTGGCGAGATTCGCAGGCCGGCTGAGCTGGTGCGCGAAAAAGTGCTTGAGCTGCGCCGGGGCAAGGGCATGGTTCTCGAAGATGCTGACCGCGATACCTGGTCGGCGGGTTCTTTCTTTACCAACCCGATTATTCCGGAGAACTCGGTGGAGACCGTGCGTGCAAAGGTTGCCTCGCTGCGTGGGGCTGATGAGGCCGCGAATATGCCCGCATTCCCCGCTGGCCCCGGCCACGAGGGGGCTGTGAAGCTCTCGGCGGCGTGGCTTATCGAGCGCGCCGGGTTCCCCAAGGGCTACCCCGGTGACGGTGCGCCCGCACGACTGTCGACTAAGCACACCCTGGCACTGACCAACCGCGGGGAGACTGGCGATGGTACGCCTACGACCGCTGCCGACTTGGTGGCTTTGGCACGCGATGTGCGCGCTGGTGTGGAAAAGGCCTTCGGCGTGACCCTGGTGCCAGAACCGGTGTGGGTCGGCGTGAGCATCGATTAGGCCCGCGGCGGGTGGCTGATGGCCAGTGGGGGGGCGGGCTGGAGAGGCTGGCGTGACTGATGGGGCCGCTGGGGCTGATAGAACCGCTGGGTAGTCCTCAACTTGCGCTCCCGGGCCTTCTCTCAATGGGCGGGGATAGCGAAAGTGATGGGTGGGGATAGAGAAAGTGACTAGGTTTATGACGTGTGAATAGCATTCATCCGCAGTTTTTTGTCATAAACCTAGTCACTAAGTCTGGGGGCGGGGGTCTACCTTAAGGGGATTCGCCTTAAGAGGATAGGAGCCAGCTCTACCCAGGCCCCTATCCCAACTACAAAACCACCGCGAACTAATGGTGCTTGCGGTGGGCAAGTGAATCCACGCTCTGGCCCTTCTGCTCCAGCTGCTTGAGCAGCACGTCGCGGACGTCGCGACGGCGGACCTTGCCCATCTGGTCACGAGGTAGTTCCTCCAGGTGGAAGAATGCGCGCGGCACCTTGTACCGGGTCAGGTTTTCGTAGCAGTGGTCGCGGTAGGCGTCGGAATCCAGTCGGGCGTAGTCAGCAAGGGTGATGGCGGCTACGACCATCTCGGAGCCGTCGTTCTTTGGCAGGCCGACAACCGTGGCATCGGTGATGTCCGGGTGGGAGAGTAGTACTTCCTCGACCTCGGCCGGGTAGACATTGAAGCCACCGGTGATGATGACCTCCTTGATGCGGGCGACCAGCTTGATGAAGCCGTCCGACTCCATGACTCCGACATCGCCGGTGCGGTACCAACGATCGCCAGCGGGAAGCTCAGCCGGCCCATCGGTAAAGGACTTCTCCGTTGCCTCCGGGAGGTTGAGATAACCGGCGAAAACCTGTGGGCCTCGGACGATGACCTCGCCC
This sequence comes from Corynebacterium sp. HMSC073H12, assembly GCF_001837775.1. Lineage (NCBI taxonomy): Bacteria > Bacillati > Actinomycetota > Actinomycetes > Mycobacteriales > Corynebacteriaceae > Corynebacterium > Corynebacterium sp. HMSC073H12. Next base: position 308,186 of record NZ_KV834023.1, on the reverse strand, counting down.
TCCTCGCCGTCAGCGCGGAGCTTGGTGGGGTCATCGGGGTCAACGATGGCGACCTCGGTGTCAGGGAACGGCAGGCCAACGTAGCCCGGGCGGCGGTTACCGTCCATCGGGTTGCCGACGATAATCGGCGAGGTTTCGGTGAGGCCGTAGCCTTCGACAAGGCGACCACCAGTGAGTTTCTCCCACTTCTGCACGAGGGAAACCGGCAGGGTAGCGGCGCCACAGAAGGCGAACTTCACGCCGGAGAGGTCGACATTATCGCGCTCGGCGGCTTCGACAATTTTCTCGTAGAGGGTCGGTACACCAGGCACCCATGTCGGGCGATTGTTCTTCATCACCTTCATAATCAGCGGAATCTCCGGTGCCGGCACCAGCACCAGTTCAGCGCCGATCAGCATGGACAAGTTAGTGACAATGGTCAGGCCGTAGGCGTGGAACATCGGCAGAACGCCAAGGGAGATTTCCCGTTCCTTGCCCAAGCCCGGCACCCAGGCCTTACCCTGCAGAATGTTGGCGACCAGCCCGCGGTGGCTCAGCTGCGCGCCCTTCGGCGAGCCCGTGGTGCCAGAGGTGTACATCATCACTGCAGTGTCATCGGCAGTGATGGACTCATCGGCCTGGAGGTCGTGGCCGTCTCCGCCGACGGCGTCGTGAAGCAAAGCATCAAAACCCATGACCTGCGGTGCGGAGGAGTGCAGCTTAGCGCGGGCGGCGCGGAGTTTCGGCAGCGGGATCGACAGGGCGGTGCGCATGACAAACGGCAGGTCCTGCAGCATGTTGACCGCAATGATGGTCTCGAGCGGGGTGTTGCTGCGAAGGTCTTCAAGTACGGGGACAATCTTGTCCCAGCAGATGGCAAAGCGGGCACCGTGGTCGTTGAACGGATGGCGCAGCTCGTGGGCGGTGTAGAGAGGATTGTGCTCTACGGCAACAGCGCCGAGGTGCAGAACTGCCCAGTAAGCGATGACGTGCTGCGGGCAGTTTGGCATAAGCAGTGCCACGCGATCGCCTTTGCGTACACCGAGTGCGCGCAGGCCGGCGGCAACGCTGCGGATCTTGGCATCCAGCTCGGCATAGGAGGTGGAACGACCAAAAAAGGTCAGTGCCTTACGGCGCGGGTGGTTACTCAGAGTGTGGCGGTAGACATCCAGGAGGGTGTCGAAGTTGTAGTCAATGTGAGGCGGTGTCCACTCCGGATACAGGTTCAGCCAGGCCTTAGAAATAGCGGCGTTGGGTGTGGAGCCGTTAGTTGGGGCAGAGTCATTTTCAGCGCACGAGCTGGATGTATCGGCCATGGTATCCTCCTAGGTTTTTGTTTAGCACCTGACTATGTCGTGAGGCGATAATAACTTACGACGTAGTAGGTATCGCCCCCTATTGTGCCGTACGTCGCACTGCATTGCCGGGATTTCTAGACACGTATTTGAGGTACTCATTTGCGGGGTTGCCCTTGGAATAGGCACTCTGGGCAGTATGACCGAAACATTTCCGTCGGCAACGACGGACGCAGACGCCGCCGCCCCAAACACCACCTCTAACACTCCGGCGTGGCCGAACCGCATCGCGATGATCTCCATGCATACCTCTCCGCTGGAGCAACCGGGCATCGGTGACGCTGGCGGCATGAATGTCTACGTGCTGCGCACCTGCGAGGAGCTGGCGCGACGCGGTGTGAAGGTGGATGTTTTCACTCGCGCCACGCGTTCCAGCGATGGACCGGTGATTCAGGTCAGTGAGAATTTCCGTGTCATCAACATAGTGGCTGGCCCATATGAGGGGCTGGAGAAGTCAGACCTGGCTACGCAGATGCCGGCTTTTGCTGGCGGGGTTATTGAGTTCGCCCGCAAACAGGGGATTGAATACGATCTGATTCATTCGCACTACTGGCTCTCTGGCCAGGTGGGGTGGTTGCTGTCGGATTTGCTTGACATTCCGTTTGTGCACACGGCGCACACGCTGGCGGCAGTGAAGAACCTCCATCTGGCGGAGGGGGATACGCCAGAGCCTGAGTCGCGTCGTATCTGTGAGCAGCAGATTGTGGATAATGCGTGCCGGCTCATCGTCAACACAGATGCCGAAGCTAAGCAGCTCGCGGATCTCCACGATGCCGACCCGTGGCGCATCAATGTCGTGCCGCCCGGGGTGGACGTGGAGCTCTTTTCGCCGGGCAGCGATCGTGCCACCGAGCGGTCCCGCCGCGAGCTGGGCATCCCGTTGCATACTAAGGTCATTTTGTTCGTCGGTAGGCTGCAGCGGCTGAAGGGGCCGCAGGTATTGCTGCGCGGTGTTGGCGAGCTCATGCGTCGCCATCCCGCCACTAATGTCCGAGTGATTATCTGCGGTGGCCTGTCCGGTTCTGGGGTGCACGCGCCCGACGAGTTCACCAATCTCGCCGCGGAAGAGGGGGTCGATCACCTAGTCCGTTTCATGCCCCCGCGCCCGCCGCAGGACCTGGCGAAGCTCTACCAGGCCGCAGACATCGTCGCCGTGCCCAGTTACAACGAAACCTTCGGGTTGGTGGCGATGGAGGCTCAGGCCACCGGCACTCCCGTTGCCGCGGCGAATGTTGGCGGGCTCTCCATCGCTGTCGATGATGGGGTCAGCGGTTTGCTTGTCGACGGTCACGAGCCCGCAGCCTGGGCCGATGCCCTCGGTCGCCTGGTGGAGGACGACGAGCTGCGCATTAAGCTGGCCACCCAGGCGCGCGAGCACTCCTTGGAGTTTTCCTGGCAAAAGACCGTGGATCGGTTGGCCGATGTCTATCATCGAACCGAACTCCAAAAGGAAAATTGTCCCGGCTCTATCCGGGATGCGGGTGGCTCTCGGTAGGTTTCGTTAGCTTCAGAATCGCCAGGGCCGTAGCCACATAAACAGGGAGATGATTCACGATGAGCACGGACATCCAAGGACTGCTGAAATCCCTCGGTGAGCAGCTAGAACGTCTCGGTGTTGAGCATGGCATTGCAGACAATGCCGCCGTGGTGGTTCTGCCTGGTAAGAAGAAGCTGAAGACCGTCGTTGGTCTCATCCCGGCGCCTGACTCCCTGCGTGTCGAAGCCTTCGTTTGTCGCGCTGTCGAAGAAAACCACGAGGCCGTCTACAAGTGGTTGCTGCAGCGCAATCGTCGTCTGTTCGGCATCGGTTACACCATTGACGCCGCCGGCGACATCTACCTGGTTGGTCAACTGCCGGCTCAGCTTTCCGACGATGACCTCGACCGCCTCCTTGGTCAGCTGCTGGAGACGGCCGATGGGGACTTCAACCAGATCCTCGAGCGCGGCTTTGCATCGGCAATTAAGCGCGAGTGGGAGTGGCGGGTTGACCGCGGGGAAAACCTGGCCAATCTGGAGCAGTTCCGCCACATGGTTGAGTAGCCGGGGGTAGTAACCCACATAGCGGGGCAACGAACGGCGGGCTGTCCAGTTTTGGGGCACAATTGGGGGTATGAGCAATGGAAAACTGATTCTTGTCCGTCATGGCCAGAGTGAGTGGAACGCATCCAACCAGTTCACGGGCTGGGTCGACGTTGCACTGACCGACAAGGGCCGAGCTGAGGCAGTACGTGCCGGTGAGATGCTTGTAGAGGCAGGCCTGAAGCCACAGGTCCTCTACACGTCGCTACTGCGTCGCGCTATTAACACCGCACACATTGCCCTGGATACTGCTGATTTGTTGTGGATTCCGGTTATCCGCGACTGGCGTCTGAATGAGCGCCACTACGGCGCCCTACAGGGCCTGAACAAGGCAGAGACCAAGGAGAAGTACGGCGAGGACCAGTTCATGTCCTGGCGTCGCTCTTACGACACTCCGCCGCCGGAGCTGTCGGATGACAGCGAGTTCTCGCAGGCTAATGACCCGCGTTATGCCAACCTGGATGAGGTTCCGCGCACGGAGTGCCTCCTGGACGTCGTCAAGCGTTTCATTCCTTACTTTGAAGAGGAAATCCTGCCGCGTCTGAAGGCCGGTGAGACTGTCATGGTGGCAGCTCACGGTAACTCGCTGCGTGCACTGGTCAAGCACCTGGACAACATCTCGGACGAGGACATTGCCGCTCTGAACATCCCGACCGGTATCCCGCTGGTTTACGATTTTGATGCTGAGGGCAAGGTTTTGAACCCGGGTGGCACCTACCTGGATCCGGAAGCTGCAGCTGCAGGTGCTGCTGCTGTTGCCGCTCAGGGCAACAAGTAAATATGTAGGTCATTGATAGGCCGATAAGGGGCGCAGCCAAGTGAGGCTGTGCTCCTTGGTCTATTTAGGGCTAGCGAGCGCAATAGTTTTTCAGCGCGCGCGGATTGTGAAAAGAGCTTAGGGTAAGACCCGTGTCAAAAATCATTATCGCTGCTCTACTAGGTGCTGCGGTTATGGCAGCTGTGCTGATTCTTGGTGGAGTTGTCTCGGGTGCCTATAACGCCGCTCGGCGCCAGAGGAGCGACGAGGAAAGTACAATAACCACCATGGCGCAGGTCATGCACCTGGCCATTCAGAAGTCTCCGACGGGGGTGGTGGTCGTTGACATCTCCCGTGATTTGATTTTGTCCAACTCCATGGCGCACAAGTTGGGGCTGGTTTATGAGCGCCGCCTGAATGATGTGGGCTGGGAAGCTGCAGAAAAGGTTTTTGACTCGCAGGAGGACCAGGAGCTGACACTGGTGTTGCCGTCGCGCCGGGCAGGGGCGCCGGACACGATTGTCCGTTGCCAGCTGACTCCGCTGTCACTGGTGGATGACCGTTTTGTGGTGATTTACGCGGCAGATGTCTCCGAACAGGCTCGCATGGAAGCCGCACGACGTGACTTTGTGGCCAACGTTTCCCATGAGCTTAAGACTCCCGTGGGGGCTATCAGTCTGTTGGTTGAGGCGTTGAATGAAGCTACCGACGACCCGGTGGCAGTGCGTCACTTTAGTGAGAGCCTGACGCAGGAGTCCAAGCGGATGTCGACGATGATTACGGAGCTCATCTCGCTGTCGAAGCTGCAGGGGGCGGAGCCGCTGCCGGACATGTCGCCCGTGAAGGTTGAAGAGATCGTCCAGGCAGCGGTGCGTCGTAACCAGATGCTCGCGGAGCAAGCGGGTATTGAAATCACCGTTGACTGTGAGTCGGAGTTGGTCGTTGAAGGTGAGCGCAGCCTGCTGATCACTGCGGTGTCCAACCTGATTTCAAACGCCATCAACTACTCGCCAGAGGCCACGCCTGTGTCCGTGACTGCAGTCACGGAGGATAACGACACCGTCGCTATCCGTGTAACTGACCGCGGTATTGGCATTTCTCAGGCGAACCAGAAGCGCATCTTCGAGCGCTTCTTCCGTGCGGATAAGGCACGCTCGCGGGCGACAGGTGGTACAGGTCTGGGCTTGGCAATTGTTAAGCACGTCGCAGCGAACCACAAGGGAACCGTCAAGCTGTGGAGCCGACTGGGCACTGGATCGACCTTCACCATTGAGCTACCGCTGATGGACAAGACCGGTTCCGCGTCTAATGACGGCGATGTATCTGCACGTTTGCCGATCGGGCACACTCCGCCTGCGGGTAAACTTGCGGCTAAGAAAAACGCGCAGCGTGGTACGGGCAAATCCCGCGGCAAGGATAAGGATTCCCAGAACAAAGATTCCAAGGAAGGAATGAAGTAATCCGTGACTGAGGTACTTATTGTCGAAGACGAGACGGCTTTGGCGGAGCCGCTAGCGTTTCTGCTGCAGCGCGAGGGATTCGAGGTGCGGATGGCCGCTGACGGCCAGGAAGCACTTGCAGAATTCTCCAAAGCAGAACCGGACATTGTGCTGTTGGATCTCATGCTGCCAGGTATGAGTGGCACCGAGGTCTGCAAAAACATCCGCTTAAAGTCCGCTGTCCCAGTGATTATGGTCACCGCCCGTGACACTGAGATTGACAAGGTCGTCGGCCTCGAAATTGGTGCGGATGACTATGTGACCAAGCCTTATTCCTCTCGGGAGCTTATTGCCCGTATCCGGGCTGTGCTGCGCCGCGGTCGTCACGACGACTCCGACGATGTCGAGGATCTCTACGAGGAGGTCTTGCGCGGCGGCCCGGTCGTGCTGGATGTCGAGCGCCATGTAGTCACCGTTGACGGCGATGATGTTGCAATGCCGCTCAAGGAATTCGACCTGCTGGAGTACTTGCTGCGCAACCGTGGTCGTGTGCTGACCCGCGGCCAGCTCATCGACCGCGTCTGGGGCTCCGACTACGTCGGCGACACCAAGACGCTGGACGTACACATCAAGCGCCTGCGCTCCAAGATTGAGCGCAATCCTTCCTCGCCTGAGTTCCTGGTCACCGTTCGCGGCTTGGGCTACAAGTTCGAGGACTAACGCAGCTAACTGCTGCCGATGCTCTTCGCCGGCGATCTGATGAATCCTCGACGTTAAACCTCGTCCGGTGCCAGCCCCTCGGCCGCTGCGCGTGTGGCCGGGTGAATCGCCAGCAGCGGGTAGCCGCTCGGCCCGAACGCTTTGGCCGCGCCCGCTGCCTCTCGGGCCCGGCAGTGCTCCGCCAGAATTTCGTAGCACTCTTCGCCGATGAGCTCGATTAGCTCGGACTTGTGCGTGCGCCACATCGGCTCGCCACCGGCATGTGTGGCCGGCGCACCCGTGCAGAACCACTCAAAGTCCTCGCCGCCATTGCCCCAGGCGCGACGATCGTATTCAGTAATGGTTGTGCGCAGAATCTCCTGGCCGTCTGGGCGTTCCTCCCAGTCCTCAAGTCGGCGCAGCGGCACCTGCCAGCACACATCCGGCTTGACCTTCACGGGGTCAATGTCGTTGGCCATCGCCCACTGGTGGATGGCACAGCCCGCACCATTTCGCCACCCCTCACGGTTGGCAAAAATGCAGGCATTCTTCACGACCTTCGTTTTCAGAGCAGGCTCAGGCTCTCCGTTTTCGTCGTCAAGCTCGTCCCACACTAACCACGGTTCCAACGGATCGGAGGGATCGGTTTCGTAGGTTTCGAGCCATTTCAGCGTTTGTTTGGGGCGGTTCTGCCACCACTGGGGCTCTGCGGAGTCGCCTTCCATCCGCTTTACGACGTCAATAACCCTCTCGCGGTCTTCGTCGTCGGTGATAAAGGCGCCATGGCCGCAGCATCCGACATCCGCGTTCGCGGAGTCGATGCCCAGGCAAGCGGAGGTGCCGAAGGCGCATTGATAGGAGCTCATCAACCAGGTTAGGTCGCAGGTGATGATGTGTTCTGGGTCCTCTGGGTGGGCGAACTCGAACCACTCTCGGGGAAAATCATAGGCGACTTCAGCGGGAGATGGTTGTGGTCCGCGACCGGGGCGGGGGTGGGGTTGATTCACACCAATACACCGTAGACCGTCTAACCTACTAAGAGTGAGATTAGGTGTATTAGATGTAGGTAGTAATACCGTCCACTTGGTGATGGTGGACGCCCGCCGGGGCGGACATCCGACTCCGATGAGCGATTCCAAGTCGACGATGAAGCTGGTCGAGTACCTGGATAAGGACAACAACCTGTCCAAGAAGGGCATTGACAAGCTGACGGGCTATGTCGCTGAATCCAAGGAATTGGTTGAGCAGATGAAGTGCGAAGAGATGATTAGCTTCGCCACTTCGGCTGTTCGCGATGCCGCCAACGCGGACGAAGTACTCGCTCACGTCGAGAAGGAAACTGGCATTAAGCTGCAGATTCTCTCCGGTGAGGACGAGGCTCGTCTGACCTTTTTGGCAGTACGGCGCTGGTACGGCTGGTCTGCTGGTCGTCTAATCAACCTGGATATCGGTGGCGGTTCTCTCGAGCTGACGTCGGGTACCGATGAGGATCCGGAGGCCGCGTACTCACTGCTGCTCGGTGCGGGCCGTTTGACCCACGAGTGGTTCGAAACCGACCCGCCGGAGCGCAAGAAGATTGACCTGCTGCGCGACTACATTGATGCTGAGCTCGCTGAGCCGGCTCGTCATCTGCGCACGCTTGGTGAGCCGGACTTGGCTGTCGCTACCTCGAAGACCTTCCGTACTCTCGCCCGCCTGACCGGTGCAGCTCCTTCCGCTGCTGGTCCGCGCGTTAAGCGCACCCTGACTGCGGCTGGTTTGCGTCAGTTGATTGCGTTTATTTCACGCATGACGGCGGCTGACCGTGCTGAACTTGAGGGTGTTAGTGCAAATCGTTCTCACCAAATTGTCGCAGGTGCTCTCGTTGCAGAGGCTAGTATGCGAGCATTGGGATTAGAGAAGGTCGAGATTTGTCCTTGGGCTCTGCGCGAGGGCATTATCTTCCGACGACTGGACAGTGACCTATACGGAAAGGGTTGAGATGAGCGAGGAAAAGCTCACCGTTGCCGAACTGCTGGCGCGGCGGCAGAAGGAGGGAGCCCCCTCTGAACCACCGCGGCGCCGCCGTCGACGCAGCCTTGAAGACGGCGGTGTGTCCGTTCAGGAACTCACTGGCTCAATCCCTCGCGTTAAGGCCGGCGAACCGCGACGCGGTGCACACGCTCTTTCCAACGCAGACGACGGTCAGACGACTACGAGCGATCTGCTTGCCGACGAAGCTGCGACCAACGCCACCGAAGAAGCACAGGCAACCGAACCGGAGGCAGAAGCTCCGGAGCACTTGGAGGCCGTTGCTGAGTCAGTGATAGTTGCTGAAGAGGCGGATTCTTCGGAGCATGAGGTTCAAGCTGAGGCCGAGGCTGAAGCTGCTGCTCGGGAAGAGGAAGAGCCAGATTTAATTGAGGCTGACACCGAGGTTGCTGACACCGAGGTCGCTGAGGCCGAAGCTGACGAAGTTGCCGAAGAACCGGCTGCTCCGGCTGTTCCGGTTGCTCCGGCAACTCCGCAGCAGGAGCAAGCTGCGCCGAGCACGCCAACTACGCAGCCAGCAGCCCCTGCGGTGCCGCTGGCAATTCCGATGGAACCCCGTCCGGTCATGGTCAACTCCGAGCGTTCGGAGATTACCTATACCTTCACCGAACTGCGTGACATGGCAGACGAGTCGCAGCAGATTGGGGAGCCGGGGCCAGTTGCTCGTGCAGTACTCACCGGTTCCAACGCTTACGACGACCGTCCGACTGCCTCCATTCCGGTTGTCCAGGACAATGTCGACGAAGCGTCTGAGGCATCCGCTGAATCGGATGACGTCGACGGTGAACAGCTTGCTGAGTCTGAAACAACAGAAGCTCCGGAAGAGCAAACCCATGTGCTGCCGCAGGTGGAAGAGGCCGACGCAGTCGGTGAGACTGAAGCTGCTCAGGAAACGGATACCTTCGAGGCTACCGACGCTGACGCCGATACCGGTGCCGCTTCCGAGGCGGCAGTAGCAGCCGCTGTCGCTCCTGAAGTAGCACAGCCAGAAGACGTACAGGCCGAGACCACGCCGACCCAGGTCGCAGCTGACGAGAAGCGGTCGGAGCCCCGGGACGTCGTTAAGCGTGAAGAATCCAAGAGCTCCAAGGGCAAGGTCGCCGCGCGTGATGGCTACGCCGAGGACAATTCCCTCTCGGTGCCGTTGCTCCTGATTCAGGTCTTCGTGGGTCTGATTGCTGGTGCATTGGTGTTCCTGGGCTTCACCATGGCCTGGTCGTCGCTGCCAAAGATTGTGGTTGTCATCATGGCTCTCGTGGTCGCTGGTGGCTTCGCGGGAATGGCTAACTACCTGCGCCGTGAGAAGGACAAACTGACACCGATTCTCGCGGGGCTTGTCGGTTTGGCACTGACATTTGGCCCCTGGATTCTCTTCCAGTTGTAGTGGGGCCAACAAAATAATCATCACCTGATGCAGGGGCCGGAAGCGAAGTTTTCCGGTCCCTGCATTCGCATGTGTGGGCCAATTTTGGCACACTTAGCGTCCATGACAAGAATTGCTGTAATTGGTGGCGGAAAGATTGGTAGCGCACTCGTCGGTGGTCTCATCGACGGTGGTGTCTCGCCCTCCTCGATTTATGTGGTGGGGCGCACCAAGGAGAGCCTGGCCGGTCTGAAGGAGACCTACGGCATTGTCGATGCCGACGACCCAGTAGGGGCCGTCGACGGTGCCGACGTGGTGTTCTTGTGCGTAAAGCCGTACTTGATTATCGACATGCTCGAGCAGATTGCCGACGTGCTCGATGACTCTGAAGTCGACACCATCGTGGTGTCGATGGCGGCTGGCATCACACTGGACAAGATGGAAGGTGTCTGTGCTGTCGGCACTCCGGTGATCCGCGTTATGCCGAATACCCCGATGCTGGTGGGCAAGGGCGTCTGTGCAGTCGCGCCGGGTCGCTTTGTCACGGAGAGCCAGACCGACGAGGTTGTCGGACTGCTGGAGAAGGTCGGCAGCGTTGAGGTCGTCGATGAGTCGCTGATGTCTGCAGTCACTGCAGTCTCGGGCTCTGGTCCGGCTTACTTCTTCCAGTTTGTCGAGGCGATGACCGATGCGGGTGTGAATCTGGGCCTCAAGCGTGATCAGGCTAAGCGTCTGGCGTCGGCTACGGCTGCTGGTGCGGCCGAGATGATGATGCAAGAGGGCGCGGACCCGACTGCGCTGCGTGCTGATGTCACTTCGCCGGGCGGTACAACGGCAGCGGCCACCCGAGTTTTCGAGGAAGAGGGTATTCGCCGTGCGGTGCATCGCGCGCTGCAGGCTTGCTATGACAAGGCCAATGAGATGGGTAAATAAGTATTTCGCCGAGTGGTGGCGGGTGTAAAAGTAACCCCAATATTTGGGGCATTGGAAATGGCCAGGGGCAGTAGCTAATCCGATACGCAGGGACGATGGATTAGTCACAACTGTCACACCATTCGCCAATGCCCCTATTTTTTATCAAAAATCGCACCGGCACCTTGCCTACCGGTAGGATGTGAAAAGCACGTGCGTGTCACGATTTTCTGCAGGAGGGGAAGCCTGCAGCGCGTCGCGTGCGCTGAAGGGAATATTTACTAATGCAGAATGCAGATAAAGGCACCTTTCTGACCGTTGCGGAAGTTGCTGACATCATGCGCGTATCCAAGATGACCGTCTACCGCCTGGTTCACGCTGGCGAGCTGCCGGCAGTGCGCGTTGGCCGTTCTTTCCGCGTCCATGAGTCCGCAGTCAAGGAATACCTGGACTCCTCTTTCTACAACGCGGGTTAGTTTTTTCTGCCTTTTAAGCGGGGCTGTTTGACCTGAACGCATATGTCCCCGCTATGATTAATCCGATTAGTACATGGTGCTGTGCTGCGCCCCTGTTTCCTATCGTCTTCAAGTCATGAAGTATCTAGCTGTGAAGGCGGAAGGAAAAAGGGCGTGACATCTCGGCGGTTGTAAGGCCGCATTGAGTACGCCGCCATTGTGCAAGAAAAGAAATTTCCGTCAACGAATAGCGAGGTCGAGCCGATGGGTTCCGTCATTAAGAAGCGTCGCAAGCGCATGTCGAAGAAGAAGCACCGCAAGATGCTTCGCCGTACCCGCGTGCAGCGTCGTAAGCTCGGCAAGTAAGCCAGCATTCCTGCCGTTATCGCAGGAGCGCGCGTGCTGCGTCGCGTACACGTTTTAAAAGCAAAACCTGCCCGGTCTCGTTGAGATAGGGCGGGTTTTGTCGTTGGGGGGGGGAGAGCTGCTGAGTACGGGCTGCAAATGTGAAACTGTGCGAGCTTATGGCACTTTCAGACCATTTTTCGAGCCATTTTTGTCATAAACGCGGTCACTACTCTCGAGTACTCCTAGCAGCGCTTAGCTTTCCTTGTTCGCGTCCCACAGTCGCTTGCCGACGAGTCCTGCGCCCCCAACAACTCCTGCCAGTAGTGCTCCGATCGAGAGCCACCGCATCGTGGCGAAGGTTACGGAGCGGAAGTGACGGTAGTCGTAGATAGTCCAACCCATCTTCTGGGCGTAATTCCGCAATTTCCGATCCGGGTTGATGGCCACGGCGGTGCCCACCATGGACAGCATGGGAATGTCGTTGGCGGAATCTGAGTATGCCGTGCAGCGAGACATGTCCAACCCGGAGGAGGCCGCCAGAGCCGCTACCGCGTGCTTCTTACCCGGGCCGTGGAGGATATCGCCTACCAGGCGGCCGGTGAACTTTCCATCTTTGACCTCGGCGACTGTGCCGAGGGCGCCGGTCAGCCCGATGTGCTTAGCGATAACCTGGGCCAGCTGCACCGGGGTGGCGGTGACCAGCCAGACCTCTTGGCCAGCCTGGATATGCAATTCCGCCAGATCGCGGGTGCCCTGGTAAACGCGGTCGCTGATCTTTTCTTCAAAGATCTCTTCACCGAGTTTGACCATTTCATCCACATCGTGGCCGGCGAAAAACTCCAATGCCTGTTCGCGGGCCTTAGCTACGTCGGCGGCGTTTTCCGCGCCCGAGATTCGGAATTTCAGCTGTTTCCAAATCATCCCGGCCAAATCGCGCTTCTTGATGAATCCGCGCTCGACCAACCCCATGGCAAAGAGGAAGATCGATGCGCCCTGGACAAGCGTATTGTCCACATCGAAGAAAGCGGCGGCACCTTGATCGCGTTCGACACCTGGAATGGGCTGTGAAAGCACACGTGCACCGCCAGCGGCATCTTCGGCACCAGCTACACTGCGAAATCCCGTAGCCAGTTCTTCGCCGCCGACATCGTAGACCTCGCCGAGTGCTTTCAGTGCATTGGCAGCCGCTGCAGCGCCAGCTTCCTCCTGCGCTTCGTCATTGAGCGGAGCGAGCGCTACCTGCTCGAGAAAATTACGGACGTTACCCTGCGAGGACGCAAGGTCTCCCAGAATGTCGATAGGGAAGGGGGAGCGGTTGTCGGCACTGAACTCACTCACGGCACGAAAATCTCTTTCCACGGTGATTTCGGATGGCTTTCAATTGTCTTCCAATAAAGATGCAACCGACATCCGTTATCGGAAGCTCTTGTTGAATAGTATCCGCTCTTTAGGCAAAGCTGCGCGCTGAGATTTAAGGAGCGGATGGGGGCAAAGATAAGAAGGGGCACTTTTGCAGGGGAAGTGTGGGGAGGGGGACGTCGTAAAGCGAAACAGTCGACCTTTAGACTGGCCGTTATGGTGACTGTGACGGTGATGAGTAGGAAGACGTGCGGTTCGTGCGCTCGCGTGATTGCGCAGATTGAGCCGCTGGTGCGGGGCCAAAATGCGCAGTTCCAGGTGGAAGACGTCGATACCAATCCAAACTTGGCCATGGAATTTGGCGATCGCGTGCCGGTGATTTTGGTCAACGATGAGGAAATCGCTTGCTGGGAAATCGATGACGATGAGCTCCTGGAAGCGATAGCGGAGGCCGAATAAGTTCGGGAGACAGCTCTGCCGAACTGCTAGGAGCCGCGGAGACATGGCAGAATGTGGAGTAGCGGCAAAGAAGCAGTAGAGCGCTGCGAACATCGAGGTAGAGGCTAAGTAAAGTATGCCTTTGTTGTGACGAGATGGCAGAGTTGTCTAGCGTTAACAATCATAGCTGTGTGAAAAAGCCCGTAGCGGGGCCTGTGAAGGAGCAATAGAGCGGTGATTGAGCGGTGAGTGTGCTTCTCGTCGGAATGTCGTACCGGTCTGCACCGGTGACCCTTCTTGAAAAGGTCTCTGTCGGTGAAACTGAGCGAGAGGCCATTTTAGCCCGTCTGGTCGCGGATGAAGCAATCAGTGAAGCGATGCTGTTGTCGACCTGTAATCGCGTTGAGTACTACGTGGTGGCCAACGGCTTCCACTCTGGGCTATCGGCTGTGGTCCGTGAAATTGTCGGTCGTACTGGGCTCGAACTCGATGAACTGACGCCGCACCTCTATGTCCGGTATGCACAGGCTGCGGCTGAGCATGCTTTTTCGGTGTGTGCTGGTCTCGACTCGATGGTGCTGGGCGAACAGCAGATTATCGGTCAGATCCGCAATGCCTACCAGGAAGCGGACGAAGCCGGCACAGTCGGTCGCATGCTGCATGACTTGGCACAGAAGGCGCTGCACACAGGCAAGCGAGTCCACAGCGAAACGCTGATTGATAACGCGGGCGCATCGATGGTCTCCGTGGCCATCGACGAGGCGGTTGCTGCACTGCACCCCGGATTCAACTCTGGTGTTGACGTCGCTGAGGGGACCGATATCCTGGCCGGACGTTCGGCTCTTATCCTCGGCGCCGGTGCGATGAGTTCGCTGGCCGCTAGCTACCTGGGGCGCTGCGGCATTGACCGTCTGATTATTGCCAACCGCACCGTTGACAGGGCGCAGAACCTGGCCAACCACTCCATTGAAGCGGGCATCCCCGCTACTGCTATTGCGTTGCATGATTTCGCCGATGTCCTCGATGATGTGGACATTCTCGTCAGCGCCACTGGGGCCATGGCTCCCGTCATTTCAGCTGCTGATGTCATCGACCACGGCCCGCTCGCCATCGTCGACCTGTCTATGCCTCGCGACGTTGCGGAGGATGTCTCCGGGCTTGAGGGGATTGCACTATTCAACATCGAATTGCTGCAGATGACTCGTACGGAGGTTCCGGGCCGTGATGATGAGGCTGCAGCGCGCGACATTGTGGGCGAAGAGTTGGAGTCCTACCTCACGGCGCAGCGTGCAAGCGAGGTAGCACCGACTGTTCGCGCTCTGCGTGAGCGTGCGGCAGATGTGGCGGCGGCTGAGCTCGCTCGCCTGGAGGCGAAGACACCAGGTCTTACGCAAAAGGAACGTCGCGAAGTCGAGTCCACGGTTCGCCGCGTCGTCGATAAGCTCTTGCACGCGCCAACGGTGCAGGTCAAGAAGCTTTCTAGCCAGCAGGGTGGTGGCAACTACGCGCTTGCGCTGCAGAAGCTCTTCGACCTGCCCCTATCTACCCCCTCTGGCCTGTATGCTGACACCGATATCCCCGCAGATCTCATGGTAGAGGGCCGAATTGGGCGGATGCAGGGATTTGAGCAGTATGGTCTTGACAGTAGTGCCATCATTGAAGGCGTTGCTGAAACCACCAAAAATTAACACCCGGAGGGAAACATGCCTGACCCAGCGACTATTCGTATCGGTACCAGGGGCTCGGAACTGGCCACGACACAGGCCGGCCACGTCCGTGATGCACTGATTGAGCTGGGGCAGCCTGCAGAGCTGGTGATTGTAAAGACCGCTGGTGACCATAACCGCCACGACCCGGTGGAAAAGATTGGTATCGGCGTCTTTACCCAGGCGCTGCGTCATGCACTCCGCGAGGGGGTGTGCGACATTATCGTGCACTCGTTTAAAGATCTGCCGACGTTGCCGGAAGACGACATGATGGTCGCAGCCGTGCCGGAGCGCGTCGACCCGCGAGAGGCGCTGATTTCCCGCGATGCCACGCCGCTGATGGACCTGCCTGAGGGTGCTCGAGTCGGTACCTCCGCGCCGCGTCGTGTCTCTCAGCTGCGTGCGCTGCGCTCTGACCTGGAACTTGTACCACTGCGTGGAAACATCGAAACCCGCATGGGGCGCGTCTCTGAAGACTTGGACGCTGTCATTCTGGCTCGCGCTGGACTGGAGCGCACGGGTCGCCTCGGAGAGCTTGCGGAATCCCTGGACATGGACGTCCTCATGCCGGCCCCGGCCCAGGGAGCCCTGGCGCTGGAGTGCCGCACTGCTGACCGCGAAATTGTGGATATTCTGCGGAAGATTGACCACCCGGTGTCCCATGCCCGCGCTGTCGCTGAGCGCGCGGTACTCAGTGAGCTGGAAGCAGGCTGCACCGCCCCGGTTGCGGCCTACGCAACCGTGAGCGATAGCGGTGAACTTACCCTGCGGGCGGGGGTGTTCGCAGTCGACGGATCGCGCCAGTTGCTCGAGACCGCTACCGCAACCGTGGATAAGGCCGATGAGCTTGGCCGGAAGGTTGCGGCGGCCCTGCTTGAACGGGGTGCTCATGAGGTAATGGGCGATACCCTGCGGGAATCTCAAAAGTAGCCGGTTAGTTAATTTGGCTCAAACCCTTTATGCTAATAGGCCTGTATGCATGCCGTTGGGATAAGGGTTCCCTCCGTGCGCTCGCATGTGAGATTCAGGTATCTACCTGCCCCTCACATGTGTTGGCGCATGTCCGCTTTCTTCCTTAGTGACTCATCGGCACGAAAAGTGAACAACCAATAGAAAAGAAATCACTCCGCAACGATGAACACCTCCCTCCCCGCAGCAACGGGACGCATCCTGTTCGTCGGCGCTGGTCCTGGAAATCCCGACCTGCTGACGCTTCGCGCCCGTGAGATTCTCGCAGACACCGCTATCGCCTACGTCGACGCCGATGTCATGCCGGGGGTTCGAGAACTCGTCGCAACCGATGTGCCTGTTCCTCCTGAGCTGCTGAAGGAAGCCGAGGAAGAGTACGAGCGCATGTGCGCCGCAGCCAAGGCCAAGGGATCTCGTCGTAAGCCACCGCGTCCGGCACCGCCGACCGCCGCAGATTTGCGCAATCCTATCGACGATCCCAAGAAGATGGCCGCCCTACTCGTCGAAGAAGCAGCCAAAGGCAATGATGTAGTGCGTTTGGTGGCCGGAAATCCGCTGACCAACGATTCGCTGCTGGCCGAAATCAACGAGGTCTCGCACGCCGAGGTTGAGTTCCAGATCGTCCCTGGTATGTCCGTGCCCTCCACCGTCCCGGCATTTGCCGGTATCGCGTTGGGCTCGACGTACACGGAGACCGATCTCGGTCGCGCCGATGTGGACTGGGACGAGTTGGCGCAGGCACCGCAGCCGCTGGTGCTGCAGGCCGTGCAGGATGACCTGTCCGCCATTGCCTCCGAACTCGGTGAACGCGGTCTGCCGTCGGCGTTGCCGGTGTCGGTGACTGTCAACGGTACGACTCGTCTGCAGCGCACCTACGACGTCACGCTGGGCACCTTGGCGCAGCTTTCGGGTGACCTGACCGGTCCGCTGGTGGTTACGCTTGGCAAGGGTGTGGACAATCGCTCGAAGTACTCGTGGTGGGAAAACCGGGCCCTCTACGGATGGAAGGTGCTGGTCCCACGCGCCAAGGCGCAGGCAGGGCCGATGAGTGCTCGTCTCGTTGGGCACGGCGCCATCCCGATTGAGGTCCCGACCATCTCAATCGAGCCACCACGTAGCCCAGCGCAGATGGAACGCGCCATCAAGGGGCTTGTCGACGGCCGTTACCAGTGGGTTGTCTTCACTTCCGTCAACGCTGTCACCGCAGTGTGGGAGAAGTTCCAGGCATTCGGCTTGGACGCGCGCTCGTTCGCTGGAGTCCGCATCGCAGCTGTCGGCCATCGCACCGCCGCTGCCATCCGTGATCTCGGCATTACCCCGGAGCTGCTTCCGGACGACACTCGTCAGAACGCCGCGGGCATCGTCGACGTGTTCCCGGAGTACATCGAGGATCTCGATCCGGTCAACCGCGTATTGCTGCCACGCGCCGACATCGGCACCGACGTGCTTGTCGACGGTCTGATTGACCTGGGCTGGGAAGTCGATGATGTGGTCGCGTACCGTACCGTGCGGGCAGCGCCACCGAGTGCGGACATCCGCGACATGATCAAGTCCGGTGGCTTTGACGCAGTGTGCTTTACCTCGGGGTCGACGGTGAAGAATCTGGTCGGCATCGCGGGTAAGCCGCATGCTCGCACCATCATTGCCTGCATCGGGCCGATGGCCGCAGCCACGGCTCGCGAGTACGGTCTGCGTGTAGATGTCGTGCCGGAACGCGCAAGCATCCCGGAGCTGGTGGATGCGCTGGCAGAGCATGTTGCGCAACTGCGGGCGGCAGGGCAGCTGCCGCCACCGCGCAAGAAGCGTCGTCGTTCGCGTAAAACCAAGGCCTAAGCCGGGGCGAATCGGTGCGAGTTCGCGTTTTGATTAAAGTTGTCTTTATGACTACATCTGGAGCTTCTGAATCATCCCGCGAAATCGATCTCGAACAGTTTGGATTTCCTCTCCCGATTCGTCGCCCACGCAGGTTGCGCACCAACCCGGTGATGCGTGCGATGACGGCAGAGACGACACTGACTCCGAAGAATCTCATCCTTCCCATGTTTGTTGCAGATGGGATTGATGAGCCGAAGCCAATCAGCTCCCTGCCCGGAGTAGTACAGCACACCGAAGACTCCCTGGTAGAAGCTGTGCGCGAGGCTGTTGAGGCAGGTATCTCGGCGGTTGACCTCTTCGGTGTCCCGCTCGATGCGGATAAGGACGGCGAGGGCTCTGAATCCTGGAATCCGGAGGGCGTTCTCAACCGCGCTCTGCGTCGTCTCCGCGACGAGTTCGGGAATGACATTCTGATCATGGCCGACACCTGCCTGGATGAGTTCACCGACCACGGCCACTGTGGCGTACTGGGCACGGACCGCTTCGGCAACACGGTCGTTGAGAATGACCGCACGCTGATTAACTACGTCAAGATGGCCGTTGCCCAAGCCGACGCCGGTGCACATATCGTGTCCCCGTCGGGCATGATGGACGGTCAGATTGCCGCTATTCGTGAGGGCCTGGACGCCGCTGGCCATGAGGATGTCTCCATCATGGCGTACTCGGCAAAGTATGCCTCCGCCTTCTACGGTCCATTCCGTGAAGCCGTGGGCAGCTCGCTGCAGGGTGATCGCCGTACCTACCAGCAGGATCCTGCAAATCGTCGTGAGTCCCTGCTCGAAGTGCAGCTCGACGTTGACGAGGGCGCAGACATGGTGATGGTAAAGCCGGCCATGAGCTACCTGGACATTCTGCGTGAGGTCGCGGATATGTCGCCGGTGCCGGTTGCCGCCTACCAGGTCTCTGGTGAGTACGCGATGATTCACGCCGCTGCCGCCAACGGGTGGATTGACCTGGATGCTGCGATGATGGAAGCAGTACTGAGCATTCGCCGTGCCGGTGCGGAGCAGATTTTGACCTACGCAGCGGTGGACTTGGCGAAGAAGCTGCGTGCCCAGTTCTAATCCGCTGGGGTGAACGTGCAGTAATAAGTATCGAGAAGTGGACGGATGACTAAAGAAGAGAAGAAGCCCGCAATTCCCGAGCAGGTCGAGGGAGCTAGGCAGGCGTGGCGGGTTACGGCCGTGATGCAGCTGCTCCTCGCTGCAGTAGCCACGGTGACCTACTGGCTGCATCCGGAAATGCTGATGAGCCCCTCAACCGCTAAGGAGAATTTCCCGGGTTTCAGCGAGGGCCAGATTGATGCCGCCATGAAGGCGAGTATCGTTATCGCGTTCTTTTTCGCAGTGGGGCTTTGCATCGCGTTCTTCGCCATCATCGAGCGAATGCGCAAGGGGAGCGAAGGTGCTCGCACCGTGCTGGTTATCGGCTCACTTTACCTGGCACTGTCGGCGCTGATGTCCTTCTTCTCTTCTACGGCTTCAGAATCGGGAGTGCCAGCATCCCTCGTTCTTATCAGCGGAATTGTGCGAATCGTCTCTGCCACTGCCGCGGTAGCTGGCCTGGTGCTCGCCGCTTCGAAGGAGTCCAAGGACTACTTCGATCATCAGCGCCCCTCGAAACCGTGGACTCCGTCCGCGCCGAAATCGCATCTGCCGGGAGCGTCGAAGCATGGCGCTGATCCAAAGCAGCAACAGCAGCTGGACCAGTCACAGCCCAAGCAGCCTGAGGAGTCCAAGCAATGATGTCCCTGCCGAGTCGACCCTGGCAGTGGGTGCTCTTCGTCGCGCTCATCGCCCAGATTGTCCTGAGCTTGATACTGGTCACCGGAGATTACTCGCAGGCTCCCGCCGCCGTTGGCCGTGACATCTACATCGTCGCCGGCGTGACGCTGGTCTGCTCGCTCATTGGTAGCGGCTGCTTGCCGACGGCCACTGAGTTCAAACTCTCCCGGAACTGCCTGCTCATCGTGGTGATTATCACGGCTCTCGCCATGTTCTTTGCCATTATGGCCGGCGCGCTGACTGTATGGGTTATCACGCCCAGCCTGGCGATGGCGTGTGGACTACTGTTGCTCTATCGTGAATTAGCGCTCACGCGCGCCAACCAGCCACAGGATTAGACGGAAAGTATCAAAGGCCATGAGTGACACCGGTGAGTCTGATTTCTCTCTGGACAATCGCGTTGAACAAGCGATTGTGGATGCCAAGGTCGCTGCTCGTAAGGCATTGCCACGAAGCCGTCAGGACATCGACGAAGAAAGTGCCCATCAGCGGCTTGCACACCGCAGAGGCCAGTCCAACACAGCTTTTGCACTCATCCTGGAAAACTTGGAAAACGCCGAGAGTGCTGAGCGTGCTGAGCATGTTTTGGAATCCTTTCCAGGTGTGACGGCCTCTGTGGTTTACAAGCCCGGGCGTGCGTGGATTACCGCGCCCGATGCCATCGATCCGAATCAGTTCATCGAAGCTCTCCGCGAAATTGGGATCGAGTCGTACCTCACGCGCAGCACGCTTCGTCGTCGTGCAACTCGGCTGGATGTGTCGCAGCATCGCCGTCCCGCTGTTCCGGCTGCCGCTCAGCAGAATGAGGAGGAGCGCATTCGCCGTCGTGAAGCGGCGTTGCGCCGAAGTGGTGGCGGTGCGGAGGTACTGTTCACGGCGCGTGAACTGGTGACCAAACAGCGCTTTTGGGGAAGCCTGCTCCTATCGATTCCGGTGCTGGTGACGTCGTTGAACGTCAATTGGCAGTTCCCGGGCTGGCAGTGGATGTGCCTTGTGCTGACCACGATTGTGGTGTGGTGGGGCGGCTGGCCGTTCCACCGTGCAATGGCGGCGTCCCTGCGTCGGCGGATGTCGGCGCTGGATGGGGCGAGCTCCATTGCCATCCTGCTGGCGTGGATGTGGTCGCTGGCGCAGCTTATCTTTGGCCCCGCGGGACAGATTGGATATACCACTGCGCCCACGTGGTTTGCTTTCAACTACCGGGAAAGCGCCTCGGCGGAGGTGTTTTTCGACGTTGCCTGCGGCCTGACCGTGCTGTTGCTAACAGGCCGCATGTTTACGCGCTACAACAAAGTGCGTACTGGACAGATTTTGCGCAACCTGCGCATTCCAGCTGAGCGAAACGTGACAGTCGTGCGCAAGAGCGCCAAATCCGCGGAGCCGAAACGGGTGGAGGTGACGGTCGCGGAGCTCAATATCGGTGATGACATCGTGGTTCCACCGCACTCGGTGATTCCGGTCGATGGCTCAGTCATCGGTGGTGCGTCCACGATGGATGCACAGCTACTCGGTATTGGCGTTGAACCGCAGAAGGTCAAGGTCAACTCCAAGGTTTGGGCCGGCGCAATCAACCTGGATTCGGAGCTCAAGGTGCGCGTGGAGCGCACCGGTTTCAAGACCCGGGCGTCGTCGATAGCGCGCTGGCTGCGTCAAGCGGTTCGAGAAGAAACGGTGATGCACCAGACCGCAGTGCACTCGGCATCAGAGCTGGTGCCGTGGACGCTGTCGTTGGCGGGTGTGGCATTTTGCGGCTGGTGGCTGGCGACGGGCACGATGAGCGGTGCCCTCGCGGTGGCGCTGGCCATGCTCTCGGGCATCGCGCCGGTGGCATTGGCAATGTCTACGTCGACCGTGCAGCGCATCGGGATTCTGGCCGGTGCTAGTAACGGAATCTTGATTCGTGGCAATGAGACTTTCCGGAAGTTAGCTACCGCCAATGTGGTGATTTTTAACCGGGTTGGAACCCTGACCGAGGGTGACACCCACGTGCTCGGTGTCGCCGCTGAGCGCAATGAAAATCCGGATTTGGTTCTGCGTGTGGCGGGCGCTCTCATGATGGAGAGCAATCACCCGGCATCGGCGGCCATCGTGCGCGCGTGCCGTGCATCCCGCGACGCCGGTTCCGGTGGTGGCGAGGTGCCGCACTGGATTGAGACCGTACACGTCGCAATTGCGGAAGACGGTGCCTTTGTCGGCCAGGTAGAGATCCCGGTGAAGGACTCCGACGACAAGTTGGAGATGCGCTTTGTTGAGGGGCGTGTTTGGCGTCCACGTGATCTCACTGCACTCAGCGAGAAAATGGCCGTGGCTGCGCTCAGTGGCGGTACTCCGATGGTGGTGTCGTGGCGTGGCAAGGTCCGTGGTGTTATCACCATTGGTGAGGACATTAAGCCCGATGCGGTCGAGAGCATTGACCAGCTTGAGGATATGGGCGTGGACACCATGATGATCACTCGAGATCCGTATCCAGTAGCTCGTCGTTTCGCTGACCGGCTGAATATCTCGCGAGTATTCGCGGGCATCATTGCCTCCCGCAAGGCCATTGCGGTGCGTTCGGTCCACAGTGACGGTGAGACAGTCGTGATGGTTGGCGACAAGGACATCCGGGACTCTCTGCGTGCCGCTGACGTGGGTGTTTTGATGGACAACACCGAAGGCAACCAGAATCTTGATGTCGATTACGCCGATGTCGTGGCACTGCGCAACAACGTGTTGTCGATTCCGGAGGCCATTGAAATCGCACGTGCTGTGGTGCGGATGATGGACTCCAACATCTACTTTGCGTGGTTCTACAACGTTGCAGTCATCCTGCTGGGTATGACCGGTATGATTCACCCGCTCCTGGCATCGCTATTGATGATTTTCTCCAGCTTGTGGATCGACTGGCGTTCCCGTCGAGTGTCGTCCCGCAGGAAGCATCTATTCAGGGTGAAGCTGGGACGTTGGTAGGGCAGGGTAGCCCTTAATCCGAGTGGCCGTCTACGATGGTCACCGTGACTCAAGACATTAATGCTCCTCATGTCCCAGAAAACGTTGAGCTCACCGAGCGTTCGGCAGAGTTCTTTACGCAGGCTCAGGCAGTGACGCCGGGTGGCGTGAACTCGCCGGTCCGCGCCTTCGGTTCCGTCGGTGGCACCCCACGTTTCATTGACCACGCCGCGGGCTCTCGTCTCGTGGATGTTGATGGCAACGAATATGTGGACTTGGTCTGCTCGTGGGGCCCGATGATTCTGGGCCACGCGCACCCGGCAGTGGTGGAGGCCGTTCAGAGCGCCGCTACCCGCGGTCTGTCTTTCGGTGCTCCGTCGACAGCTGAGACCGACCTGGCTCGCCACATCGTCGAGCGCACGTCGGTAGATGAGGTACGTCTGGTCAACTCCGGCACTGAGGCCACCATGTCCGCAGTTCGCCTGGCTCGCGGTTTCACTGGCCGTTCCAAGATCATCAAGTTCGCCGGCTGCTACCACGGTCACGTGGACGCGCTGCTGGCATCGGCGGGTTCTGGTGTCGCTACTTTCGGTCTGCCGGATTCGCCGGGTGTCACCGGTGCATCGGCTGCCGACACCATTGTTGTTCCTTACAACGACATTGAGGCGGTCAAGGCCGCATTCGCTGAGAACCCGGGCGAGATTGCCTGTGTCATCACTGAGGCGGCAGCGGGCAACATGGGTACCGTCGCACCGCAGGACAACTTCAATGCGAAGCTGAAGGAAGTCTGCCACGCAGACGGCGCTCTGCTGATCCTCGATGAGGTTATGACTGGCTTCCGCGCTTCCTACAACGGCTGGTACGGCATTGATGGTGTGACCGGTGACCTGACCACCTTCGGCAAGGTCGTCTCCGGTGGTTTGCCGGCAGCTGCCTTCGGCGGTCGCCGCGACATCATGGAGTACCTGGCTCCGAACGGTCCGGTCTACCAGGCAGGCACACTCTCCGGTAACCCGGTCGCTATGGCAGCTGGCCTGGCCAACCTGGAAAACGCTACGAAGGATGTCTATGACACCGTTGCGGCCAATGCGGATCGTCTGGCCACGATTCTGTCCGATGCCCTGACCAAGCAGGGCGTGGCTCACCACATTCAGCGTGCGGGCACGATGCTCTCGCCGCGCTTCGCCGAGGGCGAGGGGCACAACTTTGAGCAGATGCAGGCAGCGGATACTTTCCGCTACCCGGCCTTCTTCCACGCCCTGCTGGCCAATGGTGTCTACCCGCCGGCTTCTTGCTACGAGACCTGGTTCGTCTCCGCCGCACTCACCGACGCCGACTTCGAAATCATCGAGCGTGCAGCAGCCCGCGCGGCCGAGGCGGCGGCAGCCGCCAAGCCGGAGTAGGTGACACGTGCCGCAGAAGACCAATTCGCAGGCCGAGCAGCAGGCAGCACAGCAAGCCACACCGCAGGCAGCACCGCAGGCCGCGCAGCCGACACAGCCGGAAAATCAGACAGCTAAGCGTGCGACAAAGCACGCCAAGACCACGGTTGTGCATCTCGTCCGCCACGGCGAGGTTTATAACCCGGATAAGATTCTCTATGGGCGCCTGCCCGGCTGGCACCTGTCGGAGCGCGGTCAGCGCCAGGCAGCAGCCACGGCATCGTCCTTCGAAGGCCATGACATCCGCTACTTCGCCTGCTCTCCGCTGCAGCGCACCCAGGAAACCTCACGGCCTTTCACCGAGGTAATCGGCACGAAGCCAAACCTGGATGAAGATCTCCTGGAGGCCGGCAACACCTTTGAGGGATTGCACATCAAGGGCATTGACTCCGCACTGTGGAATCCGAAGTACTGGCCACGGCTGCGTCGTCCGAGCGTTCCCAGCTGGGGCGAGCCCTACGAGGAGATTGCGGACCGTATGTTCCACGCCATCGAGCGAGCCCGCGAGGCCGCCGAGGGCGCGGAGGCGGTGCTGGTGACTCACCAGCTGTGCATCATTGCAGCTCAGCGTCGTGCGCGGTACTTGAAGCTCGCCCACAACCCGGCAACTAGACAGTGCAATCTGGCGAGCGTGACCTCCTTAATCTTCGTCGGAGACACCATTGTCGACGTGCGCTACAGTGAGCCGGCCGGTCACCTGTAAGGTGAATAAATAGTTTTGTTGAAGTTTCACTGACCCCGGAAGGTGGCACCCCAGGTGGCCAAGGTCTCATCGTCCCGAATTGCAGCAACGCTGGCGGCAGCAACTCTGTCTCTGTCGCTCGCGGCATGTAACCCCGGAGAGTCGGTGGGACATGACGCCGTTGCCGTTGGTGGTCAGTTCGAGTTTGTTTCTCCGGGTGGTCAGCAAATCATTGACTACGCACCGGAGGAGCGCAAGCCGGTTGGCAAGGTCTTCGGTCCTTCTTTGGAGGACGACAACAAGGAAATCTCCCTTGAGGACTTCAAGGACCAGATTGTGGTTCTGAACGCCTGGGGTCAGTGGTGTGCACCGTGCCGCTCCGAGTCTGATGACCTGCAGTACGTTCAGGAACAGATGGAAAAGCAGGGAATTGGCACCGTCCTCGGCATTAACGTCCGCGACAATGTCCGCCAAGCTCCCATCGACTTTGTGAAGGACAACGGCATCACCTACCCGTCCATCTACGACCCGGCTTTCGTCAACGCCGGTGCGCTCGGTGGTATCCCGGCGTCGGTGATTCCGACGACCATCATCCTGGACAAGCAGCACCGGCCGGCCAAGGTCTTCCTCCGTGAGGTCGATCACACCATGCTGATGAAGGCCGTCAATGAAGTGAAGGCGGAGGGCTAGGCCCCGGCATGTCAACTCTTGCCATGGACACGATCTATCTTGCCGATGGCATCGGCCAACAGTTCGCGGACGTCGCCACCGGCGGCCCCATTGTGTTGGGGCTGCTCGCCGCTGCACTGGCCGGTCTCGTCTCCTTCGCCAGCCCGTGCGTCATCCCGCTCGTGCCCGGTTATGTCTCCTATCTCACCGGTATTTCCGGAGCATCGGGGGCGCAGGGCAATGGCGTGACGACGGGAGTTGCGGACGCAACCGACGTCGATAAGCATGACGGCGATGGAAGCCGTGGCCAGCGTTCCTCGACTGCCCGCGTCGGCCTGGCCGCGTTGCTGTTCGTGTTGGGCTTTACTGTCATTTTTGTGCTGGGGTCGGCCTCGATTTTCGGGCTCGTGTCCACGTTGCGTCTGCAGGCGCGCACGCTGACGATTGTCGGTGGCGTGGTGACCATCGTGATGGGGCTTGCCTTCATGGGCATGGTGCCAGCGCTGCAGAAGGACACCCGCATGGCGCCGAAGCGCTGGACCACGTGGCTGGGAGCGCCACTGCTCGGTGCGGTGTTTGCGCTGGGGTGGACGCCGTGTCTGGGCCCGACGCTGACTGCAATTATTTCGGTGTCCGCAGGTACACAGGGCATGACTGCGGCCAGGGGAGTGGCGCTGATTATCGCTTACTGCCTGGGGCTGGGGCTGCCGTTCATTTTGGTGGCGCTGGGGTCGGCACGTGCGATGCGTGGAGTGGACTTCCTGCGTAAGCACTCGCGAACCATTCAGCTCATCGGTGGTGTGGCGCTGGTGCTGGTCGGAATTGCCCTGGTCACGGGACTGTGGGATGTTTTTGTTGCCTGGGTTCAGGCCGCTTTTATTACTGATACGGTAACGCCAATTTAATGAAAGATTTCTTCGATGTCGGTGAATTGGAATAAGGTACGACAGCCCTTCCAGCAGGTCTGGAACTGGTTGACCAGCATGCGCACGGCGCTGATTCTGCTGTTCATCCTCGCTTTCGCAGCGGTTCCGGGTGCCCTGTTGCCGCAGCGCTCGCTGAATAAGGACAAGGTCGACCAGTATCTTGGCGCCAACGGCAAGACCGCCGAGATCATGGATAAGCTGCAGCTTTTCGATGTCTTCT
The DNA here is from genome assembly GCF_001837775.1 of Corynebacterium sp. HMSC073H12. Classification (NCBI taxonomy): domain Bacteria; kingdom Bacillati; phylum Actinomycetota; class Actinomycetes; order Mycobacteriales; family Corynebacteriaceae; genus Corynebacterium; species Corynebacterium sp. HMSC073H12. The sequence continues at coordinate 281,771 of NZ_KV834023.1, read as the reverse complement.
CGTCCGTTTGGTTCGTCGCCATCGTGGCCTTGCTGCTGATTTCCCTGGTCGGCTGCATTATTCCGCGGACCATCGACCACTACAAGGCCATGAAGACGCCACCGGCTAGGGCACCAAAGCGGTTGGCGCGTCTTCCGCTTCACGACGAAGCCGTGGTCGATGCCTCCGCGGACGAAGTTTCTGAACGGGTGCGTGAGCGTCTGACCAAGTGGGCGTTGACCGAAACCCCAGCAGATGAAGATCGCGCTGGGGCGCGCTCCTTTTCCGCGGAGAAGGGCTACCTGCGTGAGTTCGGCAACCTGGTGTTCCACCTGGGCATTGCGTTGCTGATTATCATCGTCGGCTTGGGCCGCATGATCTATTACGAGGGCCAGGTCATTTTGCTGACCAACACCGGCACCGAAATTTCTGATGACAACGTCAACAGCGCGGTGGGCGTTCCGTTCTGTAACACCGCTGCGGCGAACTATGACTCGCTGCGCTCGGGCAACACCTTCGACGGTACGACTCTGAACCCGTTCTGTATTCAGGTCGAGGACTTTGCTGCCGATTACCTGCCGAACGGCCAGGCCAAGATGTTCACCTCGCACATCCGATTCGCAGAAGAAGAGGATATGCGTAAGCCGGTCGATGAGTGGGAGAAGACCACGCTGCAGGTCAACCACCCTCTGCGCATCGCCGGTGACCGTGTGTACCTGCAGGGGCACGGCTTTGCCCCGGCCTTTAAGGTGACCTGGCCGAATGGTGAGTCGCGTACCTCGATTGTCCAGTTCCGCCCGGATGACCCGACCTTCTTCCTGTCCTCTGGTGCGCTGCGCTTCGACCCACCAGCGGGCATGTACCCGGACTTGTTCGAGCGCCGCCAGAACCAGATTGCAATCGAGGGACTGTTCGCTCCGACCGCGGAGTTTACTGGTGAAAAGGGTGCTCTGCTGCAGTCCTCTTACCCGGCGATGCAAGACCCGGCCGTGGCTGTCGACATCTACCGCGGTGACGCGGGCTTGGACACCGGTCGCTCGCAGGGGCTGTTCTCCCTCGACCGCGACCTGATGCACTCGGGTCAGCTGGCTAAGGAAGCCCGCGTCAACCTCAAACAGGGCGAATCCACCGAGCTTGCCGACGGCACCAAGATTGAATTCCTCGGTGCGAAGGAATTCGTCAACTTGCAGGTTTCGCACGATCCCACGCAGTTCTGGGTGCTGGTGGCCACAGTCGCAGCCTTGGCTGGCATGGTTCTTTCGTTGGGCATTAAGCGCCGTCGCGTGTGGGTTCGCATGTTCCCGCTGGAAGATGGCCGCACTCGCGTTGAGTTCGGTGGCCTTGCCCGCACCGACAAGGCAGGTTGGGGCGAGGAGTTCCAGTACATCGTAGATGACATCCTGGAACGTGACAGTGATGACGAGGATGCTGCCGACCAGGACACTGCGGACATTGATGCGGCGGACAATGGTAGTGATGACGTGGACAGTGAAGGCAAGAGAGTCAAAAACTAACTAGCCGCTAAGGCCGATTCATCCACTGCAGGAGGGGTGAATGCGCGGGGGTGAAGATTGCGCCTCCGCGCAACTTTTTCGTGTCCCCGTGTCCGGCCCCCTTTTGCTTAGTCCTGCTTTAGTACTAGGGTGTGAAGGAGTATTCCGCCAATTCCACATTTTTGGAGCCAAGTACATGCTCGTCAATAAGACACTGGCGCAGTTTTCGGACTGGTCGTACTTCACGGCCTTCGCCTTTTATCTTGTGGCCTTTGTTGTTTCCATTGCCTACTACAGCCGTCGTATCGCGGCCGCTGAAGCTAAGAGCCAGGTTGCGGAGCGCGAGCTGGTAGCCGCCGGTGCTGGTGATGGAGCTACCACCGCTAGTGTCGCTAACTCGGTGGAGTCGGAGACGAAGGCGTCGGCAAGCGTAGTTAAGAATCAGGCGCTGACACAGAAGCTCGGCGTTGTGGCGGAAATGCTGATTTACGTCGGTGTAGCTGTGCACTTTGCATCGGTGCTATTGCGTGGCCTGGCTGTGCAGCGTTTCCCGTGGGGCAACCTCTACGAGTACATTTCGGTCTCCATTCTGTTTGCGATGGTCGTTGGTGCCGGTGTCCTGCACCGCGAGACCATGCGCGTGTTCTGGCCGTGGACGCTGGCACCGATTCTGGCGCTGATGTTCTACGGCGGTAGGAAGCTCTACACTGAGGCCGCTCCGGTTGTGCCGGCCCTGCAGTCGATTTGGTTTCCGATTCATGTGTCCATCATCTCTATCGGCTGTAGTATTGCGCTGATTTCCGGTGTGGCATCCATTCTCTACATGCTGAGGATGTACAACCGCAAGGGCAGCGAAAAGGGTTTCCTGGGCAAGCTGGTCTCGCCACTGCCGGATGCACAGAAGCTGGATGCGATTGCTTACCGCACCGCTATTTGGTCCTTCCCGCTGTTCGGTCTGGGTATTGTGCTGGGTGCTATTTGGGCGGAGTCCGCATGGGGTCGCTTCTGGGGCTGGGATCCGAAGGAGACCACGGCTCTGATTACCTGGATTATCTACGCCCTGTACCTGCACGCTCGCGCGACCTCTGGCTGGCGCAACACTAAGGCCGCGTGGATTAACATCTTCGGTTTTGCGACCATGGTGTTCAACCTCTTCTTCATCAATATGGTGGTTTCGGGCCTGCACTCTTATGCTGGCCTGAACTAAGCCTTCACACGTGTACAAAGCCGGCATCGCCGGGTGAACTAGAATCGCTTCCATGCGCGTTCTCGTCACCGGTGGTGCCGGCTTTATTGGTTCCAACTTCGTTCTCCGCACTCTGGCTACACGGCCCGATGTGAATGTCACGGTACTTGACGCTTTCACCTATGCAGCGAACCCTGCGAGCTTGGAAGGTGCGGACTGTGAGATCATTCGCGGCGATGTTCGTGACGCGGAGCTGATCGATCGCCTCGTGCCACGCTTTGACGTGGTCGTCCACTTCGCCGCAGAGAGCCATAACGACAATTCGCTGGTGGATGCCGATCCCTTCGTCACCACCAATGTGCTGGGCACCGTGAATCTGGCGAAGGCCTGCGCTACCCACGACGTTCGCCTCCACCACATCTCTACAGACGAGGTCTTTGGCGATCTCGCTCTCGACGACCCAGCACGCTTTACGACGGCCACCGCGTACAAACCCTCCAGCCCCTACTCGGCCTCCAAGGCGTCCGCCGACCACTTTGTCCGGGCGTGGGTGCGTAGCTTCGAGTTGGCTGCGACGATTAGTAACTGCTCGAACAACTACGGGCCTAGGCAGCATTCCGAGAAACTGATTCCGCGCCAGATTTGCGGCCTGCTCCGTGGGCGCAGGCCTCGCGTATACGGCACCGGCGAGAATGTTCGGGACTGGATCTACGTCGATGACCACAACGATGCGGTCTGGGCCATCCTGGATTCCGGCGAGGTGGGGGAGACCTACCTGATTGGTGCCGATGGTGAGCGTTCCAACCTCGACGTGGTCGGAGACATCCTGGAGAGCTTCGGACGTGCGCGGTCCGATTTCGTTCATGTCACTGACCGCCCGGGGCATGACCGTCGTTATGCGATTGACCCCGCATCCATCCGCACCCTTGGCTGGCAGCCGCGCTACCAAGACTTTTCCGCAGGCCTCGCCGAGACCATCGACTGGTATCGAGCCAACGAGTCCTGGTGGGCCGCGGCCTACGAAGCCGCTGAGGCTGGCTACGCCGAGCGCGAGCAGGAATTGTAGTTCTGATTGGGCTGATTTGGGCTGGTTTGGGTTGGTTGGGTTGGTTGGGCTCTGCCTAGCCAGCACCCCGGTTACTTGGTACGTCCCGGTTACTTGGTACGCCCATGCGTCACTTCAGCCACGCCTGCAATATAGTTCCCATGCGCACCAGGTAAAGGGCTCAAAACAGGCCCAAAATACCCAGACTCGCATGTTTGGTGGCATTTTCGGGCTTTTGGGTGAATCTGACCTGGGAGTTTCTAATCTGAAGCCCACCAAACATGCGAGTCTGCGTCAAAACACCCCTTGTGAATGGCGTTAAACGTTAATTTCGGCTCGGCGACTACCCAGCCCACACCCAACCCACCACCAGCCCGAACCCGTCCCTCGCGTCTACACTTGTTACCCATGAGCCCTAAGAGCACATTCCAGCCCACTTCCATCGACGGCGTTTTCACCTTCGAACCGGTCATCCACGGCGACAGCCGCGGTAGTTTCCACGAGTGGTATCGCCTCGACGCATTCGCCGAGACCACGGGCTACCCGTTCTTCCCGGAGCAGGCCAACATGAGTGTCTCTGCTGCAGGCGTTGTCCGCGGTCTTCACTTCGCCGACGTCAGCACCGCTCCAGACGGTCATCCCGGTCAGGCGAAGCTGGTCACCTGTCCCGCGGGACGCATCCTTGACATTGCGGTTGACTTGCGTCGCGGCTCGGATACTTTCGGCAGGGTTGAGGTCTTCGAGCTCGACAGCAAGACCCGCCGAGTGGTCTATCTGCCCAACGGCATCGGACATGGTTTCGTTTCGCTTGCCGACGACTCCGTGCTCACCTACCTCACTTCCACCGGCTACAACCCGGAGGCTGAACGCGCTGTTAGCATCCAGGATCCGACGCTGGGAATCGACTTGGCTGCGTTGCTGGCCAAGGGTGGTCTCACCGAAGCGGACATGATTCTCTCCGAGCGCGATCAGAAGGCCCCGACGATCGAGCAGTTCGAGGCCGAAGGCAATAAGCTCCCCAGTGAGTTTGACTGCAAGGATCTTGAGAACATGGCTCGCGACGAGTGGGCGATTGCCAACGAAGCAGCCGGGCAGTAAAGCAGAAAGGCGCGAGCATTATGAAGGGCATCATCCTCGCAGGTGGCACGGGCTCTCGGCTGTTTCCAATCACGCTTGGTGTCAGCAAGCAGCTGGTTCCCGTCTATGACAAGCCGATGATTTATTACCCGCTGAGCACGCTGATGCTCGCGGGAATCAGGGACATCCTCGTCATCACCACGCCACATGATGCCCCGCAGTTTGAGCGCCTGCTTGGCGACGGCTCGCAGTGGGGCCTCAACCTCACCTTTGCCACCCAAGACGAGCCCCGCGGCCTTGCCGAAGCGTTCATCATCGGCGCGGACCACATCGGCGATGATTCCGTTGCGCTCATCCTCGGCGACAATATCTTTTACGGTGCTGGCCTGGGGACACAGCTGCGCCGATTCCACGAGGTCGATGGCGGAGCAATTTTCGCCTACTGGGTCGCAGATCCCACCGCCTATGGAGTAGTGGACTTCGACCAAAGCGGCAAGGCCGTGGCGATTCAGGAGAAGCCGAAGAAACCTCGCAGCCATTTCGCGGTGCCTGGTTTGTACTTTTATGACGCCGAGGTTGTTGAGATAGCTCGCTCGCTGGAACCGTCGTCACGCGGCGAATTGGAAATCACGGATGTTAACCGCGCGTACTTGGAGCGCGGAAAACTGCAGGTAGAGGTGCTGCCGCGTGGGACAGCCTGGCTGGATACGGGCACGGTGGACAATTTGATGGCCGCGGGCGATTTCGTGCGCACGATTGAGCAGCGTCAGGGTTTAAAGATTGGTTCGCCGGAAGAGGTGGCGTGGCGCATGGGATTCATTGACGATGCTGCGCTTAGCGTGCGTGCCGACGCCCTCAGCGCCAGCGGCTACGGGGAATATCTGCAGCAGTTGTTGCTGCGTGGCAAGGACGTCTAATCGGTTTCACCGGGATTGTCTGGGCTATCGGGCCTATTTGGTTTATCTCCCTGGTTATCCCGGTCGCGAGGCTCCCGTTCGCGCCGTTCCTGTAGCTCCTGCTCACGCTTGCGGCGATCGAATTCGGCCTTCTTGAGCTTCCAGAGGAACTCCGGATCATCGTCAGGAGCGAGCGGACGGGGCTCCGGTTGCGGAGCAGAAATACGCCGCATGGCGTTGCCGCGACTGCCGGGGCCAAATGCCTTCCACAGCATGACTACGACAAGGATGATGAACAGCAGCAGAATGAGCCGACCCATGTAATAGCTAACCTCCTGGATTTACCGACTAGAATACGCAACGAGTCCCGTAGTGCCCACGAGGGGTATTGCAACGCAGGCGGTACGGTGTACAGAGTTCGTTAGGGTACAAAGGAACGTTGGACACGAACAGCCATGGGGCGCTAACAACGCCCGGGCGCAGCACAGGCGTAACACGTAGAGGTGAGGGTTTAATGACCAATCCAGCAGAGCAGGACAAGTTGGCTTCTGAGGCTGAAGCGGAAGCGGCTCCGGCTCCGGCGGCTCCAGCAGCCCCGAAACAGTCAGCTCCTAGCTCCAAGAATGCTGGTCGCGGCAATGCCATGAAGGGGCTGTTCTGGTACGGCCTTGCGCGTCTGCTGCTGTTCCTGGTGCTGTTCTTCATCCTGCTCGTGATTATCTACCTTGTTGGCGTGCGGATTCCGGCCGCAATTACGGCTGTGTTTGCACTAATTATTGCGATGCCACTGTCGGTGTTTGTGTTCCCGAAGCTGCGTGTTCAGGCCAACGAGTCGGTTGCAGTGTGGTCGGAGAACCGCCGTGCGCACAAGGAATACATCGCGCAGCAGATTAAGGACCGCGAGGAAAACTAGGGCACTAGTCAGCTATCGTTGCCGCTCTAGCTGCTTTCCTGGACCTTCTCCAGCACCCGCTCGATTGCCCGGTTCACCGCATCCGGAGCCTCCAGCGGCAACATGTGGCCGGCCCCATCGACTTCAACTAGCTCGGCGTCCGGCCACTTTTCCATAATTAGGTCTGCTTGCTTGCGGGGAGTGACATCGTCCTTCGTGCCCACCAGTACCGCTCCCGGCAGACCCTCTAAGTAAGGTCCGGCCGCGAACTCGTCATGGTCCTGCAGGTCATCCAGGTAGCCTACGAAAGTTTCCAGCGGTGTTTCATTAATCATGGCCGCGTGGAACTCGATGATCTCGTAGTCCGTGCGCCGAGCGAACACCGCAACTGCCAACGACGGCGCCATCAGTGACGCGATTGCCTCGCGGAACTTGCGGATTTCCTTCGGCGAGGACTCAATCGCATTGCGCGCCGCATCCGCCACCGGGGACGCGAGAATCTGCGGTACCCCCTGGGCGGCAAGCTTGTCGATAGACGTGGAAATCAGCACTACGCCCGCGATCCGACGGCGAATACTTTCCTCGGCAGCGCGCACCATGTGCAGTGCGATCAAACCGCCCAGTGAATGCCCAACCACGATGAGTTTTCCGGTCGCGGCGCGCTCCGCAATCACGGCCAGCGCATCGGCTGCAGCACCTTCGACTGTGCAGAGTGAAGCCGGAACCGCGCCGGTCTGGCCGTGGCCGCGTAAATCCATGGTGAGCAGGCGTGCTTCCGGGTGTGACTTCCGCAGCGCGTTGAACTGCCGGTACCAGGACTCGCCAGCCAGGGTGAAGCCGTGGATAAAGACGATGGTCACGGGTTCTGTGGCGGGCTCGCCTGGTTCAACCTCGTACCAGTGCACCGGAATATCGGTGGTGACAGTATCCGGTTTGTCGCTGGCCTTTCGCTCGTCATCCTTGGCCGCAATGTCGGCTGTGACCGGTGTGGTCTTGATATCTACTACACCGGTGGCCGTAAGATTAGTCAGGCCCGGTTCACGGGTCTGTGAATGCAGCGCGCCGTGCTCCAGTGCCAGTCGTCGACGTCCCGAACTGGTCAAGCGCAGAGCAGCGCTGCGGACGAAAGCTGGAGTTTTGGCTGCTGTGTCGCCAACTCGGGTTGCGGCCTTCTGGACGTCGTTGAGCGTCTTGTGTGTCAGTGTGCGGAAGTCCATCGGAACCCCTTAGCTGAGCGCGAGTGCGAGTGCCGTGATGACGGACCAGGCAAGCATCATCTTGCCGGTAAGCCCGAGTACCGGGATGAGCTCCTTGCCCTTCTTATGCATGCGGATTGGTTCGGAGGCCTTTACCCACAGTGGCACGATGAGCAGACCCACCAACGCCCATGGGTGCCAGAAAGCGATAAAGATACTGGCCAGGGCAGGCATGATGGAGAGAATCTGCCAGACGATACGGGTGCGGAAGTCGCCCAGGCGCACCGCAAGCGTGATTTTCCCGGTGGCAGCATCGGTGGGAATATCGCGCAAGTTGTTCGCCAGGTTTACGGCAGAGGACACCGAACCGATACCAATTGCGCAGGCCAGGCCGACCCAGGACAGGGAGCCGGTCTGGGTGAACTCTGTACCGAGCACCGCGACGAGACCGAAGAAGACGAAGACCGAGACCTCGCCAAGGCCGCGATAACCGTAGGGATTCTTGCCGCCAGTGTAGAACCACGCCGCTGCGATGCACAGCGCGCCGACCAGAATGAGCCACCACGCGCTCATCAGAGACAGCGCCACACCGGCAAGACCCGCGACACCAAAGGCGCCGAACGCCGCGTACTTCACGACCTTCGGCTCCACCAGACCAGAACCAGTCAGGCGCAGCGGGCCTGAGCGGTCATCGTCAGTGCCGCGGATGCCGTCGGAATAGTCGTTGGCGAAGTTCACGCCCACAATCAGCGCCCACGCGACAATCAGCGCGAGCACCGCACGTCCCCAAATAATCGGCGCGTACGTCGATGCCGCTCCGACACCGACGATGACTGGCGCAAACGCATTCGCCCAGGTATGGGGGCGCGCGCCTTCCAGCCAATCGCTTAACGACGCCGTTGCAGGACTCTTTGGTGCTTCAGACATGAATTAATAATAGGACGTGACACCAAATGCCTTGAACTAATGCGGGTTCGAGTGGCTTAAAGGCCGAAGGTTACAAGCCCAAAGTCTAAAAGAGCGCCGCGACTTTCTGCCGGTCGACCTTGCCTGGCCCAATCAGCGGCAGAGCATCCACGCGTCGCAGGTCCTTGGGAATCATCCAGTGATTGATGCGCCCGGCATCTTCGGCATCGCCGAGGCCGTCCATAATATCGCCGAGCTCAGCGGTGCCTTCATACGCTGCGACGATAGCGTGACCGAGTCGCGGGTGTGGCACGCCGACCACGCAGGCTCCCGTAACGCCGTCGATGGCGAGCAGTTCACGCTCGAGGACTTCGGGGTGCAGTTTCAGCCCGCCGGAGTCGATGATGGTGTCCAAGCGTCCCGTAATGACGAGCCGACCGTTGCGGATTTCTCCCGCATCCGAGGTGGCGAACCAACCTGGTTTATGGAAAGCCTCGTGACCGGGCGCATTGCGGTATCCGTGTGCGATCATCGGTCCGCCCAGCCAAACGCGACCATTTTCGATGGCGACCTGTGTACCTTCGATGGGCTGGCCGTCATAGACGCAGCCGCCGGCTGTCTCGGAGGAGCCGTAAGTGGTCACGACGTTAATGCCGAGCTCTTCCGCGCGTGCTGCCACCTGCGGATTCAAGGCCGCGCCGCCGACGAGGATGGCGTCGAAGAGACGCAGGGCTGCTACGCCAAAGGGTTCTTCCATGGCCTTCGCCAGCTGCATGGGAGCCAGCGAAGTGTAGGCGCGGTCGCCGGCACCGGCACCAGTGAGGGCCTCGGCGCCGTCGGCGAATGCGGCTACATCAAAACCGTCTGTCACATCCACGCAGACCGGGTCCGTGCCCGCGAGCAGCGAACGAATGAGAACCTGCAGGCCAGCGATATGGTAGGCCGGCATCGCCAGCAGCCACTGTCCTTCACCGCCGAGCCACTGATGTGTAGCTGTCGCGGAGGAGACCAAGTTATCCACCGTCAGCTGTGCACCCTTCGGTGTGCCGGTGGAACCGGAAGTGCCGACAACAAGTGCGATGGACTCATCAATCGGCTCACCTGCGCGTTGCGAGTTCCGCAAGATTGAGGCGCGCGTGCCGTCGTGAAGCGGAACGGGAAGCAAAGAGACCTCGCCGTCCAGCGCGGCACGGAGGTCGGGCAGGATAGCGGTCGGGTCGTGGGGATTGACGGAAAGCAGGCTGAGCGTACGCACAACCCAAACCATAGCCCGTGTTGTGCCGTAGATTCTGGTGACGAGGCGTGTGAAACGTGAGTGTGGCGGTGGTGACAGGGGCGGAACAATCGTCGCCTCGGGCGCGTTGCGCAGAGCATAGAAAGTCGTAGATAGAAATGTAGATAGAAAGGCATCGATGATGGGTTGGATTTTTGGTAGGTCAGCGGAGCTGGTGCCGGAAGGTGAGGCGCTCAAGGGCGGCTCGCACCCGGTATTGGAGAATCCGAAGCCGCATGCGGTGCTCGGCACGCCGATTACCGGCCCGTGGGAGGATGGCCAGGAGGTCGTCTACATCGGTATCGGCTGCTACTGGGGTGCTGAGAAGCTGTTTTGGGAAACACCGGGTGTGCTCAGCACGTCGGTCGGGTTCGCCGGTGGCGTGACGCCGAATCCCACCTACCGCGAGTCCTGCACCGGACGGACCAACCACACTGAGATTGTGGAGGTCGTCTACGACCCGGAGCAGATTAGCTTCGACCAGCTGATTGCCAAGGCCTTCGAGGCCCATGACCCCACGCAGGGCTATCGGCAGGGGAATGACGTCGGCACGCAGTACCGTTCGGCGTTTTACACGACGACGCCCGAGCAGGCGCGCCGGGCGCAGGAAATCGCCGATGCGTACGCGCCGAAGCTTGCCGACGCTGGCCTGGGCCCCATCACCACCGAGATTAAGCCACTCGCGGAGACTCCGGCAGGGGAGTACTACCGAGCCGAGGACGAGCACCAGCAGTACTTGTTTAAGAATCCGAACGGCTACTGCCCGGTGCATTCGACCGGCGTGGCCTGCGGGATTTAAAGGCGAAATTTCGTAGAACGCTTAATCGCGATTAGTAAAACTCACTGAGAAAAGTAAGGTGGTTGTATCAATCCGATAGTTGAATAGGAGTGAACCCTTGTGGTGAAGCAAGTACTGCGCGTTGCATTTGCTTTCGTCGGCGTGGTCGTCGGCGCGGGCTTTGCGACGGGTCAGGAAATCATGCAATACTTCGTCGCCTTTGGCATCGATGGTGTCTGGGGTGCCGTTCTCTCAGCGGTGATTATGAGCCTGATGGCGATGATCATTTTGCAGCTGGGAAGCTACTTCCAGGCCAGCGAGCACGGCGAAGTTTTCAGACGCGTATCGCATCCCATCTTTTCGCGCGTACTGGACATCGGCGTGATTATCACGCTCTTCGCCACGGGGTTCGTCATGTTCGCCGGTGCCGGTGCCAACATGGAGCAGCAGTGGGGCATCCCTGTTTGGATCGGTGCCGTGATTATGGTGCTAGTGACCATCGCAGCCGGTTTCCTCGATGTGGACCGCGTGACCACTGTGATTGGATCCATCACGCCGTTTATCGTCGGCTTTATTCTGCTGGCCAGTATTTATACGCTGGCGTTCACCGATGCCACCCCGGCCGCGGAGCAGGCAGCTGCCGTTGCGGAAGTCCCGACCACTCTGCCGAACTGGGTTGTCGCCGCGGTGAACTACGTGGGCTTTAACCTGATGGTTGCGGTCTCCATGGCGATTGTTATTGGCGGCAGCCTGTTCAACCCTCGCGCTGCAGGAGCCGGTGGCTTTGTCGGCGGTTTGGTGTACTCCGCAATGCTGCTGATTACCACCATCACGCTGTTCCACACCGTTGGTACCGTCGCCACTGATGCCGTGCCGATGCTCACCGTCATCAACCGCCTGCACCCGTGGCTTGGTCAGGCAATGGCCGTGGTTATCCTCGGCATGATTTTCAACACAGCGCTTGGCATGTTTTACGCGCTGGGCCGTCGCGTCACCGCTAAGCACCCGGAGAAATTCAAGATTGTCTACGTCGCTCTGGTTCTGCTCGGTTTCGCCTTGAGCTTTATGGGCTTCCAGAACCTAATCGGTTGGGTGTACCCAATCCTGGGCTACATCGGGTTGCTGCTCATTACCGTCATGCTCGTTGCCTGGCTGCGCGGTCGTGAGCGTATCAGCGAAGAGACTTCCCGCCGTAAGCGCATCTTCCGCCTTGTTCGCCGTGGTCGGAAGAAGGAAGCTCGCGAGGAAATCGAAGACTCCAACCTCAGCGTCGAAGAGGTCCGCGAAGCTATCGAGGAGTAGGGGGGCTGGCGCGTGGCTGCAGTCAGCGTAGCTGTCAGCTCAAGAATCGGATGGCTTTCAGCGACGTTGCCCGCGCCCAGGCCACGAATGCCCCGGTCACAATGGCGGATGCCAGAACGATCAGCGGCCACCGCTCGGGGTAATCACGGACTACCCAGGTCCATCCCCATTCTGAGGTCCACCACAGCGGTGAGGCGCTGAGGACATCACCGCCAACCATCACCGCCCAACCGCCGAGCGCGACCGAGGCAAAAATCGCCGCTGCCACACTTCGACGCGCAATCAATCCGGTCACGGCCACAATCATTGCGGCCACAAGAGGCGCGATGACCGCCTGGTACGGCCAGGGGTTGATGTCGGTCTCGCTGCTGGCTTCGCCGCCTGCGCCGCTGATAATCGCCGCAATCACGAGCACTGGCGCGAGAAATGCCATATCCAAGGCAAACAAGCGAAGCGTGATGCTCCCCCGCGAGCGTCGATACATCAGCGCTGGCCAGGCATCAGCTTGCGAGGTCCACGTCATGATAGCGACCACGGTTGCGGCCGTCGGCACGCAGACGAAACTCAGCAATCCCAGCGCATACTCCGGGTCCCACACCACACGCACGACCGCAAGCCCAGCAAGCATCAGCGCCGCGAGACTCCACCAGGTGCGCCAGGGCAGGGTCGCGCTCATGCCATGGCTTAACGACGAAGTGCTGCGTTCCCGGCCCGTCGGTAAGCTGAGAGATTTTCCGTGCGCAGCCAATCCGATGGCAAAGAAGCCTAGTCCGAGGAGTAAATGCAGCAGCGCGGGCGGCAGGATGGCGATGTCCCAGATTTCGCTGTCTGCGGGAGCCGTGATGGAATTAGCCTGCACACCGTGAATAGGTAACGTTGGGCGGATTGCCCAGGTCCACGGGAGAACTTGCCAGTTTGGGCTCATGGCATTCAGTGTTCCTGCGATGGCCCAAGCGATGGCAGTCAGCGGAGCAAGGAAGAGAGCTGCGCGTGGCACAAGGCGCCATAGGGCAAGGCCGAATGCCCAGAACACAAAGAATGACAACGTGTTGAAGATCGTGAATTGCAATGCGATGCTCACGCTCCGGGCAAGGAGAGTGGCCATCAGTGCGTGGCCGAGGGCCGTGGAGGCGATGACAGTGGCTGCGCGTGCCAGGAGTACCCGAATGCTCGAAATATTGCGCCAGATTAGGCCACCTTGGCGGAGCTTTTCTTCACGTTTTTGGCCAATGACGGACGTAATAGCAGCCAGGGGAGGAAGCAGGATAAGCGAGTAGATGTGGGCGCTCGCCATGGAGGTGGCATCAACGCCTGTAGAAAAGACCATGCTGACCAGAGCGATTGCCACCATGATGATGGGCAGGAACATGGTGAGCGACCACTTCGCCCGCAGTAGCTCGGCGCGGAAGTAGTGGCGCGTAGGAACAGCGCGCGTGTTAAGAGTGCGTGTGTGCGGTTGAGCGCTCATCGGGCAACACCTACTGCGGCAAAGAAAGCCTGCTCGAGGGATTGACCAGCAGCCGCAAAGTCCGTCAGCGGGCCTTCGTAGACCAGCCGGCCACCAGCGAGAACACCCAGGTGGTCAACACTCTTTTCGACCTCACCGAGCTGATGCGAAAACACCACAACCGCTTTGCCGCTATCGGCGAGATTCCGCAACAAGGTGCGCAGGCTCACGATAGCTTCGGGGTCGAGGCCGTTAGTGGGTTCGTCGAGAAGCACAATGTCGGGGTCGGTGAGCAGCGCCATCGCCAGCGAGAGACGAACCTTCATGCCGGTGGAGAAAGCACGCGCGCGCTTGGTGCCAGAATGTAGGCCGACCATGTCCAGCACTTCGCCAATACGCTGCTTGTCTGTGCCGGTCAAGTGTGCGTGCACTTTGAGGTTGTCGGTGGCCGAGAGTTGCGGGTAGAACGCCGGGCCATTGATAGAGGCGCCGATGCGGTCCAGGTCTTCAATTGACCACGGGTGTCCCGTGATGCTGATTTCACCGGAGTAGGGAATTAGCCCAAGCACCGTGCTCATCAGCGTCGACTTACCGGCACCGTTGAGCCCCAAAAGTCCGTAGACCTCACCGGCACGAACGCTCATGTCGAGATCGTTCAGGACCGGTTCGTTCTTGCCGTAGGAGACAGTGATGCCGCGCAGCTGAAGAAGGGGAGCGGCGGCATCTGCGGAATGGCCTGAGGTAGGAGTCGGTGCGTTCATGCCTTAAGTAATAGGCATAGCCGGTTCGGTTCGCGCCCTCCCTGAGGATGAGATGGCGGAAATATCCTCCCCAGGGAGGAGGCGCTAGCGAGGGTGACGGCACCAGCGAGGAGAATCTAAAGCATCCCGTTTTTCGCAGCCCAAATGACAAGATCCACACGACTGCGTGAGCCCGTCTTGGTCAACAGGGCTTTCACATGGGTTTTCACGGTCGTCGTGGCGACCACCAACCTGCGAGCGATCTCATCATTGGAAAGCCCTTGGCAGACGAGGTCCAAAATCTCCTGTTCGCGGGGTGTGAACTGAAGCGCTGAATGGATGGCATCTGAGCTAGAGCCACTGGCCGAGGATGCCCTCGCTGGCTGCCCTGAGTGCGGTGCGCGCGGTGAAATATGCCGCAACACCATCGGTGTCACCTTCGGATCAATGACACCTTCACCACGGTGGATGCGCATAATGGCCGAAAGCAGCTCACGGGGATTGGAGTCTTTGAGTAAAAAGCCTGCGGCTCCAGCCTCTAAAGCTCCGAGCACCAGGTTTTCTTCGCGGAAGGTGGTCAGTACCAGAACTTTCGGAGCGGATGCGTGGGTCGCGCCTCCGGACGATGCCCCTCGCACGATTTGCCGCGTGGCCTCGATACCGTCCATCACGGGCATACGAATGTCCATGACGACCACATCCGCACCAGAGGCAAGACGCACAGCCTCGGCGCCGTCGCCCACGGCACCAATGACTTTCATCTGCGGGTGGGCATCAATAAGCTGCGCGAAAGACTGCCGAATCAGAGCCTGATCTTCAGCCACTAATACTCGAATTACATTCATTGCTCGTCTTTCTCGACAGGATCGACAGTCAGCCCTGCTTCGGTTGAACCGCTTACAGGCGGATACTGACGCGGAACATGCCGTCGCTTTCACCATAAGTCATCTCGCCACCGAGCTGCGCCACGCGTTCATCCAGACCAATCAGGCCAGCACCAGCTCGCTTCCTGGGGTCCAAAGTTTCGCTCTCAGCCCGGTTTGCGGTGATCAAATGAACCCGTGCCGGGCTGTCATCAGCGTCGGCAGGTGGATCGATTACCAGTGCCAGCTCACCAGCGCCCGATGAGTGCTTGGCCATATTCGCGGCCAACTCCGTCACTGCCCGCACCAGAGTCAGTCGCTTCGCGAGTGGCCAATCCGCCAGCGCCTCATAAGACTCCGGCAGAGTCACCGAAACATCGCGACCCGGCGGACAAACAGCCGCAACCAGACGTGGAATCTCATTCGGATCAGCGCTAATCTCGCCGCCTTCACGTAGTGCATCGACAAGCGCATGCACATCTCGCAACGATTGTGCTGCGGTCTCGGCAATACCTTCTAGCGTGGTCTTTTCAGCAGCGCTTTCGGCTCGTGAGTCATTCATCTCCGCCAGGTACAGCGCTGTTTGGGCCTGAACCTTAATAGAGGTGAGTCCGTGCCCCACGACGTCGTGAAGCTCCCTGGACAACTCCAGCTTGTTGAGCGCCACGACGTTCTCCAACTCTGCGGCATGTTCCTCGGCGTTGATTCGGAGCCACAGCGGCACTGCGTACGCGCTCGCCGTGATGAGCACCGCAGGCAGACCGAAGACCAACAGTCGTTCCGGAGTAAAACCGAAGGCTGGAACCGCTGGGTTGAGGAAACTGCCAATCAACCCTAAAAAGAGCCCAACTATGCCCCAGGTTCGATTCTGTTCCCACCTGGTCACAGCCCATAACGATAGTGGGGCGGAAATAACAATAGGGTCTACCCCAAGGTTTACCGGGGATAGCCACACCAGCAAGGCGAGGCCCGCTAGGGCGCTGTACGTAACCACAAACGATGCGCGCACTGCTTTACGACGAAACGCTGCGGCGCCGGCAATCATCGCGGACAGAACCACATTGGTGACATAAGTGAAGCTCGGGCCATAAGTAAATAGCGGCGTCATGCTCAACCAGCAGCACAGCAGGAAAGCAGCCGCAATAGCGAGATCGGCAGCTGGGAACGAGCCGACAAAGAAACGCACCCGGCTGCGCCAGTCGAGTGGGGCAGGAGTCTGCGTGGTTGCAGACTGCGCGGATGTAGGGGCAATGGTTGTTAGCGGCCTAAGCCCTGTCGGCATGTTCTGCATGTTCCAAAGGTAGCGAGAAAAAGTGTGACTTCGTGTGTTTGTGGAGGAGTTTCAAGTCATCGTCGGGAATCGCAATTGTGTCTATGTGAAGTAATCGAGTTTTGACCGACTTTAATCTGTCATCAAATCCTCCAAACCTTCA
>NZ_KV834023.1:0-265165 GCF_001837775.1 Corynebacterium sp. HMSC073H12 | reverse complement strand
CAAACCTTCAATTGATGTTAGATTAGAGGCGTCTATTCAAACATTATGCAGGTGGGATTCGGTGTGGGTATAGCGAGCGCATGGGGAGATGGTCGGCGGGTCAAGCTTCAGCAGGAGGTGGAAGTAATTCTAAGTTCTGCTGCGCATGGCCGGATTTTTAAGGTAAAGGAATCGCAGGGGATTGATTTCAAGGAAGAAGCTGGTCGCCGAAATGGGCCAAATATTGAGCCTGGTAAGCCACAGAATCCGGAGGCCGCAACCAAACTTGCTGATGAAGTTGCGTGCATGGCCAACTCTCCAGCAGGAGGGGGATTAATCGTCGGTGTCGAAGACGCTACTGGAAAGATCATCGGCACGGAGTTAGATGAAGACTGGCTTCGGCAGCGGATTTATGAGGGAGTAGACGTAGCTCCGGACATTGTTGCTAAGCGTGTAGAGGGGCAAAGAATCCTTGTTATTTATGTAGCTCCAGCTCCGGAGCCAGTGGAGGATACGAGTGGGAAGCTGAGATGGCGTGTTGGCGATTCCTGTCGGCCGGTAGATCGATCTGAATGGTGGGAGAGGAGGCGTGCTCAGCAAGCGTTCGATGAGATGGCTCAGCAAACCGATAAGACCGTATTGGATGTGCGGTCTGGAGCTATGGAAATTGTAAGTCGCACGTTGCCGGCTGCAGTAAATCAAACTGATGAGGAGACGCTGCGAAGCTTGGGGGCTTTGGGAGCGGAAGGCAATCTTACGGTTGCGGGAGAATTGCTTTTCACCTCGCATTCGGTTTCGGTTATTGAGCTATCTGTTTTTGATGTCTTTGGCGGAAAAATTACCAACCGCATCCACGGTGAGCCTGGAAAATCCGTGCTTGAGCAACTTGATGCATTTGAACAGGCACTACGCGTGGTGAATAAAAATAACACCGTTGTGGAGGGGTTCGTCCATACTCCGATTCCAGAGATTCCATATAGTGCTGTCCGCGAAGCTTTACTAAATGCGATGATTCATCGCGACTGGAATCGTAGCGAACCAATCGATGTGCGTTGGGTTGAGCTTGATAGCACTCTAATCGTGAGAAGCCCTGGTGGTTTTCCTCCTGCAATTACGTCTGCAAATGTGCTTAGTAATCGTGCAGCGCGCTATCCTGCGCTTGCCGATTTGTATCGAGCGATTGGTCTCGTTGATAAGCAGGGGGTGGGGGTGGATCGTATGTATCAGTCGATGATCGCGCTTGGGCATCGTCCGCCAACTATCGAAGAAATTGCGGGCCCATTCGTGGAGACAACGCTGGTTGGTGGTGAGCCAGTACTCCCAGTTTTGGAGTTGATGTCGCGAATAGTGCCTGAGCCTAGACAGCGAGACTATCGAATCGCAATCATTCTCTACCTATTGTTTGCGCGAGCTTTTGTCACGGAGAATAGCGTGGCAGGTGGCCTGCAGTCCGGGCTGGAGTCTGCGCTCAATGCACTGGAATCGGCTCAGCAAACAACTGTGGATGGTGAGCCTCTGGTTGAGGAGTATGGGGAGGTTTGGAAACTAGGAACTTCTGCACGGAAAATCCTTGCACAGGGGGGTCGGTTGCCATATCTTTCTACGAATGTCTCTGACATGGAAAAAGTTGCAGTGTCCTGGTTGCGAGAAGTTGGCGATTTGACGACTAGCACACTTGTGGATTTATGCAGCGTTTCCCGAGGTACGGCAAACAAATGCATCGAAAAGTTGATTGCTGATGGGGTCGTCGAAAGAATCGGAGGTGGACGTTCCACGAGGTATCGGCTTCTCTAATCTGTCATCAAATCCTCCAAACCTTCAATTGATGTTAGATTAGAGGCATCTATTCAAACATCGCGCAGGTGGGACTGTATTTTTTGGAGATAGGGACTCCAGGGTTGAACTGGCAGAAGACTTGAGCGGGACAAATAAGGTTTTAGTCAAGATCGTCAAGGGGGGCGTGGGCTTTGCTAACCGTCACCTCTCCACCTGCCGAAAAGTGATGTTGATGCGGCCCTCTTTAAGCCCGCACCCCTCCGGCAGAGTGCCCGGACGAGTTTTGGGCACACCGTGAAACGCAAGCCGCTTGGGACCACCAAGCACAATCACATCCCCGCTGGCGAGAGTCACGTCGTCCCAGGGTTTGTTGCGGTTTTCAGTCCCGCCAATGCGGAACAGTGCCTCATCTCCGATAGAGAGCGACACAATCGGGGCAGGGGAGTTTTCGTTGCGATCCTGGTGCATCCCCATGGTGGCCCCAGGTGGGTAGTAGTTGACTAACGCCATGTCGGGCCGGAAAGTGGTGGGCCACTGGTTGAGGGATTCGTCGTAAAGCGCGGCAGCGCTGAGTGCGTCGATGGCGAGCTGCAGCAGATTGTCAGGCACGGGCGGGACGCGAACGCCGCCTACGTGCGTGACGTAGCGGTACGGATTTGTGACCCACATGCGGCCGAGATGGAGCATGAAGACCTGCATCTGACCACTTTTGAGCTGCGGGCGAGTCATGGCCAGGGGAGTGCCGGCAACGTCGCGGGCGATGTCGCGAAGTTGCGTGATGATGCCCGCCTGTCGCTCCGATGGAAGCCACCCCGGAAGATGAACAACTCCCGGCGTGATGCGGGCATCGTCGCGCGGGAGCTGGTCGAAGAGCATAGGTCTAGTTTGCCTCTTAACCCGCGATGATTGCGTTAACCGGGCGGGACAGGAACTGCGGGCCAATCTTGCCCAGGTAGCGCAGGATAAAGTCCGCTGCCGACACCGAGTAGAAGTGACGTTGGCGCTCAATGAAGTTCTGCGGATGCGTTGCCTTCCACACGGCATCAGCGACCTGGTCCGGCGTGATGCGCACGCCCAGACGACGGGTCGAACCAGCGGAAACGTCCGCCAGCTTGGTCTTCGCCCACAGCGGCATGATTGCGACGACGCGGATCTTATCCTTACGCCACTCCAGATCCAAAGCCTGCGTCAGACCTGAGACGTAGAACTTCGACGCGGAGTATGGCGCAATGTGTGGCTGGCCGTAGATGCCCGAAGCCGAACCCATGTTGACCAGGTGAGATCCCTTGGTGCGCTTCAGGTACGGGTGCGCCGCCTTCGCGCCCAGTGTCAGGCCGGTGCAGTTGATGTCCACCTGCGCGCGAATAATCTCCGGCGACTGGTCAGTGATATCGCCATCGCCGATGATGCCCGCGTTATTGTCCAGTACCGTCAGCTTGCCGCCGGTGTGGGAGGTGAAGTCCGCAAGCGCGTCCTCCCACTGCTTAAAGTCCGTCACGTCCAGCGTGCCGACGATTACCTCCGGGTGCTCAGCCTTAAGCTTCGCCAGGGCATCCTCATTGATGTCGTAGACGCCTACGGTCCAGCCTGCGGCCAGGAACTTCTCGGCCACCGCGCGGCCAATACCCTGCGCGCCGCCGGAGATGAAAATGGACGGGGAATCAGAAGCGGCCATGGTGTCTCAATCCTGTCTTTTCTTGCTGTTTTTATAAGTGTCGAGTGTTATTCGACAGCTTAGGTGAGTATTTGTTGTTTAACAGCGGATTGCGGGAAACGAGACCCGAGCGCAAACGAGTCCCGATTACACTGGCCACCATGAAACCCCTGAACATCCCACCAGGTCCCGGCATCCCAAAGGGCCTCGTCATCCCCGCAGCGGAGCTCACTGAACGCTTCGCACGCTCCGGAGGACCGGGCGGTCAGGGTGTTAACACCACCGACTCCAAGGTGCAGCTATCGGTGGATATCGCCGAGCTCACCGTGCTTTCCGACGTCCACCGCCGCCGCGCTCTCCAGAACCTCAGCCACCGCCTCGACGGCACCACACTGACCGTGTCGGTCACCACGCAGCGCTCCCAGGTACGCAACCGCGAGGAAGCCAGGCGGCGCTTAGCGGCACTCATCCGAGAAGCCGTGCAGCCACCGCCTCCGAAGCGCCGGCGGACTCGGCCGAGTCGAGCCTCGATTGCCCGTCGTAAAGCGCAGAAGCAACGCCGCTCTGAGCTCAAAGCCAGCAGGCGCCGACCCAGCGCCTACTAGGGGAATATGGGATTTTCGCGCATTCGTTGCAATATAGAGGAATGAGCGAAAATCAGGCCCCTACCGAAAAGGCAGCTGAAGCCGTCGCGGAGTTCAACCGCGTGCCCTCGATCCTGTCCATCCAGTCGCATGTGAGCTACGGCCATGTGGGTAACTCCGCTGCCGTTTTCCCGCTGCAGCGCGCAGGTTTTGAAGTGTGGCCGGTCCACACCGTCGATTTCTCCAATCACACCGGCTACGGCCAGTGGCGCGGCCCGATGATTCCGGCCACGGATGTGCGCGAGGTTATCAAGGGTATCGATGAGCTGGGCAAGCTTGACGACGTCGATGCGATTATCTCCGGCTACCAGGGCGGTAGCGATATTGCGGATGTCATCATCGAGGCCGTGGCGCTGGCCAAGGAGCGCAACCCGAAGGCCATTTACTCGTGTGACCCGGTGATGGGAAATGCCAAGAGTGGCTGCCACGTCTCGGATGACATTCCGCCGCTGCTGCGCGACAAGGTTGTGCCGGTGGCAGACGTGATTACGCCGAACCAGTTTGAGCTGGGATACCTGACGGGCCGCGAGGTCAGCGACCTGGAGTCCACCATTGCGGCAGCCCATGCTGCTCGTGAGATGGGCCCGGAGGCCGTGCTGGTCACCAGCGTGCTGCGTCCGGAGCGCAAGGAGGGCGAGATTGAGATGCTCGCCGTCAACGGCTCGGGCGCATGGCTGGTGGCGACACCGTACTTGCCGCTGAAGCGCAATGGCTCCGGCGATGTCGCGGCTGCGCTGTTTGCGGGCAACCTGCTGCGTGGTCGCGGTATTGACGGTGACCTCTCGGTCGCGCTGGGCAACACCGCGGCCAGTATCTTTGAGCTGCTCAAGGTGACGCACGAGTCCGGCTCTGGCGAGCTGGAGCTCGTTCGTGCGCAGGAGGCGTACGTCCACCCGGAGCAGCGGTTTGAGGTAACGAAGGTGGCGTAAGGCTGGGCAGTAGTGCTGGGGCTCAGCCCCAGCACCTAGTAGTAGAACGGGAACTCGTCCCAGTTCGGGTCGCGCTTTTCCAGGAACGCTTCCTTGCCCTCGACGGCCTCGTCGGTCATGTACGCCAGGCGAGTGGCCTCGCCAGCGAAGACCTGCTGGCCCATCAGTCCGTCATCGGTCAGGTTGAAAGCGAACTTCAGCATGCGCTGCGCCGTTGGGGACTTGCCGTTGATCATGCGACCCCACTCCACCGCGACATCTTCCAGCTCAGCGTGGTCGGCGACTTCGTTGACGGCGCCCATGCGGTGCATGGTCTCAGCGTCGTAGGAACGGCCTAGGAAGAAAATCTCGCGGGCAAACTTCTGACCAACCTGCTTCGCCAGGTAGGCCGAGCCATAGCCGGCATCGAAGGATCCCACGTCAGCGTCGGTCTGCTTAAAGCGGGCCTCCTGGCGGGATGCCAGTGTCAGGTCACACACCACGTGCAGGGAGTGTCCGCCACCTGCGGCCCAACCGTTGACCACGGCAATGACAACCTTCGGCATAGTGCGAATCAGACGCTGCACCTCCAGGATGTGCAGGCGACCTCCCTCGACCTTGGCGCGCGCGGTATCAATCGTGGAGGCGTCTGCGGTAGCGTCGTCATGCTCGTGGGATGTTGCGTACTGGTAGCCGGAACGACCGCGAATGCGCTGGTCACCACCCGAACAGAATGCCCAGCCACCGTCCTTGGTGCTCGGGCCGTTACCGGTCAGCAGCACAACGCCGACATCCGGGGTGCGACGCGCGTGGTCGAGCGCTCGGTAGAGCTCATCGACGGTATGCGGGCGGAATGCGTTACGAACCTCCGGGCGATCAAACGCAATACGTACAATGCCGTTTTCGCGGCCCTCGCCGACGTGGCGGTGGTAGGTGATGTCGGTCAAATCCTCAAAACCATCAACCGTCTTCCACTGCTCAGGGCGGAAGGGGTTATCGGTCGAGTACTTCGCGGTATCAGTCATGGCTTCCAGCATAAAGGTCTCTAGCATGAGGGGTATGTCTGTGTCCGCTGTGCCCAACATCCAGTTTCCGCCAATCGATGACATTCTCGACCGCGCCCACGTCGTGGCGCTTCCCATGGCGGTGAAATTCCGCGGCGTCACCACCCGCGAGGCACTCCTCATCGACGGCCCCGTCACCTGGGGTGAGTTCGCGCCCTTCCTGGAGTACGAGGCGCCCGAAGCTGCCGCGTGGCTGCGCTCGGCCATCGAATGCGCATACGTTGGCCTGCCCATCCCGAAGCGCGAGTTTGTCGAGGTCAACGCCACCATCCCCGCCGTCACGCCCGAGCAGGTGCCGGAGGTCGTGGGGCGCTACCCCGGGTGCCGCACGTTCAAGGTCAAGGTCGCAGAGAGCGGCCAATCGCTTAACGACGACATCGAGCGCGTAGCCGCCGTCCGCACCGCGGTGGCCGAAGCCTATGGCTATGAACCTGTGGTGCGGGTGGATGCGAACCGTGGCTGGTCGGTGGAGCAGGCCATCCGCGCCGCTCATGAGTTGGGCCCGCTGGAGTATATGGAACAGCCCGTTGCGACTGTCGCCGAGCTCCGCGAGGTCCGCGACGCAGTGGGGGAGTTTTGCCCGATTGCTGCTGATGAGTCGATCCGCAAGGCCGAGGATCCGTATTTGGTTGCGCGCGAACAGGCGGCGGACGTGGGCGTAATGAAGGTCGCGCCACTTGGTGGGCCACGCCGTTTGCTTCGGTTGGCCGAGGAGCTGGAGATGAAGGTAACCGTCGCCAGCGCCTTGGACACCGGCGTTGGCATGGCTGCCGGCTTGTTCACGGCGGCGGCCCTGCCTGCTACCGAGCTGCAGCCGGAGCCGAACGCGGCGGGTTTGGCCACGTCGTCGCTGTTTATCGAGGACGTCATCGAGCCCCGACCACTTATCGATGGCCGTTTGCCCGTCACCAATCCCGCGCCCGACCCTTCCCGCCTGGCCGAGCTCGCCGCGCCGGGACCCCGCCGCGATTGGTGGTTCGACCGCCTCCGCGCGGCGTATGCGCACCTGTAGTGGTGCAATGCAGTGGCGCAGTGCAGTGGCGCAGTGCAGTGGCGGCTCACCACCTGCTTCAACACTCGGAGCACCCAGAGATACTGACCCCGTTTATGGCACTTTGAGCCCGAAAAACAGCCCTAAACAGCCTCAAACCTAGTCAGTAACTCCCAAAGAGCCCGATATCCAGCCTGACAAGTAGCCTATTGAGTGTGAACGACAACCAGGACACCTCCCAGACTTCGCACGCTCAGGGCGCCAACATCACCAATGCCGCCAGCACCGATGCTGGCACCCCAGCCTCGGCAACCAACGCCACGCCCCACACCTCCGCGGCCCCTGCAACTCCCGCGGCCCCATCCGCAGTGGTAGCGGGCCTCATCGTCGATGAGCTGCTGCGTCTCGGCATGGTCGATGCCGTGGTGTGCCCGGGTTCCCGGTCCGCCCCGCTGGCCCGCGCTCTGGTCCAGGCCGCCGATGCGGCGAAGGTTCGCCTCCATGTGCGCATCGATGAACGCTCCGCCGCCTTCCTCGCCCTCGGCCTGGCCTCGCGCACCCGCAAGGTGACCCCGGTAATTACAACGTCCGGCACAGCCGTCGCAAACCTCGTGCCCGCCATGGTCGAAGCCACCGCGTCGGGTATTCCGCTGCTGGCACTGACCGCTGATCGCCCCGCGCATTATCGCGGCACCGGCGCGAACCAGACCATCGTCCAGGATCGCCTGTTCGCCGATGCCTCCGTAGTCGAGTTCGATCTGGACGGCACCGCCCCGGTCACGAAGGCCACTGCCGCGCAGATTCGCGCCCGCATTGATCGCGTTGTTGCCGCCATGGCATCCGGGGCCGGCCACCTCAACGTCCGTTTTGTCGAACCGCTCGTGCCTGACGACGACTCCGTCGCCGACATCCCCGAGGGCCGCGCAGACGGCGGCCCCTGGACCACGATTGCGCCTACCAACAGCAACAACGTCGGCGCAGCCGCCATCGCAGCCCACTCAGCCAACTCGGCTAGCACAGCCACAATTGACATCAGCCGCCGCACACTCGTGATTGCGGGCTCGAATGCCCCGCATCTGCCAGAGTTGGAGGATTTGCCAACCATCGCTGAGCCGAATGCATATGCGCCGGCGCACCCGGTTCACCCGCTTGCGGCGGGTACTTTTGCGCAGATTCCACCGGAGCAGATTGTGTTGGTCGGCAGGCCGACGCTGCACCGAGGGATCTCTAAGCTGCTGGCCAATCCTGATATCGAGTTGACGGTTGTCTCGGATGCGGAAAACCACGGCTTTGGGGTGGAGTTTCCGGATGTGACGGCGAACGCAAGGGCCGTCGTAAAGCATGTGCAGACTGTGGGGGAGCAGGACCCGCAGTGGACGAAAATCTGTGAGGCTGCCAGCGAATTGGCGGTGAAGTCCGTGCGAGAGACTCTTACGGAGTCGATTGAAGCGGAGGAGCCGCTGACCGGATTCCATGTGGCGGCGGCGCTGACGGATAGTCTGCGCACGGGTGACAATGTGGTGCTGGGCGCGTCGAACCCGGTGCGCGATGCGTCGTACACGGGCCTGCCTTTCCCGGGTGTGAACACGTATGCGGGACGAGGTGCCGCGGGCATCGACGGCACGGTGGCGACGGCGATTGGTATTGCGCTGGCGTCCGACCGCGAGCATGCCGACGAGATCCGCCCGCCGCGGACGATTGCGCTCATGGGTGACCTGACGTTCCAGCACGACTCCGCAGCGCTGGCGATCGGGCCGCTGGAGCCGAGGCCGGAAAACCTCACCATCGTGGTGGCCAATGATGCCGGTGGCGGTATCTTCGAGACGCTGGAGGCGGGCAGCCCGGCTCTGCGGGGAAGCTTCGAGCGCATCTTCGGCACACCGCAGGACGTGGACTTTGAGGGCATCTGTCAGGCCTACGGGGTCGAGCACGTGCATGTTGACCGCCTCCCAGATCTGCTCGCGCAGCTGCACCCGGATACCGACGTCGATGGCATCCGCGTCATCGAGGTGGCGACCACGCGCGCGACGCGTAGACAGTTGCATCACAAGCTGGCATACAATGCGGAGATTGGGGTGCTGGACAAGCACTAGCTGAACAAGGCTTGCTGAATAAGGACTAGCTGGCCGGCAGCATCAAATCAGAGCTGGAAACAATCAGGGACAGAAAAATAGGGAGGTCGCGACCGCCATGCAGTGGAAAACTGCCCTGGCCAATTGGCCGCGCTTCCTTCGTCAGGTGTTGCTGTTTGTAATGATCTGCCTGTTGTTGTCGTGCCTGGCCATGGTGGTTGGCTGCTTCATTAATGACCGCAATATCGAGTCGAACATGGGGCAGTCCGTAGCTAATGTGCGCTCGGTCGAGGTCCTTCGCACCACGGTCGATTTCGTCGACGAGAATGGTGGGTTTCAGTCGCCACCAACCGGTTTGCTCTATCCCGTTGGTCTGGAAGAGGGGCAGCGCGTTCGCGTCGAATACGACCGCACTGACCCCAATGTCGTCCGCGTCGCCGGACGCACTTGGACGCTGTCACTTCTCCCGGCGGCCAGCATCGCTGTGGTTGCGTTTATCGTCGTCGCGCCGTTGTGGTGGTTGTCGTTGCGTGCAACCCGTCGTTTACAAAGAGATCCCCAAAAGGTAAACAGAGGGTCACTTTCGCTTTCCGACGAGATGGAAAACTAGCACCATGCGCGTTGCCATCATTGCTGAAAGCTTCTTGCCCAACATCAATGGAGTGACAAACTCCGTGTTGCGGGTGTTGGAACACTTACGCCGTGAGGGGCACGAGGCGCTGGTGATTGCGCCGGGTGCTCGGGACTGGCAGGAAGAGGCAGAGTTCTACTGCGACTACCGCATTGAGCGTGTACCCACTGTGATGGTGCCGTTGATTGATTCACTACCGATCGGTGTGCCGAACCGCAGGGTAGCGTCGGCGCTGGCGCAGTTTAAGCCGGATGTTGTCCACTTGGCTTCGCCATTTGTGCTCGGTGGTGCGGGCGCTTTGACTGCTAAGGCGCTGGGCATCCCGGCTGTGGCTATCTATCAGACGGACGTTGCGGGTTTTGCCAAGAACTACAAGTTGGCGGGGCTCTCCACGGCCGCGTGGTTGTGGACGCGCGTGATTCATAACTCCTGTGCCCGAACGCTGGCGCCGTCGTCGCCGACTATTGAGGACCTGCAGAATCACAAGATTCGTGAAGTCTACCGCTGGGGTCGTGGTGTTGATGCGGTTCGCTTTACTCCGACAAAGCGCAGCGAGGAGCTCAGGAAGCAGTGGAGCCCGGAGGACAAGCCAATTGTTGGTTATGTCGGCAGGCTGGCGGCGGAGAAGTCGGTTGAGCGTCTGGCGGCGCTGAACGGCCGCGATGATATCCAGGTGGTCATTGTTGGTAATGGCCCGGAGCTGCCGAAGCTGAAGAAGCTGATGCCGAATGCCGTCTTTACCGGGCAGCTCACCGGCGATAAGTTGGCAGCGGCATTCG
Organism: Corynebacterium sp. HMSC073H12; assembly: GCF_001837775.1. Taxonomy (NCBI): domain Bacteria; kingdom Bacillati; phylum Actinomycetota; class Actinomycetes; order Mycobacteriales; family Corynebacteriaceae; genus Corynebacterium; species Corynebacterium sp. HMSC073H12. Next base: position 254,667 of record NZ_KV834023.1, on the reverse strand, counting down.
CCAGCCTGGACGTGTTTGTTCACACCGGTGACTTTGAAACCTTCTGCCAGGCCGTACAGGAAGCCCACGCTTCCGGTGTTCCGGCCATCGCTCCGAACGCAGGCGGCCCGCGCGACCTGATTACTAACGATGCCAACGGCTATCTGCTGGAGCCCAAGACTTTCACCCGCAATCTGTCTGAGGCGGTCGACAAGCTGCTGCTCGTCGACGATGAGCTGGCTCGCAAACAGCTGCGCAACCGCTGCCGCGACACCGTGACCGAACGTACCTGGGAAGCACTGTGTGCAGACCTTGTTCGCCACTACGAGGAGGTTTCTGGGGTCTCCGCGGCCGAGACGTCAAGCAAGGTCGCAGCAGATACGATTGACGCTTCCCGTACAGGTGCTGCTACGCGTCAGAAATCGGTCGCGTAATCTGGACATCGTGTCTAGGGCTGATTTAACGAAAAATCCCAGCGAAGTCGCCTCGATGTTCGACGGCGTGGGGAAGAATTACGACATCACCAATACCGTGCTCACCGGTGGTATTGACCACTACTGGCGCGTACGCACGGCAAAGCGCCTGAACCTGCAGCCTGGCCAGAAGGTTCTCGACCTGGCCGCCGGTACGGCTGTTTCCTCAGTGGAGTTGGCAAAGTCTGGCGCATACGTCGTTGCCTGTGACTTCTCCCGAGGCATGCTCAAGGCCGGTGCACACCGCGATGTTCCCAAGGTCTGCGGTGACGGCATGAAGCTGCCATTCCCGGACAACACCTTCGACGCGGTGACCATCAGCTTCGGTCTGCGCAACATCGTGGACTACAAGGCGGGCCTCGCCGAACTAGCCCGCGTGACCAAGCCCGGAGGCCAGCTGACAGTCTGTGAGTTCTCCACCCCTGTGGTGCCAGTGTTCAGCACCTTCTACAAGGAGTACTTGATGCGGGCACTGCCGCAGATTGCCAAGGTCGTCTCCTCGAACCCGGAGGCCTACGTGTACTTGGCGGAGTCGATTCGCGCCTGGCCAAACCAGTCGCAGCTTGCCCGCGACATCAATGCCTCTGGCTGGGAGGATGCTGGTTGGCAGAATCTCACCTTTGGCATCGCGGCGCTGCACTCGGCAACCAAGCCCGCGCAGTAGCTCGCGAGCTCGCAATCGGGCTGGGTCGCGGGGGCCGTCGTAAAGCAGTTTTTACTGCCAGGGCTGGCGTCCAAACCACTTATCGGAGGCCAGCGCCGCCTGCCCCGAAGCGCGCCACAGTCGCGCTACCACATCCCGGTCGTGTTCCGTGACCAGGTTTCCCATTAGACGTGCCGCGACGCCCATGAGCTGGCTGCCCCACGGGGCGCCGATGGTCAGCGGGCCGACGGTCGGCAGGAAGCTCGGGTACGTCAACGTCAGCGCCAACTTGCGAGCCAGCGAGAAGCCGGTGCCGTAGTGCTCGCGAAGCAGGGCGGGCCAGGAGTGAGTCAGCCCATCGCGACCCGCACCAATCGAACTAATCAGCTCCACCGCCAGTCGCGCCGACTCCATGCCGTAGTCAATGCCCTCGCCGTTGAGCGGGTTGACCAGGCACGCAGCATCACCGAGCAACGCCCAGTTCGGCCCCGCCACATTCGACACGGCACCACCCATCGGCAACAGCGCCGACGTCACGTGCTCCGGTTCGCTCATCTGCCACTGATCACGCACCTGCCCGTGGTACTCGCGTAGCAACTTCTTCACGTTCGTGCGCGCCGGGCGTGCCGACGTCGCCAGCGCCCCACACCCCACATTCGCCTGGCCTGCTCCCAGCGGGAAAATCCAGCCATAGCCCGGGTGCGTCTGCCCCTCGGAGTCGCGCAGTTCCAGGTGCGAGTGAATCCAGTCATCCGCTACGTCCACGCTGTCGAAGCTGACATATGACCGCGCGGCCACGCCAAAGACGCTGTCGCGATGCCACGCACGCCCCAGCTGCTTGCCGACGGTACTTCGGACCCCATCGGCCACGAGCAGCCAGCGGGCCGAGATGGTGTGTGGCTTGCCTTCGCGGTCGGAAAGTTCCACCTCGCGCACGCCGTGACCCCGCGTGCCACCACTGCCCAGCGCTCCGAGAACCACCTTCCGCGCAGCGACCCCATCAAAGACTTGTGCACCGGCATCAGCGGCGGCATTGAGCAAGAAAGTGTCGAGCTCAACACGCGACATCGCGGATCCGACAGCGGGAAAAGTGCCGGAGGCATCATCTGGCCAAGGTGCGGTGATGGAGCCGCCGAAGCCGTGCAGCTTGAGTCCGCGGTTGCGGTTGCGGCGCAGGAGCTCGTCGTCAAGCCCTAGGCGACGTAGCTCAGCGATAGCGCGAGGAGTGAGTCCGTCGCCACAAGTCTTGTCGCGCGGGAAGCGCTGCGAGTCGACCACAGTGACCGAAAAACCGGCGCGGGCGGCGTGAATTGCGGCTGCGGAGCCGGTCGGGCCAGCGCCAACAATGAGCACGTCAGTGCTGCTGGGTAGAGCGACGGCGCCGTCGAACGTGGGGGAAACTCGCGAAATCGGGCTTGAGGTCATTGCCCCAGCGTATAACGACGTTGAAACAAATATGGGAACTGGTCTGCTAGCCACTATGCTCGTAGGGTAGTTTATTTAGCAGTTTCTTATCTTTTATCGTCAGTTAGGCAGGTCTCGAATGCGTACTGGAGACTACTCCGGGCTTAGTTCCGGAAGTGCTCAGGGCACTGGTGAGCACACCGCCACTAGTTCTCACTTCGTTGATGAGGCGCTGGAAGCAACAATCACCGAGGGAATGCGCAAGAGCGAGGACCTCCTGATTACTGAGCTGGGGCGCGGCGAGGACTTCCTAGCCGAGCGGGTTTCCCACCTAGCTCAGGCTGGTGGTAAGCGCTTCCGCCCAATGTTTACCATGCTTGCCGCGCAGTTCGGTGAGACCCCGGAGAGCGATAAGGTCATCACCGCCGCGACGGTGCTGGAGCTGACGCATCTGGCGACGCTCTACCACGACGATGTCATGGATGAAGCGGATAAGCGCCGCGGTGTGCCCTCCGCAAACTCGCGCTGGGACAACACCGTCGCCATTCTGGCCGGTGACTACCTCTTCGCTGTTGCATCCCGACTGCTGGCGGAGCTCGGCTCCGAGAGCGTAGCCCACTTCGCCGAGACCTTCGGTGTTCTTGTCACAGGTCAGATGCGCGAGTGTCTCAATGACTTGGACCTGCCGATTGAAGAGCGCATCGAGCGCTACCTGAAGGTCATTGCCGAAAAGACCGGTGTGCTCATCGCATCGGCTGGTTATCTCGGCGCCTATCACGCCGGTGCGTCCGCCGATATTTCCAATGCGCTGCGCCGCTATGGCGAACTAATCGGAATCGTTTTCCAGATCGTCGACGACATCATCGACATTTCCTCCAACACAGATCAGTCCGGCAAGACTCCGGGCACTGACTTGCGTGAGGGCGTCTTCACGCTGCCGGTTCTCTACGCGCTACAGGAGGACACTCCAGCCGCTGACCGCCTCCGCGAGATTCTCGTCGGCCCAGTCTCCGACGATGTGCTTGTCGACGAGGCCCTCGAGCTCCTGGCTCAGACCAACGGTGTGGCTCGCGCGATGGAGAAGGTCAATGAACTGCTGGATGAGTCCGACCGCGTCATCGCTGACCTTCCCGACTGTGCGGCAAAGGAGGCTCTGCGCCACGTTGCTCGCTACACCGTGGAGCGCGTGGGGTAGTGGATTGAGCTCCACTGGCGAGATGAACCTAGGGGTGAGCTCTGCTGAGGGGGTGATTTCTGCTGAGAGTTGAGCTCCGCTGAGGGGTGAGCTCTGCTGAGGGGGAATCCAAGTAGGAAAATATCCTCCTTACCTGCCGATTTGTGTAAATGACAGAGTAGTGGGTAGCATTCCATTCGCACCGTTTAAGAGTGCACGCCAGATTGCCCGAGCGGCCAAAGGGAGCGGATTGTAAATCCGTCGGCATTGCCTTCGTTGGTTCGAATCCATCATCTGGCACAGTGAAATCACCGCGAGAATTTTCTCGCGGTGATTTTTGTAGGGGCTGTTGGTGGGGATGTGGGGGCAGGGGTTCGATTTAGGGGGTCGGGTTAGGAGTTCGGGTTAGGAATTCGGGTTAGGGGCGGCCACCCATCGATGAGCTATTCACTTATGGTTCCGCTGGGGCTCATCGATAAGTGAATAGATTATCCATAAGTGCGCGCCAAAATGTCAGCAAACGTGACAAGAAATACCGCTGCCTACCTGCTGATTTGTGCTTAGTGGTGATTTCGGGTTAATCTTTGCAAGGCTTCACGGAGAGCACAGAGCGAAGCGAAGCGGTCAACAATTGGCCACGGAGTTACGTGCTGAGTTCAATGGATGCTGATGCCCCCTTAGCTCAGTCGGCAGAGCGTTTCCATGGTAAGGAAAAGGTCGACAGTTCGATTCTGTCAGGGGGCTCTGTTCTTTTATACGGACTTATGTCCGATAGAGAATAGGGGCGATGTAGCTCAGATGGTGAGAGCGCACGACTCATAATCGTGAGGTCGGGGGTTCGATCCCCCCCATCGCTACTACGGACAGTGATGTTCGTCGAACCCCGCCTTGATTATGCAGCAATGCAGTAAGGTGGGACATTGTCAGCTAAGGACTGGAAAGTTCTTTTGCTGGTGGTGAAGGGGCGTGGCTCAATTGGTAGAGCAGCGGTCTCCAAAACCGCAGGTTGCAGGTTCGAGTCCTGTCGCCCCTGCAAGTACCCGTCATCCAGGGCGTATGAAAATGCGTCTGGGTGACGGGTTTTTCGTTTATATTCGGCGGCGGTGGGTCAATGCGAGTTACTGACTGCGTTTATGTCAAAAAATGGCTCGAAAAATGGCTGGTAGGGTCATAAACTCGCACAGTTTCACATTTGCAGCCCGTAGTCTGTTGGGTCGTCATTTTTGCAGCCCGAGCCAGCAGCCTGAGCGAGCAACCCAAGCTTGCAGACCGAGCGAGCAACCCAAGCTTGCAACCCAAGCTAGGGCGAAGCAGTAGTGAAGTGGCCGTCAGTGAGTATCGCCGCAAGGCCAGCAGTGGAATCGAATCTCGAAGCCTGCGGTTCCCACGAAGGGCATTTCTTCGATAGTGTGGATAATCGGCTAGAATTTACGCACTGAACCAGACTTGCTCTGCACAGTGGGGTTCGGCTCCGGAGAACACCCCTGGAGTTTGCCCTTGAAGAATTCACGTTTGAGTTTCACTGTGCAGTATCTTTAGTTCTCATATGCACGAAGTAGCGAAGGAGCATCGTGGCTGAGGAAAACCAGACTTTCCAGGCAGCGGCTCGCCCGTCCGGTAAGCGCCAGGCGACGGGCGCGCAGACCACCGTGGCGAAGAAGCCTGCGCGTGAGAAGGAGACCAACGAGCTTTCGACTCGTAACCCTGTGGTTTTCATCAAGCAGGTTGTTGACGAGCTGCGTAAGGTGATTTGGCCGACCGGCCGCCAGATGGTCACCTACAGCATCATCGTGATCCTGTTCCTGATTGCCATGATCGCTCTCGTGTGGGGTGTGGACACACTGGCCGGTCTGGGTGTCCGATCGGTGTTGGGCAAGTAATCGGTTATACTGTCTCGCAGTGATGCTTTTCATCCCGCCTCCGAGTTCCGGACGGCGGGATTATTCGTTAGCGCAGCTGGTGTCTAGCTGTGCGAAGTGATTGCGGATGGCATATTGGCTCTTAAGACTCTTTGAGCGAAGATGCCAATGTCGCGAACCGTTGATGTAGATACAAGAGGGGTTAGCACGACATGAACGATGGTCAGAATATTTTCTCCGACGCCCAGCCTGACGCCCAGTCCGCGGACGCTGCCGCAACTGAGCAGGATGTGCAGGACGCACAGGCTCAGGTAGAGACTCCGGCTGAGGACGCGGCCGCAGCCGACACAGCCGCAGCCGACGCAGCCGCAGCTGACACTGCTGCAGCAGAAGCCGCGCCGGCAGAGGAGACCGCCGCCGACGCTGAGGCGCAAGCAGCTGCTGACGCAGACGCCGAGTACCGTAAGCGCCTGCGCGAGTTCCAGCGTGAGCTCAAGCGTCGTCCGGGAGATTGGTACATCATCCAGTGCTACTCCGGCTACGAGAACAAGGTGAAGACCAACCTGGAAATGCGCGCCCAGACCATGGGTGTCGATGAGCAGATCCACGAGGTCATCGTTCCGGTTGAGGAAGTCGAAGAGCGCAAGGACGACGGCAAGAAGAAGATTGTTAAGCGCAAGCTGCTGCCGGGCTACGTTCTGGTCCGCATGAGCCTGGATGACCCGTCCTGGTCCGTCGTCCGCGACACCCCGGGTGTTACTTCCTTCGTCGGTAGCGAGGGCCAGCCGTCCAAGGTCAAGATTCGCGAGGTCGCTAAGTTCCTCATGCCGAAGGAGACCATCACCGCGGACGCCGCTGAGGAAGCTGCAAATGCCGACGGTGAGCTGGCTGTCGCAGCGGCTCCGCAGGCAGAGAAGAAGGCCGTAGCCATCGACTACGAGGTCGGCGAGTCCGTCACCATCCTGTCCGGCCCGTTCGCATCTGTGGCTGCGACCATCTCCGAGATCGACCCGGACACCGGCCGCATGAAGGCTCTGGTTTCCATTTTCGGCCGTGAGACCCCGGTCGAGCTGGGCATCGACGAGGTCGAGAAGCTGAACTAGGCCTCGCACTAAGTCGGACCCCGCACTAAGCCGGGTAGCAAGCCAAGCGCCGAGCAAAGGCACCAGCTAGCTCTCTCGAGCAACCAATCCGGTAACGGATTTTGATGCACGCCATACGCTGCGGTAACGTAGCCAGGCGTGCATTTTTGTGCCTTGAGCACAGATGCGCCAAGCAATTCGTATCCCCGGTGGCTGGCACCAACTCGATGACCAGCGCCAGCGACCATGATGGTCGTGGGCGCAAGGGTCGTCGTAAAGCGTCGGCATCCGGACGGGGTGAGTCGCCTTTTCATCGGGGCGGCATGCCCCGGTAACTAGGAAGTAGGTTAATCCGATGGCTCCGAAGAAGAAGCTTTCTGCGATTATTAAGCTGCAGATCCAGGCTGGTCAGGCTAACCCGGCTCCGCCGGTCGGTCCGGCATTGGGTGCCCATGGTGTCAACATCATGGAGTTCTGCAAGGCTTACAACGCAGCAACTGAGAACCAGCGTGGCAACGTTGTCCCGGTTGAAATCTCCGTCTACGAAGACCGCTCCTTCACCTTCGTTCTGAAGACCCCGCCGGCAGCTAAGCTGCTGCTGAAGGCCGCTGGCATCAAGAAGGGCTCTGGCGTTCCGCACACCAACAAGGTCGGTTCCGTGACCTGGGAGCAGTGCAAGGAAATCGCCGAGCTGAAGAAGCCGGACCTGAACGCTAACGACATCGAGATGGGTGCACGCATCATCGCCGGTACCGCTCGCTCCATGGGCATCACCGTCGAGGGCGCTAAGTAAACCGTCAGCGTTTAGCTGCACCTTCATCAAGTGGTAGGGCCAGCTTCGGCCCGCTAAACACCACAATCCAACCATTTCACTTAATTGAGATTGGACTTTTCATGAGCAAGAACTCTAAGGCATACCGCGCCGCCGCCGAGAAGATCGACGCCGGCCGCATCTACTCTCCGCTCGAGGCCGCTAACCTGGCCAAGGAGACCTCCTCCAAGAACTACGACGCCACGATTGACGTTGCGATTCGCCTGGGCGTTGACCCGCGCAAGGCCGACCAGCTGGTTCGCGGCACTGTCTCCCTGCCGAACGGCACCGGTAAGACCGTTCGAGTCGTCGTTTTCGCCGCTGGCGAGAACGCCACCAAGGCTGAAGAGGCCGGCGCTGACTTCGTCGGTTCCGAGGAGCTGATCGAAAAGATTCAGGGCGGCTGGACCGACTTCGATGCTGCGATCGCAACCCCGGACCAGATGGCCAAGGTTGGTCGCGTGGCTCGTATCCTCGGCCCGCGTGGTCTGATGCCGAACCCGAAGACCGGCACCGTTACCCCGGATGTCGCTAAGGCTGTCACCGAGATTAAGGGCGGTAAGATTTCCTTCCGCGTTGACAAGGCTGCAAACCTGCAGGCTGTTATCGGTAAGGCTTCCTTCGACGCTGAGAAGCTGGCCGAGAACTACGGTGCGCTTATCGACGAGCTGATGCGTCTCAAGCCGTCCGCTGCTAAGGGTAAGTACCTGAAGAAGATCACCGTCTCCGCCACCAATGGCCCGGGCATCCCGGTTGACACCAACGTGATCAAGGACTACACCGCCTAAACCAGCATGAGCCGATAGGCGAGTGAGCTCTTCGCAAGTCGCTTGAGAGTGACTCATAGCAAAGCTCTTGAAAACCGCCGCCTCGCGCACTTTCCCGAGTGTGTGAGGCGGCGGTTTTGCATTCTCATAAGGGATATCGATAGCGCGGTGGGGGTTTGGGCGCGGTAGACGTCGTAAAGCGAATTGCTAATCCAAACAACTAATCGAGCCGAAACGGACTCACGGCCAAAGTTTGTTGCTTAAAATCGCGACTATGACGTTGATTTTGGAACCCGAAGAAGGGCTGGAGGCGCTCGGCGAGATTAATCGCCTGGCGCAGCTCGACGACGGTTCCGGAATTATTGAACCGCAGCTCATCTCGTACCTTGACTCGTTGGGTGACGACGCCTATGACATGCCCTGCCTGCGCATCGCGGGGCAGACGCTGCTGGGCGAGGTACTGACCGGCTTAGGGGAGGACGAGCGCGTAGCTGAGGTCCTTCGCCGCAATATCCGGGATTCTGTGGTGCTTCCGGGGATGAGCGAGGAGGAAGCTCTGCAAGCTCGGGCGGCGCAGGTCGTGGTCGTGCGGTTGCTGCGCATCATTGCGCGGATGGAGGCCGTGGAGCTGCGCAATGTCGTGGCGCAGCAGTGCCTGGCATCGCAGATCCCGCCGGTCGTGCGTGTGGCATTGACACTCACCGTGGATATTCTCGATGCCGCCAGGTTGGATGCACATCCCGACGACATGGTGCGCGTGGTACTCGACTACGCCGACCAAGTGCTCTGGCTTGCCGACGACGACCTGAATGCGTACTTTGCCGAGCTCGAGATGATTGTGCAGCAACGTGAGAAGGACCTGGAGTTCGGCCGCTTTGGAGAGCCTGGTGCAGCGCGGTTTGGATAGGCGATTTGGTTAATTGCCTGAGTCTGGTATAAAGTTTCTTCACGAAGTTTGACCGGCTTCCAATCGGTACCAACATCGAGTTGGGAAGATGGAGGTTGGTACTCAAGTTTCACCGAAGACCGTCGGTCATTCGCTTTGAACGAAGCGGATTGAAGGTTTCATTGTAGGAATACAGTGGGCGGCCCACGCAGGAGGACTTGGAAGCGCTTGCGCAGTTTGACTTCACCTGCTGACCTTGGAGTTGGCGGAGTTGAAGTGGAACATGCCAAAAGAATTGTGCGCCCCATCCTTGTGCGAGGATTGGGGCGTTTGTTGTATTTGCGCAATAGAATCCTTCATTTGGCCGAGCGGAAAATTGCAAAGACCAGGAAGGAGGCGAGAGTACACATGGCAGCAAATGCTGAGAAGATTGCAGCTGTTGCAGCGCTGAAGCAGGACGTCGAAGAGTCCAACGCTATCGTGCTGACTGAGTACCGCGGCCTGTCCGTTGCGGAAATCACGGAACTGCGTCGCGCCCTCGGTGCTGATGTTAAGTACTCCGTCGCCAAGAACACCATGATCAAGATCGCTGCCGACGAGGCAGGGATTGAGGGTCTTGATGAGCACCTGAACGGCCCGACTGCAGTCGCCTTCATCAAGGGCGAGGCTGTGGATGCGGCTAAGGCGATTAAGAAGTTCGCCGGTGACAACAAGAACCTCGTGATCAAGGGCGGCTACATGGACGGTGCTGCAATCGATGCAGCACAGTTCGAGGCTCTTGCGGATATGGATAACCGTGAGACCACGCTGGCAAAGCTGGCTGGTGCCTTCAACGGCGTTCTGGCGAACGTCGCTGGCCTGCTCGATGCTCCGACCTCCTCGGTTGCCCGCCTTGCTGCGGCACTCGAGGAAAAGAAGTAATCCCGAGCGGCTCGCGAACTACGCGAACTAAATCACGCGAAAAACTTTTAAATATCACTTTGACGGCTTCGACCCCAGGGATCTCTGAGGGGAGCGGCCGCACCACACTCATAGGAGAATATCCATGGCTAAGTACACCACTGAGGAACTGCTCGAGGCTTTCAAGGAAATGACCCTCGTTGAGCTCACCGAGTTCAAGAAGGCTTTCGAGGAAGAGTTCGACGTCACCGCTGCTGCTCCGGTCGCAGTTGCTGCTGCAGGCGCTGCTGGCGGCGACGCTGCTGCTGAGGAGAAGGACGAGTTCGACGTCATCCTCGAGGACGCTGGCGCTAAGAAGATCGGCGTTATTAAGGCTGTCCGCGAGATCGTCTCCGGCCTGGGCCTGAAGGAGGCTAAGGAGATGGTTGAGTCCGCTCCGAAGGCTATCCTGGAGGGTGCTTCCAAGGACGACGCTGAGGCTGCTAAGGCTAAGCTGGAAGAGGCTGGCGCAAAGGTTGCCCTCAAGTAATTCAATTACTTGCTTCGGCCCCGGTAGTGGCCTAAAGCTACCAATTCTGACCGCCAATTCTGGGATTTTTACCCGGGGTTGGCGGTTCTTTTGTTTCTGGGGCCTTTGCTAACCCACCTGACCCGGGCAAAACCTCACTAATCTCAGCCGTCACAGGGAGTTGGGGTAAAAACCAGCCCACTCATTGTCTTGATTGCCCCTATTGGCCTGTAAAGTATCTAACATGCTCTCACGGCCGAGAATTTTGTCTATCCTTCTATTGGGTCTAGGCACCGCACTGCTTGCTGCTGGCATCTTGCTGCCCAAAGTGCTCAATGTTGATCCCAAAATGCCACTTGACCTGCCGCCGGTGTCGTACACCCTGCGGGCGGAAGACGGCGTATCCACCAGGATTAACGAAGAAGGCAAGCGGGAAGAAGTGCGCTCTCCGCTGCAGCGACAGCTTCACGGCGTGCTTATCGAACCCGCCGATGCGGACAAGGTTTCGCTCCGTGTCGGTGTGACTGAAATGCGTGAGCTTCCCCCTGAGGTTATGGGCACCGACCCGCTCACCGAGCTTATCGAGGCCAATATCTGGACAGTGACCATTGACCGACTCACCGGCGAGGCGTTGGCTCCTGCGACGCTTGTTGACCGCATGGCCGGCGTTCCGCGATCGGTGGATTTCGAGGGGAATTGGGTGAAGCTCCCGGCCGACACGGAGGAAAAAGAATACCTGATCTTTGATGATTTCCTCCACGATTCCTTGCCGGCAAAGTTTGTCGGGGAAGAGGAGCGCGGTGGCAACCGCATTCTGCATTTCCGTCAGGATATTGAGAAGACGAATCTCGCCCAGAAGTACCGTTCTTACGTCTCTCAACTAACTCAGGATGACAAATCCGGCTTCCTCCAGTACCAGGGCACCCGTGATTTGTGGGTTGAGCCGAAGTCTGGCTCGGTCATCGATATGGCCGAGGACATCCACCTTTGGTGGGAGACTCGCGACGGCGAGCCGATCATGGACTACCTGCGCTTCAACGGAAAGATGGACGAAGGCCTTTCCAATCAGCTTCTCTTCGGCGCAATACAGAATTTCCAGCGCCCAGCTCTAGAGCCGTGGTCAATCGGTCTCATTACGTCCGGTTCGATTCTGGTATTCATCGCAATCGTGGGCATCGTGCGTCCTTCGACCCGTCGTAAAGCAGAGTAACGCTTTACGACGGCCATAGCGCCCAGGCCTCACCGTTTATATCGGTGACGGGTGAATGCGACACGCCCGATTTGTCAAGTTGTACTAGACAACTGCCAGTTTTTGATATAGGCTAAATCGTTGCGCTGGAATTAGTGTATCTGTCGCCAGCTCTTTTATAGTTTGCGCTCGGGGCTCGGGGCTATTATGTAGCACCGTTTTTCGTGCATCTAGCTGTTAAAGGAGTTGCCGCGGCGCCGCCGTTAGGGCTCGGGGGCTCGCCTTTTAAAGGCTGGTCTTGGGGGCCAAGTGGCGGGGGAATCACTTTCGTGTGTGACCAAAGGTTAGACGCAAAGTATCCCGGTGCGCAACAGAAATAATTCCTGCAACTTGAATCGCGTATAAACCAAGCGGGCGGAGCGCACCACCGGTTGCCGGTGTGCTCCACCGCGTGAGGTGCTGGAAGGACGCATCTTGGCAGTCTCCCGCCAGACCAAGGCAGTAACCGGTATTCCCGGAGCTTCGAAGAGGTACTCGTTTGCAAAGATTCAGGAGCCGATCGCGGTTCCTGGTCTGCTCGACCTGCAGCGTGAGTCTTTCGCATGGCTCATTGGCACGCCTGAGTGGCGCGCTCGTCGCCAGGAGGAGCTCGGAGAAGACGCTCGGGTTACCAGCGGTCTCGAAGATATTCTAGAAGAGCTCTCTCCGATCGAGGACTACTCCCAGAAGATGTCCCTGACGCTGTCGGACCCATGGTTCGACTCCGTCAAGAACACCGTGGATGAGTCCAAGGATAAGGACATCAACTACTCGGCTCCCCTCTACGTCACCGCGGAGTTCACCAACCGCGAGACCGGTGAGATCAAGAGCCAGACTGTCTTCATCGGTGACTTCCCGATGATGACGGACAAGGGTACGTTCATCGTCAACGGAACTGAGCGTGTCGTTGTTTCTCAGCTGGTGCGCTCTCCGGGCGTCTACTTCGATGAGACCATCGACAAGTCCACCGAGCGCCCGCTGCACTCGGTGAAGATTATTCCGTCGCGCGGTGCGTGGCTGGAGTTCGACGTCGACAAGCGGGACACCGTCGGCGTTCGTATTGACCGTAAGCGTCGCCAGCCGGTCACGGTTCTGCTGAAGGCTTTCGGCTGGACCACTGAGGAAATCAAGGAGCGCTTCGGCTTCTCTGAGATTATGATGGCCACCCTGGAGAAGGACGGTGTTGCAAACACCGACGAGGCTCTGCTGGAGATTTACCGCAAGCAGCGCCCGGGTGAGCCGCCGACGCGCGAGTCCGCGCTGGCTTTGCTGGAGAACAACTTCTTCAAGCCGAAGCGCTACGACCTGGCCAAGGTCGGTCGCTACAAGGTCAACCGCAAGCTGGGCCTGGGTACTGAGGTCTCTGGCGAGATGGTCCTGACCGAACAGGATATCGCTACCACCATCGAATACCTCGTGCGCCTGCACGACGGCGAGAATGTTATGACCTCGCCGGAAGGGGTCGAGATCCCGGTTGAGACCGACGATATCGACCACTTCGGTAACCGTCGTCTGCGTACCGTAGGCGAGCTGATTCAGAACCAGGTTCGCGTGGGTCTGTCCCGCATGGAACGCGTGGTTCGTGAGCGCATGACCACTCAGGACGTGGAGTCGATCCAGCCGACCACTCTGATTAACGTGCGCCCGGTCTCCGCGGCTATCCGTGAGTTCTTCGGTACTTCCCAGCTGTCCCAGTTCATGGACCAGAACAACTCGCTGTCGGGTCTGACCCACAAGCGTCGTCTGTCCGCACTGGGTCCGGGTGGTCTGACCCGTGACCGTGCTGGTCTCGAGGTCCGAGACGTTCACCCGTCCCACTACGGCCGTATGTGTCCAATTGAGACCCCAGAGGGTCCGAACATTGGCCTGATTGGTTCGCTGTCCTGCTACGCACGCGTGAACCCGTTCGGTTTCATTGAGACTCCGTACCGCCGCGTCCGTGATGGTGTCATCACCGACGAGGTCGACTACCTCACCGCTGATGAGGAAGACCGCTACGTCGTCGCGCAGGCTAACACCCCGATTGACGAGAACGGCCGCTTCGTTCAGGAGACCCTGTCTGTTCGTAAGAAGGGTGGTGACGTCGAGTCCGTCCGCGCCGATGAGGTCGACTACCTCGATGTTTCCCCGCGTCAGATGGTCTCCGTGGCTACTGCCATGATTCCGTTCCTCGAGCACGACGACGCTAACCGTGCCCTGATGGGTGCGAACATGCAGCGTCAGGCTGTGCCGCTACTGCGTTCGGAGGCTCCGTTCGTCGGTACCGGTATGGAGCAGCGTGCTGCTTACGACGCGGGCGATGTCATTGTCGCTTCGGCCGCCGGTGTGGTCGAGACCGTGTCGGCAGACTTCATCACCATCATGGACGATGAGGGCCAGCGCCACACCTACCTGCTGCGCAAGTTCGAGCGCACTAACCAGGGCACTTGCTACAACCAGAAGCCACTGGTTGACGAGGGCCAGCGTGTTGAGACCGGCCAGGTCATCGCTGACGGTCCGGGTACCGACAACGGTGAGATGGCACTTGGTAAGAACCTGCTCGTGGCATTCATGCCGTGGGAAGGTCACAACTACGAGGACGCCATCATCCTGAACCAGCGCATGGTTGAGGAGGACATCCTGACCTCGATTCACATCGAGGAGCACGAGATTGACGCTCGCGACACCAAGCTGGGTCCGGAGGAAATCACCCGTGATATCCCGAACGCGTCCGAGGAGATGCTGAAGGATCTGGATGACCGCGGTATCGTCCGCATCGGTGCCGACGTTCGCGACGGTGACATCCTGGTCGCTAAGACCACGCCGAAGGGCGAGACTGAGCTGACTCCGGAGGAGCGCCTGCTGCGCGCTATCTTCGGCGAGAAGTCCCGCGAGGTCCGTGACACTTCCATGCGTGTTCCGCACGGTGAGTCCGGCAAGGTCATCGGCGTCCGCGTCTTCTCCCGTGAAGACGATGACGACCTGGCACCGGGTGTCAACGAGATGGTCCGCGTCTACGTTGCGCAGAAGCGCAAGATCCAGGACGGCGACAAGATGGCAGGTCGTCACGGTAACAAGGGCGTTATCGGCAAGATCCTGCCGCAGGAGGACATGCCGTTCCTGCCGGACGGCACCCCGGTCGACATCATTCTGAACACCCACGGTGTTCCGCGTCGTATGAACATCGGCCAGGTCCTCGAGGTTCACCTCGGCTGGCTGGCGAAGGCCGGCTGGAGCATTGAGGGCGACCCGGATTGGGCTAAGCGTCTTCCGGCCGACCTGCACGATGTTCCGTCCGACTCCTTGGTTGCAACCCCAGTGTTCGACGGTGCTGAGAACGAGGAGCTCGCTGGTCTGCTCGCGTCGTCCCGCCCGAACCGTGACGGCGAGGTGCTGGTCAACGCTGACGGTAAGGCCACGCTGTTCGACGGCCGCTCTGGCGAGAAGTTCCCGTTCCCGGTTTCGGTGGGCTACATGTACATGCTGAAGCTGCACCACCTGGTCGACGAGAAGATTCACGCTCGTTCCACCGGTCCGTACTCCATGATTACCCAGCAGCCGCTGGGTGGTAAGGCTCAGTTCGGTGGTCAGCGCTTCGGTGAGATGGAGGTGTGGGCAATGCAGGCATACGGCGCTGCTTACACCCTGCAGGAGCTGCTCACCATCAAGTCCGATGACGTGGTTGGCCGCGTCAAGGTCTACGAGGCAATCGTGAAGGGCGACAACATTCCGGATCCGGGTATTCCGGAGTCGTTCAAGGTGCTTCTGAAGGAACTGCAGTCGCTCTGCCTGAACGTTGAGGTCCTTTCGGCCGACGGCGTTCCGGTTGAGTTGGGCTCCTCCGACGATGAGGAACTCGACCACGCGACCGCTTCCCTCGGCATTAACCTGTCCCGCGATGAGCGTTCCGACGCTGACTCCGCATAGTTTCTCGCTTAACGACGAAACATTGCGTGAGTATCAGGGTCGGGAAGCCCTAACTCGCGAATAACCCAACACAGACGACAACGTACAAAAACCTCCGCAGAGAATTTGGTTTCCGCATTACTTCGATGCGGAGGGAAAGGGAAAACAGGTGCTCGACGTCAACAACTTTGACGAGCTCCGGATTGGGCTCGCTACCGCCGACGACATCCGCCGCTGGTCTCGCGGTGAGGTCAAGAAGCCCGAGACGATTAACTACCGTACGCTGAAGCCGGAAAAGGATGGCCTTTTCTGTGAGCGTATCTTCGGCCCGACCCGCGACTGGGAGTGTGCTTGTGGTAAGTACAAGCGCGTTCGCTTCAAGGGCATCATCTGTGAACGCTGTGGCGTTGAGGTGACCAAGTCGAAGGTTCGCCGTGAGCGCATGGGCCACATTGAGCTGGCCGCTCCGGTCACTCACATCTGGTACTTCAAGGGTGTGCCGTCCCGCCTCGGCTACCTGCTCGACCTGGCTCCGAAGGATCTGGAAAAGATCATCTACTTCGCTGCCAACATCATCACCTCCGTGGATGAAGAGGCTCGCCACAACGACCAGGAAACCCTCGAAGCAGACATGCTCGTGGACAAGAAGCTGGTTGAGGACGACCGCGACCAGGAGTTGGCCGAGCGCGCCCAGACTCTGGAAGAGGATCTGGCTGAACTCGAGGCTGCGGGTGCCAAGGCTGATGCCCGCAAGAAGGTTCAGTCTGCAGCCGAGCGCGAGATGCGCCACATCCGTGAGCGCGCCCAGCGCGAGCTGGATCGTCTCGACGAGATTTGGAACACCTTCATCAAGCTCGAGCCGAAGCAGATGATTATCGACGAGGGCATTTACACCGAGCTCGTCGACCGCTACGAGGATTACTTCACCGGTGGTATGGGTGCTGAGGCTATTCAGACCCTGATCCGCAACTTCGACCTGGCCAAGGAGGCCGAGGAGCTGCGCGAGATTATTCGCGACGGCAAGGGACAGAAGAAGATGCGCGCCCTCAAGCGCCTGAAGGTTGTCACTGCATTCCTGCAGTCCGGCAACGACCCGGCCGCTATGGTGCTCGACTGCATCCCGGTGATTCCGCCGGAGCTGCGCCCGATGGTGCAGCTCGACGGTGGCCGCTTTGCGACCTCGGACTTGAACGACCTCTACCGTCGTGTCATCAACCGCAATAACCGCCTGAAGCGCATGATTGACCTCGGCGCTCCGGAGATCATCGTCAACAACGAGAAGCGCATGCTTCAGGAATCCGTTGACGCACTGTTCGACAACGGACGTCGTGGCCGCCCGGTCACTGGTCCGGGTAACCGCCCGCTGAAGTCCCTGAGCGACCTGCTCAAGGGTAAGCAGGGTCGTTTCCGTCAGAACCTGCTGGGTAAGCGTGTTGACTACTCCGGCCGTTCGGTTATTATCGTCGGCCCGCAGCTGAAGCTGCACCAGTGTGGTCTGCCGAAGCTGATGGCTCTGGAGCTGTTCAAGCCGTTCGTTATGAAGGAGCTCGTGGCCAAGAGCTACGCGCAGAACATCAAGAGCGCCAAGCGCATGGTTGAGCGTCAGCGCCCAGAGGTGTGGGACGTCCTCGAAGATGTCATTACCGGACACCCGGTCCTGCTGAACCGTGCACCTACGCTGCACCGCCTGGGTATTCAGGCGTTCGAGCCGGTCCTGGTTGAGGGTAAGGCAATTCAGCTGCACCCACTGGCATGTGAGGCTTTCAACGCCGACTTCGACGGTGACCAGATGGCAGTTCACCTGCCGCTGTCCGCTGAAGCACAGGCCGAGGCTCGCGTCCTGATGCTGTCCTCGAACAACATTCTGTCGCCGGCTTCCGGTAAGCCGCTGGCTATGCCGCGTCTGGATATGGTCACTGGCCTGTACTTCCTGACACTGGAGAAGCCGGAGCTGCCGGGTGGCCACCAGGATGCCACCGAGGACGCACCGGAGCAGGGTATTTACACCAGCCCGGCCGAGGCCATCATGGCTTACGACCGCGGTGCAATTGGCCTGCAGAGCCCAATTAAGGTCCGCATCAGCCACCTGCGTCCGCCGGCCGAGATTGAGTCCGAGCAGTTCCCAGATGGTTGGAACAAGGGCGATACCTGGCTGGCTTCCACCACGCTGGGCCGCGTTATGTTCAACGACCTGCTGCCGTGGAACTACCCCTACGTCGAAGGCGTTATGGCTAAGAAGCCGCAGGCTGCGATCATCAACGACTTGGCTGCCAAGTACCCGATGATCACGGTCGCTCAGACCGTCGACAAGCTCAAGGATGCTGGTTTCTACTGGGCTACCCGTTCTGGTGTCACCATTGCTATGTCTGACGTGCTGGTTCTCCCGAACAAGCGTGAGATCCTGAACGGCTACGAAGAGAAGGCCGCCACGGTGGAGAAGAAGTTCCGCCGCGGTAAGCTCTCGGCTGCTGAGCGTCACGAGTCGCTGGTTAACCTGTGGAAGGCTGCGACGGCTGAGGTCGGTGAAAAGGTCGAGGCTCTGTACCCGGATGACAACCCGATTCCGATGATCGTGAAGTCGGGTGCTGCCGGTAACATGGGCCAGATTCACTCGCTGGCCGGTATGAAGGGCATGGTCACGAACCCGCGTGGTGAATACATCACCCGCCCGATTAAGACCTCCTTCCGCGAAGGCCTGTCGGTTCTCGAGTACTTCAACAACTCGCACGGTTCCCGTAAGGGTCTGGCCGATACCGCGCTTCGTACCGCTGACTCGGGTTACCTGACCCGTCGTCTGGTCGACGTTGCGCAGGACGTCATCGTTCGCGAAGAGGACTGTGGCACCCACGACGGTGTCGTTGTCGAGATTGGCGAGGATGTTCTGGACGCAACCGGCAATCCGACCGGTGAGATTCGTCGTGCGAAGTACGTCGAAACCGCTGCAATCGCTCGTGTGCTGGCAGCCGATGTCACCGACGCTGAGGGCAATGTCCTTATCGAGGCTGACACCGACCTGAACGACGACCACATCACCCTGGCTCTCAGCCACGGTGTCAAGGAAGTCAAGGTCCGCTCGGTTCTGACCTGTTCCACCGCAACCGGTGTATGTGCCAAGTGCTACGGTCGCTCGATGGCAACCGGCAAGCTGGTCGACATCGGAGAGGCTGTCGGTATTGTCGCTGCGCAGTCCATTGGTGAGCCGGGTACCCAGCTGACCATGCGTACGTTCCACCAGGGTGGTGTCGGTGGCGACATTACCGGTGGTCTGCCGCGTGTCCAGGAGCTGTTCGAGGCCCGAGTGCCGAAGAACAAGGCTCCACTGGTTCGCGAAAACGGTCGCGTGCGCCTGGAGGAGGACGAGCACTTCTACACGCTCACCCTCATCCCGGATGCCAACAGCGAGGACGAGGTCGTCTACGACAAGCTGTCCAAGCGTCAGGGGCTGGCTGAAATCACCGTCGATGGCCGTCGTCGCGCCATCCGCGATGGTGACCATGTGGTTAAGGGGCAGCAGCTGCTCAAGGGCGCTGCCGATCCGCACGAGGTCCTCGAGGTCCTGGGTCGCCGAGGCGTCCAGCGTCACCTCATTGAGGAAGTCCAGTCGGTCTACCGTGACCAGGGTGTGGCCATTCACGACAAGCACATCGAGGTTATTGTCAGCCAGATGCTGCGCCGCGTGATTGTGTCCAAGCCGGGTGACTCCGACCTGCTGCCAGGCGCATTGGTCGAGCGCTCCACGGTCATGGCTAAGAACCGCGAGATTGTTGCCTCCGGTGGCAGCGTCATCGAGGGTCGTCGCGTGCTGATGGGTATTACCAAGGCATCGCTGGCCACCGAGTCCTGGCTGTCCGCCGCCTCCTTCCAGGAGACGACGCGCGTGCTTACCGACGCCGCTATCAACAAGCGCTCGGATAAGCTCATCGGCCTGAAGGAGAACGTGATTATCGGTAAGCTAATCCCGGCTGGTACGGGTATCTCGCGCTACCGCAACATCACGGTTGAGCCGACTGAGGAAGCTGCCCGCCAGGCAGCTGCCCCGTTCGCTTCCTTCGGTGAGGGCTTCTACGGTGCCGAGGACACCTACGGCATCGACCAGGTCGGTTCCGCAGTTCCGCTGGATGACATCGGAACCTTCGAGTAAAAATCAATAGCTTTGCGGCCGCGGCTGGGGAGCGGGAGAATTCCCCGGCTGCTGTCGGACAAAGCACCACGCCTGGCAGTTGGGGCTTAGTGCGCTAGCTGTCAGGTGGCAACCGGAAAAATCCTCCGGCACAGTAGTGGCTTACTAGCAGCTTGCTAGTTCGTCACGGTCGTGCCGGAGGATTTTTCTTTGTCGAGGCAACTCAACTGGAAAGCTCAGCTGGAGGCTGAAGAACAGCGATAGGAACAGAGGCAGGGGCAGGGGAGGGAGGGGCTAGGGGTTCCCGTCCCCGGCTTCCTTCCTCTACTCCTTGAGAGCCTCTGCAATCGGGGTGTTGCCCTCGTTGAAGTTAATGATGCGACCAACGGTAGTCTCGTTGAACACGGTCTGCGAGATGACATTGGCAACGGTCGCACGAGCGACCTCGCCTGCCTTGTCCGCCGTGGTGTCGATGGAATCCTGGCCCTTGTCGAGCGTGAGCGCACTCGGGCCGAGAATGGTCCACTCAAGGTTTGAAGCGCGCAGCGCTTCGTCGGCTGCAGCCTTGGACTCGGCATAGGCAAAGAAGCTGTGATCCTCTGGAACGCCATGGTCGTGGCCCGCACCAAAGTAGGAGACCATGACGTAGCGCTTAACGCCAGCCTGCTCGGCCGCGGCAATCGAAGTAATAGCTGCGTCGCGGTCGATCGCGTAAGTCCGTTCTGCTGAACCTCCACCAGCGCCGGCGGACCAAATCACGGCATCATGCCCGCTGAGAAGGTCCGCAAACTGCTCTGTCGAGAGACTAGTGATGTCGTAAACGGCTGGTGTGGCGCCGAGAGCCTCGATATCCGGGACCTGGTCGGGGTTGCGAATAACAGACGTGACCTCGCAGCCATCGTCGATAAGTAGGGGAGTAGCGATTTGGGCCACCTTGCCGTGGCCGCCAATGACAATAACCTTCTTAGACATGTCCCCACCTATACGCCGACAATGGGGTGTAGGCAATGAATCAGCATCCGCCCGCAGTGAACATTCGCCAGCAGTAAACACAGTGAGCTATTGTTCCGGACCTCATTCGGTCGCCACCCTTTTGTAGGGTAAGACGACGGGGAACTAAAACTACCCGAAGCAAGTTATAGATATAGATGCAAATAGCCTTTTCAGGCGCTGAATTGCTCTCCGTAGGTAATGCGAAGTTCGGTCGTTTCCCAGCCAGTCTGCGGGGAAATATCGGTCACCATGCATAGAAGTCACCCAAGACCTGCGGTTACGGTAGCTTTCATGGCTCATCAACAGATTCCTGGTGTTGGCACTGTCCCTCGTCTAGCCGGAAAGCTCACTGCCGCGGCAGCGAAGCTGGCACCGGGGCGAGGAATTGACCAGGTCTGTGTTGAACCGGTGGGCTGGTATGCGCATGAGCAGGGCGTGCAGAAACTCCTGGAGAGTTTTCAATCTATTCCCGTCGATAAGCGAGTGCGGTTGGCGAAGCGGACATCGAACCTTTTTCGGACCCGCAGTGAAACCGATATCCCTGGCCTTGATGTCAGTGGTCTCGGTGGGGTGGTAGCCGTTGACCCTGTTGCAAAGACTGCTGATGTGCAGGGAATGTGCACGTACGAAGACTTGGTGGATGCCACCTTGCCCTATGGGCTCATGCCCTTTGTAATCCCTGAACTGAAGACGATTACGCTCGGCGGAGCTGTCACAGGCATGGGCGTAGAGTCCACAGCGTTTCGCAATGGTCTGCCGCATGAGTCGGTGCTGGAAATGGATATTCTGACCGGCACTGGCGAGATTGTGACCTGCTCTCGCACTGAGAATGTGGACCTGTTCCGTGGCTTTCCTAATTCCTATGGGTCGCTCGGGTACGTCGTGAGACTGAAGATCGAGCTGGAGGAAGTACTGCCGTACGTTGAACTCCGGCATGTGCGTTGCCACTCCACAACAGAGGCGGCTGAAAAGCTCGCTGCCGTTGTCGCCACGAAGGAATACCAAGGCGAACCCGTTGATTTTCTTGATGGTGTGGCGTTCTCGCCGGAAGAAATCTACCTTGTGCTCGGCCGTAAGACGGAGGAAGAAGGTCCTGTCTCGGACTACACCCGGGACAAGGTTTACTACCGCTCGCTCCAGCATCCATCGGGAATTACCCGAGATCGTCTCACCATTCGCGACTACATCTGGCGCTGGGATGTTGACTGGTTCTGGTGCTCTCGAGCTTTTGGGGCCCAGAATCCGACAGTGCGGGCTGTGTGGCCGCGAGAGCTCAAGCGTTCGTCTTTCTATTGGAAGCTGGTTGGCCTCGATAAGAAATATGACCTTGAGAACAAGATGAAGGCTCGGAAGGGGCTTCCAGCCAACGAGCGCGTCGTTCAGGATATCGAAGTCACTGTCGACCGACTGGCTGAGTTTTTGGATTGGTTCTTCGAAGCTTGCGATATCCAGCCAGTGTGGATGTGCCCAATCCACCTTCGGGAAGGTTCAGAGAATCTTATTGGTAGCGGTGACAAATTGGCCGATAGCGACAGCCCGTGGCCCCTCTATCCGCTTGATCCCGAGACCACCTGGGTCAACGTGGGGTTCTGGTCAGCAGTACCAATCAATTTGGTGCCCGGCGATTCGCGTCCCGGTGCCTTTAACCGGGTCATCGAGGAAAAGGTCAGTGAATTGGGTGGGCATAAGTCACTGTATTCCGAGGCTTTCTACTCGCCGGAGCAGTTTGAAGAGCTCTATGGAGGTGGTCTGCCCGACGAGCTCAAGGAGATCTACGATCCCAACTCGCGGTTCCCGCGCCTTTATGACAAGACCGTTGCTGGCGCTTAACTCAATCGCAGTGCTGAGTGTTTAACCCTGCGCTGACGTCTAAATCAAAAACAGATCACTTAGCCGCATCTTTCACAGATAAGGACTCATCATGGCGTTTACTCCAATGACTGTTGCAGAGATTTTCGAGGCCTTCATCGATACTTCGGGAAAGCCACTGCCGCTGCGTTTGACTGCTTTCGACGGTTCGGCTGCAGGCCCGGAGGATGCGAAAGTTGGCATCAATGTACGCTCGCGCGACGCTTTGAATCACATCGTGACCCATCTGCGCGACGATGTCGGCTTTGGACGCGCATTCGTTACCGGTGAGCTGGAACTGACCCGCGTGAGCCTCGGGCACCCCATCGAGGCCTTCGGGGCGTTGATGGACTTGCATGATCAATTCGAGGTTCCACCTGCTGCAACTTTGGCAAAGGTCGTCCGCTCGCTACGGGCGATGGGGCTGCCATATGTTCCTGAAATCCCGGAGATCGAGCGCACCGCATGGTGGAAGAAGCGCCTGCACAACGGTTTGGCTCGCCATTCTAAGGAACGCGACGCAGCGTCAATCTCTTCGCATTACGACGTGAGTAATGAATTCTATGAGTTGCTACTCGGGCCCTCGATGACGTACACCTGTGCGTATTATCCGAATGAAGATTCCACGCTTGAAGAGGCTCAAGAGAACAAGTATCGCCTGGTGTTCGATAAGTTGCGTCTAAAGGAAGGCGACCGGCTTCTCGACGTTGGCTGCGGTTGGGGTGGCATGGTTCTCTATGCAGCTAGGCGTGGAGTGAAGGCGATTGGCGTGACTCTCTCTGAACAGCAGGCAGAGTGGGCACAGGCGAAAATCAAGGAAGAAGGTCTCGAGGATCTGGCTGAGGTGCGCTTTCAGGATTACCGAGATGTCTCCGAACAGAACTTCGATGCCATCTCTGCGATCGGCATCCTGGAGCATATTGGCGTTAAGAACTACCCGAGCTTCTTTGGTTTCCTTTACGGAAAGCTGAAGGAGGGCGGTTTGATGCTCAACCATTGCATTACTTACTGGGATAATCACCGCACCCGCAAGGGCACCTTCATTGATCGCTACATCTTCCCGGACGGCGAGCTCACTGGCGTTGGCACAATCATGCATGCCATGCAGGACCAGGGATTCGAGATGGTCGATCAGCAGAACCTTCGCTTTGACTATGCCCGCACTCTCAACGACTGGTGCGAAAACCTGGAGAACGACTGGGATAAGGCAGTTGAGCTCGTCGGGGAACAGACGGCGAAGTTGTGGGGCATGTACATGGCCGGCTCGGAATACAATTTCCGTCATAACGCCATCCAGCTGCACCAGGTGCTAGGAGTTAAGTTGCTTCCTGACGGCTCCCGCGGCGATGTCCCCGAGCGACAGTGGTGGGAGGATTAGAGACTCCAGTGGCGCAAGAGGTTGTGGGGTGAGGCGCGCCGCGCTTTACGACGAAAATTTGGTCCCAAACCGGAGTTGCACTCAAAGTGGCTGAAATTTTTGCGCTGTTACCAGGGTGTTTGGACTAAACCCGCAGCTCGCGTACTGTTATACAACGATCCCAGAAAAGAATTGGGAACTTGAGACATTACCCAGTAGGCCAGCGAGAGCGGCTGACTGGGTTTCGCACGTTCAAAATCCCTCCATTTCTTGCGTTCAACCGATGGGCTCACCACTGGATGAGTAATAACTTTTCTTTTGATGTATTCACACGGAAGGTGGTTACTCCGCTGCGGTTGGCATCGGGCGTGAGAATGTCCAGCGAGGATTGAAAACAGAAAGAGGCTTCATGCCCACTATTCAGCAGCTGGTCCGCAAGGGCCGCCATGACAAGAAGGCTAAGGTTGCAACCGCAGCTCTGAAGGGTTCCCCTCAGCGCCGCGGCGTTTGCACCCGTGTTTACACCACCACCCCGAAGAAGCCGAACTCGGCTCTTCGTAAGGTCGCTCGTGTTCGCCTGACCTCCGGTATCGAGGTTTCGGCTTACATTCCGGGTGAGGGCCACAACCTGCAGGAGCACTCCATGGTGCTCGTTCGCGGTGGTCGTGTTAAGGACCTCCCGGGTGTCCGCTACAAGATCGTCCGCGGTTCCCTGGACACCCAGGGTGTCAAGGACCGCAAGCAGGCTCGTTCCCGCTACGGCGCAAAGAAGGAGAAGTAAGCCATGCCACGTAAGGGCCCAGTACAGAAGCGTCCTGTCGTCAACGACCCGGTCTACGGCTCCCCTCTGGTGTCGCAGCTGGTCAACAAGGTTCTGCTCGACGGTAAGAAGTCGACTGCAGAGCGCATCGTCTACGGTGCGCTTGAGCTGTGCGAAGAGAAGACCGGTACTGACCCGGTGCTGACTCTGAAGCGCGCAATCGAGAACGTCAAGCCGGCTCTTGAGGTTCGTTCCCGCCGTGTTGGTGGCGCCACCTACCAGGTTCCGGTCGAGGTTCGTCCGGGCCGTGGCACCACGCTGGCACTGCGCTGGCTGCTGATGTTCTCCCGTCAGCGCCGTGAGAACACCATGACCGAGCGTCTCGCTAACGAGATCCTCGATGCATCCAACGGCCTGGGTGCATCCGTCAAGCGTCGTGAGGACACTCACAAGATGGCGGAGGCAAACCGCGCATTCGCTCACTACCGCTGGTAATCGCTTATCGACGGAGGCCGCGAATGGTCACCGTCGTAAAGCAGCTGCCGGTATGTCAACGGCGCGCGTCGGTCGCGGTCCACAGATCTTTAAGGTCACTCAATAGGGGCCAGCCCGGCGCTTACACCCGATGTCTTGCGTAGAATTTACGCAATAGGTGTACGTCACGGCGCGACTTCGCGCCAAGACGGTGGCATTATAGATAAAGCAAACCCGACCGACGGCGGATTTGACGGCCGATTGCAATCCCGTAATTGAGCCTCACCGCCAAACCGATTTGAAACGAGTGGGGAATCAAGTGGCTGAAGGTGCACTTCCCGTTAAGAAGGACCTCCACAAGGTCCGCAACATCGGCATCATGGCGCACATCGATGCTGGTAAGACGACTACGACCGAGCGCATCCTGTACTACACGGGTATTAACCGCAAGGTCGGTGAGACTCACGATGGTGCGTCCACCACCGACTGGATGGAGCAGGAGAAGGAGCGCGGTATTACCATTACCTCCGCTGCTGTGACCTGTTTCTGGAACGACAACCAGATCAACATCATCGATACCCCGGGCCACGTCGACTTCACCGTTGAGGTTGAGCGTTCCCTGCGTGTGCTCGACGGTGCCGTCGCAGTCTTCGACGGTAAGGAAGGTGTCGAGCCGCAGTCTGAGCAGGTTTGGCGTCAGGCTCAGAAGTACGATGTCCCGCGTATTTGCTTCGTCAACAAGATGGACAAGCTGGGCGCTGACTTCTACTACACCGTTGGCACCATCGTTGACCGCCTGGGTGCAAAGCCGTTGGTTATGCAGCTGCCGATTGGCGCTGAGGATGACTTCGACGGTGTTGTTGACCTGCTGGAGATGAAGGCTCTCATGTGGCCGGGCAAGGTCGAGATCGGTACTCCTGCGCAGGTCGAGGAGATTCCGGCTGACATGGTCGACAAGGCTAACGAGTACCGTGAGAAGCTCATTGAGACCGTCGCTGAGTCCGACGAGGAGCTCATGGAGAAGTACTTCGGTGGCGAAGAGCTGACCATGGACGAGATCAAGGGTGCCATCCGCAAGTTGGTTCTGAACTCTGAGATCTACCCGGTCTACTGTGGTACCGCGTACAAGAACAAGGGTGTTGAGCCGCTGCTCGACGCCGTCATTGACTTCCTGCCGAATCCGCTGGACATCGGTGAGGTTCACGGCCACCAGATGGGCGACGAGGACGTCGATATGGTCCGTAAGCCGTCTAAGGATGAGCCGTTCTCCGCTCTCGCATTCAAGATTGCTGCTCACCCGTTCTTCGGCAAGCTGACCTTCGTCCGCGTTTACTCCGGTCGCGTGGAGCCGGGCCAGCAGGTCTTGAACTCCACCAAGGACAAGAAGGAGCGCGTCGGTAAGCTGTTCCAGATGCACGCCAACAAGGAGAACCCTGTTGACGAGGCAGTGGCAGGTAACATCTACGCCTTCATCGGTCTGAAGGACACCACCACCGGTGACACCCTGTGTGCACAGGATGCTCCAATCGTTCTGGAGTCCATGTCCTTCCCGGATCCGGTTATCTCCGTTGCTATTGAGCCGAAGTCCAAGGCTGATCAGGAGAAGCTGAGTACCGCTATTCAGCGTCTGGCTGAAGAGGACCCGACCTTCACCGTCAAGTTGGACGAGGAGACCGGCCAGACCGTTATCGGCGGTATGGGCGAGCTCCACCTCGACGTCCTGGTTGACCGCATGAAGCGCGAGTTCAAGGTCGAAGCAAACATCGGTAACCCGCAGGTTGCTTACCGCGAGACCATCCGCAAGCCTGTCGAGAAGTTCGAGTACACCCACAAGAAGCAGACCGGTGGTTCGGGTCAGTTCGCCCGCGTCATCATTGCTCTGGAGCCGTACGCTCCGTCTGCTGACGAGGTTGAAGAGGACGAGTCCACCGCTTACAAGTTCGTCAACGAGGTCACCGGTGGTCGTGTTCCGAAGGAATACATCCCGTCTGTCGACGCTGGTATTCAGGACGCAATGCAGTACGGTACCCTCGCCGGCTACCCGCTGGTGAACATCAAGGCAACCCTGCTCGACGGTGCTTACCACGAGGTTGACTCCTCTGAAATGGCCTTCAAGATCGCTGGTCAGCAGGCTCTGAAGGAAGCTGTTCAGAAGGCTAAGCCAGTCCTGCTCGAGCCGATGATGGCCGTTGAGGTCATTACTCCGGAAGAGTACATGGGCGAGGTCATCGGTGACATCAACTCCCGTCGTGGCCAGGTCAACTCCATGGAGGACCGCACCGGCGTCAAGGCTGTCAAGGCTCTGGTTCCGCTGTCCGAGATGTTCGGCTACGTTGGTGACCTGCGTTCCAAGACCCAGGGTCGCGCAAACTACACCATGATCTTCGACTCCTACGCTGAGGTTCCGTCCTCCGTGGCCGAGGAGATCATTGCAGCTCGTACCGGCGCTTAAATCGTGTCGGTAGGGTGGGGTGCTCAATCAGAGTTGACCCCATCCCTGCACGTACTGCACTGTCATTCGTTTTAGTTGACGCAGTGCGAGGGTCTGCAGCTTTGATAGATTCCCTTTAGCTTTGACTCTGCTGAGACACCGTCAAACTGTTGGCGTGTGTTAGCACAGACAAGCTCTAGGGGGTAGCTGCTCGCAATTCATATCGTTGGTCGATTTTAAATCGCTGTTCAAATATCTAGCATTTATGCTGGTAAATGACGATGTGAGTTGCTGGCCGTTACCCACCCTTAACTAGGGGGTTGGTCTGGTTTGGAAAACTCCAGTATCCTGCCCTAGTATCGAGTAACTGGCACAGTGAAAGAATAGTGCTCTTTTGCGCGCGCATGTTCCGAAGTCGTAAGCGAACAGCTTGAAGGCTTCTGATGTTGTGAAGGCGGATAGAGTGACCACAAAATTGTGGCTGCGAGAGTCGTGGCCACCTAGACCTCCAGGAGGACTAAAAGTGGCAAAGGCGAAGTTCGAGCGTACGAAGCCGCACGTCAACATCGGTACCATTGGTCACGTTGACCACGGTAAGACCACCACTACCGCCGCTATCACCAAGGTTCTGGCTGACAAGTTCCCGGACCTGAACGAGTCGTTCGCTTACGATGCCATCGATAAGGCACCGGAAGAGAAGGAACGTGGCATTACCATCAACGTTTCCCACGTTGAGTACCAGACGGAGAAGCGCCACTACGCTCACGTCGATGCCCCGGGCCACGCCGACTACATCAAGAACATGATCACCGGTGCTGCTCAGATGGACGGCGCAATCCTGGTTGTTGCTGCTACTGACGGCCCGATGCCGCAGACCCGCGAGCACGTTCTGCTGGCTCGCCAGGTTGGCGTTCCGTACATCCTCGTTGCACTGAACAAGTGCGACATGGTCGACGACGAAGAGATTATCGAGCTCGTCGAGATGGAGGTCCGCGAGCTGCTGGCTGAGCAGGACTACGACGAGGAAGCTCCGATCGTTCACATCTCCGCTCTGAAGGCTCTTGAGGGCGAAGAGAAGTGGGTCAACTCCATCCTCGAGCTGATGGAAGCCTGCGACGAGAACATCCCGGATCCGGTCCGCGAGACCGACAAGCCGTTCCTGATGCCGATTGAGGACATCTTCACCATTACCGGTCGCGGCACCGTTGCTACCGGTCGTGTTGAGCGCGGCGTTCTGAACGTCAACGACGAGGTCGAGATTCTGGGCATCAAGGAGAAGTCCCAGAAGACCACCGTTACCGGTATCGAGATGTTCCGCAAGCTGCTGGATTCCGCTGAGGCTGGCGACAACTGTGGTCTGCTGCTCCGCGGTACCAAGCGTGAGGACATCGAGCGCGGTCAGATCGTTGCTAAGCCGGGCGCTTACACCCCGCACACCGAGTTCGAGGGTTCCGTCTACATCCTGTCCAAGGATGAGGGTGGCCGTCACACCCCGTTCTTCAACAACTACCGTCCGCAGTTCTACTTCCGCACCACCGACGTCACCGGCGTCGTTTCCCTGCCGGAAGGTGTCGAGATGGTCATGCCGGGCGACAACGTTGACATGTCTGTCAAGCTGATCCAGCCGGTCGCAATGGACGAGGGTCTGCGCTTCGCTATCCGCGAGGGTGGCCGCACCGTCGGCGCTGGCCGCGTTACCAAGATCATTAAGTAAGTCTTCTCCCCAAAGGGGAAATGCTTTAACTAGGTCTTAGAAGAATCCCGACTCCGCGTAAGCGGAAGTCGGGATTTTTTGTATCTGTACAT
Source organism: Corynebacterium sp. HMSC073H12 (assembly GCF_001837775.1). Taxonomy (NCBI): domain Bacteria; kingdom Bacillati; phylum Actinomycetota; class Actinomycetes; order Mycobacteriales; family Corynebacteriaceae; genus Corynebacterium; species Corynebacterium sp. HMSC073H12. The sequence goes on along the minus strand of NZ_KV834023.1, from coordinate 225,279 downwards.
AGCTGACACTAGACGGGATGGGGGGCGGCGCTATAGCCGTCGTTAAGCAGACTGTGCCGTAATGGGTGTGATGTACGTTGCACTTTGGAATCGTGATTTTACATTCGCAGTGCGGACGTGCTTTAATAAGGGGGTTGCTTTAACAAAGGCGTTCGCGCCAATTGTCGTATCAGGCCCAGCTGGGAACCAGTACGAAATTGGACTTAGCGCCTATGGTAAGGCGAGCATGACCACGTAGGGAAGGTTCTTCCCAATCGTGCCTCACGGAGAAAACGGGCGACACGCCCGACCGCGGGGGTCGGAGGTGGCATGGCAAATTAACAGCGGCAGTAGGCAAAATGAAGAGCCCCACGAGGGGGACTTGTTTTCCACTGGGATTTGAGTGCAAGGCGTTAGTCGTCCGCTCGGGTCATGGCCAAAAGTTAATTTGCCATGACGATCGAAGACGAAATCGCTTTGAAGTAATGCACAACCCAGTTTTAATTTCTGGCGCTGGCCATAGTTGCTGACGGCGTCGAGAAACATTGACAGGGTCGACGCCCCTTTAATTGGGGCGCGCCGACCGAGGAGAGGACAAGCGTGGCCGGACAGAAGATCCGCATCAGGCTCAAGGCCTACGACCACGAGGCTATCGACGCTTCTGCGCGAAAGATCGTGGAGACCGTTACCCGTACGGGTGCACGCGTCGTTGGCCCGGTGCCGTTGCCAACCGAAAAGAACGTTTACTGCGTTATCCGTTCGCCGCACAAGTACAAGGACTCGCGCGAGCACTTCGAGATGCGCACTCACAAGCGTCTGATCGACATTCTCGATCCAACGCCGAAGACCGTCGATGCACTTATGCGCATTGACCTTCCGGCAAGTGTCGATGTGAACATTCAGTGATCCTGGACTTTTGGTAGCGGAGACAAGATAAATGAGTGAAAACGAGATCAAGGGCATCCTGGGCACGAAGCTCGGTATGACTCAGATCTTCGACGAGGAAAACCGCGTTGTTCCGGTTACCGTCGTTGAGGCTGGGCCGTGCGTAGTGACTCAGGTGCGCACTAAGGAAACCGACGGCTACGACGCCGTCCAGATTGCATACGGCGAAATTGACCCGCGTAAGGTCAACAAGCCGGAGGCCGGCCACTTCAAGAAGGCCGGTGTGACCCCGCGTCGCCACAGCGTCGAGATTCGCACCCCGGACGCTTCCTCTTACGAGGTCGGCCAGTCCGTTGGTGTCGACATCTTTGGCGAAATTGAGTACGTCGACGTCACTGGTACCTCCAAGGGCCATGGCTTCGCCGGTGGTATGAAGCGCCACGGCTTTGCTGGCCAGGGTGCTGCTCACGGTAACCAGGCTGCTCACCGTCGTGTTGGTGGCATTGGCGCCTGCGCCACGCCAGGACGCGTCTTCAAGGGCAAGCGCATGGCAGGCCGCATGGGTAACGACCGGGTCACAACCCAGAACCTGAAGATCCAGAAGGTTGACGCTGACGCGAACCTGCTGCTCATCAAGGGCGCAGTTCCGGGTGCACGCGGCGGCCTGCTGGTTGTTAAGACTGCCACGAAGGGTGGTGCTCACGCATGACCAACCTCAAGCTAGACGTACACACCGCTGAAGGCGGCGTGAACGGTTCGGTTGAGCTTCCTGCTTCCGTGTTCGACGCGGAGGTGTCCATCGCCCTGATGCACCAGGTTGTTGTCGCACAGCGTGCAGCAGCTCGCCAGGGCACCCACAAGGTCAAGACCCGCGGCGAGGTTCGCGGCGGTGGCCGCAAGCCGTGGCGCCAGAAGGGTACCGGTCGCGCTCGTCAGGGTTCGATCCGTGCTCCGCACTGGACCGGCGGTGGCATTGTTCACGGCCCGGTGCCGCGCGACTACAGCCAGCGCACCCCGAAGAAGATGATTGCAGCTGCTCTGCGCGGCGCACTCTCTGACCGTGCTCGCCACGACCGCATCCACGTTGTCGAGGAACTGGTCCCAGGCCAGACCCCGTCCACGAAGGCAGCTCGTACTTTCGTCGAGCGTCTGACTGAGCGCCACAACGTGCTCGTCGTTCTGCCACGCGAGGACGTCAACTCGTGGAAGTCGGTTCGTAACCTGCCAGGTGTCCACATCCTGTCTGAGGATCAGCTGAACACCTACGACGTTCTGAAGGCCGATGACGTCATCTTCGCCGTTCAGGCACTTAATGACTTCATCACTCGCACCGCCGGTAAGGAGGAGAAGTAATGGCTACCATCGCAGATCCCCGCGACATCATTGTTGCACCGGTAGTGTCTGAGAAGTCCTACGGACTCATGGAGCAGGGCGTTTACACGTTCCTGGTTCACACCGACGCTAACAAGACCCAGATCAAGATCGCGGTCCAGGAGATTTTCGGTGCCAAGGTCGCTTCCGTCAACACCCTCAACCGTGAGGGCAAGCGCAAGCGTTCCCGCACCGGCTACGGCAAGCGCAAGAACACCAAGCGCGCCTACGTGACTCTCGCGGCCGGCAGCGATCCCATCGACATCTTCGGCGGTTCGGCAGCCTAGCCGCTAGCCGACGAGGAAGTTAAGGAAGAGCAAAAGTATGGCTATTCGTAAGTACAAGCCGACTACGCCGGGTCGCCGCCAGAGCTCCGTCTCCGAGTTCAGCGAGGTTACTCGCTCGACTCCTGAGAAGTCTCTGCTGCGCCCGCTGTCGAAGACTGGTGGCCGTAACGTACACGGTCACATCACCACTCGCCACAAGGGTGGCGGACACAAGCGCCAGTACCGTGTCATCGACTTCCGTCGTAATGACAAGGACGGCATTCCGGCAAAGGTCGCTCACATCGAGTACGACCCGAACCGTACCGCCAACATCGCACTGCTGCACTACGCAGACGGTGAGAAGCGCTACATCATCGCTCCGAAGAACCTGAAGCAGGGTGCCATCGTTGAGTCTGGCGCTAATGCCGACATCAAGGTTGGTAACAACCTGCCGCTGCGTAACATCCCGACCGGTTCCACCATTCACTGCGTGGAGCTCAAGCCGGGTGCCGGTGCACAGCTGGCACGTTCTGCTGGTGCTTCTATTCAGCTTCTCGGTAAGGAAGGCAAGTACGCAGTTCTGCGTATGCCGTCCTCTGAGATCCGTCGCGTCGACGCTCGTTGCCGTGCAACCGTCGGTGAGGTCGGAAACCAGGATCAGATCAACATTCGTTGGGGCAAGGCCGGCCGTATGCGCTGGAAGGGCTGGCGCCCGACTGTCCGCGGTGTTGTCATGAACCCGGTCGACCACCCGCACGGTGGTGGTGAGGGTAAGACCTCCGGTGGTCGCCACCCGGTTTCCCCGTGGGGCCAGAAGGAAGGCCGCACCCGTAAGCCGAACCGCCCGAGCGACCAGCTGATCGTTCGTCGCCGTCGTACCAACAAGAATAAGAAGCGCTAAGGAGGGAACTGAGAATGCCACGCAGCCTTAAGAAGGGCCCGTTCGTCGATGAGCACCTCCTCGCGAAGGTCGATGCACAGAACGAGAAGGGCACCAAGCAGGTCATCAAGACCTGGTCTCGCCGCTCCACGATTCTCCCCGATTTCATCGGCCATACCTTCGCCGTTCACGACGGTCGCAAGCACGTGCCGGTGTTCGTGGATGACTCTATGGTCGGCCACAAGCTGGGCGAATTCGCCCCGACCAAGACCTTCAAGGGTCACGTCAAGGATGACAAGAAGGGACGTCGATAAGCCATGAGCAACGACATTACTTCTGCACGCGCAACTGCGCGCTTCGTCCGCGTTACTCCGATGAAGGCACGTCGCGTCCTGGACACCGTTCGCGGTAAGTCCGTCGACGAGGCACTGAACATCCTGGAGTACGCTCCGCAGGGTGCTGCTGATCCAGTTGCCAAGGTTGTTGCGTCTGCAGCTGCAAACGCTGAGAACAACTTCGGCCTGGACCGTCGTACTCTGGTCATCTCTGAGGCTTACGCCAACGAGGGACCGACCATGAAGCGCTTCCGCCCGCGTGCGCAGGGCCGTGCTTTCCACGTCCGCAAGCGCACCAGCCACATCACCGTGGTCGTCGAGAGCCAGAAGGAAGGTGACCGATAGTGGGACAGAAGATCCATCCACACGGTCTTCGCCTCGGTATTTCCAGCGACTGGAAGTCCCGCTGGTACGCCGACAAGCAGTACGCTGACTACCTGGCCGAGGACATCAAGATCCGCGATCTGCTGTCCACCGGTCTTGAGCGCGCCGGCATCTCCGATGTCGTTATCGAGCGCACCCGTGACCGCGTGCGTGTGGACATCCACACCGCTCGCCCGGGCATCGTTATCGGTCGTCGTGGCTCCGAGGCTGACCGTATCCGTGGCCAGCTCGAGAAGCTCACCGGCAAGCAGGTTCAGCTGAACATCCTCGAGGTCAAGAATATTGATGCGGATGCGAAGCTGGTTGCTCAGTCCATCGCTGAGCAGCTCGCCAACCGTGTCGCTTTCCGTCGTGCAATGCGCAAGGCTATCCAGTCTGCAATGCGTCAGCCGCACGTCAAGGGCATCAAGGTTGTCTGCTCCGGTCGTCTCGGCGGTGCCGAGATGGGCCGCACCGAGCGCTACCACGAGGGGCGCGTTCCGCTGCACACCCTGCGTGCGGAGATCGACTACGGCACCCACGAAGCTCACACCACCTTCGGTCGCATTGGCGTCAAGGTGTGGATCTACAAGGGTGACGTGATCGGTGGCCGTCGCGAGTCCGAGATCAACGCCGGCAACGCCCGCCAGCGTCGCGGCAACGACCGTCCGCGTCGCGGTGGCAAGCGTCGTCAGCGTGCATCTGAGAAGAAGGAGGGCTAATTCATGCTCATCCCGAAGCGCGTTAAGTTCCGTCGTCAGCACCGCCCGACCCGTTCTGGTATGTCCAAGGGCGGCAACAAGGTGACTTTCGGTGAATACGGTCTCCAGGCTCTCGAGCCGGCCTACATCACCAACCGTCAGATTGAGGCAGCGCGTATTGCCATCAACCGCCACGTCAAGCGTGGTGGTAAGGTCTGGATCCAGATTTTCCCGGACCGCCCGCTGACCCAGAAGCCACTGGGTGTTCGTATGGGTTCCGGTAAGGGCCCGGTCGAAAAGTGGGTTGCAAACGTCAAGCCGGGTCGCATCATGTTCGAGATGTCCTACCCGGACGAGGCAGTTGCTATCGAGGCACTGAAGCGCGCAGGCGCTAAGCTGCCGATTAAGACCCGAATCGTTCGGAAGGAGGATCAGTACTGATGTCGAACGGCATTCCCGCCCACGAGCTTCGCTCGCTGGATAACGATGACCTGGTTGCCAAGCTCAAGGAGTCTAAGGAGGAGCTGTTCAACCTCCGTTTCCAGAGCGCTACCGGTCAGCTGACCAACAACCGCCGTCTCCGCACTGTCCGCAAGGATATTGCTCGCATTTACACCGTTATGCGTGAGCGCGAGCTCGGCCTGTCTGCTGCACCAACCGATGGTGATGCAGCATGAGTGAGGAAAACATGAACACCACCGAGGCTGGCGCACGTAAGGTGCGCACCGGTTACGTCGTGTCCGACAAGATGCAGAAGACCATCGTTGTCGAGCTCGAGGACCGCAAGCAGCACGCCCTGTACGGCAAGATCATGCGCACGAACTCCAAGGTCAAGGCGCACGACGAGAACGAAGAGGCTGGCGTGGGCGACCGCGTCCGCATCGAAGAGTGCCGTCCGCTCTCCAAGGACAAGCACTACCGCCTGATCGAGATCGTCGAGAAGGCTAAGTAAGACCCGTCAGCTGAGCAATCAGCTAAGGCTTTACGACGAGAACCCCGCCGCGGGAAACACGCAAGTGTTTTCTGTGGCGGGGTTTTCTGTTTGTGCCTGATGCAGATGGCTTTCGGGAATTTGGTGCGCCTTCTTCGGAACTTTTTCATTGCGCAGGCCCTCTAATACGTGAACACCGGCTATTAGAGACGTGCTTCAATGCGATTGGAAGCGATATTTGGTCCGTCGGTGGTTGATTATCACGTTGACCAGGAGGCACAGTGGAAAGCCAGTTACCGCTCAAGAACGATTTCATCGATTTGCTGCTCAAGCAAACCGCTGAGGACGAGGGACTTACCTTAGAAGAGTATATCTTTAGGCATATTCGGCAATACGAGGATCAAACTGGTGAAGAACTTCAAGATCTGTTCGTAGCCGGGGAATTGGATAATGAAGAACTAGAAGAGCTGTTATTGACCAGCCATTTGGCGACTCATGAAGTAAACGAGGTGACCGAACTGTACTACTACGAACTCCGAAAGGGAATGACTATCGGGGTTATATCCGTTGTGTCTCTCGTGGTCGGCATAATCTTTGGGGTTATCGCCGTAGTGTGCGCTTACAACGACGCTTATGGGGCAGGTCTGACTTGCGGAGCAATTGGTGTGATTTTGGCTTGTGTGCGTCTTGGGACGATTATATGGGCGAGTACGGATTAGCTGTCTTCTACTTGGTGTCTCGGTTATATGAGAGGCTCTACAGCTAAGTGCTGTGCCTGTGCGAGATGGAGTGTGTACGGCCTGGCCGCTGATTCGGAGTCAAGTGGTGAAGGCGTTCGACAACATCATGTTCTGCGAATAACCCACGAGTTTTGCCGCTAAGGCTCTTTCCCGAAAAGACTGAAAAATTTCGTATGAACAGGGAACTTTTTGGTTGCGCGCGGACTCTAACAAGCATGATGAGTCCAATTCCCGGTAGAAAGCCCCAACGGCTGGTGATAAGCAGCGATTCCATATCGTCCTTGGAGGATCGCCCACGCGCTCAGGCGTCTGAAGATCGCCCACGTCCTGACAACCAGATCGGAAACAAACAGGCTTCGGAGAGATCGCAATCTAAGAAAGCGGTTTTGAATAAACGTCGTATAGCTGTTCTTTTGGTCTGCACCGGAATGCTCCTTGGTTCAGTTGTATTTGCTTATTCGAAAGTGTCCGAGGCGAAGAACTATGTTTATACACCGCCTGGGATGCCACATTCCTTGGCTGAGAAGTTGCCTCCGCTTTTGCGAGCTATTAGCTACGTTGATGAAGAATCCGGTGGAAGACAAAGTGCAAGTCTTGGAGATGAGAACGTCGAAGGTTTCTCGTATGGAATCGATTTGCCCGGGGCATGTACAGCCCCTTCTTATTCAATCGTGTCCGACCAAAAAGTAATCACGAGACATCTTTCAGGTGTCAAGTCTCTTGACGGTTACAATGAATTGACCATACCTGGATATAACTCATTTTCATATGTAAGTGAACCGTCTGCGGGAGCGAATTGGACAGAATATCGAACAGTTCTTTATCCCGAAGATGAATCATACTTGGTAGAAATTAACTGTACCCAATTTTGGCGTACAGACTCTACAACAGATATTAAAGAGTGGCATGCGCGACTTTATGAACTTTTGTCTGTGGATGGAGGTTTTTAAGTGAAGAAGTCCGGAAAGAGTCCTATCAAAAGTGAAGCCAGCATTAAGAGATTCAACATAATTGACATCAGTTTAATTGTTGGAACGTTACTGTTAGCTGTGTGTGTATTCAGTGGTAGTATTTGGTATGCGGGGTCGAATGGCGCCGGCGGTCAAGATGAGGTTCGCCTGTATGATGAACCAAGTATCGAAGGATTGAGACCTACGCTGACCTCTAAATCGCCCAGTTTAATCCCTGCGACCTCAACGAAATGTTCGCTGGATATGATTTGGAGTATCCCAAATATTGAGGTACCCCAGGTAGCGGCGCAGGTTTGTGATAGCTATATTTATGTCGGTGTGGAATCGTGGATTGAGCGAGTCTATGCGCATCGGGAATCTTGGCCGAATTATAAAGAATACGAATTGCCTGGATTTACGGCGTTCGAATTTGGGTATGGAGGTCAAGCGATGGTAATTAATGATGATCGTGATTTGGCAATTTATATTCGCCATATTGGTCGTCATAAAAATAATGAACTATTGAAAGATAGCTTTGAAAATGGCGGTAGTTTCGAGCGATTTGTACAGAGGATGCGGGTCTAGAACAATCTTTACGGTTGTTCCTAGCCTGCGGCTGGTCTGCTTTGTCTAGAGCTCGGAACCGCAACATACCGGTCAGGTGCGTGCTCTGTGGGGTTAAACCTCCTGCTTGCCGGTATGCTCAAAAGAGGTCGGTACAGCCGGTACCAGGTGAGAGTAGCGGGAGGCATGCTGGATAATGGGCAACACCAGAACCCTTCATGATCGAGATCTCGAGTCCGCACTTCGCTCACATGATGTGGCGACCCTGTCGCGGCTTTTAGCTGATATTGAGCCCAAGGCCGCAGCCCGAAAGATGCGCCGTCTCAGCCATGAGCACCGTGCGCTGTTCTACCGCACGCTACCGAAAGACACCGCGGTTGAGACCTTCGATGAGCTGGACTCGGCGCTGCAGGCACACCTAATTGAAAGCCTTCGCGACCCTGAAGTCACCGCAGTCTTTGCAGAGATGGAACCGGACGATCGAGCAGAGCTTCTCGATGAGTTACCTGCCTCGGTTGCTTCAAAGCTGCTGGCAGATCTGCCGGATGACGAACGCGAGCTCACCAACATCGTCCTCGGCTACCCCGACGGTTCCATTGGCCGTCGCATGAGCCCGGAGCTGGTATCGCTTCACGACGACATGACGGTGGGGAAGGCTCTCGAGACCGTCTACAAGCACCTGGATGATGCGGAATCTATCTACACCTTGCCGGTATCGAACCGGAATCGCCGACTGGTGGGGGTGGTAAGTCTTCGTGATTTGATGCGCGCCGACCGTGATATCCATGTATCGGCAATCTTGAGGAAGGCCGACTATGCAGAGGCCACCGAGTCCGAAGAGAAGGTGGCTCGCATGTGTGCTGAGCGTAAGCGCCTAGCTCTACCGATTGTCGACAGCGAGCAGCGTGTTATCGGTCTGCTCACAGTGGACGACGCACTCCGGATCCTGGAGGAAGCAGACTCCGAGGACCAAGCTCGTATTTCCGGTTCTGAGCCACTGCGCTTGCCGTACCTTGCTACGCCAATCTTTGAGATTGTTCGCTCTCGTGTGGTCTGGTTGCTCGTGCTGGCAATCGGTGCGACATTGACCGTGCAAGTCCTGGAAACCTTCGAAGAGACTCTGTCTCAGATGGTCGTTCTCTCAGTGTTCGTACCGCTGCTGATTGGTACAGGTGGCAATACCGGTAACCAGGCTGCAACTACGATTACGCGTGCGTTGGCGCTGGGAGATGTCCAACCTCGCGATATATTAAAGGTCATTCTCCGAGAGGTGAGGGTCGGTGCGTTCCTCGGCCTGTTGCTTGGTTCTCTAGGCCTACTATTGGCTGGATTGTTCTACGGTTGGGACATCGGTCTCGTCATCGGCCTGACACTGCTGGGTATTTGTACCCTCGCGGCAACCGTCGGTGGCATCATGCCGCTGATCGGTAAGAAGTTCGGCATTGACCCAGCCGTCTTCGCTAACCCGTTTATTACGACGCTTGTCGATGCCTCCGGCCTGATTATCTACTTCCTGATCGCTAAGTCAGTATTGGGAATTTAGGCATTCACTCGACTCTTGCGGGGCTTTCTGGAGAGACAACCAGTTAAGGCTTAATTCCTAATTGGGCAAAGTCGGGAACATTTCGGTACTCGGTCTCCTCTAATACATGAACCCCATGAGTGTTTGTGTGCGGCAAAGATTGCCGTGACTTGAAGAGGAGGCCTTCCCAAATGAGCGGGATTGATTTATACGCAGTTTTTGCGGTGGATCCTAGCCAGCCCGGAGCTGTTGTAGCTAACAAAATTCAACAGCAGATTAACAGTACCAACCCTCAAAGTTGGGATGCCGAAAAGAAAGAACTTGCAGATTATGCAGTTGCAATTTTCGGAGATGAGAGCAAAAAGCAGCGCTATGACCAGGCATTGCAGAGTCCCTTTTCGCCGCCGGAAGTAACGACGGATTTCTTAGCGGATTTGGCGACAACGAGAAGCTCTCAGGGTCGAGCTGCTTTAAGGCAGGGAGGTGTTGATGCTCCGCGTGGTCGCAGTGCTGTCGGTGACATGACTCCGACCGTGTCTTCGGAATCCCACAACAGCGTAATCATGCGGACAGTCACCACGACGTTTGCCCCGGTGCAACCACTAGCGCCGGAAGCAACGCTTAAAGACGTGTGGGTACGTACACCAAAGACTATTCAGGCCGCTATCGTGACGTTGGCCGGATTAGCAGTTTTCTCGATTGGTGAGGGAGTCTTTACCTTTGTCCAAATTCTCGAAATTTATGAATCGACCTGGCGCAGGTTCTTGTACCTGATAATAGATTCGTTTTCCCAGTTAGCAATTCTGGGAACAATTGCCCTGACCTTGGTCAGTGGATTCGCAGTTGCTGGGATGTATCGGCGACTTAAAATTTCCCTTTTGACGACAGTGGCGCTGGTACCGGGCCTTCGCCTGATTGGCGACATCGTGGACTTTGTTCTAAACGAATTTACCTGGGTTGGTGGCTACTTCGAACTCAATTACTGGTGGGAATTCACTTGTTATTTTGGGCTGTCAATCCTTGCTCTTGTCCTATGTCTGCTTCCACAGTCGCTGGCGTGGTATCGCGGCATGACGCTGGTTAAGACAACATCTCAGGGCTCCTAGCCTGAAACAATCCCGCCTTTGGTTAAAGGCGGGATTCGTCGTTTCTCCGCCCCTTTTAGCATCGCCAACGTGCAGCTAGAACGCGTATGGGCCAGTCTTCGTCCTTTTGGTATCTGGCTTTGAAATCCAGAACAGAAAAAGTTTTTAGCGTTCGTCAGGAACATTTTGACCCGCGACGTCCTCTAAGGAGTGAAAGTCGCAAGGAATTGAGGAATCAACAAGGGCAAGGATTGTTTCCAAGTTCACTTCTCTTGTCTTCTTCCGCGACTTAGATCCTTACGTCACCCCCTCCCAAGGAAAGAGAACCTTTAATGAATCAGCAGAATCCCAATAACCCGGTTCGCCGCACCGTTCAGCCACGCAGAGCCGGAGGCCAGGCAGGAGTTTCTGGTGCCCAGCCGCAGGCCAACACACAGTTTGGTTTTGGGGCTCCTCAACAGCAGCAACCTCAGCTGTCGCAGCAGCCCCTGTATGGTCAGGAAAACCCGTACATTGTGCCCACACAGCCTGTCGCTGATCAGCAGCCATACCAGCCCGTATCCGCTGCTGGTCAACTATCTGAACAGCCCCATCATTTTCAGCAGTCGGTGGTACAGCCGGGCATGGCTCAGGTTGCTCCAGTAACACTGCACGAACAGCAGTGGGCAGATCCGACTTATACAAATGCCTCCCTGGGACAAAGGGCTGGTGCCTACCTCATCGATGCGCTAATCATCGGTCTCATTCAGTTCGTGATTTACGTGGTTTTTGTAGGCGGAGGCAGTGCCGCGGGCAGTGATGAGGCAGTAATTGGAGGCATGATTATTAGTGCAATTCTTATGTTCATCCTTGGCTTCGCCTACAAAGTTTGTCTAGAGGGCGCCATGGGGCAGACTCTCGGAAAGAAAATCCTTGGCCTACGTTTGATCACTACGGATGGTCGACCAATGGGATTTGGCCACGCGGTAAAGCGCAACATCAACCTTTTCTATTCTTTGGTGCCATTTATCGGAAGCTTTGCAGCGGGCATTGCGTACGTTGTGCGCTTCTTCTCCGTGATGAATTCGCCGTACAACCAGGGCTACCACGACCGCTGGGGAAATACTCGCCTGATTAAGGAGCACTAAAGCGAATCGCTAGCCATATTCGTAACTATTTCGAGTTCTCCCCATGATGTCTTTTGTTTCGCCAACTTCAGCAGAGTTGGCCCAGAAAATTAGTGACGGTGTCACGCGTAATTATCAATCGCAGGTGTCTAAATTTGAGGCTGAGATCAGCAAAGCGAAAACTCAGGTCTCGAATTATCAATCTCATATCGGAGCTCTCTGCGATCAGCGTGATGAAGTTTCTTCGGAGCTGCAGGGGTTCCATGATGAATTGGATGCTGTTGCTTCTAAGCGCGTCTCCTACTCCGGTCGGCTAGCAGCAGCACGTCGTCAAGCTGAAGATGCGCGGGACCGGGTATCGTCTGCGCGATTGGCCAAGCAGCAAGCCGAATACGAGTTTCACCAGGCTGAAAACCGACTGCACTCTTTGCAAAAGCCGGTTGATGATGGTCGATTTAAATTGGAGATGCAGCGCTGGGAAAGCCGGATCGATGATATCGACGGGCAGATTCAAGATGCGACGCGAAAGCTTAAAGACGCGCAGCAGTATTCCGAGGACCTCGATCGGCAGATTCGTGACTATGACGGCAATGACTACTTTGAGCGACAGCGGTTAGCTGATGCTCACCGCCAATCAGTCGAAGATGAATATCGCCATCAACAGCGAATCGACAGCCTTGAAGATTCCAAACTGCAGTTTCCCAAACCGATTGATGATGGTCGCTTTGACCGTGAAACAGCGCAATACAATGCTGATAAAGATCAATGCGAAAGAGCACGCAAGCAAGCGAAAGCGCTGCTTTCCGACGCTGAGAGTACTTTACAGTCAGCTGAGTCTGACTTTCGTCTTGCCAACAGCGATGTAGATGAGTTGCTGGCAGAACCAGCGCAGTTGGATGCAGAAGAGGCGCGTTTACCAGACCTTATTGATGGAAAGGAATACGAGCTCAGCGAGGTTAACTCTGACATCACAAGCGCACAGCAACAGTTGAGCGCTTGGAACCAGACGCTTCAACAGACGACAACGAAAAAGGCTCAGATTGAGTCTGCTCGCGATTCGGAGGCTAGGGCAAAAGCAAAGGCTTTCAAGCAATCTAGGCATGGCCAAGTTGTAAGTTCCTGGCGCCGCATTACAGATAATTATGCGCAGAATAGGCAAGTTTGGGAGAAGTGCGTCAGCAATGTGGCGCAAGCCGAGGACAAAAAATGGGAAAATTTGGCGTTACCTGAATACGTAAAAGCGCACAATGACCTCAAGGCTCAGAAAACGACTAATGAGAGTTTTCGCGCGCGTGCGCACGGCGACGTGCAGTCTCAGCAGCGTCAAATCGCAGATGTTGTCGCGGCACACTTAGCAGGTGATCGACGGAACCGCTGGGCGCTGTATTCGTCCGATACAGGCCGGCATACCGTGTTTAATCAGGCGCAATCGCAAGCTGAAATTGAGAACTACATCGCAGGTTTCGGGTCGAATCCCTCTTGGGGAAACGTTCAACTAGTTTCTGTTCGTACCAAACCCTTCACGACCTTTTGGGTTCTGCTAGCAATCACGGTGTTGAGTGTTCTCACCCGACTGCTTGTAGGTGATGTGCTCGGCCTTACGACGATGACAGTGTGGATCTGCGGCCTGGCTGCATTTGGAAACCTAATTTACCGAGGAATCACAAAATCTCAGGGAAAAAATGTGGAATGGGTTGGCGAGCAAAAGGACTGGTCTGTTATTGCAGCGGAGCTGCATAGAGCAATTAGTTCAGCTAACCAGTTTGATCAACGAGCGGCTCAGATTACCGCGAAATCCCGGCAGATTATTCAAAGCAATAAACAAGCTGTGGCTCGTAAACGAGCACAGATTACGGTTGCAGATGTTGAACCGCATGTTCACCGTGCAGTACCGCAGTTTTCTGTCTTTCCGCGCAGGGACAGTGATGCGATAGCGAATTATTGCAGTCAGGTGGTCAAAGACTTCGTTGCTCAGGGAAATTCGAATGCTCAGCTAAACCTGCAGACCTCGAAGTATCCATTTCCGCCGAAGGTTAACTACTCCGGAAATGATCAGTACGTGCAAGCCGCGATTAGCCAGTACGACTCACAAAAAATACGGTAAAGGAGACCAAAACAATGGATCCAATGAAATCTCAACCGCCCCGGCGAAAAGGTTCTTCCGAAGGCGGTGGCTTTAATTCCAACAACGGCGGCAATCCTGTGCGTCGGACACAGAAGCCCCGTCGTCAGCAGAGTGCCATGAATGAGCCGATAGGCTCAGAGACCCCACGCGAATCAGGTACGCAATCCTCTCCACAGACAGGTCAAGGACCGGCATGGGGGGAAATTCTCGATTCTGAGAACTCAACGCAAGACTTTGGTTCTTCGTTTGAGGAAACGACGCAATTTCCTCCTGGGAACTCAGCGAGTTTTGAGGACGCGCCGAGGGAGCGGTATGACGCTAGCCCAAATGTTCCCAATGCGCCAAAAAAGAATTCATCGGCATCGGCGGTTATTTTGAGCATTGTGGCGGTGCTGGTGCTTTTCGGTGTCATCGTTGGCGGTTGGGCCGCCTGGAACAGCAAGCAAGAAGACAATCGGGCTGCAGAAACTACGGCTTCGGCTTCCGCCGAGCCCACGTCCACCTCAACGCGGACAAGCGACTATTACACTCCTACGTCGACCTATACGACAACAGAAACCAGTACGACAACTGAGGAATTACCTGATTCGGATTACAGTTCAGGATCGGAATACTCCGAACCCGAAGAACAGTTTCCGTCTCCTCCGTACTCACCGCCGTCGAACTACACCTGGATCCTCAACGGTCCATATGGAACCGGCACGTCGTCCAACTGCATCCAGATCGCAGACAGTGAATACCAAAGTGGTGTCTCGGATGACTACTCGGAGTGCTTCGAGATGAGCGATGGCTGGTACTACTACTCCCTGCGAGGTGCCGGTTAATTGATATCAATTGCCCAATGTGTGAGTCGCAGGATGGCAACGTGGAGCCTAACCTGGAATGCTAAAATGCGACTAGTCCGACCAAAATAAGGAGTAGCTTTCGTGAGCGCTACTGATGGAGCTGATAGTCCCAAACCCTGGGATAATGAGGCTGTCGAGCCTGTGCTGCCAGATTTGCTGGGAGACACGCAAAACGTGCTTTCCGACGACGTTTTTGAACAAATCCTGGCCACTGCCATGGAACCTAACTCCGACTTGGCGGATGAGTCCCTAATCCCAGCCGATGATGATCCTGAGTTGACCGAAGATGGTCATTTCGTCAACCCAGAAGAGGCTGAGCTGTTTCTTGACGATGCAGCGGATGCTGAGGACGACGACGAAGAAGCCGAAATGGAAGTCGAAGATGATGACGACGATCATCGTGATGCCTCCGATGACGATGGCGATGACGACCATGATTTCGATTTCGATGACCTGTACTCCGGTGATGACAACTCGGACGATGATTTCGGCGGGGTGCTGTCATAATGGAAACAAAGGTTTTGGAACGGGAGTTAGTTCAGCGTGCCCAGAGCGGCGATCAAGCAGCCTTCGTTGAACTCATCAGGCTGTATAAGGACAGCGTTTTTAGCGTCTGCTTGCGTATGTGCAGCAATTACCACGACGCCGAAGATGCCTTTAGCGTCGCTGTAGCATCTGCATATAAATATTTGGATAGGTTTCGGGGCAATTCCTCTTTTAAAACTTGGTTCACCAAGATCGCGCTGAATGCCTGCAAGAAACAGGGGCAAAAGATTCAGAAGCGCACGGAGATGATGCAGCTCGATTCCGAAGCGGGCGCGAACATGCGTTCTGCCGGGAGCGATATTGATACCCGGGTAGCAGTAGTTGACCAAGTTCAAACTGCATTGGATCAACTGAAGCCAAACTTCCGCGAAGTCTTAATCCTCCGTGAATTGGCTGGCTACACCTATGAGGAAATCGCGGCCAAACAGCGTATCCCGCTTGCGACGGTCAAGAGCCGATTAAACAGGGCGCGAAAGCAAATGCTCGAGTTGCTCAAAGAAGAGTAAGGCAGATTTTATGACGCCGGCCACTTCTAATACGAGCTCAAGTTCAGGTGTCGGTATCAGCGAGGATGCCACTTTAATTCGTAAAGCGGCTGAATACTTTGATGCCGTCGGCAAGCGAGAAGAAGCCCGACTCCTCGAAGCCCCGCTACAGGCGAGAAGAGAAGCGACGGTAGTCGCCGTTATCGGTGAGGTCGGATGCGGCAAGACGATGCTGGTAGATGCGCTTTCTGGAAGTGCTTCCATCAGTCTTTCCGCATGTGAAACGGGTTTCAGTTTTGGTCCCGATGCGGAGGAGATTTCCGGTCAGGGAAACTTTGGGCTAGGGGAGGGGGCAATCCGAGGCGGAGAGTCGTTGACAGATGACAGTTTCATAGATTGCCCTGGTTTTAATGGCGCTGATTCGGAAATCTCGAAAGCTGCGATTGCGCTCACTCGTAATGCCGGTGTTGTGGTGTTTGTGCTTGAGGCAACGACTACGATTACCGAACCGGAACTTGCCACGCTGAAAGAAATCGCTGCAAGCACACCAGGACTTGCGGTGGCAATAACCAAGAAAGACAAAAATCTGTTGGGTTGGCGAGAGATTGAAAGAGTTACTCGTCAGCAGATTCAGCAGCATTTGGGAGAATTAGTTTCCGAAGTACCTATAGTCAGTGTCTCTCCGCTGCGGTACCTTTCTGCCCTCAATGGCAATCCTTTTCTAGCCGACGAGGTTATCAATGACTCGGGGATTCCCCGGTTACAAGAGGCGATTGTTGAGGCGCGCAGCCGGCTGCAGAAAAATGCGTATACCCCAGTTATGCGGCAAGCGTTGGTTCTGCTGAATAGTGAATATGCCGAGCTCGAGAGCGAGATTTCAGCAGATAGCACGGCCATGCTGAGCCGATTGGAAGAGAAGAAGGTGGAACTTGAGCACCTCACTTCCGACCGGCGTCGAGGACAACAGCTACTTACGTCAGGGCTGTCTCAGGCCAGAAGTGAAGCCGTAAGTATGGCTGAAACACAGTTGGTGGAGATTCGAGAGAGGTGGCACTCGTACTTCGCGTCGACGCCGCCACGTTATATTCGAGCCCATCGGGATGCAGTTTTCTTTCAAATCGAATCCGAACTGTCCGAATTGTTCGAGGACTCAATCCGCTGCTTTATGGCTCGGTCCCGCGAGGTCTATGTAGGTGTCACAGATGGCGTTGCAGATTGGCACTGCGTGATTGATGCCCTTAACGAAGTTGCCACGGGTATTTCCGTTTCTAACAAACCTGAGAGCGAGAATTCCGTAGCCAAAGTCGTGGATCCTTCCCTGGTGTCACTGACGATTGCTGGTGGCTTCGGGCTTACCCACGTTTTAGGTTTTGTACCGGGGATTGGTGCGGCGATTATTGGTAGCGGCGGTACTGTCCTGCCATTCGTTGCAATGGCTGGTCTGTGGCTCGGTGTGAATGTCTATCATCGATCGTCTAAAACTGGCCGCGTTGAACTATCAAAATGGCTAGATCAAGTGATTTTGCAGGTGCGCAGACAGCTCAATCAGGGAATCGAGACTGTTTACAACGAGTTGCGCCCGTTACTAATCAACCAGTTCAATGACAATCTTGAACTGCGTATTCGGCGAACTAAACACCAAATTCAGCAGATGAAACAGGATTGTCAGTCGGCGCTTGGGGACAGGCAAGTCGCTCGGCAGGAAGCTAAGAAGAAGTCGGCTTATGTTGCCAGACTTCGTGGTGAGTTACTGAGTCGGGGGGATGCCAATGCAGAGTAATGCATATGTCGATTCTGCAGCTAAACAGTTGATTGCCCCCGTCGATTCTATGCTTCGTGAGCTGATTGATCGTGCTGGTGAATATGGCGATGAGCAGCAGAGAATTACCACTGTTGCCAATGAGTGTCGTCAGCTAATGCAGACTCCGCCAACGATTCTGGTGAGTGGACGAATGAAGGCTGGAAAATCGACACTCATTAATGCTTTAGTGCGCCAGAAAATTGCCGAAACTGCAATCCTCGAGTGTACGAATGCCGTCACCGTGTACACCAAGGGAGCGCCGGAGCGAATCGAGAATGTTTCGTTAGCCAGTCGAGGCGCCCTCCATAGTGCGCAGAGTGCCCAAAGTGTGGCCGATTTGGATGGGCGCGTGAAAGTTCACTATCTCCCATCACAGGCATTGTCGCAGCTAAACTTCGTCGATACGCCCGGTCTTGGAACGGTTGATGCGGCAAATCATCAAATTGTCGATGGACTGCGCGAGTTGACCCGTGTGCCGTGGAACCAACATGGCACCGCCATTGATGGGTTGATTTATGTGTTCGATTCCACCTTGCGTGACGACGAGATTGCGCATATCCGCTCCCTAGGTTTTACCACTCTGTCATCGGTGGGAGTGCTTTCGCGCGCAGATGATTTCGGTGCCGGCGCCTTTGGGCCAAGTGATCCAATCGAAGCAGCTAGGAACAGAGCCACTGAACTGTCGAACGACTACTCTCGCTATTTTTCTTCGGTATTAGCAGTTTCCGGTCTGATGGCGGAAAGCGCGGAGACAGGTGCAATCACCGAGCCGCTGGCTCGAGTACTCAGCAGCCTTGACACGGTGGCTCGTGACACATTGATGCATGAGTTAGAGACTGATTTTCCCAATTGTGTTAGTGCTAATAGCCGCAATAAACTGCTGGAAGTGCTGGGCTCTTATGGGGTTCTAGAGGGACGAAATAGTGCCAGCGGTGGCGCCGTACAGTTGCAGAGATTCTTACGTCAGGCCTCGGGAATCGATTCCTTAGCAGGTCATCTGGGCGAGAGTATTACTTTTGCAACGGTGCTGAGTCGCTGTAGCTCTGTGCAGGAAAAACTAAAAGACCTGGCATTTTCTTGCGATGCCGCCGAGGTACTCGACTATTGGGAAGAGCATTTGACTGCCCAGCAACGGCTAGCGGTAACCATTTACCACTTGCTGAGTCAGAGTCCCGGTAGTCGCGTATCTACGGAAGGAGTATCTCTGGCGGAAGAGACACTCCAGATGGGAGCAGTGGAGGATGCTTCACGTGCTGCTGAGATACATGCCCTGGCCAGCAGGAAGCTTCTGGGGTTGGTTTCGCCTTTGGAGGAAAAGCTCCTAGGAGCCGTGTGCTCATTCACTGAGCTCATTGCTCCGTAGGATATCTTCGGCGGTTGTTCGTACTTGAGCGATGTTTTCAGCTACAACGTCCTCTGCAAGTCCAAAAAGGATGGACAGTTCAGAGTTGCTCAGAGGAGAATACTGCTCCAGCGCTAGCAGGGTAAGATCTTCTGGTTCCATATAAGCACGCAGGGCATTTACTCGGCACAGAGGATCGCGGCCGCTCGGCGAAAAACCACCTTGTGCTCTTGCTTCTTTCGCAGTAAGAACTCCTAAACCCGTCTGTGCAAGCGCAAAGTAGATTTCACGGCGCACCAGGGCGTCATGGGAGGCTCCTGCTTTCTCTGCTAAAGCGGAGACAGATTTCCACGCATTGCCGAGCCCATGAGTGAGAATGGTTTGAGCAAGATGGCGGCTTCCTCCGAACACAAGCGCAATTGACCACAGGTGATCTTTTTCGGCTAGGGCACTTCTTTGGAATCGTCTCGCGACAAGTTGTCTGTTGAATTCATAACGGGCAGTCATTTTGAGTCCCCACTGAAGTTGCTTTCCGATGAGTGACCTAAATCAGCTGCGAGAGATGCGGAACTGAAGCTGCTTTCGCCGACAATGTTTTGTGGGGAACCGGACTGATCCACTACCTCCGTTCCAAAAATGGTCAGCATAATGTCATCAACGAGGTTTTCAGAGTCCGCTTCACCATCAATTTCCGCCATTAGCGATGCGATAGCTTTGTTTTCTTTTTCAGTGCTCATGTCCTACTCCTTCCCTTTTTCTGGAGAAACTAAGCGCGAGAATTCTGAGACGTGGTGTTCAAATGATGGGTCTGTTCCAAAGGCTCTGGATAAGGCGATATCCAGTACTTCCTCAGTGCAAGGAGTTATCGGGAGTACTTCCTGTTCTGCTTCCCACGCCACATCCGCCATTGACAGTGGGAAGCGATGTTCTGTTTCGCGCCTGAGACCGACCAGCTCAAGGTATTTCAATGACCTCATTGTGAACTGTCCTTAGACTCGTCCATGCGAACCAAGAGCCAGCAGAGGTTCGTGATAAACACGATGAGCATGAAGAAGCCGGAACCCGGATGACCCCCGACAAAGTTCAAAAGACACATCAGACCTGCCAAAATGGTCCAGGTGATTGGCCATCCAAGACCCTTCTTTTCTGTTGAGTTGGTGTCGCCATTAGCCGGTTGGGCGGCGGTTGGAGAAGTGGCAATTGTTGATGCCGCAGCCGTGGTTTGTGCGGTTGCTGGAGTATTACTAACGGCATTTGTCGAGATAGCCGAAGGCACAGGGCTTCCCTGCTTACGTCGTGAAATGGTCTTCGTCGCTGTAGAAGTGCCAGCCGAGTTCTTTGTCGACGCAGCTTGTGTTTTGGTGGACGCGACTTCTGCTACCTCGGTAGATGCCTTTTCCTTCCCCTCGCTAATCGCGCCGAGCCAATCACGGGGAGTAGGCCTGCTTGAGCTGGAAGCGGTGAGCGCACGCTGAGTGAGAGATCGAACGGAGCTTACAGTTCCCGCGGGTAGGTCATTCGGGTTGCGGGTGGACTGATCGGAAGCCAGCAGACGCAGTGCAAGCAGGCCAAACTTGTATGCATCGCTCGCTTTAGTCTGCGGTTTTTCCCCATTCGGCACGTCCCAACCAGGTGTCTGCACATCGGGTCCCTCAGACGGGCCAATACTCATAGAGTCGCAGTCCAGCAAGTACACATGTGGGCCGGGGGAGTTGTGGCAGAAGAGCAGGTTCTTAACCGAAATGTCTCCGACGCGAACTTCAGCGCCATGAAGAACGCGAAGTAGGTTCGCAAAATCTTCCAGAAATTCGTAGCGCTGACGTTCGCTTACCTTCAGGCCGATGCTCTGCTCAAATTCAGGGCCATTCAGCAGATACTGCAATTCCGCTGCACGTTTCGTGGTGCTTGTCGACGTTGGAGAAAGAAGCTGGAAGAAACGATCCGGAATTAACGGCATGATTATGCCGACGGTCTTTCCATCATCACGCACTAAATGAGTTGGCCATGCCGCTTGATTGAGCAGCCACTCTTTGCGATCTGGGGCGACCTCTCCGAGTTTGTTAATGAACTTGACCAGTTTCTCCAGATGGGCCTCGTTGACCTTGTCAGGTGACTTGTACTTTTTAAAAGCACAGGGACGAGATGAGAATCGCGTAGAACCGAGCTTGTAGACGACTCCTTCGCCACCAGATCCGAGCTTTTCTAGGTCGGAAGGCAGTTCACTCAGTTCAACTACAGGAGTAGTAGTCGCTTCGGGTGCACTCATTAAAAGGGTTCCTTTGAAAAGTGTGGTGTAACAATCTGACTGGGGCTAGAGGAGGCTAGCTGTCTGGAACTCCGATGTGAGCTGGCCAAATCGCAACCAGGGTGCGGTCGTCGTCAAAGCCGGCCTTGGAGAAGTCCACTAGGTGACAAAATTCAGTAATCGATGGCACACGCTTGTAAAGGCGTTTGACAAAGAGGTCAGACAACGGGCCACCACCGCCGCCGAGGGGGTCACCAATGCCGTCGGTTCCGAAGAGCACCGTTTCGTCACCAGTGGTTTCGAAATAGACGGCATCCAAGTTTTCTGGCACTAGCGGCAGTGGGTTCACGGCTGATGAGCTAATTGCAGAATCGCTTTCTTCCTTGCCGCCTTCAATCAACTCCACACCATTAGCGGTGACTGTCCACGAACCGGAGTCGCCGATTGACAGGACATGCCCGCGGAGCCCGTTGTCACACTTGGAAATAGCAGCGCAGACCAGTGTGGAAGCGAAGTCCATTGGATCTTCGCCAGCTTCTTTTGCAGCAGTCTGAATGCTGTAGGAAGCTCCCTTCGCCAGCGAAATCCATTCCTGTTGGCTCAGGTTGTCCTTGTACATCTTCTTCAGCCATCCGATGGCGTAGCGCGCTGCGATTGCAGAGCCTCGGTGGCTTTGTGGGGCAGCTGAGACTCCATCGGCGACTGCTACGAAGAGGGTGTTGCCATCGTCGGAAAGCAGAGTATGCACGGAGTCCTGGCGAGGTGCGCCGTTGTATCGGTGCATGCGTCCGCGCAAGCTGACAGAGCGCATCGCAAACTGCTTAGAGCGCCAGCCATCGATGACGGTGTCGGGGACTTGGCGGCCAGTACCGAATTTTGTGTCAACGATGATGGGATCGACTTCGGCGCCGGCATCACCGACAACCAGCGGCGCGAGACCATCGTCATGCGAAGTGGCGGTGATTTCCGTGCTGAAGGCGCGGTTTGTTGCCGATGTGGGCTTTGGCTTGGGGCTGGGTGCTGGATTGGAGGCGTTAGACGGAGCTCCGGAGTTTTCGGCTGCCGATTGAGGTAGCCGGGAGGAACTAGCAGGGCCAGCGTGGTAATCCGAGTAACCGCGTTCCGGCATGATGCGCGTGTCGAGGTCGGGAGTTTCGTAATTGTGGGGGACGCCAGTGTGGAAGTCTCGGCGCGGAGAACTGGGATTCGAATAGGGTGCGGCAGTGGAAGGTCGGCTGTCGAGGCGACGCGAGGAGGGGTAGTCCCTGCTCTGACCGGTATTCAAGTCTTCGACCGCACGCGGATCGTTAAAGGGATGGAGTAAATCTCTCGGACGGACGCGAACGAGTTCTCCGAGGACACGTGAGGCCAGGCTCTTCTGAGGTGGATTGTGAAGGTAACGCTCGTGCTGGGAGTAGTTTGTCATCGCAGTTTTCCTTACAGCTCGTCCATGTCGATCTTGACGAAGTCATCGGGAATATCAGTAATAATTTCCGGTGAACCATTGGCGACGGACGTGCCAGAGCTGATGACAGACTGAGTTAGCGAAGACATGAACTCAGACAACATGGCACCGGTGTCTGCGCCCTGCGCTGCCTGGAATGCCCAGCCGTTCTTGCTGGCCATTTGTCCGATAATCTGCGCATCCGATTCGCCGATTCCGAATGCCAAGATATTCGGGTGGTGTGGCGCATTCTGGAGATCACTCAGCGCCTCCCGCCAGAGATCATCGGACATGGGGTAGCCGTCGGTAAGCAGGAAGACTGCGGGGCGGTTGACGCGGTAACCTTCGGCCTTGAGCTGCGCCACATCGTCTGGGATTTGGGCGTTGAGCAGGTCAAACGCAGTAGAGAAGTATGTTGCGAAGCGTGCGGAAAGCGTTGGCATCTGCTCAACATGGCGCAAGTCAGCGTTGCTGAGGTACAGGCGTGCCTCGTTGTCGAAGCCAATCACAGAGAAACGAACATTTGCGGCGGCAAAAGGCGCCATTCGAATCTCGTTGAGCAGGGATTGGAGGCCGGAGTTGAGCTCAGCGATATCGGGCCCCATTGAGCCAGATTCGTCAGCGACGAAATAAATCGGCAGGATATTTCCGCGGGGTTCCATGTTCATTCCGGTAGTCATGAGAAGTCCTTTCCGTAGTGGAGCGAGTGGCAGATAAGTAATGGAGGGAATTGGAGAGAAGGAAAGCCCCGCTTTTACTCGGAGGTTTTCTCGGAGTTTGAATTGGGCTTTAGCTTGTTCTTTGTCGACTGTGACGATTGCGATTCAGACTCCGACGTCGAAGTCGTCGACTGGCTTTGCTCTTGGTTTGTCTCCGAATCTTGCTGGTACGAGGAGTCTTGCTCGTAGGAGCCGCCATTTACGTCATCGCTCGACGGCTGCTCGTTCACGTCATAGCCTGTTTCGTCCGAATTCGATGAGGGCGAGTCTGTGGTTTCAGAGTCATCTTCTGCCGGGTTCTTACTGGTGCCTGTAGGAACTGGCGTAGACGAAGTCTGGGATGGCGTAGTGGGGTTCTGATCTTCATCGGCTGAGCCTGATAGTGAAGAAAAGATGTTGATGAGCAGCACCAACACGATCACGATGCCAATAAGCCATGCAATAAATACGGCAATGGTGCGAGCTTGCGGGTCTTGCGTTGGGCCTTGGCCACGCGGGGGTGTGAGGTTCGGGGACGTGCGAACCATGCGGTTGCCTCCTGAAATAGGGTCAGCGTTTTAAAGTGTCTGACCTATAGAGGAGGGAGAAGGCCAAAAAGTTCCCGGCTTCGTCAAAAAATTTCAGTTTAGAAAAATTTCGGGCCATGAGGATAGGCTTGCGAAGCTAAACATATGAGTGGTGTGCGCCGACGGAGCCAATGGAAGGCTGTGGGCGGCACATAGAGCTTAAAAAGACGACTGGAAACCGTCATTCGACGCCAGATTTAATCAGCGCGGGAGTAAAACTAGTTTTCTCATTCTAGTCGTTGAAGGCAATGCGGTCGATATTTCGTGCAAGCTGCGAAAGTGTAGGTAGTGCATCCGGGTAGAGTGGCCCATGTATTGGGGCAGATAGGATGAGGCAGTTTCCTTCGGCTGCTTTTGTTCTCTTTTCAAGTTTTTTGGATTTTGAATCGCAGCGGTAAAGGTTGATTGATGGATATTTAGAATGTTCGAACGTCAGACGAGAGTCTCCTTCAGAAAGTGGCTGGCTGTTGCCAGGGATATAAGAGAAGAACTCCCAATTTGGAAGATGCTCATATTTTAGACCGTCGGCATCGACAAGGTTGGATGAAGGGAGATTAAAATCGCTGTCGGGACTTGTTGTAATTAAACTAATTGGAATTGCGTCGTGCAGATCTGGAGGGAGAAAACTATTCTTGAGGATTTCTCCAGATTCGAACTTTAGCCAACAAGTGACGCTCTTCTTATCAGATTCGACGCGGTAAAGTGGAGTTTCTGTGGGTAAAGATAGTGGTTTCAGTATATCAATGGGAATACGTTCAAAGTTACCGACTAGGCCAATTTCTTCCTGCTGGACAATTGAGGTGCTAAGAATATATGAACGGCAGTCGAGTATATTTCCGTTACGAAATGTCGGTTGAGGAGTAGCAAGGGTATTTGCGAGAGCAGGTTCTTTGTTATTGAGATACTTCTTCTCTGCTTCTATAGACACGCCTAATGGGTGTGCGATTGCGTTAACAAAGTTCTTCAGGAACTTTATTGAAGTTTGTTCCTGGATAGGGGATACGTCTTCTTGGGGGAATCGTATGATGGCAGTCAAGCATCCCATTTGAGGATCTATAAGGCGGGCGGCGAACGCCATTGACAACGGGTCGCCGTAAGCCCGCTTAAATATTTGCCATTCTTGCCCGGGTAGAGGGGAAAATTCGTCCAGAATTGTTTTATCAGTTGACCGGATATTCGGGTCGTGTGGTGGGCATGAACGTAATGTGCTGATGCCAAATGAGCGGTAATCTAAAGGTAACTCAAGGGATCTAAGTGAATTTCTGTCGATGGTAGCATCTTCTCGTGTGCTGTGATCCAGTCCGGCGATATCTCCGGTTGAAATATGAGATACAAAGCAATAGGAGTTACCGTCAGGGTCTCTGGTCGGTTTAAATGCGTCTACCGACGATTCGTGAGAGATTATTCCAGGAATATTCTGCATAATCCGCAAGGGTGCGGAATCACGTAAAGTGGAGCAGTCGAACTTTCCGTTCCGGACGAGAAAAGGGAAACTATCTGAATGCGCGTCTCTAGCAGGATTAGCAGGGTCGAAGGAATTTTCCTCGTTAGACTTATTGGGTAGTGATGTATAAGTTACAACGACGACAATGATGCATATTATGGCGAAGGAAAAGACTGCCCTAAATCGATGAGGGGGATGGTATCCTTTGTTGTTTTTAACAAGTATTTTCAATGAAAAACTCTTAATTGCTACGAGGTAGTTTATTGGAAGGACTAAGGTCGCTGAAGCTGTAATTCCTCGTCAAGAGCAGCTGCGACATCTTGAAGAACATTTTTATCAATTATCTCTTCAGAAGCCGACTCGACGATAAGCCAGCCGAAGTCACGTACATAGACAAAAACCTGAGCAGGTTCGAGGTAGTCAATGTCGCCCTTTTCTTTTTCGTACCAATTCTCGATTCGGGAATCAGCAGAAGGATTGACAGTAGACACGTACATCGAGGTCCCGGCTGGGGTGAACGTCCGAATAGAAAGCGAACCGTCTGGTGTGCTGTCCTCGCCGCTGAAT
This sequence comes from Corynebacterium sp. HMSC073H12, assembly GCF_001837775.1. Classification (NCBI taxonomy): domain Bacteria; kingdom Bacillati; phylum Actinomycetota; class Actinomycetes; order Mycobacteriales; family Corynebacteriaceae; genus Corynebacterium; species Corynebacterium sp. HMSC073H12. Next base: position 199,472 of record NZ_KV834023.1, on the reverse strand, counting down.
CGACATTCGGACGTGCCTGCAAAACCGGAAATATCAGGGGTCGCCTGCGGGAACCCCTTGATGCCGTCCAATTCATCTTTTACCGCGTCAACCATTGGTTCACAGGAGAAATAGCCATCTTTGAAAGCCGGCGCATCTGGCTTTAACTCAGTCGCTTTGAGATCGCCGATGGACACATTGGGATACGTGTGAAGCGCTGCAGAAGTATCGCTTTGCGACGGCTCGGCGGGAGGTGCGGCCTGCTCGGCGGATTCATCAGAACCATTACCGACAAAGTAGAACATGCCGGCGGCTATCACGAGGCCTGCCACCACTGCCCCAATGCGTGTGGCTGCCTTTTGCGAGAGTGCTCGTTTTTTGGGGCTGGCGTTGTCAGCGTTTCCAGCGGGCTGAGGCAGTGCGCTTCCACTGGCAGATTTGTTCGTCTGCGCAAGCAGAATTTTTCCGTATTCTGCCGCTCCTAGAGCTACCGCCGTAATGGGCTCTTCAATGGGCAGAACCTCCATCGACTGCTGCACAACCCGGGAGATAGCGGGGGTTCGAACCGTACCACCCACGAGCAGGCCGCTGAGCATTACTGGCGCTTCACCGAGCAAACTGGTCTTGTCAGTAATCAGGGAGCGAACCCGCTCAATGTCGTCCGCAATAGCCTCTTCGAACTCGTCACGGGTAATGAGAAGCTCTTCGCCGTCGACAGTGAAGCTGGCATCAGGGGATTCCGAGAGCGCCTCACGAACTTTCTTCGCCTGAGATTGGAACTCTAGCTGCCCCTCGGCTGAGTCAAGTTCCTCGGGCAGCTCCCCAAACTCATCGATAGTCCGGGCTTCCATGAGACCGATCATGGCGAGGTCGAAATTGTTTCCGCCGACTGTGTTCTCGCCGCCGTCGGCAAGCACTCGTGGTGATGCGGTATCCATATCTACGACCGCAACATCACAGGTGCCACCACCGACATCGAGGACGAAAAGCTTGCCCGTGCGGTGTCGTTGCGAGACAGAGTGAGCGGCAGCAATTGGCTCGGAGACCAACTCAATCGTGTCTTCGTCGAAGCCAGCGGACTTGGCCGCGTCAATAAGTACTGTGCGTGCCGACGAAGGCCACGCTGCAGGGTGAGTAAGGATGAGCTTCGTCGGGTAATCGGGGAGAGAAGAATCCCTATTTCCCAGATACATCAGTGCGGAACGACGGACCTTCTCGATGATTGTGGCGAAGAGTTCCACAGCGCGCTGGTTATCTGAGCCCACGAAGCGCTTCGGGGAGTGTGCGAAAGCACTCGGCGCATTGGCTGCGTGATCAATTGCCTGCTGACCGGTGTAAACCGTATTGCTAGTGAGGAACACCGCTGCAGGCATCCAGGATTTGGCATCATTGCCCGTGCCATAGCCGAGGGGGACGATACTTGCGGGGCCGCCATCGATGGCTGCTGCAGCGACAACGCTGGAATTACCGATATCGAGAGCGAGTAGCCAAGACATAAAGGACGTAACTTTCACATAAGTAGGACTGACAAACTGGGAAGGTGCAACACTTAGTTAGCGGCGAGCGTTATTAGTTTGCTGCGAGTAGCGGGTCAACGCGCTCAGCAAGCTGTATGAGATTCGAGATTGTGGCGTTGCTGAGGGAATTCGGGGTTAGCTTCGAATAAAACCTTTGCTCCTCGGCTAGGGCTTCGGGGTCAGGCCCGTTTTGGCGCACCTCTTCGGGGTCCTGTTCTTCCGGCGGATTGTCGAGGTAAAAGGTGGCGATATCAAAAGGCGTCAGATAGTTAGTGGGAATCGACATGATCAGGCAGGCAGATCTTTCGTTGTTTGCCCCCTCGGTACCGTTTTCGGCGTCTTTGCCGTCACTGGTGTCGTTCCCATTCGATTGGCAACGGTAGACATTCAGCGTTGGAGTCTCGGCTTTTTCCAGCTCTAGCGTTGGCTGAGGATTCTCCTCGCTGCCGGAAACCGATGCGCTTTCACCTGGAATGTAGACGAAGTAGTGCCAATCAGCCAGAGTATCGCCTGAATCGGGAGCAACATCCTTCAACGACATCGAGTTTGGTAGACGGAGCTTGCTGTTGGCGCTAGTTGTGGTGACAGTAACCGGGACAGAGCCATAGGTTTCAAATTCCACCGGCGAGAATGTGTTCATGCCCCCGAGATTGGAATTGAACCAGCAGGTAACACTCTGCTTGTCAGCAGCGACTTTGAACAGCGGAGTATCGCCTCCAGCTTCAGGGCTGGAATTGTAATCTCCGGGAATGCGATGGAAGTCGGAAACAAGACCAGTTTCGTGCTGATGGGTCAGAGAGGAATTGAGTACGTACTGACGGCAGTCGAGTCCATGGTTCGTTACGAAAGTTGACCGCTCGATTGCAAGATTCTGATTCTTAGAGGCCTGTTTCCCGGGGCCCTTAGCCGCCGCAATCGAGGTAGAAAGCGGTTCAGCGGCAGCATCGACAAACTTAGCCAGAAGATCGCGGGAAGACTTCATCTGGTCCGGTGAAATCGTGCCTTCCGGGAACAATACCTTGGCAGTTAGGCACCCAAGCTGCGGATCCGACAATCGTGCAGCGACGGCTGCAATGCCGGCCTCATCCGGGGCAAGGTTGAGAACTTCCCACTTCTGATCGGGTTGCGGCGTGAGCGACTCAGTCAGTTCGGAGCTTTGCTCGGTCTCTGGCGGAGCGCATGTAGAGCTGGACTCAATGACAAAGGACCGATAGTCCATCGGTAATTCGAGGTACAGCAACATGTCGTGGGTGCTGGTTGCGGCCTCGGTACTGGTGTCGTTAATTCCCCCGACATCACCCGTGGCTACGAATGTCATTGGGCAGACGGTCGTGCCATCATCTCGCCTTTCGACGGCTAGTTGACGTTGCCCCTGTGCCTTGCCCAGTGTGCCGGGAATTTGTTGGCGCACGCTAATCGGGATTGTTTCGTCCAAAGTCGTGCAGTCGAATTTTCCGTCGCGGACGAGGAAGCTTGTCGGCTTTGTGTCGACATCGGAAGCTGCGCCGGCAGAGGTATCGGCAGGGGCACCGGCTTCTGATTCTTTAGATTCTGAGCGCTGCCACCAGAAAATAGCTGTTGCTACGAGGGCGACAAGCACCACGGCAGCCGTAATAACCAGAGCCTTCTTCTTTGACGCTGACTCACTCGGTTTACTCGATTGCTGCTCTGTGGTGGTGCTGGTTTGCTGACTGTCAGGAGTGTTCATTACTTCTGTTCCTTGACATTCGTAGCGGGCTGATCAAGGGACTTCTCCAGAGCAGAGAGCGACCCAGCAACTGGTGAAAGCTTTGCTAGGACTTTCTGTAAATCGGGCAGATTGCCCTGGTCACTATAAGACCGAACAACAATGCAGCCCTTAGCTTCATCCTGGTGCAACAGATTCAGAGAGATCTCACCCTGATGCTTACCGTCTGAGGCGTACTGTGCTGGTCGTGGGTCAACAAAGTACGACCACTCCGGCAGCTTTTTCAACACGACCCCGCTGTTCGCGGTGCAGACAGAATGTTCTGGGTCGGCCACGGTAATGATGTCTACCTCGTCGAAGTTATGCGAGAAGCCGCATAGCTCAGCGCCGGGCAGGGAGGACTCAACGTTTTCAGCGTCCTGGGGTGAGCTCATTCCAGCCTTAGCTCCTGGCAGCCTGGGGATTTCCAGGCCAATCTCTTTAGCCGCTTTCACCGTCGCAGTATCCATAAATGCCCGACAGCTGTAGTGGCCATCACGGTAGAAGGTGAGGGACGGCTTTTGAGAAGTGTTCGCGGTTTTCTTGGCGTCTGCAGTCTTTGCCTTCACACTGCGATCCAGAATGGGAGCAATCTTTTCGGCAACGTCCTTGGCTTTGTTCGCCGCCACGGCATCCGCTTCCGGAGTCGTGCCCGCCGCCACATGGATATCTCGCATAGCAGCTACGAGAAGAAAACCGCGCTCCTCGTCGCTGTAAAAGGAACCATAGCCTTGAATTTCCGCATCGTCGTTCTTAATGGGAATTTCGTGAACCCAGCCGAACGCATCGGGTTCTGCATCTTCCGGTTTTCCACCCCACGGAGTGGCTTTAGACATGATGAAGTAGGTGAACTGCACGCCGTCTTCTACCGAAACAGCACGTTCACAAATTATTCGTCCGTCTGCACCCGTTGAAACGGACTTATCAGTGAGTCGATTGAATCCCGGAATATACGCAATTCCCGACTCGACCAACTGCGTTAAAGATGCCTGGTCAAAAATAGTAGAACAGTCGAACTTTCCATCACGAATCATGAAGGCTGAATCAGCGATGGCTGGTGGTTCCACAACGGGAGAGGCCGGACCGCTCTCATCGACGTCGTTAGGCGTGACGTGCATAACTTGCATCACGACGACGGCCGCGACCATGCAGACAGCGAGAATTAATGAAGACTCGGCCAGTGTTCGCCGAGCAAAACGGCTACTCAGTTGAGATTTTGATGACTGTGCCATTTCGTGCTCTCGTACAAAATTCCTATTTCGTAGTTACGGAGTGCGGTAACTAAGATTTTCTCACTTTATTATGGCATTTACTCGCTGATAAATGTTTTTCAACCACTGCGGGAACTTTTTCCCTTCTGCAGATCTCTAATGGGGTGAAACACTATGCAGCGGGTTCTTGTGATGATCCGCTGCCACTAGCTCTCGCCAGCAGTTTAGGAACTGACTGCGGGGTATATAGAGGAGGAAAGTTGCAGGACAACGAGCCGGTGCGCCGGCAGGGGCCGCGTCGTAAAGCAGGCTCTGAGGGGATTCCCGAAGAGCAAGAACGGAAGCCACGTATTGAGGAAACCACGGCGCCAGCTGTGGACGCTGATGCGGCGAAACGCGATGCGCCGAGGAAGAAGACCGACGGTGCCGGTGGTGTGGCCAGTGCTGATTCGAAATCGTCGAACTCCAAGGTCGTTCTTGGTGCGTTTATTGTTCTTCCTCTTGTCGTAGCTCTTGCTGTGGCGATAGTAGCGGGGCTGAACAGGGATGACGGCAACGATGTGGTCGAGGCTGAGGACGCCACGATGAGTACTTCGTCGACCCCGACAGTCGAACCGATTGATTATGACGGTGCAGAAACTTCGGCAAGTCTCTATTGCGAATTCGCGCCGACGGAATATGAGGAAGATTGGGAGGATATTTATGACACGTGTATCCAGCTAGTCCTGGACGAGATCCGGGCCGATGAGGATACATTCCGCAGTGAAGCCGTATTTGGTGAGTCCGGTGAAATCGGTGACGAAGCAATCGAAGCCGTGCTCGGCGATCCCGAAGACTTCTTAAAAAACCAGGGATACACAACCACAACGTCGACCACAACAACAACTAAGTCGTCGACCTATACGCCTAGCCCCACGTACCAGGAGCCGGAACCGACCTATGAGGAGCCCTCAAACTCTGGCGGAAACGCAGACGCAGGGGTTGGCGGTGGCGGACGCCAGCTCGCGTGGCGAACCGTCGGCCCCTTCGGCGGGCTGCAAGGCTGTGAGAGTATGGCCAGCCAAGAGCCACTTTATGCCTCCGAGTGCTACGTAGGTTCCGACAATCTGTACTACTACGACTCTAAGGTGCAAGCCGGTTAACACATCCTGCCCATGACCAGTCGTTGTCCAGCTGCGCCATAATGGTGGCCATGAGCAATGGCACCCACAATCACCGCACTTGGAAAGAAATAATCGCCGCCGATCCGCAGCATTCCCGTCGCTACGCCAACCGGTGGCGGGGATTCGTGCGCGAGGGCCGTGATATCAATGGCGAGGCGCGGTTGGTGGATGCGATGGCGCCACGCCACGCTCGAATTCTAGATGCCGGTTGTGGTCAAGGACGCGTGGGCGGTTACTTGGCGAAGGCTGGACACCAGGTCGTTGGTGTCGACGTCGACCCCTATCTCATCGATGAGGCAAAGCGACAGTTCCCGGACGCGACGTGGTTGGTAGGGGACTTGGCGCAATTGCCCCACGTGCTTGACGACGGTCTTGAGAACACACCCCACAGTGACACGGCATCCGCCTTCGATGTCATCATTTGCCCCGGCAATGTCCTGACTTTCGTAGCGCCAGAAGACCGCATGAAGGTGTTGCAAGGCTTCGCAGCGGCACTGAATCCGGAGGGCGGTCGTGCCATCATCGGCTTCGGTGCCGGCCGTGGCTGGGACTTTGCGGATTTTGAAACCACGGCGCAGGAGGCTGGACTCACCGTGATTCAGCGTTACTCCACGTGGGATCTGCGGATCTTTGACGCTGAGTCGCAGTTCCTGGTCGCAGTGCTTGAACGGGGGTAGGGCGCTGGGATCGTCGTAAAGCGGTTAGGTCTCTGCGTCGAGCCGTCATTATTCTTCTTTACGAATAACTGCAATTAACGGCACGCAGGGAAAGGCTTCGGCGGTGACACTATACGAAACGCTGGATGTAGCTGGCGATAAGAAACAGGAACTGCTGACGCAGGACTACGGGCGTTTTGCGGTTCGAGCGGTCCTGGCGGGCATGTATCTGACGTTGGGAACGGCCTTTGCAGCGGTAGCTGGCCAAGTGGCCGAAGGTGTTGCTCCGGGCACTGGGGGACTGGTCTTTGCGTGCCTGTTCGGGCTTGGGCTGTTCGCCATTGTGGTGCTCGGTGCAGAGCTGGCGACCGGCAGCATGATGTTTGTGTCCTGGTCCGCCGCGCGCGGTCGCATGTCGTGGGGAGTGGCTCTTCGGATGGTGGCCGTCGCCACGTTCTACAACTTCATCGGTGCCGCGATTGTGGCGCTGGTGCTCAGTCAGAGCGCCAAGCTCGGTGGGATTGATGACACACATCTGATTTCCACCTTGACCGGGGGGAAGCTGGCCAAGCCGTTCTTCGGTGCTTTCGTAGAGGCAATGGGCGCCAACTTTGTGGTCAATATGGCTGTGGTGGGTGCGCTGAAGGCCAAGGAAATCATTTCAAAGTTCGTTGTGATTCTGCCGATCATTGCGGTGTTCGTTGGGCTCGGGCTTGAGCACGTGATTGCGAACTTCTCTCTGTTTTCCCTGGCCTTTTTCGCAGACCCGCAGCCCGTGGGCTTCGACGGACTGCACATTACAGGCAACTGGGTGGCAGTGTGGTTGGGCAACTTCGTAGGCGGTGGCCTGGGAATCGGCGCGGTCTACGCCTGGTTGAACCAGACGAAGACTAGCTATGTTGATTAGCTTTTAACCTTTGCCGGAGCCTATCCGACGACCTTTCTCAAGGGCTATCCGACAGCCTGCCCGAAAAGCAGGCCGACGAAGTAGGACACAATCAAACCGAGCGCGCCACCGATGACCAGACGCAGCGCAGCCTTGCCGGAGTGTGTAGAGCTGAGCTTGGCGCTGATGTAGCCGGTCAAGGCCAACGTCACGATGGTGACAACGGTGACCGCAATCGCGCCGGAGGTGGGGCCGGTGAACACCAGCGCCGCAATCATCGGCAGGATGGCGCCGAGTAGGAACGACAGTGCCGAAGAACCAGCAGCCGCCCAGGGGTTGGTAAGTTCCTCGCCGTCAATGCCCAATTCCAGCTTTAGGTGAGCTGCCAGCGGATCATTTTGTGCGATGCCGTGGGCGGCATCTTCGGCGATCTGTTCTGGGATGCCGTAGCCAGAGAGAATCCCCACGAGCTCTTCATGCTCTTCATCTGGAAAGTCCTTGAGCTCGGCCTTTTCTTTGGCAATCAGCGCTCGTTCAGTATCGCGCTGGGTTGAAACCGAGACGTATTCACCCAGGGCCATCGAGATAGCGCCCGCGATAACGGCCGCAGCACCAGCAGTCAGAATGGCCTCGCGAGAGGAACCTGCTGCAATCACGCTGAGCAAGATCAGAGCAGTGGAGACGATTCCGTCGTTGGCTCCGAGGACTCCGGCGCGAAGCCAGTTGAGCTTCGACGTCTCAGAAGACTTATGCGGTTCATGAGGATGCGCGTACGTGGTCATGGCAGGACCTTTCTCCCATGTCAGCCTCACGCCTACAGGTGGTACGAGGCCTCACCATCGATTTAATGCCGATTCGGGCACATTCTCAACCAGCGGAAACGAGGGCAGTCCTCTCATAGGTAGTTTTATGCCAGCTTGTGTGGGTGTTTGCGGAGGCCGTCGCGCGTCAATGTCAATACCGCGATCAGCGCAATCAGCGCGCAGGTCAACATTGATATAGCCATTGACAAGGGCAGATTGGAACCAAGCCCCACCAACGGGGAAACCGTGGCGGCCGCGAGGAATTGTGTGAAGCCCATGAGACCGGAACCTGAGCCAATTCCGATATCTCGAACCTCCTCAATTCCGAGCGCCGTGGCATTGGCGAAAATTAGCGGCATCATCGGCACCGTAATGAACAGCAACAGCCAAGTAGTGAAGAAGGTAATCCCGACGATGGCATTAATAATCAGGCCTACCGACGTCACGAGCATGACCGTAAGAGCAACTAAAATGCCCTTGCGGGGATGAAGCCGGTTGATCATCTTGCCGTTGAGGATTGACACAAATGTCAACATCGCTGCATTGGATGCGAACACGAGAGAGAACTGAGTAGGGGTGAGTCCCAGCAGCTCCTGGAAGATAAAAGGTGACGCAGCGATATAGGAGAACATCACCGAGAAGCCACCAGCGAAAGCTAACAAGTAGCCGACAAATACGGGCCGCTGTAGCAGCCTGCCGATATTGGGCAGGAGATTGCGCAGAGAGCCTGTGGAGCGTCGCTCTGGCGGCAGAGTTTCCGGAACCATCAGAACCACAATCGCGACCATCGCGACGTTGATGGCTGCGAGAAACCAGAACACGCTGCGCCAGCCGAAGGCGGGGCCCAGAAAGCCACCCACAAGGGGAGCGATTGCCGGGGCGATGGAGGAAATGCCCATCAGCGTGGAGAAAGCTCTCGCTGATGCCTTGCCCGTCAAGAGGTCTGGGACTACAGCACGAGCCAGAACCACTGTGGAGCCACCAGCTAACCCCTGGAACAGGCGCATTGCAATAAGCGTGCCAATATTCGGTGCTATTGCACAGAGGATTGACGAGCCCAAGAACACCAAAGTCGCAATGAGAAGCAACTTCCTACGGCCCAAACTATCGGAGAGAGCGCCAATGACGAGCTGCCCTGCAGCCATGCCAATCATGAAGGTTGTCAGCGTGAGCTGAACCATTGACTCGGTCGTGGAGAACTCCTTGGCTATCTCCACGAAGGAGGCCAGGTATGTATCTGCGCCGAACGGGGCGGCGGCGGATAATAAGGCTAACCCAGCAATAAGCGATAGCGGCAGCGTCTGTGTTGGCTGTGTCTGAGCGTTCCTGGAATGTTGATTTGTCACTGTCTCAGTATAGGGTTGCCGCGGTATAGGGTTGCCGCAGAAGGTATAAACCATGTTGGGGGCGTGAAACTAAGGGATTTTGTTGTCCCGCACGAACGTGCCATAATACACAGGTTGCGCGAAGTGGCTGCGTGCTGCTCTCAACGGTCTATGGCCGTAGTTAGCACGAGGTCAAAGCGATATGGAAGCTGCCTGTAGTAGGTACTTTCATCGTAAAGCGTAAACGCAAGACATAAAGACCGCGTGCGTTTAGGACGGAAATCTGACGCACAATGCAACCAGGTCAGGAGAAACGCAGTGATTCAGCAGGAATCCCGTCTGCGCGTTGCCGACAACACTGGTGCACGTGAAATCCAGTGCATCCGCGTTCTCGGCGGCTCGACCCGACGCTTCGCTGGCATTGGCGACACCATCGTCGCAACTGTCAAGGAAGCTACTCCGGGCGGCAACGTCAAGGCAGGCGAAATTGTTAAGGCAGTCATCGTCCGTGCGAAGAAGGAGACCCGTCGTCCGGACGGCTCCTACATCTCGTTCGACGAGAATGCAGCTGTCATCATCAAGGCCGACGGTGAGCCAAAGGGCACCCGTATTTTCGGCCCGGTCGCGCGTGAGCTGCGTGACAAGAAGTTCATGAAGATTGTCTCGCTCGCACCGGAGGTGATTTAAGTGAAGATCCGTAAGGGCGATACCGTGCTGGTTATCTCCGGTCCGGACAAGGGTGCTCAGGGCAAGGTCATCGAGGCCTACCCGAAGCGCGACAAGGTCCTGGTCGAGGGCGTTAACCGTATCAAGAAGCACGTTGCAAACTCCGCTGCGGAGCGCGGTGCATCCTCGGGTGGCATTGTCACTCAGGAAGCTCCGATTCACGTGTCGAACGTCATGCTGGTCGACGAAGATGGTACCCCGACTCGCGTTGGTTACCGCTTCGATGAGGACGGCAAGAAGGTTCGCATCTCCCGCCGTACCGGGAAGGACATCTAAGCATGAGCGAAAATTACACCCCTCGTCTGAAGGCCCGTTACCGCGATGAGATTCGCGGCAAGATGCAGGAAGAGTTCTCCTACGAGAACGTCATGCAGATTCCGGGCGTTACCAAGGTCGTCGTCAACATGGGCGTCGGCGCTGCTGCTCAGGACAAGAAGCAGATCAACGGTGCTATCAACGACCTGACTCTGATTACCGGCCAGAAGCCGGAGACCCGTCGTGCTCGCAAGTCGATCGCTAACTTCAAGCTTCGTGAAGGCGACGCCATCGGCGCTCGCGTCACCCTGCGTGGCGACCGTATGTGGGAGTTCCTGGATCGTCTGCTGACCGTGGCTCTGCCGCGAATCCGCGACTTCCGCGGTCTGTCTGACCAGCAGTTCGATGGTCACGGTAACTACACCTTCGGTCTGTCTGAGCAGACCATGTTCTACGAGATCGACGTTGACAAGATCGACCGCCCGCGCGGTATGGACATCACCGTCGTGACCACCGCTACCAATAATGAGGAAGGCCGCGCGCTGCTGCGCGAGCTGGGCTTCCCGTTCAAGAAGTAGTTTTGCCTCTTCGGTAGCTTCTGTCTGAAGCCCCGGATGCCGCTTGGCCTCCGGGGCTTTTTGCTGCTCTGTTAACTGCTTATGTTCGTGGGGGAGTGAGGTCACCGTGCGGGGCCTGCGTAAAAGTTACCAGTGTTGCCGGTGTGAAAGTTGACCCTTTTTGGGGGTTGAAAATTAGTAAAGCCACAAACTTTCTCAGTTGAAAGTTAGGCGTTCGTGATGATTTCGTTGTAAACTGCCATTCGTCATAGTGACGGCCGCCAAAATGCATTGTGGTCGTTATCAATTTGGGCAAGACTTAAGTGACTTCAGCTTCTGTGTGGTTGAGCCAGTGGTTCTACGCAGAGCGGTCCTTAAGTTAAAACGCAAAGGGATTAACTACATGAAGAACTTCTCCGTGGCCGTCCGCTCGGCTGCTATTGCAACTGTTGCGGCTCTGGGCCTGAGCTTGGGCGCAGGTGCTGCCAACGCACAGCCGGCACTGCCGGAAATGCCGAACATTCCGATTCCGGGTATCGGCGACACCGGCCCGAAGGGCGTCAAGCAGATTGTCACCTTCGGTGACTCCTTCACCGCTAATGCCGGTAAGGGTGGCCCGCGTGGCCTGGCGCCGGGGCAGAACGTGCTGGTCGCTAACTGTGCCACCGACATGGAAAACTGGCCGAAGATTGCAGCGTCGAAGCTGAACAAGTCCCTGGGTGACTGGTCCTGTAACGGTCTTGGTGGCTTCCCGGGTCAGCTCCTCGCATACCTGGAAGCTTCCATCCAGTACGGCGACATCGGAGAGGGCACTGAGAAGGTTGTCCTGATGTACGGCGGCATGGACTGGGTCCAGTGGGTTGACGTGGCAGGCGAGCTGGTCGCAAAGCCGGACCCCAAGGCTCCTTCTGCGTTCAAGCAGACGCTGCGTCAGTTCACTGACCGCGTCCACCAGGTTGCTCCGGGTGCTCAAGTCGTCCTGGCTTCGTACCCTGAGTACGCTACCAATGACCAGCTGTGCCTGGTGAACGCCCCGAACCAGACCTTCCCGATCCCGGCACCGGGTGCCAGCGAGATTCAGGGGGCATTCCGCGACAGCATTCGCTCCGCGTCTCAGCACGTAGGTGCCGGCTTCATCGACGTCTACGAGGCAACCCTCGGCCACGGTACCTGCAACCCAAACCCGGATGAGCGCTTCGTCGCCGGTTTCGCAGATCCGGTGATGGGCCCGATGACCAATCACCCGACGGTGGCTGGCGAAAAGGCTATGGGTAACATCATCGCCGACCAGCTCTACTAATTTTCTCCAGCCGGCACCATGTCGGCTAGGAATTGAGTTCCACTGCTAATTGGTAGGACTTCACGCCGCGAGCGGACTAACGTCCGTCTGCGGCGTTTTTGCATTTCGGTCGGTATTTGTTAGTATCACCAGGTCTGCCCTCTGTAAGAGGTGCGGCAGTAAAAATGTAAGAACTTTGCTGTAGGCCCCTCGCCTCGCATCGTCTCTGGCGTCACCTGGGTGGCGAGCTGACTCGGCTATTGAACCGAGTTGGCGAACAGTAGCCCTTAAATCGCCGGAATCACGATATTGGTAGTCGCTCCATCTTAAGCTTTTGCCGTGTGACAGTTGCTGTTTGCGCGGTCATTGGAGTTAGCCACGAGGTGGGAAGGAACCGCAGCGAGAAAGGAAGCGGTCACTAACCATGACCATGACTGACCCAATCGCCGACATGCTGTCGCGCGTGCGCAACGCTAACAACGCGTACCACGACTCTGTCTCGATGCCGTCGTCCAAGCTGAAGGCTAACATCGCCGAGATCCTCAAGTCTGAGGGTTACATTGCGGACTACGCAGTCGAGGATGCCAAGGTCGGCAAGACCCTGACCCTGAACCTGAAGTACGGCCCGTCCCGCGAGCGTTCGATCGCTGGCGTGCGTCGCGTCTCCAAGCCGGGTCTGCGTGTTTACGCAAAGTCCACTAACCTGCCGAAGGTCCTCGGTGGCCTGGGCGTGGCTATCATCTCCACGTCTCAGGGCCTGCTGACTGACCGCCAGGCTTACGAGAAGAAGGTTGGCGGGGAAGTCCTCGCTTACGTCTGGTAAAGGGGGAACTACACAATGTCTCGTATTGGTAAGAACCCTGTCGTTGTCCCGGCAAACGTTACTGCCCAGGTCAACGGCCAGGACGTTTCCGTCAAGGGCCCGAAGGGCGAGCTGTCTGTCTCTATCCCAGCTCCAATTACCGTTGAGCTGAAGGACAATGAGATTGTGGTCAACCGCCCGGATGACCACCGCAAGAGCCGCTCCCTGCACGGCCTGTCCCGTTCGCTGATTAACAATATGGTTGTTGGTGTGACCGAGGGCTACACCATCAAGATGGAAATCTTCGGTGTCGGTTACCGTGTCGCCAAGAAGGGCAAGGACCTCGAGTTCTCCCTGGGCTACTCGCACCCAGTCCTGATCGAAGCACCGGAAGGTATCACCTTCGATGTCGACGGCACCACCAAGCTGTCGATCACAGGTATTGATAAGCAGCAGGTCGGACAGCTCGCAGCTAACATCCGTCGTCTGCGTAAGGATGATCCTTACAAGGGCAAGGGCATTCGTTACGATGGCGAGCAGATCCGTCGCAAGATCGGAAAGACGGGTAAGTAATGAGCAACACCAACGAAAAGCGCCTCCCGGTAGGCAAGGACATCTCGACTCGTCGTCGTGTCGCCCGTGCCCGCCGTCACGCACGCTTGCGCAAGAACGTCCGCGGCACCTCCGAGGCACCGCGCCTCGTCGTGCACCGCTCTTCCCGCCACATCACCGCTCAGGTTATCGACGACTCCATCGGTCGTACCCTGGCAGCTGCTTCCACTCTGGACGCAGATCTCCGTGGCTTCGAGGGCGACAAGAAGGCCAAGAGCGCCAAGGTCGGCGAGTTGATTGCTGCTCGCGCTAAGGATGCTGGCATCGAGAAGGTCGTTTTCGACCGCGGTGGCTACCAGTACCACGGCCGTGTTGCTGCTCTGGCCGAGGCTGCCCGTGAAGGTGGTCTGAAGTTCTAATGCGCACTTACAAGTCCAACGGAAGGAATGCGTGATGTCGGAACGCGATAAGCGCGAAGGCGGACGTAACTCCGCTGACAACAAGAACAACAACCGTCGTGGTGGCCGCGGTAACGACCGTCGCCAGCAGGACGAGCGTTCGCAGTACATCGAGCGCGTAGTAACTATCAACCGAGTTTCCAAGGTCGTCAAGGGTGGTCGTCGCTTCAGCTTCACCGCTCTGGTCATCGTCGGTGACGGCGAGGGCATGGTCGGCGTCGGCTACGGCAAGGCCAAGGAAGTACCGGCAGCTATCCAGAAGGGTGCTGAAGAGGCTCGTAAGAACTTCTTCCGCGTCCCGATGATTGCTGGCACCATCACCCACCCGGTTCAGGGTGAGACCGCTGCTGGCATCGTGCTGCTGCGCCCGGCTGCTCCGGGTACCGGTCTGATTGCCGGCGGCGCTGTCCGCCCGGTTCTCGAGTGCGCCGGTGTTCAGGATGTTCTGTCCAAGTCGCTGGGTACCAACAACTCCATCAACGTTGTTCACGCAACCGTTGATGCTCTCAAGCAGCTGGTTCGCCCTGAAGAGGTCGCCGCACGTCGTGGCAAGTCCCTCGAAGAGGTCACCCCAGCACGTATGCTGCGCGCACGCGCAGGTCAGGGAGCGTGATTTCCATGGCACTGAAGATTACCCAGGTCCGTGGTACCGCTGGTACCAAGCAGAACCAGAAGGATTCGCTGCGCACCCTCGGCCTGAAGCGCATCAACGATTCCGCCGTTCGCCCGGATACTCCGGCTGTGCGCGGTCTCGTGAACGTTGTGCGTCACCTGGTCGAGGTTGAAGAAGTAGCGGGGGAGTAGGTAAACCATGAGCGAACCAATTAAGCTCCACGACTTGGCCCCGGCTCCGGGTGCTAAGAAGAAGAAGACTCGCGTCGGCCGTGGTGAGGCTTCCAAGGGTAAGACCGCTGGTCGCGGCACCAAGGGCACCAAGGCCCGCAAGCAGGTTTCGGCAGCATTCGAGGGTGGCCAGATGCCACTTCACATGCGTCTGCCGAAGTTGAAGGGTTTCAAGAACCCGGCGAAGGTCACCTTCCAGGTGGTCAACGTTTCGGATCTGGAGCGTCTGTTCCCGAACGGTGGCGACGTTACCATCGCCGACCTGGTTGCAAAGGGCGCTGTCCGCGCTAACCAGCCGGTGAAGGTCCTCGGCGACGGCGACATCAATGTCTCCGTCAACGTCACCGCAACCAAGTTCTCGGGCTCCGCCAAGTCCAAGATTGAGGCTGCAGGCGGCTCTGTCACTGAGGCCTAAAGCATTCAAGCTTTAACAAGAGAGCTCTTAACCCATGTGGTTAGGAGCTCTCTTTGTATTAAGAGGGGAAGGGGAGAGAGCAGCGCGAACCGCTGGCTTACAGCAGGCCGGTATTGCGCAGAGCCCGCTCCAGTTGGTCGATGTCAGCGTCCGTATGGAGCGCGGTAATGGTCAATCGCAACATTGCCTCACCACGGGTGACCGTCGGATAGCGAATTGCAGGTATGAACACGCCTAGCTCCGCTAACTGTGCTGAGGTGTCCATCGCTTCGGTCTCGTTCCCGACGGGCAGCGGGATGATTGCAGATGCGGGGTCTGACTGTGCGCCAACCAGGGAGCGGACGCGCGCAATATTACGCTGCAATCGCTTGACGACGTCCCCAACCTCCAACTGCTTTAACGCTGCGCGGATAGCTGCGACAGAACCGGGATTCATCGACGTTGAGTAAACAAAACTGCGGGCTTGATTGCGTAGCAGTTCGCCAACTGGTGCCGAGCAGAGAACGTATCCTCCTTCGGCACCGAGAGCCTTGCTCGCGGTGCCGACCACAATGTCCGGGCGAATGCCCAGGTGCGCTGCAGTGCCACGACCTTGTTCTCCGATAACGCCGACGCCGTGGGCGTCGTCAAGCATCAGCCATGCGTTGCGACGGCGACAGGTGCGCTCGAGTGCCGGGCCGTCGATGACCTCGCCTGACATGGAGAACACGGAGTCGGAGATGACAAGTTTGTGGCGGGCGCTCGATGTTGCGAGGAGACTGTCGAGCGTCTGATAGTCAGCGTGCGGAAAGACCGTGACTTTAGCCCGGGCATTGCGACATCCGTCGATGATCGAGGCGTGGTTGGCGGCGTCGGAGAAGATTTCAACGTCGGCGGTGGCTATGGCAGCGATGGTTGAGTGGTTCGCCTGGTAGCCAGTCGCAAAGAGAACGGCATCGTCGAAACCGAAGAACTGCGCGAGTTCACCTTCAAGTGCGCTGTGGATGCTAGTGCCGGTGGTCAGGCGAGAGCCGCCGGACCCGGTGCCGAAATGTCCAATTGCCGCGGTGGCAGCTGAGACGAGTTCAGGGTGCGTGGACAGGCCGAGGTAGTCCGAAGAAGAAAACAATAGATAGTCGGCTCCGTCGATTCGGCTGTGCGGTAGTTGTGCGGTTTCGAAAGTGCGCAGTGTGCGGGCAAGTCCTGCACCGGCCCAGGCCGTGTTTCTTTGGGCGGCGATTGCTGAGAGGTCGCTGCTGAGGCCGGTAGTGTCCATCGAGGAACTGGCGTCAGGCGGGAGCTCGATATAGACCGGCGTGTTCTCCAGATAATCGATTAGCTCGGGGATATCGGTGCCGGGTTCAACGATGAAAATGCGAGTACCAAGAGTGCTGCCGTGGTCCTTGATATTGGGGATACGGTGGAAGATTCCGGCCAGTGCGAGATAGCCACGCGTGTAAAAAGGATCGTCGGAGAGGCAGATTTCTGCGACGATGCCCGGGGCGCTGTGAACCTTGGATGCGAGGATGAGCGCCTCGTGAGAATGGTCCTTGGCGCAGTCCTTGCTGGGGTGTGAGATGGCATCAAAAGTGGAAACCCGTACACCGCGGGCTGGGTTTGGGTCGAGCCGCTCACCGGAGGAGCAATCGATAAGAGCGGCACCGCGAAGACCCGTGAGTGAATAGGCCATCTCGACGGCGATATCGGCGGCCTGTATACCTGCAGCGTGTAGGCGTTGAGCAATGAGCTTGCGGGCGTCCCCAGGGCTGGAGTTCGACTCTAGAAAGGGGACTAACGCCGGCACGGTGCTGATGGTCGACTCTTCGATCTTGTCCACAGTGATGTGAATTGTGTCGGGACGACCCTTGTCGTGGTGAAGTGCACGGCTAGTCATAGCAGAAGCCAGCTGAGATAGTTCGGTGGCCGGTGCAAGACGCTCAGCGCCAGAGATATGGCAGCCATCGGCGCTGGAGCGCATGCGGATGCTGTAGGTACTCACAGAGCAAAACTTTAACACTGTTCAAGTTTTGTTTGAGGAGGTTGGGTGGAGCACATGAAGGGGCGGGGGCTCAGAGGGGATGAGCGCTGGAATCGTCGTCAAGCGAAAAGAGGTGATTGGCGGGGCGCTGTGCTAACGGTGATATAGAGGCGTATTGCGACGATATGGAGAAACGCTGGTAGACTCACTACGTCAAATACTGTCAATTAAAGGTTTGAGGAATACGTCATCCGCGTTGCTTAACTAAAACGGAAGACTACTGGCGGATAAGCGGGTAAGTCTTTCGGGAAAAGCGTGGGAGAAGCGGATTTCCTGACCTCGGGAGGATGCACGTGGCTTCCGGTCTCATTGCGGCGTTGCGCGATCCCGATTTGCGTAAGAAGATCTTCTTCACTCTGACGATGATCATTCTGTACCGAATCGGCTCGCAGATTCCAACCCCTGGTATCGACTACCAGTTGGTCAACGCGCAGCTCGAGCAGATTTCGAAAGATCAGTCCAGCGTTTACTCGCTGATCAACCTGTTCTCAGGTGGCGCTCTGCTGCAGATGGCGATTTTCGGCATCGGCATTATGCCGTACATTACGGCCTCGATTATCGTCCAGCTGCTCACGGTGGTGATTCCACACTTCGAGCAGTTGAAGAAGGAAGGGCAGTCGGGTCAGACAAAGATGACCCAGTACACCCGCTACCTCACAGTGGCGTTGGCGTTGCTGCAGTCTGCGGGCATTGTGGCCATGGCAGACCGTGGCGCCCTGCTGGGCGGCTCGCAGTCGCTGCTGGTTAAGGATGCGGGTGTCTTTGACCTCGTGGTGATGGTCGTTGTGATGACCGCCGGTGCCGTGCTGGTCATGTGGATGGGTGAGCTCATCACTGACCGAGGGGTCGGCAACGGTATGTCGCTGCTGATTTTCGCTGGTATCGCCGCTGGTATGCCGGCGCAGGGAGCGAACATTTTGCGCTCCACTACCGGTGTCGTGTTCGCCACCGTGATTGTTGCGGTGCTGATTCTCATCATTGGCGTTATTTTCATCGAGCAGGGGCAGCGCCGTATTCCGGTGCAGTACGCGAAGCGCATGGTTGGTCGTCGCCAGTACGGCGGATCTTCCACCTACCTGCCGCTGAAGGTGAACCAGGCCGGTGTTATCCCGGTCATCTTCGCGTCCTCGCTGATTTACGTGCCGGTTCTGATCACCCAGATTGTTCAGTCCGGTCAGTCGAATCCGAACATGGACAACTGGTGGCAGCGCAATGTCATTCAGTACCTGCTGGCGCCGTCCAGTTGGCAGTACATTCTGCTGTTCTTCCTGATGATCATCTTCTTCTCCTTCTTCTACACCTCCGTGCAGTACGACCCGCACGAGCAGGCGGAGAACATGAAGAAGTACGGCGGATTCATTCCGGGCTTCCGTCCGGGGCGTCCGACTGCTGAATACCTGTCCTACGTCCTGATTCGCCTGCTGACTGTCGGCTCGCTGTACCTGGCGCTGATTGCTGTTCTGCCAAATGTCGCTCTTGATATGGGGCTTGGCGACGCGAACGCCGGTACAGGCGGTATGTTTGGAGGTACAGCCCTGCTGATTCTGGTCAGTGTTGCGCTGACGACGGTCAAGCAGGTTGAAAGCCAAATGATGCAACGTAACTACGAAGGGTTCTTGAAGTAATGCGACTCGTACTTGTAGGTCCTCCCGGTGCAGGCAAGGGCACTCAGGCAGCTATCCTGTCGGAAAAGCTTGGTGTCCCACACATCTCCACCGGTGACCTGTTTCGCGCAAACATCGGTGAAGGCACTCCGCTCGGCATTGAGGCGAAGTCCTACATCGACGCCGGCAACCTTGTTCCGGACGACGTGACTGTGCGTATGGTCGAGTCCCGTCTGAACGAGGACGACGCTGCCAAGGGGTTCCTGTTGGATGGCTTCCCGCGCACTGTTGGTCAGGCAGAAGAGCTGAAGCGTCTGCTGTCCAACCTCGGTACTGAGCTGGATGCGGTCGTACAGTTCGACGTTTCTGAGGATGTCGTAGTCGAGCGCATGCTGGCCCGTGGTCGCGCAGACGACACTGAAGAGGTCATCCGCAACCGTATGCATGTGTACACCAATGAGACCGCTCCTTTGCTGGATTACTACTCGGAGAAGATCATCAAGATTGCCGCTGAGGGATCCGTTGAGGAGATTAACGAGCGCACGATGGCCGAGCTGGAGAAGCTGAACTAAGCTCCTGGCGTGCCGGTAATTGGTGCTCTGGCATCTTTCCGTTGGTCGGGCCGATGGGTTTGACCTGTAGTAGATGGTTTGTTGAAGCCGCCCTTTCGAACCGTTGAGGTTTGGAAGGGCGGCTTTTGTGTTGAGTGGGCTCGGGAAGGGGGCCTAGTTGGCTTGAATGGTGTGGAGCTAAAAGGGAAAAGAAATACGAAGAAGAGTATTGACGGACTCGAATGGGTGTGCGATATTTGTATGTAGTAGGGGATAGTTAGGGAAGTAAAAGCGAAAGCGATTTCTAGGGGATTCGAGGGGAGGGGAATGATGCGACCTAATCAACCGCAAGGTCAGGAGCCGTCAAAGGGGCTGAATCAAGCACTGTCGGTGTCGCAGATATTAGACTTGATAACTCAATTCGAAGCTCTGTCTCGGTTAGTTGTGGAGAGCTTCGGTGATTTATCACCAGTTCATATGCGAGACGCCTATGCATTGATTGAGAGGGCTCGGAAGCGCCTAGCCATAGTTGACGCGGAGTACTTGGCGGCGCTTGCGCCGGAGATACCTTCATCGAATCACCGGAAAGTTGCCTGGCTGGCGGAAGAGTCTCATATTTCCCGTGCGGAGGCTCGTCAGCGAATTAGTTGTTTAGGGCGGCTCCGGAAGGAAGCGGAGCCTTTTTCGTCGAAAAGCGATGATGAAAGAATGCCTGCTCTGCGGGACAAGGTATCTGAAGGGGTCGTAGGGGCGGATGCGGTTCAAAAGATTGATAAAGCTGTCAAAGATCTCCCGAAGTCAGAACATGCGCGGGTGGCGCAGGCCTTGGATGAGCATGCCAGTGAGGTTGTGACACAGGTGCGTGTCGACGACTTGGGTGCGCTGTCACATCGACTGCGGGCGATGTTGGGATTGGATGACCCATATACGGATGAGGACAGACAGCGGCTGCGGGGAGTGAAGGTCGGACCACAACGAGCCGACGGTATGAGTCGGTTGACGGGGCTGATTACGCCGCACTTCGCGGCGATGCTGAAGAGGTTGCAGGCTGACTACGGGCGGCCGGGTGGACTCTTGGAGGAAGGCGCTAAGGATGAGCGCGCTCCAGAGCAGCGGTTTCATGATGCACTTGAGGCTGCGGTCGATGCCGGTTTTGGGATAGGCGCGACCTTAAAGCCGGTGCGGGGCACCACGTCGGTTGTCACTGTCGCCCATATTTCGGATATCGCGAAAATAGCGGGCGTAAAGCTGCAGGGCACGGATGGTTGGAAGCTGCCGGGGGCGGGGAAAGCAATCAGCGATGGTGGCGTGCGAATGTCAATCGCTGAGGCGATAGAGAAGGTTGCGGCCGGAAATTCGTTCTTGCAGGTTTTGGGAGACAAGGGGCAGAGTCTGTTTCTTGGCCGATCGCAGAGACTAGGGACGATGGCCCAGTACCTTGCGCTGTGCGGCGAGGAAGGCGGATCTTCCGCACCGGGCAAAGCTACGCCTCCGGCTATGTGCGATATGCATCATATTGAATCCTGGGCGAGGGGCGGGGGAACGGACATTTCAAATCTGACATTTGTTGACCCCGGTACGCATCGAAAGATTGATGACAATCGGTCGAATGACAAATCCTGGTGGACGTTGCGGCCGGATGAGTGTGAAGGGGAGCCTGTCGAGTCGGAACGGGTGGTGTGGATTGAGCCAGGAAAAGACCGAAAGACGAATGATTCATCGGAAGAGAAAAACAGGAACTCGAATCAAGATTCAAACGCTTTTGATAACCCAGGACGTTGGTTGCGGCGAATACTTCGGCAAAAAGGGGTGAAGCGTAACCAAGGCGATAAGGATGACGCTGACCCCGGCGGTGCAGGCGGGTGCGGTGCGGACGTGGATGACGAAGGGGGCGGGCGATAACGAGGCGCAGGGGTAACGCTGGCGGGAGGTGAAGACTCTTTTGGAGCGAGTGCAGCAGAAGTGCTCCGGCCGTAGCGAAATCAGAGCGTTACGGCAGCGGAGAGTTGATGCTGGGTGAGTTCCCTGGATTGAACTGCAGGTTAGGGCTACTGGAAGTCCTGAATGATTTCGTCGATAAGCGGTTGTGCGGCATCGGCATCAATATTCGCGAAAACAAACTCCTGGTAGATGCGGTTATCCTCGTCGATGACCATAACGAAAGGGGAGCCCTTGTTGACGCCGCTAAATGCGTGCTTGCCGGGTAGCTCGTATGGCACGTAGTTCTCGACGGACTCAGCCTTTTCATTAATCCGGCTGACAGTGGCCGGGTCCTCGGCCGTACTGAGCATCGCAGTGCCACCGTCGCCAACAGCCATCACACAGGTGAAGCCATGTACGCTCTCACTGCCAAAAATGATGGGTTTAGAATCATCCGACTCGACGCAGCTGCCAACCGCTTCCTTAACTGCATCAGGAGTGAAATTCTGGATTGACTCAGGCAGTGCAGAGGTGCCCATGAAACCCGCGGTGCTCCCAGTGGTGCCCGACGATTCTTCGGAGGGAGCAGCCGACGGAGCAGTCGGTGCTGACGGCGGTTCGGGATTGCTTGAGCATGCGCCAACCAGGAAAAGTGAGCTCGCAGCAATAACAGCGCCCGCAGTTTTTGCGGACTTCAACAGTGAATGCATGCCAGTTATCGTAGGGCAGCTCTTGTTAGGGTGTAAACTACGCCAAAATTCAAGCAAGTCGATTGCGGATCAACTGTCACGAATGAACTTCCATAAAAATTCCCATGCAACGCCATGCAGAAATACATGAAGCAGAGTGCTGCCTTGGGGTAGCGGTGCCTTCGTAGGTGGTGGGATGCGGCTAGCCGGTGGTGCCCTTCTGAGTCAGAGTAGACTCAACCAACGTGATGAGTTTTCGACGCCGCCGCAAAGTAGTTCCCGCCCGCACCGAGGGGGAGTTGGACGCAATGCAAGCGGCCGGCGAGATTGTCGGTCGTGCGTTGCTGGCCTGCCGAGATGCTGCTAAGCCAGGGGTGACCACGGCGGATCTCAATGAGATTGCGCATCAGGTCATTACCGATGCGGGTGCAACGCCATCTTTCCTTGGTTATGAAGGTTTCCCGGCGTCTATCTGTGCATCCGTGAATGAAGTTATCGTCCATGGCATTCCGTCCTCGGCCACAGTTCTATCCGAAGGTGACCTGGTCTCGATTGACTGTGGCGCAATTCTGGACGGTTGGCACGGCGATTCGGCACTGACATTCGGCGTCGGAAAGCTGAGTGAAAGTGTCGAAAAACTAAACATCGCGACGTCGGAGGTCCTCTCCGAAGGTATTAAGGCGATGGTGCCGGGTGCTCGCCTCACCGATATTTCATATGCGCTTGAAATGGCCACCCGTGAGGCTGAACTGCGCCACGATATTGAACTCGGCATCGTCGATGGCTACGGCGGGCACGGCATCGGGCGCGAGATGCACATGGATCCCTTCCTCCCCAACGAAGGCAAAGCAGGCAAGGGCCCCCGCATCGTCGAAGGCTCCGTGTTGGCCATCGAACCGATGCTCATTCTCGGCGGCGAGTGGGGTAGCGATGAGCTCGACGACGGCTGGACGGTCGTCAGCGCTGATCGAATGCCGGCGTCCCATTGGGAGCACACAGTTGCCGCCACAGCGGACGGCCCCCGTATTTTGACTCCTCGATATGAATAACTAGTACGTGAGGGGCCACGCGAAAGGTCAGAACAAAGGTCAGAATATTGCCACTTGAGACGCGATGGCCTCTGTCACCGTGGGGTGAATCCGCCTGCCGTCGCGTGCAGGCGGCCCCAGAGTGGTCGTATTTGGTAAAAACGCAGGTCGCGTGTAAAGTTGGGCGATGGTGTGGACGCAGTGTCGCTGCAGCGGTGATTATCCCTGCACGGAACTGCTAAAACGCCAGGCAGAGTAGAGATTTCCCAACTGGTGCCGGGATTGTCCCGGGTATCCGCCAGAGAGACGTGGAGGACATGGCTAAAAAGGAAGGCGCAATTGAGGTTGAGGGTCGCGTCGTCGAGCCCTTGCCGAACGCGATGTTCCGAGTGGAGCTGGACAACGGGCACAAGGTGCTCGCCCATATCAGTGGCAAGATGCGCCAGCACTACATCCGTATTCTCCCGGAAGACCGAGTCGTAGTGGAGCTTTCTCCGTACGATCTCGAGCGTGGGCGAATCGTCTACCGCTACAAGTAAATCGACCTGACCACTGTTGGTAGTGGTTATGGGCTCATTTACTAACTAGACAGAAACTCCACCGTCCTAGCTGCTTCTGGTGACGTCCGCGTGATGTTGAGGCCTGGTGCCTCAGCAGTTCGGCGCGGCGGTTCTTTATGAAAGCTTTTCCACAGAAGTAAGCGAGAATACCTCCGGCAACGGTGGCTGGAGCCTTTCTATAACACCTACGCGACTCGGCGTCCGACCGAGTAAGCCGGGTCTGGGAAGGATGGCAGTGGAGTAAACCACCGCATCAACCGGAAGGAAATTGCCGTATGGCACGCCTTGCTGGAGTTGACCTGCCACGCAACAAGCGTATGGAGGTCGCTCTTACCTACATCTATGGCATCGGCCCCGCCCGTGCTAATGAGCTGCTGGAGAAGACCGGCATCTCTCCGGATCTGCGCACCGACGCTCTCACTGATGAGCAGGTTGCTGCGCTGCGTGACGTGATTGAAGCTACCTGGAAGGTCGAGGGTGATCTCCGCCGCCAGGTTCAGGCTGATATCCGCCGCAAGATTGAGATTGGTTCCTACCAGGGTCTGCGCCCCCGTCGTGGCCTGCCGGTCCGTGGTCAGCGCACCAAGACCAACGCACGTACGCGTAAGGGTCCGAAGAAGACGATCGCCGGAAAGAAGAAGTAAAACATGGCAGCTCCGAAGTCCGCACGCGGCCGTCGTACCGGCCGTCGCGTTGTAAAGAAGAACGTGGCTCAGGGCCACGCATACATCAAGTCCACCTTCAACAACACCATCGTGTCCATCACGGACCCGAAGGGCGCTGTTATCTCGTGGGCCTCCTCTGGTCACGTCGGTTTCAAGGGCTCTCGTAAGTCCACTCCGTTCGCTGCTCAGATGGCCGCCGAGAACGCTGCTCGTAAGGCCATGGATCACGGTATGAAGAAGGTTGACGTTTTCGTTAAGGGTCCGGGTTCGGGCCGCGAAACCGCCATCCGTTCCCTCCAGGCCGCTGGCCTTGAGGTGTCCTCGATCTCGGATGTGACCCCTCAGCCGCACAACGGCTGTCGTCCGCCGAAGCGTCGTCGCGTCTAGGAATAGGGTAAGGAGAGAACAGAAATGGCCCGTTATACCGGTCCCGCAACCCGTAAGTCCCGTCGTCTCCGCGTCGACCTCGTCGGTGGCGACATGAACTTTGAGCGTCGTCCCTACCCTCCGGGGCAGGCTGGCCGCGCTCGTATCAAGGAGTCGGAGTACCTGCTCCAGCTCCAGGAGAAGCAGAAGGCACGTTTCACCTACGGCGTGATGGAGAAGCAGTTCCGTCGCTACTACGCCGAGGCTCACCGTCGTCCGGGCAAGACTGGCGATAATCTCGTCGTCCTGCTGGAGTCGCGTCTCGACAACGTTGTCTACCGCGCTGGTCTGGCTCGTACCCGTCGCCAGGCTCGTCAGCTGGTTTCCCACGGCCACTTCACCGTTAACGGTAAGAAGATCAACGTGCCGTCCTTCCAGGTAAGCCAGTACGACATCATCGACGTGCGCCCGAAGTCGCAGAAGATGATTTGGTTCGAAGAGGCACAGGAGAACCTGGTCGACGCTGTCGTCCCGGCATGGCTTCAGGTTGTTCCTGAGTCCCTGCGCATCCTCGTGCACCAGACCCCGGAACGCGCACAGATCGACATTCCGCTTCAGGAACAGCTGATCGTCGAGTTCTACTCGAAGTAATAACCAACTTCGCTTGCATCCATTCATTCCCTATGGCGTCATATAGCGGTCGCCACCTGGAGGATTTTCGAAAATGCTCATTTCCCAGCGCCCAACGCTGACTGAGGACTACATTGATTCCTCTCGCTCCCGGTTCGTTATCGAGCCGCTGGAGCCGGGTTTCGGTTACACCCTCGGTAACTCTCTTCGTCGTACGTTGCTGTCGTCCATTCCGGGCGCTGCAGTCACCAGCATCCGCATCGACGGTGTGCTGCACGAGTTCACCACTATCCCGGGCGTGAAGGAAGATGTCTCCGACATCATCCTGAACATCAAGGGCCTGGTGCTCTCGAGCGAGTTCGACGAGCCGGCTACCGTTTACCTGCGTCGCGAAGGTGCAGGCGCGGTGACCGCTGCAGACATTGAGTGCCCAGCAGGTGTGGAGATTCATAACCCGGATCACCACATCGCTACTCTCAACGAATCCGGTCGCCTGGAAATTGAGATGATCGTTGAGCGTGGTCGTGGCTACGTGCCGGCGACCCCGAACTCCGGTGGCGAAATCGGCCGCATTCCGATGGACCAGATTTACTCGCCAGTTCTGAAGGTCAGCTACAAGGTGGAGGCTACTCGTGTTGAGCAGCGCACCGACTTTGACAAGCTGATCATCGATGTCGAGACCAAGAACTCGATCACCGCCCGCGACGCAATGGCGTCGGCAGGCAAGACTCTGGTTGAGCTGTTCGGTCTGGCACGTGAGCTGAACGAGGCTGCTGAGGGCATCGAGATTGGCCCGAGCCCGCGCGAGGCTGAGGATGTCGCTGCGTACCAGACTCCGATTGAGGATCTGGACTTCTCTATGCGCTCCTACAACTGCCTCAAGCGTGAGGAGATCCACACTGTCGGTGAGCTCGCTGCTCGTACCGAGTCGGATCTCCTGGATATCCGCAACTTCGGTGACAAGTCCATCAATGAGGTCAAGGAAAAGCTCGCTGAGCTTGGCCTGGCTCTGAAGGATTCCCCGAACAACTTCGACCCGGCTGCTGTCGCTGATTTGGACGCTGCCTCGGGCGATGACGCTGACTGGACTGATGGCGCAAGCGCTGGCTACGACGAGTAGTTCACCGACGCGACTTCATTAAAACGAGGAGATACCTATGCCTACCCCTAAGCAGGGTTCCCGTCTCGGCGGCTCCGCTTCGCACCAGAAGAAGATTCTGGCCAACCTCGCGAAGCAGCTCATCGAGCACGGCAAGATTAAGACCACCGATACCAAGGCCAAGCTGCTGCGTCCGTACGTTGAGAAGCTGATTACCAAGGCAAAGCGCGGCACTCTCGCAGATCGCCGCAACGTTGCCAAGCTGCTCAACGACAACTACGCAGTTAAGAAGCTGTTCGATGAGATCGGTCCGCAGTTCGCTGATCGCGACGGCGGCTACACCCGCATCATCAAGCTGGGTAACCGCAAGGGCGACAACGCCCCGATCTCTCTGATCGCTCTGGTTGAGGAAGAGACCGCAACTGCTGAGGCAACTCGCGCAACTCGCGCCGCTGCTTCCAAGCAGGCTGAAGAGGCAAAGGCCGAAGAGGCTGAGGCTGAGGCTGCAGAGGAGGAGTAATTCCCCTCGCCGACGGCTTTTGGCCGTCACGGCTTTGAACCCCCGTCGAGTAGTTCATATCTGAACGCTCTACCGGGGGTTCTTTGTGCTTTACGACGGCGCACAGCGCCCGACCCCAGTTCTGTCTCCGGTTACACCGAAGGTTACGTACCAACATTGAGAGCTGTACGGAGGCCCTTCGGTGGAAAGTGGTGATTTTCTAATCCGGGGTCGCGGCTACAATCTGTTAACCGTGACATCACTTACGCCAACGACTCCGGATACCCCGTGCGATTCTCCCGATCGTGCCGCTACGGGGAGTACCGCCTCCGACCTGGTTCGGTTGCGTTTTGACATTGCCTATGATGGGACAGATTTCCACGGTTGGGCTGCTCAGCGCGATAAGCCTACGGGAGAACCTGTGCGGACTGTGCAGGCGACGTTGGAATCCACTCTGGAGAAGGTGTTGCGCACTCCAGTGCAACTGACTGTGGCCGGTCGTACAGATGCCGGCGTTCATGCCTCCGGTCAGGTGGCTCACGCAGATGTTCCTGTCTCCTGTTTAGACACACGTTCTATCGCAGGGGACCCGGGTAATTTGGTTCGTCGTGTAGCGCGACTATTGCCCGCGGACGTGACGCTTCGGGGCGCCTCGTTTGCGCCCTCGGGCTTCGATGCCCGCTTTTCTGCGTTACGTCGGCATTATGTCTATCGTGTCACTAGTTGCGTCAGTGGCCCGCTTCCTACCCGTGCTCGCGATACGGCCCACTGGCGACGGTCAGTGGATATCGACCGCATGCAGGTGGCAGCTGATGCTCTACTGGGGCTCAATGACTTCGCCGCTTTTTGTCGACACAAGCCACATGCGACAACCACTAGAGATTTACAGCGGTTCCAGTGGTTCGACGTATCTACGAGGCAAGAGCCAGAGCTGTACGAGGCCCATGTGACTGCTGACGCGTTCTGCTGGTCTATGGTGCGCTCACTGGTTGGGGCCTGCCTTAGCGTCGGTGAAGGGCGGCGTGAGGTTGGATTCACTGAGCAGTTGTTGAGCGAAGAGAAGCGTTCCCCGTTGGTCCCGGTGGCAGAGGCCCGTGGGCTCAGCCTGGTAGGTGTTGACTACCCCGGAGATGCGGATCTGGCGGCCAGGGCGGAGCAGACTCGCGGACGTCGTGATGTCCGGACAGATGTGGACGAGGCTTAAATGTACAAGCTCTCGGTAATATTCCCTGAAGAAAGTGACCGTAGGAGGAGTGTTCGGTAGTGGTGTGGGCAATTGTTAGCTTGGTTGCGCTGCTCGTAATCCCCGGCGCTGCTGTAGTGCGAGCCAGCGGCGTTCGTACACCGTGGGCGCTGGCCCTCGGTCCTGCGGTGACGTTTGGTATCGCAGGCACCGCAGGGTGGGCGCTCGGCGCTATCGATGTGCGCTTTACCTTGGTCAGTGCGTCTATCTGCTGGGCCGTGACACTACTTCTCGCGCTTTGCTGGAGTGGCGGCAGCGCTTTGATTCGGCGGCGTCGCGGTAGTGTTGATCGCTCGGCGTCGGCCGAGGCGCAGCCGCTCGCCGCAAGTCGATGGCGCGAGTTGGGCTATGGGCTAATCGCAAGTATCGGGGTCATCATCGCAGCGGCGGTTCTCACGTGGACCGCTATCGGCCGCATCGCTTCAATGTCCGAGGGGATGGCGACCATCCAGCAAGGCTGGGACACACTCTGGCATGCAAGTGTGCTCCGTTCGATTACGGAAGACGGCATGGCCTCGGCCACTAGGATGGGCGAGATCCAGAATGTGGAAACTCAGTCGGTGTCCTACTATCCCGCCGCATGGCATGCGTTCGGTGCGCTTTGGGTACTGATTGTCCGTCTACCAATCACCGAGGCGGTCAATTACCTCGGCATTATCATTCCGGCCGTGACCATACCCACGGCTGCTGCGGCGCTGACCTGGCGAATTATTGATCGCCAAAAGCTGTCCACCGCCGTTGCCGCGGGGGTTGCGGCGCTTGTTTCCGCAGCGCTTCCGGTATTGATGCCCGTCGGGGTCTTCGTGGGGGCTTGGCCGTACCAGGTCTCGATTGCACTAGCGATTACCGTTTTTGCCTTTGTTACGTCGCTCCCACACACACCTCAGCGCATCTTGAGCGCCGCTTTTGCGATAATCGGTATCGGAGAGCTCCATCCGGCATCGGTGCCTACAGTCGTTATGCTCGGTGCAATCTGGTGGTTGTGCTACCGCCTGCCGCGTCCCGCGCATCCTGAACTGGGTGCAGTTCGCGCCAAGCTTTACGACGTCGCGGTGATTGCAGCCGCCTTTGTGCCAGCAGTGGCAGTTCTACTGCCGCAGTGGCTTACGGGAACTTCTCAGACCGAGGATGTGCGTGCGGTTAGCGCTGAAGTAGACGACCTCGATCGTTTCGATGCGTGGTATCGAGGCGCCACAATGCTGACTCGCCACACTGAGGAATTCCGGCCGTTCTGGCCAATTATCATCCTCGGTTTCATCGGGATGGCGGTTTTGGTTTTCGCAGGTACTTCGCGCCGACGGGTGTGGGTAGTACCGGCCTGGTTTGTTTCGGCGTTGATGACGACCCACGCGCTCAACCATTTTGGTGGCGTGCCGGGCGATATTCTCGCGCTGTATACGGATCTTCACTATTCGACGCCTCACCGGTTGGTGATGGTCACCGCGTATCTGTATTCCGCGTTTGCGGGTATCGCCGTGGCGTGGGGCTGCGCGTGGGCGGCTCGAATTAGTGAGTCAAAGGTGCCATCGACGGGGCGGGTTCTGGGGTTGAGCTTAGCGACGGTGAGCTCTGCTGTACTTGTGGTCTATGGAGTGGCGTCTAATGCTAGCGCTGCGGATTTCGCCTACAAGAGCCCTCGAGAATGGCAAATCATTTCCAATGCTGACTTGAAGGCATTTGATTGGTTGGCCGAGCAGCCGGAGGCACATAAGTACCGCACGTTTACGAATCCGCCGGAGGGGTCCAGCTGGATGTACGCTCGCAATGATCTGCCGGTAGTGTTCCCGCACTATGACTGGCCAGTGGCGAATAAGTGGACTGCCACCTCAATGCTGTATTGGCACGCTGATTACCTCGGTTTTCCAGACCCCGATCGGCCGGATGGGGTGAACGATGTCGATCGCTCAGCCCGAAAGCTGAACGTGGGATTCATCTATTTGTCACCCCCTGGTATTTGGGATTCCAAGGAGGATTTAGAGTTTCCTGGTGAAGGGCTCTGGGTAGCTCCAGGGGTAACCCCTGTTTATCGAGATAGGGAAGTAACCATCTTCGCTTTCAATGATGTGATTACGCCAGAACGCATCGACGAGATGCGAGCTAGTTCTCCGGAAGTAATTCCTCCCTCGGCTACTAGGGGATGGAGCGATGGTCGGGTAGGTTAGGACACCATGCGGATGAATAAATTTATGGCAACAATCGCAGCCGGTGTGATGATGACTTTCGCGCTGGCCGGATGTGGAGACGACGAGCCGGCTAAGCCGGAAGTCTCGAATCGCTCCGTCAGTTCTTCCGCAAAGACTAAATCCTCGACTCCGCCGAAACCGACTGAGGAGTCGACGAAATCGACAGAATCAGAGACGCCGACGGAAACTCCTGCAATCACCCAGGTCAATGATGCGGATTACACTCCGGCGGACGGCCCAAATACTCGACTCTTTCAGTTGGAGGATGGCACGACACGTTGCTTCCTCAACGATTTGAGCGGTGACGCCTACTTGGCCTGTCAGGTGAATCTTGCCAATCCTCCGATGGTCGATGACGGCACGGGGAACAAGGTTCCCGCCAATGCTGTGTCCTGGAACCCGGGGGGAGTTACTTACGAGGTCCTTACTTTCCCGCCGGCGGGTGAGATGAAGACGCTACCAGCGAATTCTCAGTTGAACGCATTCGGATACAGCTGCGCGGCCTATGGCCCGTCGACTCTGGAGTGCTCGGGACCAGCGGGAGCTGCCACTATCGACAATGGCAATGTCACCGGTGCACAGATGCCGAAGGAGGATGTGCCTCCTGCAGCAGGCGGTCAGCCGGGTGGCCAAGAAAATGGCGCTCCGAATGACCCAGCGCAGCAGGATGAGCCTGACGGCTCCCCGGCGCCGGAGGGTCTGCCAGATTTGGGCGCGTTGATTCCGGGACTGAACCGCTAGTTGCCCGCATAGCCAGTGGCTGCAATTCATCGGTAGTGCGTGAGGTAGATAGCGTCCAGGTGAATTCGCCCATCACCAGTCGAGGACACGAAGCTGGCTTTTCCGATGCTGCTGCCGTGGGCGAACCTGCACGACTGACCGCGATGATCCTCGCGATTCCCGTACGCAGGTCGGGCTCATACTCTTCGACGACAACCACATCGACGGTGTCGTCTCCAGCTCGCGCGAGAAGTACTGCGCCCAGATCAAGAGCCACAGTAAAGAAATGTGGACGGGACGTGCGAATTCCTACTCGATAGCCGAGCGAGAGCATTCCGATGAGCAACTCGCAAATGTCCTGATTTCCGCAGTCGACCTCCAATCGGGGGAGGTTCGCCGGACACATTGTGATGGTTTGTCCACTGCTCCCGGCCCCTATGACCTGCGCCGGACCATTAGTGATAGCGATGTCACGTTGTCGGCTTAACCACAGGTGCGGTTTGCGCCCCAACGCCGCCACATGATGAGAGCGTCCAGTGCGGCGCAGCTGTACTACCTCCGCAGAGCTCTCAGTCAGAGCACACTCCTGTGCCGTTAATCGCCGTGCGCGAATGCCAAGGGTCCCCAGCCTGTGGATGAGGAAGCGTAGGGCTTTGTCAGTGGAGGCTTCCACCGGAAGAGTTGCCACCAGATGTGTCCAGGGCTCAGGGTTTGTGCCGGAGCGTTCGGCCGCTCGGAAGTAGCGGTGCGCATGCTCTCCGCGGATTTCCGGCGCAATGTGATAAAAACACAGCGCATCCAGGGTCACCGGGCTGTCGTCGGCAAGCGAGACGATATCCGCAGCGCTTAGCTGGCTACGCAGGCCTGGTGTGAGACGTAGTCCGATGAATTGTCCTGGTTCGGTGCGTCGCAGACGGTCGCGAAGGCTGCGTCCGCGCACAGGGACATGCGCGCCTGCAGTGATGATTATTGCTGTAATGAGCAGCCACAATGACAATGGCATGTGAAAATCCCCCCAATATGTTCCCCACTAAAATTCCCCTGGTCGCACAGTAGCGCGGCCTGGCTTACTCTGCAGGGTAGAGATTATTTGGGGGAATAGTTTTGGGGGGAAACTCATGCCACGTACACCGACCACGCCTAGCCAGGTCAGCGGTCATCGATTCTTGATTCGTCGGATTGAGCATGCGCTTGTGCGTGCGGATTCGCGAATGCTGCACGACCCTCTGCGCACGCGAACCCGAGCACTGTTTATTGGCTGTGCGCTGGTGGTTTTACTGGCCGCCGGTACTGCGGTGCTGTCGTTGGTGCGACCGCAGGGCGGTTCTAGCTCCAATGAGCAGCTGATTGTCGTGTCGGGGTCGGAGGGCCTACATGTACGTGTCAATGGTCGATTGCATCCAGTCGCGAATCTCGCATCGGCGCGGTTAATTTTGGGCAATCCTGCTGAGCCGAAACGGGTGCGCAGTAGCGAGTTGGACAAAGAGGACATCAGTTTTGCTGTTGGGATTGAGGGCGCACCAGCAGTTCCGGCCGCGCCGGCAGGCTCTGGGGCCTCGGGAGCTGCCAAGAAGGGCAGCGCAGGCGCGCCGGAGCTGGCACTGTCTTTATGCGAGCGGACGGTGCAAGACCTCGGGCAACCGTGGATTGTTGCAGAGTCACTTGCGCGTCTTGAGGAAGTACGTGGTGAACCGCAGCAGCTTACCCGGACTCACTCGGACAGTGCCGTTGTTGCCGATGGCCAAAACCTCTGGTTGATTACGCAGGGCTACCGCTCGCGGTTGGATATCAACCACCCGGAGCACGCCGCTGTTTCTCGAGCGCTGGGGTTGGAGCGCTCCGCAGTCCGGCCTGTCAGCCCTGCATTGCTCAGAACGATTCCGGAAGTTCCGATTCTGGCCGCGCCAGCAATTCCAAACCGCGGCGCACCCACACACTTCGCCGCCCCATTCGACACAGTCGGCAATGTGGTCGAGGTCGGGCAGCGGCGCGTTATCGTGCTTGACGATGGTGCCGCGATTCTCTCCCCGGTGCTAGGAGAGCTATTAGCTGCGCATAGTCCAGTTCTGCAGGCCAGTGAAGGGCAGCTGGCGGCAGTTCCCGTAGCGAATGCGCCAGTAGTCCCAGGACTACCTGAAAAGCCGTTGACGTTTGCCGATGCTGATGGCTGGTTGTGTACCGGCCGGATAGCAGGACGGCCGCAAGCTCTCGTGCAGTGGTCGCAGCATGCTCCGGAGGGGCGGCACGTGGATTACCCGCATGCCGACGGTTCGGGTGTGGCCGTCGACGGTTTCGTGGATGGTCGCAGCCGTGAGCGCAGCTCAATCGCAGTAAGCGTAAATGGGGCTGTACACGTCATTTCGCCAGAGGGGATGCGCTTTGCTGTGCACGATCGCACGACGTTGGCTGCCCTCGGGTTTAATGCATCAACCAATGCCGATAGCGGTGGCACGCGACCAGTGGACTGGGAAGTGCTGGCCGCGTTGCGCGGAGGCCCTGAGCTGAGTAAGCAGGCGGCGCTAGGGCCGCTGTCTGGGACGCGAGAGCAGCCAGGCACCTAGGCCGAGCGCGCATATCAGGAGCAAACCAGTCGCCCGGAGCGGTGCGTTGCGCTCCTGCGAAGAAAGCAGATCCGGCGGAGCCGGTGCGGTAGCGGGATTGGCGTCGTGCTGCGCAGCGGTGTCCACAGT
This sequence comes from Corynebacterium sp. HMSC073H12, assembly GCF_001837775.1. Classification (NCBI taxonomy): domain Bacteria; kingdom Bacillati; phylum Actinomycetota; class Actinomycetes; order Mycobacteriales; family Corynebacteriaceae; genus Corynebacterium; species Corynebacterium sp. HMSC073H12. Next base: position 165,855 of record NZ_KV834023.1, on the reverse strand, counting down.
GGTCCAAATCAGAGCGTCATACGGTGCAATGATGCCGCGACCAAGGCCGAGGTCGGAACTAATTGGGCTCGCGGAATTAAGGATGATGTCGCGAACCTGTGCTGGGGAAAGCTCTGGGTTTCGTGCCAGCAGCAGGGCAGCCGTTCCCGACACGGCTGGCGTGGCAAAACTGGTGCCGGCGATTTGCTGAGCTCGGGTGTTATCCCCGGACCCGAACACGTGGCGGTCTATGAGGCCGGTAGGGGTGCGCGGATCGGGACCGAGTACGGGGCCGCCGGGAGCGGAGACATTGACCCATTGTCCCGTGACTGCATACTCCGCGGGTTGTGCTTGGCCAGCATCGTCGAACTGTACTGCTGATACTGCGATTACCTCCGGCAGGACTGCGGGCCACGCTACGGATCCGGCCTGACAACTATCGCCCTTATTTCCTGCCGCTGCGACCACTACGGCGCCTGAGGCTTCCGCACGTGCGACGCTCTCGGCAACATCCGTTGCACCTTGGGGCATTACACCTGCCGGGGCACACGATGTGAGCGAGATATTGATAACCCTCGCGCCCTCCGCGACGGCCCTGTCGATAGCTTGTGCCAGCGACTCCAAATTGCCTTCGCCATCGGCCGTTTGTCTTATCGACAACACGTGCGCGTCGGGCGCCAGTCCCGCGAAACCATCGGCACCGGGCCGGCCTGCAATAATGCCGGCTACTAGAGTTCCGTGACCGTCGCAGTCTACGAACCCGCTGTTGCCGTCGACAAAATCGCCACCGTCGAGAACCTCGCCCAGGCGCTCATTGGGTGAGACCCCGGTATCGATCACCGCCACCGTAATCCCCGCACCCGTCGTCAGTTGCCATGCTTGGCGAAACCGAAGAGTTTTTTCGATCACTGTCGGTTCACGCAGTGCGCTTTCCGACGACAGCATCGTGGCCACGCAGTCCTGGCTGTTCTGGGCAGCCGCTATTGGTGCGATGCCCGACGGTGCTACTGCGGTGGCCGCCGTCAACGTGGAGATAAGCACTGTGGAAAGTGCGGTCGTGGCGGTGAGACGGGGTTTTATGGCATTCATGAAAAGTGGGTTTTTCACTGGAAGAACCCACTTACGAACTCAGGGAGTTCGGCAATGATGGCCGCAATGGGCAGAATGACGGCGATGCTGCAGGCCTCGGTTAGCTCAGCTATGCGGCGCGTTGTAGGTGAGATGCGTGACGCTGGAAATGCGGCTAAGGCGGTGGCTGCAAGCATTGGGACGACAAGGCCAGCGGAAACTGGCCAATTGCCTTCGAACCACTGTTGAAAGGCGACAGCCACAATGACGGCAAGACCAGCTAAAGCAGTGCAGGTGGAAGCTACTTTCCGGGCTTGGCCGCGGGAGTGAATTGCACAAAAGACTATGACAGCAGCAGCCATGCCCAGAGGCCACCACCTGTTCGCATAGGCTCCGGAGAAAAGTACCACCAGGGTGAAAATGCTGAGACTTCCGGTGCCACTGCAGAGGATGCCGTCGAGAATCCAACCCGCTCGCTTAGGTGCGGTGTGGGATATTTCGGGAGTTTCGCTGTCATCGAAGCTCTCTCCGGCGGCAGGGACTTTGGGTACGCGAATACCGGCAGCTTTGATAGCCAGGGAAGGTGCCAGCAGTATCAGGATGACTGCACTAGCAGCGGTGAGTGCTCCTGATTGAACCGAGTTCTGGAAAAGTGCGACAGCCGCAGCGTAAATACCGAAGGTAACTGCAGCGCTGAGACCCGCGGCGCCCAGGGTAACAGTGATGCGGTTGTCGCCGTCGTCGGTATTGGAAATGAGAAAAACCAAACCGGTGACGGCAAGCGCGACGCTAATCGCAACAGTCGGCGGCCAGTCGGTGAGTATGCGGTGTAGGTCGAGGCCAACGAAGCAGAGCCCCGAAGCGGTGCCCAGAATGAGCACTTGCAGCTCCAGGGACATGACAATCGCCGGTTTTGCGCTACGCAACAGAGCCAGGCGCAGTCCACCGGCTACTGCCAGCAGCGCGATGAAGCTGATTGCCGCGGCCAGTGTGGAATCGGTACTGCTCAAGCTCAGTGAGGCAGCTGCAATTGAAGCTGTGGCCACGAGGGCGGCGGTACAGCCAACAACCAAATCAGCCGTACCGATACCGTCGGTATAGGTGGTGTCGGTAATAGCATCGGCGGCATCGAAGAGCCGAGGTTTGGGCACGGGCCCTGGGTCGTTGATAACAACCAGGCGTTCGCCTGGCGCAATACCGGCATCGTTCAGGGTGTCGTCGGCAAGCAGTACCGTGCCAGCGGCGGTCCGTAGCTGCCACTGTGCCAGCGGGAAGTCCGCAATGTCGATATCGAAAATTTGCAGGATATCCGGTACGAGTGCGGCGATTGCGACGTTGGTCGGTAACGCAAGGTCTGCGTGTGCTCGGTTGGCGTCCTCGGGCATGTGTGCGGCATCAATGCGCACGCGAATGAGTTCCCCCAGCATGTATTTCCCCCCATGAATTCTGCATGCTTTAGTCCCTCTAGAGTGGCGTACAACTCGTTAGAGCGCTACTCGGGGTAGTAACTGCGCGTGCCCCCGCTATCAGTCTCGGTCATGCGCTGCGAGAATCCGGAGTGTGTTTTAAGCTATGCGTACACCGATTGGTCGGGGGATTGGCCGTCGAGTGAACACAAGGGGCGACACATAGCGGGGGGATTTTTGTGACTAGTGCACGGGCGGGGATTTCGGCTACCCGAAAAGCGGGGCCGCAGCCTATGACGGGCACAATCGCGCCGGATGCGCCACCGGAAGCGCCGGAGCCACAGCCGGTGCCGCTGATGCGTGCACTCATGCCGTTGATCATGGTCGTGGCGGTGGTTGGCATGGTGGTGTTGATGTTTGTCTCTGGGATGGGACGTAACCCGATGTCGTTTATGTTTCCGCTGATGATGGTGTTTTCCACTGTGGGCATGATGGTGTCGGGCGGGGCGGGAAATAAGGACATGGCACCGGCGCGGAAGGACTATCAGAGGCATTTGTCCAGTATTCGCCGGGCGGTGGCGAAAGCAGCGAGGATGCAGCGTGAATCGGCGCAGTTTATCCACCCTCGGCCTGGAACTCTGTGGCAGCTGGGGGCGATGGGGCGGGCGTGCGAACGCCGAAAGGGGGACCCGGATTTCTTGCAGCTGCGCATCGGGGTGGCAACGCAGCAGCCCGCAACGCCTGTGACACCGCCGGCGATTCCGGCGCCCGAGAAACTGGATCCGGTTTCCGCCGTAGCACTGCGGGAAGTTATTCGATCGGCTCGTCAGGTTGAGGGAGTGCCCTTTGCCATAGATGTGTCGGCCTTTGAGATTATCGCCCTCACTGGAGATACCGCGGCGCAGGGGCTGGCTCGAGCGATGGTCGCCCAAGCCGCTGCGCTGCATCATCCGGAGGATTGCCTGATTGCAGTTGTGGGAGATGGGTGGGAATGGCTGAAATGGACACCACACCACGGACACCCCGCAGTTACTGATGCCTGTGGCTCAGCGCGGTTGCGGGCAGCGACGTGTGCGCAGCTGACGGAGCTACTCACGGCTATCGACACACTGCCAGCTGCAGTGCTGATTGTGCTGGCGGATTCGAGCGGACAGCTCGATGTCACTGAACTGACACCGATTTTTGACGCGGCGGGGTCGGAGACCTCGGTAGTGCTGCTGACCGTCGTGGAAGCGCAGTCAACGTTGTGGGAGGCCGCGGTTAACCATGGCATCGCGCTGGTCGTTTCCACTACTGCTGTGCATGCGGAAACCGCGTCCGGAAGGGAGGAGATTGGTGTACCTGATCAGCTGAGTCCAGCAGAAGCGGAGGTTCTTGGGCGGAGCTTGGCGCGATTTGAAGTGCCAACAAGCGCAGATGATTCTGTTAAGACCTCGGAAGATCCGGTGATGGAGGAGCTCGGGTTGTATCCGCCTCCGACAACTCTGCGCTACCGACCGCGCTCTGGCAGTGCTCGTCTGCGTATTCCCGTTGGGGCTGATGACGGCGGCGCGCCGGTCTATCTGGATTTTAAGGAGAGCGCCGAGGGCGGCATGGGCCCACACGGTCTGTGCGTTGGTGCCACAGGATCGGGTAAGTCGGAATTCCTCCGAACGACCGTGGTAGGGCTCGCAGCCACGCACAGTCCGGATCAGTTGAACTTTGTGCTGGTGGACTTCAAAGGCGGTGCGACGTTTCTGGGACTGGATCAATTGCCTCATGTCTCGGCGGTGATTACCAACTTGGAGCAGGAGCTTATCCTGGTCAACCGCATGGAAGACGCACTGCGCGGTGAGATGACGCGGCGCCAAGAGCAGCTACGCGCTGCGGGGAATTTCGCCGGTGTCAGCGACTATGAACAGGCCCGGCGCGCTGGGCAGATAGATGCGCCACCTATGCCCGCGTTGTTGATTGTGGTGGATGAGTTTTCGGAGCTGCTCTCCGCACGCCCGGAGTTTGCTGAGCTCTTCGTTGCGATTGGTCGGTTGGGGCGCAGTTTGCACATGCATTTGCTGCTGGCCAGTCAGCGTCTGGAGGAAGGCCGCTTGCGCGGACTGGAAAGCCATCTTTCCTATCGCATTGGGTTGAAGACCTTTTCCGTCGCGGAGTCCCGCAGCGTGCTGGGGGTTCCGGATGCCTATCATCTGCCGGCCATCCCGGGCATTGGGTATATCAAATCTGCTGCCGCCGAGCCGGTGCGTTTTCGGTCGGCGTATGTTTCCGGTCCGGTGGTCCGTCCGCAGCCTGTTGACGGTGCGACGGCTGGGGCAGAGCAGGGGCTGCAGGGCCAGGTCGCAGCTGTCGCTGAGTTTACCGCTGAAAATTGGACGCGGGAGGCTTTCGGCGCGTCGTCAAGCGATGGTGGAATGGTGGATCCGCCTGCACAAACGTCGGAGCAGACGGTGCTCGGTGCCGTGGTGGCAGCGGTGTCGCACGTACCGACACGTGCGCATCGCGTGTGGCTGCCACCATTACCGGAGGCCATCGAGCTTCAGCCCGACGAGCAGCTGCCGCGACAGCGGTTGACCGGTGTGATTGGGCTGGTGGACAAGCCGCTGTTTCAGCGTCAAGACCCACTGCGTATTGACCTGCGCACGACCGGCGGGCACGTGGCAATCGTCGGAGCACCGCGGTCAGGAAAGACCACTGCTGCACGCACAGCGGTCCTCGCGCTTGCCGACGGCATCAGCGCCCGTGACCTGCATTTTTATATCGTTGATTGTGGTGCGGGCGGCTTGAGCGACCTGGCTGAGTTGCCGCATGTCGCGTCGGTTGCACACCGCGGAGACGAGGAGCTTATTCGCCGTACGCTTGGTTTTTTGCGTCGTGAGGTAAGTCGTCGGGAACAGCTCTTTCGCACTAATGGATGGCTCTCGTCGGAAGCAGCACGGGCGGCAGGGCAGCCAGATTCGGTGTTGGTCATTGACGGCTGGGGTGCGTTCAAAACGGAGTTTCCGGCGCTGAGTGACGATGTGCAGACGCTGGTTGCAGATGGATTGGCGGTGGGAATTCATGTCCTGCTCACAGCCCATCGGTGGACGGACATGAGACCTGCCGTTCGCGACCTGATTGGTACTCGGATTGAGCTGCGTCAGGCGGAGTCGATGGATTCAATGATTGATCGTAAGGCAGCGGAGCTGGTGCCGGAGAGCCCAGGACGTGGGGTCGCGCCGGGCGGGTTTGCGATGTTGGTAGCTCTCACCGGCGCTGCGGACACCAAGCGGATTGTAGAGATGGTCCCGCACGGTGAGCAGGCGCCCAAGCTCCAGTTGTTGCCGCGGCGGATTGATATTGCGCGTTTGCCGCGACCAGCGGCCGCGACGAGAGGTGCGATTGCAGTGGGTCTCGAAGAAGCCGGTCTGGGCGCGGTGATATTCCACCCCGAAAAGGATCGCCACCTACTGATATTCGGTTCGGCGGGCAGTGGCAGAACCGCCGCGCTGAGGGGCATCGTTCACCAGCTGCGGTACTCGCAGTCGGACTCGAAATTCGTCGTGATTGACTACCGCCGTGGGCTAATGGAGGCCGTGCCCCAAGAGCGGCTGGCCGGCTATGCGGGCTCGGCTGCGGTGGCGACGCCCATGCTGGCAGAGCTGGCAGAGGTACTGAAGGCTCGTCTCCCGCAACCGGATATCACCCCAGCGCAGTTGAAGGCCCGAAATTGGTGGAGTGGTCCAACCATCAATGTCATCGTGGATGACTATGACCTCGTGGCTGGCTCACGGGGTAACCCCTTGCAGCCGCTGGCAGAAGTCATCGCTCACGCCGCCGACATTGGGCTCAATATCTTTTTCGCCCGTCGAATCAGCGGGGCGTTGCGTTCCCTCCACGACCCGGTCATGGGTGCGGTTAAGGATCAGGGCGCCAGCGTCTTTGTCATGGACGGCACACGCGACGACGGCCCCATCCTCGGCGTAAAGCCCTGCGAACAGCCGCCGGGTCGTGGCTATTGGGTGGCGCACGGCCAGAGTCCGCAGGTTGTGCAGTTGGGTTGGTTGGATACTGCTGGTGACCAGGAGGACAGTTGATGATTCGGGTCGAATCTCCTTACACCACGCAGACCCCGACGCTGCGCCACGGTACCTGGCACCTGTGGGGACTCGCGGCACCTGCAGACACAGCAGAACTGGCTGTGCATGGCCCGAGACCGCTTCTCGAGAGCATGCAAACAGTCATTGTGCCCAGCTATTGGGGTGCTGTGCGACAGTGCCGGCTGGCCTCCGCACTATTGGCTGCCGAACTCAATCCGTACATCCTGACGCTTGCCGACGCCGTTGTGGAACTCGATGAGGCAACTGTGTCTCATAGCGTGTTGGTGGAAGTAGAGGAAACGCGTGTCTGTGTCACTCGCCTGAGCGGTGGGCACATTGACAGTCGGATGACACATTTGGTCGGAGCGAACGACGGCGCACCGCTGGTGGAAACAGTTATTGCGCTGGCTTATCAGCTGACCATGTATCCGGATGTGCCCCAGGGGATACCTGATGATGTGGAAGTTAGCGGTGGGCGCGGTATTACCGAGTATCCGCCCCGCTGGCAGGAGGATATTGAGTTCATCGTCGGCGAAGTTCCACCTGGGCTAGCGAAACCGCGGCGAGCTCTACTAGTCGATCGTCTGCGCGACCGTGGATTTTTAGTCTTCGACTGCCCAGCCTCGCGGCTCGGGGAGTGCGTAAATCCGGCCTGGTTGAAAAGCATCGGCGACGCTGAAACCGGCGAAGTGGAGCAATTGGAGGATTTCGCGGGGAGGCGTCCTGCGGCCAGGGAAAAAGCCAGCGCAGTGTCGAATCAAAGCGCAGTTGTGTCAGTAGCTGCCGTTGGTTTGTTGACGGTGGTGGTGCTGATTGTTGGGATTGCTGCATGGATCATTAGTGGCGGCATAGTCAGGGAGAACGAGGGGAGGCAGAAGCAGCGTGAGACATCGCACGCACAGGCTCCTCCTGTAACTACGCCATCGGTAACTACGCCACCTGTAACTACGCCTCCACCCACATCGAAACCGGTTCCCGATTCTGCTCCAGTAGTCACGCTGGCCAATGCGGGCGTGGAAGCTCGGTTTCCCGGCGGGTGGGAGCTTGACTCGGCAAGCCCGTTCGACCGTCTGATTGCGGTGGATGGCGGAGATATGCGCGTATTGGTGCTCGCTAATCCGCTTTCGCAGGACATGGCGCTTGAACATCTAGCCGCAGCTTTGAGCAGCTCCGTTGCCGGGGATGAGACAAAGTCCGCGCCGGAACGCAGGCAAGTACTGGGCGCCGATGTCGTAGTCGTAGAAGAGCGGCTGCCGTCAGGTAATTCGATAGTGCTCTGGCATCACAAAGTGATGGACGGAACTCAAGTCAGTGTGGGGTGCCAGTTCAGAGGAAGGACTATTGCGCCGGTACGGCCCGTATGCGACCAGGCAGTAGTAAGCGCTCGGCCGGTGCCGTAATACGCAAGGGGCGTAGAGAAGGTGACTGGGGCGGGGCGGGGGTAGGTAGGGGTAAAGGTCGGAAAACCAAAATGGAACCGAATCGGGGTTTTTCGCGCCAAACAATATGACGGGTTTTTAACGCGGGAAGCTGGCTGGCTCGCGCGGGGAGGTAAAAATGCCGTCGTTAATCAGTCACTCAACACGAAAAAGGGGGAAACAGTGGCAAACCTATTTGCAGCCGAATCAGATCAAATGACCACTACCGCAGGGGACGTCGATGGCGTCAACTCGGAAGTACAGGGCGAGCTGGGGCGCATTCGCGGCGTCGTGGACGGTCTGGCGGGGGAATGGAAGGGCCAGGCTAAAGACAGCTTCGATGATCTGATGCTTCGTTGGGATGACGCAGCTATGCGTCTATCCAATGCGCTGACGGATATCGCGGATAACATCCGCGCAAATTCCAGCAGCTTCGATGCGGGCGAGGACGAGGGGGCGTCGTCGTTCAAGCAGGTGGCAGCAGCGGGTGCGTCGTTGCTGAACCTCTAACCGTTTTGGCGGATCGCACAATTACAACACTGAATCACACAACACACATCACCTTTTGGGGAAAGGGTTCTTAATGCAACCAATTAGGTACAGCTTCGGCGGCATCGACGGTGCTGCGGATGACATTCGTTCCACTTCTGGCACTATCAACGGGCTGCTCGGAGATTTGAAGAAGCGCATCGCGCCGATGGTCTCTACGTGGGAGGGTGAGTCTTCGGATTCTTACCAGGAGGCTCAGCGTGAATGGGACACAGCAGCGGAGGAGCTTAATATGATTCTCACGACTATCGCGGATACTGTCAGCGCAGGTAGTCAGCGAATGGCGGATATTAACCGCCGTGCGGCAGCTAGCTGGGGATAGCTTGGATCCTGGTTGAGGTACTTTTGATTGAGCTATGTAACCGGGGGGAGGGGAGGACATTTGCTCAATTGAGTTCCTCAATTAGGTATCTGCCTTTGAAGTATTCTTGCTAGCAGCACTCCGGGGGGGGAAGCCAGTCTCAGTGGTTTGCAGCTGAGACTGGCTTTGGCATTTTTGTTCTAGCGCCATCTCAAGGTAAAGTAGCCAAATTGTGTGCGCACACGTGAATGTTGCCTCGGGTCTCCACCGGCCGCCGGGGAATAACAACAGTGTGCACGGTGGCTGGCAAATCTACACGGACCCTAAAAGGAGTCATGTTGTCTACTTTCCATCCGAAGGACGGTGACATCGAGCGCAAGTGGTACGTCATCGACGCTACCGACGTTGTTCTCGGCCGTCTGGCTACTCACGCCGCAGACTTGCTGCGCGGTAAGGGCAAGGCTTACTTCGCCCCTAACGTCGACTGCGGTGACCACGTCATCATCATCAACGCCGATAAGGTGCACGTCTCCTCTAACAAGCGGGAACGTGAGATGCGCTACCGCCACTCGGGCTTCCCGGGCGGCCTGAAGTCGATGACCCTGGGTCGTTCCCTCGAGGTTCACCCGGAGCGCGTTATCGCTGAGGCTATTGAGGGCATGATGCCGCACAACAAGCTTTCGCGTGCGTCCATCAAGAAGCTGCACGTCTTCGCCGGCTCCGAGCACCCGTTCGCCGGTCAGAAGCCTGAAAACTACGAGATCAAGGCGGTGGCACAGTGACCAACCCACAGGACGTCAATGAGAACCAGAACGTAGAGGCCACCGAGGCTTCCTACGATGATGTTCAGGCTGCCGCTGCTGCTGCCACCGAAGAGTTCACCTCTTCCATCGGCGATGCAGTTGCTACTGAGACCGAGGCTGAGGCTGCTCCGGCTGCACCGCTGACCCTGGATCGTCCGATTCAGACGGTCGGTCGTCGTAAGCGCGCTGTCGCCCGCGTCGTTCTGACCGCTGGTTCCGGCAAGATTGTCTGCAACGGTCGCGAGCTCGAGGATTACTTCCCGAACAAGCTGCACCAGCAGGAAATCAAGGACCCGCTGGTCCTGGTCGAGCGCGAGAGCCAGTTCGACATCAAGGCCAACATCAACGGTGGTGGCCCGTCCGGTCAGGCCGGTGCTCTGCGCCTGGCTATCGCTCGTGCCCTGAACGAGTTCAACCCGGAGGAGCGCAGCGTTCTCAAGAAGGCTGGCTTCCTCACCCGTGACGCCCGTGCTGTCGAGCGCAAGAAGGCTGGTCTGCACAAGGCCCGTCGCGCACCGCAGTACTCCAAGCGTTAAGCTTTACTGCTTCGAAAAGCACCTCAGTTTGCGTATTACACGCAAGCCGGGGTGCTTTTTTGGGTTAAAGTCCGCCGTGACCAGGCATGGCTGCATTTTCGGGACAAGCCCCGTACGTTAGACTTTTATCCGTTAAAAACTGCCACGAGAATCGTTTTTCGCGGTGCGATGGAAGTGCGATTGCAGTGCGATTGCAGTGCGATGGGAAGAAGGAAACCGTATGGCGGTGAGCACCACAGCCACCAAGACCTCCGACGCGAAAAGTTCCTCTAGCTCATCGTCGGTGGTGAAGCATCCCTTCCGCATTCGACGCGTACCAGGCATTGATGGGCTGCGCGGTCTGGCCGTTGCCACAGTGGTGATCTACCACTACTTCGATAATGTGCTGCCCGGTGGCTACATCGGCGTGGATATCTTCTTCGTGCTCTCCGGATTTCTTATCACCTCGCTGCTGGTGCGCGAACGCGCGGTCACTGGGCGCATCGATCTAAAGGACTTCTGGCTCCGTCGACTGCGACGCATCGCCCCGGCTGCGATGTTTGTGTTATTTATTTCCATCGCCGTCGCAGGTCTGGTTGGCGGTGATCCCGCTGTTGGCTTGTCGACGCAGTTTCTCGGCACGGTCTTTTTCGTCAATAACTGGACGCAGATTGCGGGCTCTCAGTCCTATTTCGCTGATTCTGGTGTGCAGCTGCTAGCCCACTACTGGTCACTGTCGGTAGAGGAGCAGTTCTACTTGCTCTGGCCACTAGTCTTTGTGGCTCTTCTCGCGCTGAAGCTGGCATCTCGCAAGCTGGCAGCAGTGGCGGGCATTGGCGCGGTTGCTTCTTTCGTGTGGATGGTGTCACTCTACGATCCGAAGGTTGACCCCACGCGGGTCTACTACGGTACCGATACTCACGCCTTTGGTCTCCTGCTTGGCGCGGCTCTCGCATTGTGGTTGACGTCGACGTCGTCACGCGCGGAAGCGGACTCCTGGCCACGCACAGAACCCTTGCTGCGGGATTTCTTTGGCAGTTCTGCCCAGGCTTTCGTAGTGGCCTCGCTGCCGCTGATTTTCCTGTCGTTGGTTTTGCTGATGATGTCAGATACCGCGTCGGCGACTTACCGCGGTGGGTTGGTGTTCGCGTCGTTGCTGTCGGCGGCGATTCTCTATCTCGTCGTTCGCGGTGTTTCACCCGTGCGTCAGATTTTTGAGTTCAAGCCACTGTGCTGGCTGGGAAAGATTTCTTTCTCGCTGTATCTTTGGCACTGGCCGGTCATTGTGCTCATCCGTGAACTGCTGGAGCGCAATGAGGCCATGCAGTATGAGAACCTCGCTGCCTGCGCAGGTATTGCGCTATCGCTGCTTTTGGCGAATTGGTCGTACAAGAATGTGGAATCGCCAATTCGCCGGATGGGTTACCGCCGTTGGATGGCGCAGTTTTCGGGCACGCAGTTTGCCGGTTCCTGGAAGCCGCGCGTTGCAGCAGGGCTGGCGCTGGTCGTCGTGATTGGTGCAGTTGTGGGAATGGCCACGGCACCGAAGATGACGCGTTTGGAGGCGCAGCTACAGGAGGCGGCAGAGCGCCGCGCGCTGGCGCAAAAGGCGGAGGAGGCCGAGTTGGCCAAGCGCGTTATGCCGCGTGGTGACCAGATCACTGCTATCGGCGACTCTGTGATGCTCGCCTCGGCGACCGCGTTGGAGGAGAAGCTGCCCGACATCTACATCGATGCGGCTGTTTCCCGTGGTTATCCGGCCGCGCCGGAGATTATCGCCAGTATGAAGGCGGCGGGCACGCTCGATCCATTCGTCGTGCTGGGTCTTGGTATCAACCAGTCGGCTGCGGCGTCGGACGAACACCTGTTGGATGAGATCCTTGATTCGCTGGGTGAAGACCGCATCATTGTCCTAATCAACCCGTACGGTGATCGCGTGTGGATGCCGCAGTCGGAGAAGGAAGTCCTCGACTCGGCAAAGAAGCGCGACAATGTCTATGTGGCTGACTGGTGCCATGGTGTGCGTGACGATTTGTCCAAGCTGCGCGCGGACCTTATCCACCCGACCCCGGATGGCGCCGAGGTCTATGCCGATGCCGTGGTCGATGCTTTCCAGCAGTATGCGAAGAACAAGAAACGCATTCCGGACACCTGCGGAATCTAATAAAAATCTAGTTAGTAGTGTTTCCACGGTAAAGTAAGTGGCTGTGGCCAAACAAAAGTCTTCCTCCAGTCACCGCGGATTAAAGATTTTCCTCGGCATCGTCCTCGGTATCTTCGCGCTCTTCGGTGTGTTTTACGCTGTCGATTACGTGCTGAATAAGGACCATGTCCCGCGCGGGTCTACCGTTGCGGGGATTGACATCAGCACGCTGAGCGCGAATCACGCTGAGGCGAAGCTCGAAGAGCAGCTCGGTGATCTTTCCACTCATCCAGTGGCGTTGCGTGCCGGCGAACGCACGGCGGAGGTTCTGCCCGAGGAGGCGGGGCTGAGCATCGACTGGGAGAAGACGGTCGCGCAGGCGGGCAAGCAGACGGCGAACCCAGTTACCTGGGTGCGCAGTTTCTTTACTACCCGTGAGCTGGATTTGGTCAGCGATATCGATAGCTCTAAGTTCGAGCCGCAGGTCGACCGTCTCGTCGGCGAACTGACTATTGCTCCCGTCGATGGTGAGGTCAAGCTTGTTGACGGCCGCGTGGAAACAACTCCACCGGTCATCGGCCAAGATGTCGACCGCAATGCGGTCAGCGGGGATTTGGCCGCCAAGTGGTTGTCGCCGGAGGGTATCGATGTGGAGACCACCGAGCACGACCCGGCTATCGGTGAGGATCAGGTTCGTGAGGCAGCTGAGGGAGAGGCCGCCGATGCGGTGTCGGGTCCCATTGTTGCCAAGGGCCGCGATGGCAAAGATGGCGTAATTCCTCCGGAGCGCATCGCTGAGATCATCAGCTTTGTGCCGCGCGACGGCGGATTGGCCGCCGATATCAATGTCGACCGTGCACGCGAGATCCTCGAGGAGGGGCTGGCTGCTTCCGAGGTTGATAAGCGCAATGCGTCGATACGCTTTAGCGGTGGTTCGCGTGAAGTGGTCCCCTCGGTTGATGGCGTAGCCGTGAAGTGGGATGAAACTATGAAGGACTTCGCCGAGCGTGTGACTTCGACGGATAAGCGCGAGTTCGATGCGGTCTACGAGGACCAGCCCGCCACCTACACCACCGAACAAGCGGAAGGCGCCACCTTCGATGATGTCATTGGTGAGTTCACCACCGGTGGCTTCAGCTCGGCATCGGGAACAAACATTGCCCTGGTGTCGCAGATGGTCAACGGCGCATTCGTGGCGCCGGGCGATACATTCAGCCTGAACGGCTACACGGGTCCGCGCGGTACTGCGCAGGGCTTTGTCGAGTCGGGCATCATCCTCAACGGCCATGCGGATAAGGCTGTCGGCGGTGGCATTAGCCAGTTCGCCACTACTTTGTACAATGCTTCGTACTTTGCGGGCATGGAGGATGTCGCGCACACTCCGCACAGTTACTACATTTCGCGTTACCCGGCCGGCCGTGAGGCGACGGTGTACGAGGGCGCAATCGACCTAGCGTTTAAGAACAGCTCCGACACTCCGATTCTTATCGAGGCCGTTACTACTGGCTCCGACGTCACTGTGCGCATCAAGGGTGTGAAGAAGGTCAACATCGAGTCCATCAATGGTGGCCGTTGGGCATACACGCAACCGCAGCGCATGCAGGTCAGTGGCAGCTCTTGCCAGCCGTCGTCGGGTGCGCAGGGCTTTACCACTTCCGACACACGCGTCATTCGGGACCTCTCTGGCGCGGAAATCTCGCGTGAAACTCAGACTACGGTTTATGACCCGCAGCCAATTGTGTCCTGTGGCTAGTCTGGATTCGCCTGCGCGACCGGCTAAAGTAATACAGCATTGACAATGCAACAGTCCGCGATACCAAAACTCATAAACCCCCAAGGAGTGGTCTAGCAATAATGGCACGTCTTTTCGGAACTGATGGCGTCCGCGGTTTGGCGAATAAGACTCTGACCGCACCGCTGGCAATGCGGCTGGGTGCTGCTGCGGCCACTGTGCTGACTAGCGGCACGAATCCGTCGGGGCGTCGTCCCCTGGCCATTGTTGGCCGCGATCCGCGTGTCTCCGGTGAGATGCTCGCCGCAGCGCTGTCTGCCGGCATGGCTTCCCAGGGCGTCGACGTTTTGCGTGTCGGTGTGCTGCCCACTCCGGCTGTCGCTTTCCTCACCGACGACTACGGTGCCGACATGGGTGTGATGATTTCGGCTTCTCACAACCCTATGCCGGACAACGGCATCAAGTTCTTCGCCGCTGGCGGCACCAAGCTTGACGACGCGGTGGAGAAGGAAATCGAACACGCTCTCCACAACCTGCCGGAGACCGGCCCCACGGGCACCGGAGTGGGTCGTGTCATCGAGGAGGCCCCAGACGGGCTCGACCGCTACCTGTTCCACCTCTCCCGTGCGGTCAGCACCAAGCTCGACGGCATTCGCGTCGTGGTGGATTGTGCAAATGGTGCTGCTTCGCAGGCCGCCCCGATGGCGTACGCGGCCGCCGGTGCCGACGTCGTCGCTATTCACGACAAGCCGAACTCCTACAACATCAATGACAACTGCGGTTCTACCCACATTGAAGTTTTGCGGGCGGCAGTGTTGGAGCACGGCGCAGATCTGGGCCTGGCTCACGATGGCGATGCCGACCGCTGCCTGGCTGTGGATTCGCAGGGCAACATCGTCGACGGTGATCAAATCATGGCCATTCTGGCCGTTGCCATGAAGGAAGAGGGGTTGCTGCACCACAACACGCTGGTGGCCACTGTGATGAGTAACCTCGGCCTCAAGCTGGCGATGGAGGAAAACGATATCGCCCTGCGCACCACCAAGGTCGGCGACCGCTATGTGCTGGCTGATTTGAACGCTGGCGGTTATTCGCTCGGCGGTGAGCAGTCGGGGCACGTGGTCATTCCGGATCACGCCACCACTGGTGACGGCACCCTCACCGGTCTGTACCTCATGGCGCGGATGGCACGCACCGGTAAGTCTCTGGCTGAGCTGGCCTCCGTAATGAAGGTGCTGCCGCAGACTCTTATCAACGTGCCGGTGTCGAACAAGGCCGCAATTCTGGAGTCTGCTGAGGTCAAGGCCGCCATCGATGCAGCCGAGGAGAAGCTGGGCTCCACCGGTCGCGTGCTGCTGCGCCCGTCCGGCACCGAGGAGCTCTTCCGCGTCATGGTGGAGGCCGCCGATGCGGAATCGGCCCGCAAGATTGCCGGGGAGTTAGCTGCGGTTGTGGCAGCGGTCTAGAGTCAGGAGTGTGGAAATGAATGATGCGCCAGCGGACATTAAAGCCCGCTTTGCCCCGGGTGAAGCCGACATCCAGGTAGAGGTAGTCGATCGTGACGGTCGAGTTCTCGGTACCGTCGGCAAGCTTGAAGCACACGTTCCGCCGGGAATTTTGCACCGTGCTTTTTCTCTTTTCCTCTTCGATGAGCAGGGACGCATGCTGCTGCAGCGCCGTGCGGAGTCGAAGTATCACTCACCACTGCTGCTGACGAATGCGACCTGCTCGCACCCACTGCCGGGGGAGCCGGTGGCCGATGCCGTTGAGCGTCGTGCGAAGGAAGAGCTCGGTGCGGATGTCTCCCAGTTGGAGGAAATCGGCATCGTTATCTACCAGGTCATCGATGATCGTTCGGGACTGGCGGAGCACGAGTACAACCATGTGTACGCCGGCATCGTCGATCCGAAGTCGGTGGATATCAACCCCGATGAGGTCGATGAAGTGGTGTACGTGACCCCGCAGGAACTCGCCGAACGCCGCGCGAACGAACCGATGACGGAGTGGTTTAACCACGTCTGGGGTGTTGGTGCGGAGAAGTTCTCCAAGTACGGTTTCGACATTGCGGGTGTGCCGGGTATCCATGGCCCCGCGGAGGCGCAGGCTGCCGCACAGTCGGTTTCGGAAAGGGATGTGTAGCTTCGTGACCAGCGTAGAAAACGCCAGCGTCGACGACTTCGGCCTCGACAAGTCCGAGGAATTGGAGACCGGGGAGTTCTATGCCCTGGCCAATGAACAGGGTGCCGCATTCGGTGAAGGGCATGCCAAGTCGATTCTGTTGGGCGAGCACTCTGTTGTCTATGGCAAGCCGGCTATCGCGCTGCCGGTGACATCGCTGCGCACGATGGCGTGGATTGACCGTGTGGAGGATTCTCCCGTCCTGTTTTCCATGGACGGCGAGGTCATTGACATCGACGAGCTGCCGGAGCGCTTTGCCTCCATCGCCGCTGCACTCCGCGCTGGCCTGCGCACTTTCGGTATTCCCGAGCGTGACCTGCTGATTCGTCTTCGCTCCGGTATCCCGCCCGCCGCAGGGCTGGGTGGTTCTGCCGCTGTGGCACATGCGCTTATCGACGCAGTGCGTGACCTCGCTGATGGCACTTTGACCGAGCGTCAGCGCTTTGACCTGGTGCAGGAAGCTGAGCGTCTGGCGCACGGTAACCCCTCTGGCCTGGATGCCACGGTTGCCCGTGCGTCTCGTCCGGTCTACTTCAAGCAGGGGGAGTTCCATCCGCTGCAGGTAGCCAAGAAGATGTGGCTGGTGCTGGGGGATACCGGTGTGCGTGGCTCGACGTCGCTGGCCGTTGCCCGCGTGCGTGGTTTCGTCGATTCCCATCGAGTCCACGGCCAGGAATTGTTGGATTACTTGGGGCAGCTGACCGATGCCGCGGTGCACAACCTGGCCAAGGGCGATTTTGTCCGTCTGGGACATCGCATGGACTCGGCTCAGGAAGCGCTAGAGGAACTAGGTGTTGGGCATGAGTCCATCACTGATCTCGTCACTGCCGCACGTCTGGCGGGTGCCCACGGTGCAAAGCTCACTGGTGCCGGTTGCGGCGGCTGTGTGATGGCGCTGGCAGAGTCCGCCGATCACGCGGAACTGATTAGCCATGCCATGATGGGCGCCAATGCCGTTGCTACTTGGACTGTGGAGGTAAATCCCTCGTGACCACGACCGCTACCGCCGTCGCTCATCCCAACATCGCCCTGATTAAATACTGGGGCAAGCGCGATGAGGCCGTGCAGCTGCCGGCCACAGGTTCGCTGTCCCTTACTCTGGGCATCGCTCCGACGACTACCACGGTGTCGCTTATCGACGATCCCAGCGTCACCGCCGACTTGGGCACCTTGAACGGCCAGGAGATGGTGGGCAAGGATCTGTCCCGTGTCCAGAAGTTTTTGGATTTGGTCCGCGAGCGTGCGGGCAGCACTAGCTTCGCAGAGGTGATCAGCACCAACGAGATTCCGACGGGCGCTGGACTGGCTTCGTCCGCGTCAGGTTTCGGTGCTCTCGCGCTGGCCGCGGCGAAGGCCTACGGCCTGGACTACACCCCGGAACAGCTCTCGGCTCTGGCCCGTCGCGGTTCGGGCTCGGCCTGTCGCTCTATTTTCGGCGGCCTCGTCGAGTGGCTGCCCGGCGATGATGATGCTTCCAGCCACGCAGTGGCTCTGCCGGATTCCGGCCTGGACCTCTCCCTGGTCGTGGCGGTTTTGGCCCCAGGCCGCAAGAAGATCGACAGCCGTGCCGCCATGCGTCGCACGGTCGAGACCTCACCGTTCTTCCCGGCGTGGGTGGAGCAGGTGCCCCGCGATATCGAGGACATGAAGGCCGCCATTGCCGCTGCGGACTTCACTGCGGTCGGCGAGCTTGCCGAGGCCAATGCCATGCGCATGCACGCCACTATGCTGGGGGCTCTTCCTCCGGTGCGTTACTGGAATCCGGATTCAGTGGCGGCTCTTGATCTCGTCGCTACGCTGCGTGACGAGGGCACCGAGTGCTACGCCACCATGGATGCCGGTCCGAACGTGAAGGTGTTGTGCCGCAGCGGCGATGCCGAGACCATCGCGGATCGTTTCCGCGCAGAGTTCGAGGATATTGACGTGCTGGTTTCCGGCTCCGGCCCCGGCGCATACCTGGTGTAGCTGGGGGAGTAGTTGAGTAGCGCTAAGGGCGAACCTCTCGAAGGCGAATCGATTGGCCGCGGCTGTGGCAAACTGTATCTCACCGGCGAATATGCGGTGATGGATGTTGATGGGCTGGCCGTCATCGCAGGAGTCAACCGCTATGTAACGGTTCGGTGCCACGATGCCGACCCATCGCAGCCGGTCTCTCGCGTGTACTCCAGCTATTACGGCCCGCAGGGGCGCGTCATTGATATCGATGCACCAAGTGACATCGCTACCCAGACGATTTCCCTGGTCTATCGCATTGCTGCGGGCGAGCTGGAAAACACCCCAGAGAGCCCCATCAATATCGTCATTGAATCGGACCTCGATGACGCCGACAGCGGTGCGAAGTATGGCCTGGGATCCTCCGGGGCTGTCGCTGTGGCAGTGACTCGTGCGCTGGGAGCGCACCTAGGTCTGGAGCTCACTTCGCTGGACGTGTACAAGATTGCGATGGTGGCCACGCTTCTGGCTGGTGCGGCTGGTTCCGGCGGCGATATCGCGTGCTCCGCGCACGGCGGGGTGGTGCTCTATCGCCGACCGAATCCGACGGCGCTCGCAGAACTCGTGGCGGCTGATCCTGTCGCTGCCGTGGCCGCACCGTGGCCGAATCTTCGCATTGACGCCCGTGCCGACCTCGGCGGGCTACAACTGTTGGTCGGCTGGACGGGCAGTCCGGTGAAGACGGACTCTCAGTTGAAGAAGGCCGGTGGCGCAGACCGTGATTTTGTACGCGGGGTCTCGTCGATAAGCGAAAAACTCTGGCAGGCGCTTGCCGACGGCGACCACACAGCGGCGTTTGCCTGCCTGCGCGAGAATCGGACGCTGCTGCAGGACTATGAGCGCGAGCGTGCTGTGTGCATCGAGACGGAGAAACTGAAAGCGCTCGCCGACATCGCCGATGGCGCGGGGGCCGCGGGCAAGAGCAGTGGCTCCGGTGGTGGTGACTGTGGAATCGCGCTGGTGGGAGTCTCAAATGGTGCCGATGTCGAGGCGACTGCCGCGGACATCACCGCGCGCTGGCAAGCAGCTGGCATTCGGCCGTTGCCGCTGAAGCTGGCCGCTCAACTTTGACCACAATTTTTAGACCGTAGAATTTAAGACAGCTGGAATTTACAGAAGCTGGGAACCGAAGCTGCATGCAGCTAGAAAGGGTCGCTTAGGACAATGGCTGAAAAGAGCTCGCACGACCTGGAATATGCACACGTACCACTGAGCTGGATTGGCCCGGTACGCATTAGTGGCAACGTCATGAATGACGAGGTGAAGATTCCACTGGCGACTTACGAGACCCCGCTGTGGCCGTCCTGCGGTCGCGGTGCGAAGGTCTCCCGCATGATTGAAGGTGGCATTACCTGCACTTTCGTCGGCGAGAAGATGACTCGCTCGGTGATATTCACACTCGACTCGGCAGCTGATGCCGTCGTTGCGCGCGACAACATCCTGTCTCGTTATGACGAGCTGAAGAAGGTTGTGGAGTCCTCCTCCCGCTTTGCCAAGCTGGTCGACATCCACTTCCAGATCGCCTCGCGTCTGCTGTTTGTCCGCTTTGACTTCTTCTCCGGTGACGCCTCGGGCCACAACATGGCCACGCTGGCGTCTGAGCGTTTGATGTCCTACCTGATGGAGCAGATGCCAGAGTTGGGCTATGGCTCTATCTCGGGAAACTACTGCACCGATAAGAAGACCTCCGCCGTCAATGGCATTTTGGGTCGCGGTAAGTACGTGATTGCCGAAGCCGTCATTCCGGAGCCAGTTGTCCGCGAACGTCTGCGCACAACTGCCAAGCGTCTGGCCGAGCTCAACGAGCGCAAGAACCTCGTCGGCTCCATCATGGCCGGTTCGCTGCGCAGCGGTAATGCGCACTACGCCAATATGCTGCTGGGCTTTTACCTCGCTACCGGTCAGGACGCTGCGAACATCGTCGAAGGCTCGCAGGGGCTGACGCAGGTAGAGGCGCTTGACGACGGCTCCGTGCGCTTTAGCTGCACCCTGCCACATTTGATCGTCGGTTCCGTGGGCAACGGCAAGGGCTTGGACTTCGTGGAGAAGAATCTCACGGCGCTGGGCTGCAAGGAGGACCGTGAGCCGGGTGAGAATGCCCGTCGTCTAGCAGCGTGCTGCGCGGCAATCGTCTGGTGTGGTGAGCTTTCCCTGCTCGCGGCACAGACAAACCCGGGTGAGCTGATGGAGGCGCACGTTTCTATCGAGCGTGCGAAGTAGTGCGTCGCAACAATTCGCAAAACCTAAGACAAATCTCAGGTAAACGCGCTAGATTTCTGTAGTAGGCAATTAACATTTTGTGGGCAAAATATCCTGTGCTCTAGTGGCCGTTCTGATGGTCGTTCTGATGACATGGGATGTTTCGTTGCCCGTTATTTCTTAAAATCTGTAGAGGTAGTGAAGGCACGGTTTTGATGACAACAAGCAATGTGACCCCGGTCGGTATTGATGACATCGCTTTTGCGACGGGTTCGTACTGCATTGACCTCGCCGATATTGCGCCCCGACTCGGAGCGGAACCGGCAAAATATCACAAGGGCCTGGGGCAGGAACGCTCCAGCGTGGTTGCCTCTGATGAAGATCCGGTGACGATGGCCGCGACTGCGGTGAAGAAGATTGTGGATCGCCACGGTATCGACGGCGTGCGCACCATCATGTTCGCCACTGAGACCGGTATCGACCAGTCGAAGGCCGCTGCCGTCTATGTCCACGAGTTGGTTGGTCTTGACCCGCACGCGCGCTCTGTTGAGCTGAAGCAGGCTTGCTACTCAGGTACCGCGGCGCTGCAGTTTGCGTGCGCTCTGGTGGCCCGCAATCCGGAGGAAAAGGTCATCGTTGTCGCCTCCGACATTGCCCGCTATGACCTGGACTCCGCTGCGGAGCCAACCCAGGGCGCAGGTGCTGTAGCCATGCTGGTGACCGCTAATCCGCGCATCCTGGCCATCGATGCGGCTTCGGGCGTCTTCACCCGCGAAGTTATGGACTTCTGGCGTCCGAACCACCGCAGTCAGGCGTTGGTGGAGGGCAAGCTCTCTATTGGCGCTTACATCGACGCTGTTCAGGGTGCTTACGAGGACTACCGTGCCCGCGGCGGTGTGGACTTCAGCGAGATTGACTACTTCAGCTACCACCAGCCGTTTACCAAGATGGCCTACAAGGCGCACCGGCAGCTGTCTGCCAATAACGGTGTGGAGCTCACCGCAGAGGACGAGGCCCGCCAGCTCGGCCCAACCACTGAGTACAACCGCATCATCGGTAACTCCTACACAGCATCGGCCTACTTCGGCCTGCTCTCGCTGTTGGACACCGAGAAGGACCTGGCTGGTAAGAAGGTCGCTATTGTCTCCTATGGTTCCGGCTCAGTTGCTGAGTTCCTCACCGGCAATGTGGTCGAGGGCTACGAGTCCCAGCTGCGCGCCGCAGATAATGCTCGTGAATTGGAAGAGCGCGTAAAGCTCGATGATCCGACCTACTACCGCCACGCTCAGGTGACGCATGAAGATCCGGGTGAGTACTCAAACCTGGGAGACGACGCACTGATCGGCACCGGTCCTTTCAGCTTCACCGGTGTTGAGGGGTGTAAGCGTATCTACCGCGCTCGTTAGCCCGGGGGCACCCGCACTAGTGCTTCAACGGAACCGAATCCCCTTTTTTCGCGCCTAACAGTAATAAGAACTGTTTTTCGCGGGGAAGGGGATTTTTCGTGTCCGCAAGTTTTACTGGAGGCCGTGGCGGAGGCTTGCTGCACTTTTCGGAAGACGCAGTGATAGCGGCTGCCCGAGAGATTGAGCAGCGCGGCCGTGACGGACATGAGCGGTGGGGAAGCGCTCCCGATATTTCCGCAGCAGACTGTGGCCAGGGTTTTGCCGCCCAGGGGCGTCGTCTGCAGCAGGCGGCAGTGCGGCTGCGTGAGCACGGGCAATCGATGTACGCGGGACTTGGCAACCATGCTCCGGCAGTGCGGGAACAGTGGCGTGTCTTTGCAAGCTGTGACAGCGACGGGAGTGCCGACCTCGGGGGAATTGAGGTAGTGGACTGATGCCATGGGTTGCTCGAATTCTTCCGATATTGGTGCGTGTTATTGGCCGTGGAAGCCGTATCGGAGCCAAGCGCGGGGTCGGCGGCATCGGCAAGAATCTGCCCAAAGTCTTGGATAAGGTGCGACGCGCTGACGGCTGGAAAGGCAGCGCCCTATCCAAGTTCTCCAACTCCGTGGGGTTGATAGCCTCCGCGATAACTATTGCTATGGCTTTCGATTGGGGCGGTTTGAAAGGCGATGCTGCCGACGCTGCCAAAGAGCGCTGCGATAAAGCCGCGCAGGACTGTGCGAATCAGGATGAGCAGTCCGCCGATGGCGCGCAGAGTGTCGGCGAGTGCGGCAAGAAAGTTGATGAGGTCCTCGAGGATTGCGAAAAGCAGGCCGAAGATATGGCTGAGCAAACCGACGGTGTCCTCTCTCAGTGCGAAGCGCTTGTCGACGATCCGGAGGTCGGCGCCGAAGCCGCACAAGTGGCCCAGCAGGTGTGCAACAGTCTCGTCGACTCCACTGGTCAGCTCTACGATGCGCGCAATACCTGCATCGAGCAGTGTCTTGAACAGGCAGCGTGTGACACTGAGGCCGCAGTGGTCGCCACCCCGCCGCAGCCTCCTACTGTTCCTGCCAGTTCGGGTGCTACCTCGGCGGCCTGTGCAGAGGTGGCTGAGCCTGTGAGTGGCGAAGGAGCTACTGTAACCGGTGGCAACGGTGCTATCGCTGGTGGAATTGGGGTTGCTGCCAACGTTGATATTGGGATTGAGGCAGGCGTTGCTGCTGGGATATCCGCTGGAGGTGCCATTGGTGCTGTAGGTGCGGCCAGTATCGCCGGAATTGCGGGGGCTGTCGGGGTTGCAGGCAGTGTCGCGTCCTCACTGCTCAACTTAGACATGTGCACGGAGACGGAAGAGCCAGTGTGCGAACAGGCACCTGCGCCAGCACCAGCTCCTGCGCCGGAGGACTGTGAGCCGGAACCTGAACGGGAACCTGAGGATTGCGAACCGGCCCCGGAACCTCAACCCGAACCCGAGCCCGAGCCTGAACCTGAACCAGAACCAGAAGATGCGCCTGAACCGCCTCCTCCAGCTGAGAAACTAAAGCACCTGGGAATCGAGCTGCCACAGGAGCCGCAAGCAGAACCGCAGCCAGAACCAGCTCAGGACTCGGCAGCATCAGTGCAGGAATCTGCTTCAGCTGTGCCCGAGCCCCCTGAGCAGCCCAACGCCCAGGAGCTTGTGGGCGCGGTCAATTCGCCAACGGCAGGTGAGTGGTAATGGGGAGTAAGCATGCCGCGAAATATGACCGGATCGGGCAGGCCTATTACGACGCTGCTGCAATGACCAGGCAGGAGTTCGAAACGGCGATACAGAGGGCACAGAAAGAATTGCAGGGTTTGGAAGAGCGTCGTAAAGCACGCGAAATTAAGGAGAGAGAGGTGGCGAAGGGCGTCGAGAAGCAGCAAAAAACCGCCCGATCGAAGGGAACCGTTACGCGGCTATTCGGGCGGGCGGGGAAAGGGACGCCGACGGTGAAGTCGATTCGGGGCGTGTCCTGAAGCGTGGCCTAGTGACTACTTGCCGGGAATCAGCGAGTGCTCCGGGTTTTCCGGCAGCTCCTTGATGAGCCACTCCATGTCGCGGTTAGTTGTGCCTTTGATAGTGGCGGTCGGGTCCGCGAAATCCGAGTACTTCTTGTCGTCACCGACCGTGGCCAGCAGGAAGCCTGTGAGCGCGGCGCGCGCAACCTCCCGGTACTTCACCTTGGAAGAAGAAAAGCCCGCTAGACGACGGAGAAGAGTTGTCTCCGAGAAGCTGCCCTGATCAGCCTTGTCTACTTCGCGGTAAACGACATCGCCCTTCCACTGAACAGCCAGGCGAGCCGGGTTGCCGCGATCGAGCCACTGATCCTCGCCAGGGGCCAGGACGAGGCCCGGAGCCGAGACATTGGTGGCAGCGGCGGTGGAGGAAGGTGCAGTGGTTGCGGGGAAGACGCAGCCAACTCCGGAAATGAGGTCGTGACCGGCAGCGGCGAGGACGGCTACGCCAGCGCCCATGCCGTGGCCGGCGACACCGAGTTTCTTCGGGTGGACGACGACCTTGCCCTCACCGAGGCGGACACCAGCGAGAATCTGGAGCGCTGTCTCCAAATCGTTGGCGAGACCTCGGTGGTCTGCCACAATGCCATTTTCGGTGTCCGGAGCAGCGACCGCGATGCCCCACGAAGCTAGGTGACGCAGCGTGGCGTGGTACTCCTCAATCGGTGTGCGCCAATCGTGTGCGAAGGCGATACCGGGGATGCCATTGCCCTCGGCAGGCGTGTAGACCTTTCCTGGCAGGCCAGTAAAAGCTAGGTCACCGACCATGACGCGGTGCGGTCCACGCTTGGAAAGATTAGATGTCAGAGTCTTCAAGTTGTCAGCCACAGTGAATAGCTTAACTATAAGGTGCATACCTTTGCTGAAAAAGTGCCAGGATGAGCGAGAATGTCTATTTCGTTATGACGATTTTCCGCTTCGCGGGTTATTCTGTAGGGCATGTGTGGAATCGTTGGATATGTGGGCCATCAGCCCGCCCTGGATATTGCTGTCGATGCGCTACGACGCATGGAATACCGTGGCTATGACTCCGCGGGTGTTGCCATTGTCGACAATCAGGGGCATATCACTGTAGAGAAGAAGGCCGGTAAACTCGCCAACCTCGAGGCTGCTCTTGACGCGGATGGGCGCGACAAAATCACTGGAACCACCGGAATTGGGCACACCCGTTGGGCTACCCACGGTCGTCCAATTGATGAGAATGCCCACCCACACCAGTCCTATGACGGCAAGGTGGCTATCGTCCACAACGGCATTATCGAGAACTTTGCTCCGCTACGTCAGGAGCTGGAGGATGCCGGCATTGAGCTGAAGTCCGAAACCGACTCCGAGGTCGCCGCGCACATGCTCGCACGTGCCCTGGACGGTTCCGACGGCGGATCTACCGCTGGTGATTTCGAGGCCTCTGCGCTGTCCGTGCTCAACCGCCTCGAGGGTGCTTTCACGCTGCTGTTTACTCATGCAGACCACCCGGCTCGCATCATCGCTGCTCGTCGCTCCACTCCGCTGATTGTCGGAGTGGGCGAAAACGAAATGTTCCTCGGATCTGACGTTGCGGCTTTCATCGCGCACACCCGCGAGGCCGTGGAGCTGGGGCAGGACAACGTCGTCATCATCACCGCAGATGATTACCGCATCCTGGATTTCGCCGGCAACGAGCAGCAGGGCCGCCCATTCACCATCGACTGGGATCTCGCCGCAGCCGAAAAGGGTGGCTATGACTCCTTCATGATGAAGGAAATCCACGAGCAGGCTGCCGCCGTCCGCGATACGTTGGCCGGCCACCTCGTTGATGGCCGCATCGTTCTCGACGAGTCCCGCCTGAGTGACCAAGATCTGCGTGACATCGAGAAGGTCTTCGTCGTCGCTTGTGGTACCGCATACCACTCCGGTTTGTTGGCCAAGTACGCCATTGAGCACTGGGTTCGTATCCCGGTAGAGATTGAGGTCGCGTCCGAGTTTCGCTACCGCGATCCGGTGCTGGACCGCCAGACGCTGGTGGTCGCTATTTCGCAGTCGGGTGAGACTGCGGACACCCTCGAGGCCGTGCGGCACGCAAAGAGCCAGGGCGCCCGCGTGCTGGCTGTCTGTAATACCAACGGTGCACAGATTCCGCGTGAGTCTGACGCCGTGCTCTACACGCACGCTGGGCCGGAGATTGGTGTTGCTGCAACCAAGTCGTTCCTGGCGCAGGTAGCCGCAAATTACCTGGTCGGATTGGCTCTTGCCCAGGCACGCGGCACTAAGTACCCGGATGAGGTCACTCGCGAGTTTGAAGAGCTGGAGACCATCCCGGCACTGATTGACAAGGTCGTTGCTAAGGGCGATGAGTTCATCGACATGGCCAAGGAAATCGGTGCTATTCCGACGATGCTCTTCCTCGGCCGTCACGTTGGCTTCCCAGTCGCACTTGAGGGTGCGCTGAAGCTCAAGGAGCTTGCCTACATTCACGCAGAGGGGTTCCCGGCCGGTGAGCTCAAGCATGGCCCAATTGCACTCATCGAGGATGATCTTCCGGTCGTCGTTGTAGTGCCATCGCCGAAGGGACGCGCCGTGCTGCACTCCAAGATTGTCTCCAACATCCAGGAGATTCGTGCCCGTGGCGCCAAGACCATCGTGATTGCCGAAGAAGGGGATCAGTCGGTGGTTCCGTTTGCGAACTACCTGATTGAGATCCCGGAGACGTCCACGCTGCTCCAGCCGCTGTTGTCTACGATTCCGATGCAGTTCCTGGCAGCTGAGATCGCTCGCCAGTGCGGTAACGAGGACATCGATAAGCCGCGCAACCTGGCTAAGTCAGTCACCGTCGAGTAGTTCGTCCTGCTTTCGTCGGTACTGCGCAATCTCCGCATCGAGTTCTTCATCCGTGAGGGACTCGATGCGTTTTGCTTCTTCCTCGGATAGCTCCCAGACCTCATCGGATACGTGGCAAAATGACAACATCCAATCGAGGTTGCGTTTCTGAATCGTCTTCATCTTTCGTGTCACGCGCTGATGAAAAGTTTGCTTGCCGACGTTCTTTAGCGGCCCAACCGGAACGCTAGTCGCGGCGTCTCCATCACGGGAAGTCCACACTTCCGTTCCTTCGGGGTACCTGTCGATGTCCCAGCCCTCGTGAGTTTTTAGGTTGTGGTGTCGGCGGCAGAGGCAGTGCAGATTCTCCGTGTCAGTTGGCCCGCCCTGCTCGGGATTGTCGTGGTTGTACGGCTGAATATGGTCCAGGTCGCACTTGGATGCCGGGACGTCGCAGCCGGGGAAGCGGCAGGTACCGTCGCGACCACGGACGCGAGCCACTTGGCTCTCGGTGGGGCGGTAACCATCCACCTTGCTGTCGGCGGAGATACGGATGTGAGTTGCGCGAGCAATCCATTCTTCGGTGGCTACCTCGCTCAGCCAGCCGACGCCATCAATCCATGCTGGCCCACCGCCGACCTCGCGGTAGACATTGATGACAATCTCGGCATTGGTCGAATTCTGTGCCAGCTGTAGTAGCGCTTCCGCCTGCGTGCACTGTTCACCACGATTGATTGCGGTGTTGCGAATCCCCTGGATCCTGGCCATGAGCTCGGTCGCGCGGTCGTTTTCAAGGATTGCTGTGACCTTTTTGTGCTTGCCATCGCCCGTGTCGGCGAGTGTGACCGCTTCGCCTTCTGGAACCCGTTGGGTGCCGTCGTTGCGGGCGCAGTCGTTGTACTCAGAAACCAAGTCGCCGATTAGGCGAGACAGCGTGTAGACACCGATCATTGCCTGTCGAGGTCGCGTCGGAGTGAGCATTTCCAAAAGATGGGGCTCTACCGTGTCGAACTGGTCTGGTGACAGCCCGGCAACGCCATTGGCGATGGCGCGGAGATGGGCTAGAGAGAAACAGAAGGTGGATTCGATGAGAGCTCGGACTTTTGGTAGCCGCTCGAGCATCAGTGCAATTTCGCACAGCGTAGAGCACTTGCCGCGGCTAAGACCAGTTCGGATGCTTATGCGGGCGAGATGGTGATTGACATCTACCGCGTCACCGGGAGCGCAGATATCGATGAGCTGAAGGTCTGCGGCGTTGGTGGCACGGGCCGCGATGCTAATGGGGTCGTCGGATTGCTGGTTGGCCCATGAGGGCTTTTGACCTGGTGCTGGAAGTTCTATGGGCGGCGATGACATTGGTTATCCCCCTGATTACTACGTGTCCGCCGGAGAATTGAAGATTGAGTTCTGTGGTGGAGAGGAGCGTGGAGAGGCTCGTTCAACCAGCCCCGCCAACCTCTGTGCACTGGACAAAGAACTTTTGCTTACAAATTTTCCCTACAACCTAAATCGTACACCTGTTTGAAAAAGTGTCAATAGACTTTTAGAAATATGTTCTAAAAGTCCATGTTGAATTAGATTCGGCCGCGCCGTCCGAGTCTCCGCCGTCCGAGCCTCGTCGGCAGTGCGCCGTACATAGGCAGGACTCGCTGCCGTACATGGCGCGGCGTTTGCTTGTTGGTCGAAGAGTCCTCGGCGCCACCCTCCTCAGCGCGATCCAGCTCGTCTAAGAACTCGTGGATGAGTTCTAAGGTATTGGGGGAGTAGAGCAGCGCGAGGTGGTCAGACCAGTCGCCACCGCCGGTGGCGTTGTTGACGTTCGTAATGTGGTGACCCTCTTGTTCGGGCAAAAAGGCGCCGGTCCACGGGCGAACTACGGTGTCGAAAGGGGTGCCGATATTCAGGTACTGCGGGCCGCGTCGGGTAATGCCACGCGCTGCGCGGTTCAGAGTCGCAATATAGTCAGAGTCCAGCAGCTGTTGAATACAGGCACGGCCGACAAGGCGGTCGACGAGTTTGTGCATCGGAAGGCCGCATCGCTCAAGGGCACTGAGCCTTCGGCGCATGCCCCACGCAGTAGTCCCGCGATGGTTTCCCGCAAGCGAGATGACTGCCCGCACGGGGCTGTTGTCGGAGGCGAACTGCTCGGCGTCTTCTTCGTTGAGGCCATGGTTGAGGGCGTCGTCGTAAAGCGAATCGATGCTCGCGTTGGCGTAACTGCGACAGTGCAGACCGCCCTGGGAATGACCGATGAGGTCGACGCGGGGTAGGGAGAGTTGGGCTCGGAAGCGGTCGAGAAGGTCGGTGACTTCGGCGAGCGCATCGCTCAAATCGGTGGTGGCTTTGACGCTGCGGAGGCGGCTGACCAGCGCGGCGGGGTCGGAGCCGTAATCGAGTGAGAATACAGGGCGATTCCGGGCGAGGAACGGCCCCAACATGGCGAAGGAGTTGAACGAGTTCATCCAGGTGCCGTGAACCAGGACAATTGGTGTGCGGCCGTTGTATCCATCCAGGTCGGGAGTGACTTTGCCGTCGAGGATTTCGCGAACGTCCTGCACGCTGTGGGGGATCCATTCGGGATGACGCAACGAGCGCAGGTATGCCTGCGGAAAGGCGCGCAGTAGAGGGCCGAAAACTCGCGTGCTCGGGGAGTAGTCATCCATAGGGGCTAATCGTAGGCTGGGTTTATGACGTACTGCTACACAGCTGCCGAAATTCGCGCCGCGGAACAGCCCTATCTGGACGCACAAACGCGTGACGACGAACTCATGCGCCACGCAGCCGCCGCTGTGTCGGAGGTGGCGGAGCGGATGCTCGCTAAGGTGTCGCCGGAGCCTGGTCGCGGTCGTGTGCTGCTGTTGGTTGGGTCGGGAGGCAATGGTGGCGATGCGCTCTATGCCGGCCGGGACTTGTCTTCGGGCGGACATGGCGTGGATGCAGTTTTGCTGGGCACCAAGCCACATGAACGGGCGCTGAAAGCGTTTGAGCTCGCAGGCGGGCGGGTGCTGCCGTTGGGGCGTGACCGGGAGACGGATTTATCGAAGATTCTGTGGTCGATAAGTGAAGACTACGCACTGATTATCGACGGAATTGTGGGGCTCGGTGGTCATGGTGCGCTGCGCGAAGAGGCTGCGTGGCTGGTGCGCGAGGCAAACATAGGCGAGGTGCCTATTCTCTCGGTCGACGTGCCGAGTGGTGTGGAAGCCGATACCGGACGCACTTTTGATCCGCCCTCCCAGACCATCAACCCCGACCTCGACCTGGAAGAGGGGCAGGATCCGTACCTGCCATCCCACGTCGAGGCCACGACAACGGTGACCTTCGGCGGACTGCGCTACGCGCATGCGCTGTCGGAAGCCTGTGGTGAGGTCGAATTGCACGAAATTGCGCTCGATGCCTTCTCCCTCGAACTTCCAGGACTGGGGCAGACGCTCTATGAAAACGGTCACTACAATGCCGTCCACCACCAGACTCCGACCGTAGAGTTTTACGAAGCCCTAGGCGGGAGCTTTCCGGCGCCTTTTGGCGCGAAAACTCAGCTCGAACCCAGTGCTGCTGACCACAAGTACTCCACCGGAGTTACAGGTATCGCCGCCGGTAGCGAGGCGTATCCGGGCGCTGGTCAGCTGTGCGCCTCCGCTGCCGTGCACGCGACCAGTCCCGCGGTTATCTATGTCGGCGATGTGGACGCCCGCAACCGCATCACCGCAGCCTTGCCGACGGTCATTACACAGCCGGACTCGGTGGATCGTAAAGAGGTACGCGTCGATGCCTGGGTTGCCGGCCCTGGCCGGGGCACTGATGAGCGCGCGGCCGAGGAACTGCGCGACATTCTGGCCACCGACAAACCAGTCGTCATCGACGCTGACGCACTGACGCTGCTGTCGAAGCATGAGGACATCCAACAGCTCGTCCGCGAGCGCGGCCAAGAGCGCAACCTGCGCACTGTTCTCACTCCGCACGCCGGCGAATTTGAGCGCCTTACCGGGCACGAGGTCACTAACGCCATCGCAGATGCCCGTGAACTTGCCGAGCAGTTCTCCTGTGAAGTGCTGCTCAAGGGACGCCGCACCGTGATTGCCAATCCGACAACGCAGCGCACAGTCGTGGTTGACGCGGGTAGCTCCTGGGCAGCCACGCCGGGCTCCGGCGATGTACTGTCCGGTCTTCTCGGCGCCTGGGTAGCGCGTGGCGAATCCCTCTACGTACCAGTAATTATTCACGCTCGCGCCTCATTCTTGGCCGCGCAGACAGAGTTCGGACCAGCACCCTGCAGCGCCCAGGACATCGCTGAATCCATCCGAGATGCCACCGCATGGTTCACCAATGAAGGCAGCAGTGGCAAAATACGGCTATGACTTCCTCGGCACCAGCCATCCTGACCCATACCGTTAATCTCGACGCAATCACCCACAATGTGAAGACCGTCAAGGCCATCGCAGGGGTGTCGGAATTCATGGCCGTCGTCAAGGCGGACGGCTACTCGCAGGGTGCGCTGCAGACCGCGCGTGCCGCACTGGCCGGCGGCGCAACACAGCTCGGCGTCGCAACAATCGACGAGGCGCTCTCCCTCCGCGAGGAACTCCGCACCACGCTTGACGACGGCCACACCATCCCCATCCTCGCCTGGATCTGGGACGCAGCAGCCACCTCGTTGGTGCAGCGTGCTGTGGCTGCAGATATTGACCTCGGCCTGCCGTCGATGGCTCATGCGCTGGCCGTGGCCAATGCCGGGCGGGCGCTATCGGTGACACCACGTGTGACGGTGATGGTCGATACGGGCTTGGGTCGCTCGGGATTCTCTATGGCCAATGGGGACTTTGAGAATGCGGTTGATCAGCTGGTCGAGCTGCACAAGACTGCCGCGTTGAACATCACCGGTGCTTTCACGCACTTTGCGTGCGCGGATGAGCCGGGCAACGAGAGCGTCGATAAGCAGGCGCAGAATTTCCGAACCGCCATTTCTGTCCTGCGCGAGGCGGGGCTGGACGAGATGATTAACCATGCGGCGAATTCGCCGGCATCGTTGTCGCGTCCTGACCTGGCCTTCGACATGGTGCGCCCAGGCCTGGCGATTTATGGGGGCGAGCCAATTGTGGGGTCCACCCATGGATTGCGTCCAGCGATGCGGTGGGAAGCGTCGGTCATCTTGGTCAAGAAGCTGCCGGCAGGGCAGTCGGTGTCCTACGGGCAGACGTGGACAGCTGACCGCGACACCACCATCGGCATCGTGCCCTGCGGCTATGCCGACGGCATGATGCGCTCGGCATCCGGGCGTTTCGAAGTCAGCATCAATGGCACACGCTATCCGCAGGTAGGACGCGTGTGCATGGATCAGTTCGTCGTCGACCTTGGCCCCGACAGTGATGTCGAGGCCGGCGACACTGCGGTCATCGTCGGTGATCCCGCACTGGGGGAGCCCGGTCTCGATGACCTCGCGGAGGCATCCGGCACCATTAACTACGAAATCCTCACCGCGCCGAAGGGACGCAGCGAGCGAAAGTGGGTGCGCAGCCGCATCGCGCCAACCGCAGAGGACATGCGTGACCTCGGTGAGGAGATTGGCCGGGAGCTAGCCGCCGGGGATCTGGTGATTCTCGATGGCCCACTCGGCGCGGGTAAGACCACTCTCACGCAGGGCATCGCCCGCGGCATGAATGTGCGCGGGCGCGTGACGTCGCCGACGTTCACCATCGCCCGCGAGCACCGTCCGCTCGCAAAAGATGGCGTCACCCTCATCCACGTCGACGCCTATCGTCTCTTCGGCGAAGAGGGACCCGGCTCCGATGGCGAGGCCTTCGATGCGCTGGACTCACTCGATCTGGACTCCGACCTCGAGGACAGTGTTGTGGTCGCTGAGTGGGGAATGGGGCTCGCCGAGGTGCTCTCCGAGCGCTATCTGCAGGTGAGCATCGATCGTTCGCGTGACGACGATGCCCGCGTCGTCACCTGGAAGTGGAGCAAGTAGCTTCAAGTCGGTTCAAGTAGGTTACTGAGTATGAACATTTTGGCCGTTGACACATCGACTCCACAGGTCACCGCGGGAATTGTCCGCGATGGTGAAACCGTGGCCGAACAGCTGCACCTGGATGCCCGCGCGCACAACGAGGTGCTGGTGCCGCTGATTCAGCAGTGCCTCACCGACAGTGGGGTGGCAGCAACCGAGCTAGATGCCGTGGTTGTCGGCTGTGGTCCGGGACCTTTTACGGGCTTGCGCGTTGGTATGGCCACCGCAGCCTCCTTCGCCGACGCTCTGGGAATTCCCTGCTACGGCATCTGCAGCCTGGATGCGCTCGCGGGTGGTGTTGGCGATGAACTGGTCGTCACCGATGCTCGCCGTCGCGAGGTGTACTTCGCGGCCTACCGCGATGGCCAGCGAGTTTTCGGTCCGGCAGTGGCCAAGCCAGCCGACGTCATGGAGCTGCTCAAGGAAGAACTCGCAGCAGAAGTCGCCGACTTTGCGCCGAGCCACGCCCGCGGCAGTCTCAGCCACATCGAGCAAATTGCCGGGCTTGAGGTTGCTGGGGAACAAGTCTTTCCCACTCCGAAAGCCATGGTTGAAACGGCCCACTTTGACTCCGCGCCGGGTCCACTGGTGCCGCTGTACTTGCGCCGTCCGGATGCCGTTGTCCCGAAGGCTATGAGATGAGCGTCGTCAAGCTAGTGCGTCTCGGACCTCCTGCAGCCAAGGCGTGTGCGGCGATTGAGGCGGAGCTATTTGCCGGCGATGATCCCTGGCCGGAATCGGCCTTTATGGCGGAGCTGGCCGCGCCGAACAATTTCTACGTCGGGCTGATCGCAGAGGCAGACGGGGACGAAGAATTGTGCGGCTATGCGGGAATTACCAAGCTGGGGCCTGCGGGTGCCGCCGAGTACGAGATTCACACCATCGGTGTGGGGCAGAAGTGGCAGCGCCGGGGCTTTGGGGCGCAGCTCATGGACGCGCTGATGGCAGCTGTGGCGGAGGATCCGGGCCCAGTGTTTTTAGAAGTGCGCACGGATAATGAACCCGCTATCGCCATGTATCGACGCTACGGCTTCGAAAATATGGGGCTGCGAAAGAACTATTATCCGGGCTCTGGGGCGGACGCGTACACGATGTGTCGGCCTGTGCCCGCCGGCTAAATGTTGACGTAGCGACTATTCTGCGTTAAACCGGGCGCATGGCTAAAACCTTTGCAAAGCAGCTCGTAGAAACCCTAGAGAATCAAGGTGTCAAGCGAATTTTCGGCCTCGTCGGAGATAGCTTGAACCCCATTGTCGACGCGGTGCGTGAGTCCTCCATTGAGTGGGTGCACGTCCGCAACGAAGAGGCTGCCGCCTTCGCCGCCGGCGCGGAGTCCCTGGTCACCGGCGAATTAGCAGTGTGTGCGGCCTCTTGCGGTCCGGGTAACACCCACCTCATTCAGGGTCTTTATGACTCCCACCGCAACGGCGCAAAGGTGCTGGCGCTGGCATCGCACATTCCTTCTCGCCAGATTGGCTCGAACTTCTTCCAGGAGACCCATCCGGAGTTTATCTTCAACGAGTGCTCCGGTTACTGCGAGATGGTGAACTCCGCTGAGCAGGGTGGCGTCGTTTTGCATCATGCTGTCCAGTCGACCATGACTGGCCACGGTGTTTCCGTGCTGGTTCTGCCGGGCGACATTACAACGCACGAGGTGGAAAATGACGAGTTCGTCAGTTCCACCATCAGCAGCGGTCGCCCAGTCGTATTCCCGGACGCCGGTCAGGCCGCCGCGCTTGCCGACGCAATCAACGAGGCTAAAACCGTCACGCTTTTCTGTGGCGCAGGTGTGAAGGATGCCCGCGAACAGGTGCTCAAGCTTGCGGAGAAGATTAAGTCGCCGGTGGGGCATGCGCTGGGTGGCAAGATGTACATCCAGTACGACAACCCCTATGACGTCGGAATGTCCGGCCTGCTGGGCTACGGCGCCTGCCACGATGCCTCTAACGATGCTGATTTGTTGATTCTGCTCGGTACTGACTTCCCGTACAACGACTTCCTGCCGACTAAGAACGTCGCCCAGGTCGATATCGATGGTCGCGCCATCGGTCGTCGTACCACGGTGAAGTACCCAGTCGTCGGCGATGTGGCTGCAACGATTGAAACCATCCTGCCGTACCTGGATGAAAAGACCGACCGCTCCTTCCTGGACAAGCAGCTGCGGAACCACGAGCGCCTGCTCAGCCACGTCATCGAGGCATACACCCATGACGTTGAGAACATGCGCCCGATTCACCCGGAGTATGTGGCCGACCTGATTGATAAGCACGCCGACGACGATGCCGTCTTCACCGTCGACACCGGCATGGGCAATGTCTGGGCTGCACGCTACGTCACGCCGAATGGCAGGCGAGAGCAGATTGGTTCCTTCCGTCACGGCACTATGGCCAATGCACTGTCGCAGGCCATTGGTGTGCAGGCTGCTGACCGGGACCGTCAGGTCATTACCTTCAACGGTGACGGTGGCCTGTCAATGCTGCTCGGTGAGCTCATCACCGTGAAGCAGGAGCAGCTGCCCATCAAGATGTTTGTGTTTAATAACTCCTCGCTCGGCATGGTCAAGTTGGAAATGCTGGTTCAGGGGCTGCCCGAGCATCAGACCGACCACGGCGCAGTTGACTACGCCGGAGTCGCAGAGTCGTTGGGTATCAAGGCCATCCGAATTGAAGATCCGGCCGATGCACCTCGCCTGATTCAAGAGGCGCTGGCCTACGACGGTCCGGTACTGGTGGACATGGTCACCGACCCGAATGCCCTGTCCATCCCGGCAAACATCACCTGGGACATGCTGATGGGATTCTCCAAGGCCGCTACGCGCACCGTCTTCGGCGGCGGCGTGGGCCAGATGATCAATATGGCACGGTCGAACCTCCGCAACATCCCGCGGCCATAGTGGGGGTAGCGCTCTCGAGATGCGGGAGCGGGTGCGGTGCGGTACCTCTGTTTCCATGATTAAAGGTTTTCTGGTGAACCCTGACCTGACGCATCGCATCGTCGAATTTGAGTTGGAGGCCGCTGCTACATTCCTCGGCGGAGTTTCCTCCGACCGTGTTTCGGTGGCGTTCCAGGAAGATGGCGCCGATTACGCCGCTCTCTACAACCCGACGGCCAAGGCTGAGGGCGCTGAACCGAACCCGGTCGCGTCCCTAGGCCGCAATGAGGCTGCTACGGGCAACTCGGCTTTCTTCACCGACCCCACCACCGCAATTTGCGGAACGGTCGTATTCGTCGACGCCGAGGGTGAGGATATCGGCGACGAGGAAATTGAGCGTATTAAGCACGGTATGCGCGCCGTTCGCCACTACCGCGATGACTACCCAGAGGAATACGCTCTCTGGCGTGCCGCTGTGAGGAACCTCGGCCGCCTCGAAATTTAAACTCGGTCGCTGGTAAGCGACCCGGTGGTGCGCTAGTACCATGACTGCTATGACCGAGTTGACCCTGCTGGCAATCGAGAGTTCCTGCGATGAGACAGGCGCTGCAGTGATGCGTGTGCGCTACGACGACACGGACACCAGCACCCCAGCCATTCCAGAGGTGGAAGTGCTTGCCGACGTCGTCGCATCCTCCATGGAACAGCACGCCCGCTTCGGCGGTGTGGTCCCGGAGATTGCTTCCCGCGCTCATTTGGAAGCCTTGCAGCCAGTGGTTTCCGAGGCGCGTGCGCAAGCAGCTGCCAAGCTCGGTATCGAAACTTTTATCCCAGATGCCGTCGCCGCAACCGTGGGGCCCGGTCTCGCCGGTGCGCTGCTGGTTGGTTCGGCAGGCGCGAAGGCCTATGCCGCCGCCTGGGGTGTGCCTTTCTACGGCATTAACCACCTTGGTGGCCACGTTGCTGTCGGAGCTCTCGACGGCGCGGATCTGTCCAATGCAGTGGCGCTGCTAGTTTCCGGCGGGCACACGCAGCTGCTGCGTGTGCAGGGGGTTGGTCGTCCGATGGAGGAGCTCGGATCGACGCTTGACGACGCGGCCGGAGAGGCATACGACAAGGTTTCTAGGTTGCTGGGGTTGGGTTACCCGGGCGGCCCGATTATCGATAAGTTGGCTAAGCAGGGAAATCGCAAGGCCATCGCGTTTCCTCGGGCCATGATGCGCCAGCAGGATGCGCGCCATGACTTCTCCTTCTCCGGCTTGAAGACAGCCGTGGCCCGCTATGTCGAGGCAGCGGAGAAGGAAGGTCGTGAATACTCCGTAGAGGACGTTTGTGCTTCTTTCCAGGAGGCGGTCTGCGATGTGTTGACCAAGAAGGCTGTCCGTGCGGCTCAGGATGTGGGGGCTACTACGCTGCTGCTCGGTGGTGGTGTAGCTGCGAACTCGAGGTTGCGTGAACTTGCAGCGGCGCGAGCTACCTCGGCGGGAATTACGCTGCACGTGCCGCCGATTAAGCTGTGTACTGATAACGGCGTCATGATTGGCGCAGCTGCTGCCTACTTAATTGCGGCGGGAGCTAAGCCTTCTGGTTACGCCTGCCTGACCGACCCATCCATGCCAGTGGAAGAACCTGTAATGCAATGAGCGGAAATTACGATCGGTGGGAGCTAAAACCCGAGCAGTCCGGGCAGTCGGGGCAGTCCGAGTGGGGAAATCAGTCCCAGGGGACGGAGACACAGCAGTTCGCGCCAGTATCTGGCGGTAGTGGTAGCAGCGCTCGCGGTGGCCTGGTCTGGGCACTTGTTGTAGTCGTAGCTATCGCGCTGGTTGCCGTGCTGGGAGTTGTCGTATGGGCAGTGAGCACCGAGCGGATAAGTGTGCCTTTTAGGGGTGAAACGCAAGCGTCGTCGTCAAGCGTGGCGGAAACGCCCGCGGAGGAAACGGCTACGAAGACAGCCACCGCGACCGTAACGGAAACGACAGTTACGGAGACACAGACCGAGACTCAGGTGCAGAGGGAAAGCTCTGGCATTATTTTGTCGGTGGAGACGTCTCGGGGAACCATCGTGCCGGCGAGCCTAGCGTGTGACGGCCACTATGTGCTGATTGTTCAGTCCGTGATGGGTGGCGACAATTCCTCGACGAGGCAGGAATTGGCGCGTGCGCTCGAGCAGGACTCGGACCTTCAGTACGCCACTCCTGGGCTGTGTCCGTCGTTGAGGTCGTCTTATGAGGGCAAGGATGTTTACGCTGTCTACTTCGATGCTGGTAGCGCGGAAGAAGCCTGCTCGTTGAAGCGTCAATGGGATGGGAACGTGCGCGCGATGAAAAATGAAGCTGATTACCGCTCGGACCCGTGTTAAATTCCGTTAACTGACTTTGACGAGTATCTCAGTTACGGATTGCAGGACAACTACAGGAAAGCGTTTGCCCAAAAATGAGTAAAGACTACAGCGAGTGGGAACTTCAGCCATCTGATAAATCGCAAGGGCAGACTGAGCTGTTTCCGCCGCAGCCGCAAGTGCCGCAAGTTGAAGACCAGCGCGGTCGTGGTCGGGGAGTGTTATGGGCGGTAGTCGCGCTGCTGCTCATTGTGATTGTCGCTGCGGCGGCGGTGCTTTACCTAGTTGTGAGTGGTCGAGGTGAGCAGTGGCTCGGTGCAGGCGCCAAGGATGAAGCAGCGCCGAAGCGTACTGTTACCGCGACTGCGACGGAGACCGTGAAGGTGAAGTCGTCGGAGAAAACCAATCCAGACAAAACCAAGAAGGATCGCTGTGCGGCATCGGCTTTCATCAATGATCCAAGTCGATTCGTTGTTCATTTTTGTGATGGCCAGTGGGCTGTGACTGGGGTTGAAGGCACCGGTGGTGTCGCGACGTGGCGCTGGGGCGGTTCGGGATGGGCTGAATACGAGCGCCACGGGACACAATGGCCCAGTGACTACGCTTGTTTCGACATGGGCCGGCTGAAGCGAGAAGGTGCCCCGGCTGGCTTCCGGAATGCAGTGACAGCATGCGAGGAATCGGAGACTACGAAGACGACGACCAAGAAGAAGGAAACTACGAGTACGGCTACGCCGACTGCGGTTTCTATTGAGGAACGTTGCGCACCGAAGATGTTCGCGCCGAGCGGAGATGCGCCGGAGTCGGGGATTGGCAGCGTTGTAGTTAAGTACTGTGATGGGCAGTGGGCGTACTGGGGAGTCTATGGTGTCGGCGGTCTAGTGGTATC
Source organism: Corynebacterium sp. HMSC073H12 (assembly GCF_001837775.1). Lineage (NCBI taxonomy): Bacteria > Bacillati > Actinomycetota > Actinomycetes > Mycobacteriales > Corynebacteriaceae > Corynebacterium > Corynebacterium sp. HMSC073H12. The sequence continues at coordinate 127,172 of NZ_KV834023.1, read as the reverse complement.
CAAGTGGAATGGCTCCGAGTGGAATGAGTACCAGCGTTTTACTGAGTCGATGAGTGACGCAGAGGCATGCGCGCAGATGGGCAAAGCAAGGTCTGACGGCATGCCAGAAGAACTTGTGTCCCAGCTGTGGACATGTGATGGCTAGCATTAGCGCTCGCTGTTGTTGAGTGTTAGCACTTGCAGAGGTAGAGTGCTAACGAAGGTTGTTTGACACACAGTTGTTCACCCGCGACGACGGCTGTGCACGGCAGACCAACCGGCACAAGAACATCACATCACCGCATGTATGGAGGAATTCATCGTGGCGAACGTCAACATCAAGCCGCTGGAGGACCGCGTCCTCGTCCAGATCAACGAAGCAGAGACCACCACGGCTTCTGGCCTGGTTATCCCGGACTCCGCTAAGGAGAAGCCGCAGGAGGCTACCGTTATCGCAGTTGGTCCGGGTCGTTGGGCCGATGACGATGACCGCATTCCTATGGACGTCAAGGAGGGCGACATCGTCATCTTCTCCAAGTACGGCGGCACTGAGCTGAAGTACCAGGGCGAGGAGTACCTGCTGCTGTCGCAGCGCGACATCCTGGCTGTTATCGAGAACTAAAGGGAGGACGTACCCACACATGGCGAAGCTTATTGCTTTTAACGAAGAGGCTCGCGAAGGCCTCAAGCGCGGTGTGGACACGCTTGCCGACGCAGTCAAGGTCACGCTTGGCCCGAAGGGTCGCAACGTTGTCCTGGACAAGGCCTTCGGCGGTCCGCTGGTCACCAATGACGGTGTGACCATCGCCCGCGACATCGACGTTGAGGATCCGTTTGAGAACCTCGGTGCGCAGTTGGTTAAGTCCGTTGCGGTCAAGACCAATGACGTTGCCGGTGACGGCACTACTACCGCAACGCTGCTGGCACAGGCGCTGGTCCACGAGGGTCTGCGCAACGTTGCAGCCGGCGCAAACCCGATTTCTCTGAATCGCGGTATTCACGCTGCATCCGACAAGGCGGTTGAGCTGCTGAAGCAGCGTGCCACCCCGGTCAGCAGCTCTGCTGCCATCGCGCAGGTGGCAACCGTTTCCTCGCGCGACACTGAAATCGGTGACCTGGTTGCAGGTGCCATGGACAAGGTTGGTAAGGACGGCGTCGTCTCTGTGGAGGAGTCGCAGTCGATTGCCACCGAGCTGTCCGTGACCGAGGGCGTGTCCTTCAACAAGGGCTTCCTCTCGCCGTACTTCATTACCGACGTGGAGGCTCAGCAGGCAATTCTCGACGGTGCACAGGTGCTGCTGGTCCGCGAGAAGATTTCCTCCCTGCCGGAGTTCCTGCCGATTCTGGAGAAGATTGCCGAGTCCGGCAAGCCGACTCTGATTATGGCTGAGGATATCGAGGGCGAGGCTCTGTCCGCGCTGGTTATCAACGCTATGCGCAAGACCTTGAAGGTTGCCGCAGTGAAGGCGCCGTATTTCGGTGACCGTCGTAAGGCGTTCATGGATGACCTGGCAGTTGTCACCGGTGCAACCGTCGTTACGGCTGACACTGGCATGCAGCTGAAGGACGTTGGACTTGAGGTGCTGGGTAACGCACGCCGCATCACCATTACCAAGGACGAGACCGTCCTGGTTGACGGTGCCGGCACCGCTGAGGCCTTGGAAGAGCGTCGTAACCAGATTCGTGCCGAGATTGAGCGCACTGACTCTGACTGGGATCGCGAGAAGCTGGAAGAGCGTCTGGCGAAGCTCTCAGGCGGTGTGGCTGTTATTAAGGTCGGCGCTGCAACCGAGACCGAGGTCAACGAGCGCAAGCTGCGCGTCGAGGATGCCATTAACGCTGCTCGTGCAGCAGCTCAGGAAGGCGTCATCGCCGGTGGCGGTTCCGTACTGGTGCAGATTTCCCGTGAACTCGAGGCATTTGCTGACGAGTTCGAGGGTGACGAGGCAGTCGGCGTCCGCGCTGTTGCCAAGGCTCTGACCCGTCCGGCCTTCTGGATTGCTGAGAATGCTGGTAAGGATGGCGCAGTTGTCGTTTACCACATCGGTGAGCAGGAGAACGGCAACGGCTACAACGCTGCTACTGACACTTACGAGAACCTGATTGAGTCCGGTGTCATTGACCCGGTCAAGGTCACTCACTCCGCAGTCGTCAACGCAACCTCCGTGGCACGCATGCTGCTGACCACTGAGGCTTCCGTTGTGGACAAGCCGGAAGAGGAGCCGGAGCACGATCACGCTCACTAGTTACTACTGAGTTTGGGCTCTGGCCTTTGGCACTAAAATGCTCCCCACCTTTCAATCTGAGGGTGGGGAGCATTTTGGTTTTATGTGAACTGGAACTGGCTGGAGTCCGAGAGAAGGGGAGGGACTACATGGCAGTGACTAGAACGCGTTCAAGTTCGCGTTCACGTGCGGCCGGCTTAGCTCGAAGGATTTCATTTCGTTCAGATTCGCTGAGACCACCCCAGACGCCGTATGGCTCACCAACCTTGAGTGCGTGACTACGGCACTGCATAAGAACGGGGCAAGAACGGCAGATAGCCTTCGCACGGGCTTCGCGTAGGCTGCGTGCGCGTCCGCGCTCGCCTTCCGGGTGGAAGAAGGTCGCGGAGTCCTGCCCGCGGCAAGAGCCGTGCAGCTGCCAATCCCACAAATCCGCATTGGGCCCGGGCAAGTGGTCGATGTACGTCATCGGAATTGATGTCTCCTTCATTGAGCTTTCTTGAAGCAGTGAGCTCAAGTGTGGAGGCCAACAATGAACGGTTGGTAAACCTAAGGAGGCCAGCCGGGATACTACGCAAACAATTCCGTCAAACTCTTACCAAATTTTTAGAAACGGCCAGGTCGGCGAGAACGCAGACCGTCGACAAAGCCTGCGCAGTAGTCCCATGGGGCGTAGCGGGAGGGGTCTGGATCGAATTGTGGCTCGTGAACCGGGGACGCCTGTCCAGACAGGAGCATCAGGTAGTGGTTTTCCAAAACTTCCCAGTTGTAAAAGTGCTCGTCTCCGCAGTCCTCACACAACATGCAGACGCCCAGTAATCCCTCTGGGCTCAAAGCGGTGCGGAATAGGCGAACTGCGGCCAGATCTTCAAGAACCTCTCGACGTTCCTGGTCTGTCAGCGGAGCAAACGGCTCATCCGGCTCGAGAAAGCTTGCCGGGTCATTGGGATCTCCTTCGAACGGATCCCGCGGCATGGATGAGAAAAAGTTGTGGTTCACAACCACTACCGTAACAGCTCTGTACGGCAATCCTGACGATTGGCAATCTACTTAGTTGGGGTTTAGTTCACCTTGGTATAACCCTCAGCTAGCTTTTGGCTAACCCTTGTCGGGCACCTGTCGCTCCGCCTAATTGTCGCGTTCCATTACTTAAGGACTACCCTGTATATAACGTTTGGCAACCACGAAGCGATAGCGCCCCTGGCCGGATGTCGGCAAGGGTGGAGCAGGAGGAGTCCATGACCAACCCCACGGGAATTAGCCTCGGCGGAGACAATCCCAACAAGATTCCACTAGTCGGCCTTACATTCGATGACGTCCTGCTTCTGCCGGACGCTTCGGACGTTATCCCCTCCGGCGTTGATACTTCGACGCAGCTCACCCGTGAGCTGCGTCTGAACATTCCGATTGTGTCCGCTGCTATGGACACCGTCACCGAGGCTCGCATGGCTGTTGCCATGGCTCGCCAGGGAGGTATGGGTATCCTGCACCGCAACCTGTCCATCGAGGAGCAGGCTCAGCAGGTCGAGATTGTGAAGCGCTCTGAGGCTGGCATGGTGTCCGACCCGGTGACCTGTTCCCCGGATGACACCATCGCCGAGGTAGATGCCAAGTGCGCTCGTTACCGCATCTCGGGCCTGCCGGTCGTCGACAAGGACGGCAAGCTGGTCGGTATCTGCACCAACCGCGACATGCGTTTTGAGGCAGACCTGAACCGCAAGGTTTCCGAAATCATGACACCGATGCCGCTCGTCGTGGCTGAGCAGGGTGTGTCTGGCGATGCGGCGCTGAACCTGCTGCGCGCTCACAAGGTGGAGAAGCTGCCGATCGTCGATGGCGAAGGCCGTCTGACTGGTTTGATTACCGTCAAGGACTTCGTCAAGAAGGATCAGTACCCGAATGCTTCCAAGGATGGTTCCGGCCGTCTGCTGGTTGGTGCTGGCATCGGTACCGGCGAGGACTCCTGGAAGCGCGCACACGCATTGGCTGACGCAGGCGTAGACGTGCTCGTTGTTGATACCGCTCACGCCCACAACTCAGGTGTACTTGAGATGGTCTCCCGCGTTAAGAAGGAATTCGGCGAGAGCATCCAGATTATCGGCGGCAACCTGGCTACCCGTGGTGCTGCACAGGCCATGATTGATGCGGGTGCAGACGCCATCAAGGTCGGTATCGGCCCGGGCTCGATTTGCACCACTCGCGTTGTCGCAGGTGTAGGTGCCCCGCAGATTACCGCCATCATGGAAGCCTCTGTCGCAGCTAAGAAGGCTGGCGTTCCGATTATCGCCGATGGCGGTATGCAGTTCTCCGGCGACATCGCCAAGGCTCTGGCGGCCGGTGCATCCTCCGTCATGCTCGGTTCGATGCTGGCTGGTACCGCTGAGGCTCCGGGGGAGGTTACCTTCGTCAACGGCAAGCAGTACAAGATGTACCGCGGCATGGGCTCGCTGGGCGCCATGCAGGGCCGCGGCCTGACCGGTGAGAAGCGCTCCTACTCCAAGGATCGCTACTTCCAGGCTGACGTCAAGAGCGAAGAGAAGCTGGTTCCGGAAGGTATCGAGGGCCGTGTTCCGTTCCGCGGCAGCATCGACTCCATCGTTCACCAGCTGGTCGGTGGTCTGCGCGCAGCTATGGGCTACACCGGTTCCGCCACCGTCGAGCAGCTGCACGACGCACAGTTTGTCCAGATCACCGCTGCAGGCCTGCGCGAGTCGCACCCGCACGATATCCAGATGACTGTCGAAGCGCCGAACTACTACCAGCGCTAAACTGGCTTAGTCGAGTTAAATTCCACGGAAAGGGCATGTGAGGAAAGCTCATGCGCGACATCGTTGAAATCGGTATTGGCCGCGAGGCACGCCGGACCTACGAGTTGGACGATATTGCACTCGTTCCCACTCGTCGTACCCGGTCGTCCAAGGACGTCGATGCCTCCTGGCGAATTGACGCCTACGATTTCGAACTCCCGATGATGATGCATCCGACAGATGCCATCGCCAGCCCGGAATCCGTCGCTGAGTTTGCTCGCCTGGGCGGTTTGGCGGTTCTCAACGCTGAGGGTATCTGGGCCCGTCATGCCGATGCGCAGGACAAGATTGCCGAGCTGGTGAAGTTGGCAAAGAATGCCGCCACCAAGCGCGAATCCGAGGCAGTGAACCGCAAGCTGCAGGAACTGCACTCTGCTCCGATTGATACGGAGCTGTTGGTTGAGCGCATCAAGGAAATCCGCGCAACCGGCGCGATCACTGCAGTTCGTGTCTCCCCGCAGCACGTCCGTGAGTTGGCGCCGCTGGCTATTAAAGCTGGCATTGACTTGTTGGTTATCCAGGGCACGCTGATTTCCGCAGAGCATGTCACTGCTCAGGGTGCGCCGCTGAACCTCAAGGACTTCATCGGCAGCCTGGACGTTCCGGTTATTGCCGGTGGCGTTGTCGACTACCAGACTGCGCTGCATCTGATGCGCTCAGGCGCCGCTGGTGTAATCGTCGGTACAGGCTTTACGACGTCCCCGGATGCGCTCGGCATCGATGTGCCAATGGCTACCGCTATTGCGGATGCTGCAGCTGCTCGTAAGGACTATCTCGATGAGACCGAGGGCCGCTACGTCCACATCATTGCCGACGGCGGCATTGATACGGTCGGTGATATTGCCAAGGCAATCGCCTGCGGTGCGGATGCTGTGGCGCTGTCCAGTGTGCTGGCAACCGTCAACGAAGCTCCGGGGCAGGGCTATGTCTGGCCGTCTGTTGCGGCACACCCGAAGTACCCGCGCGGTGCGGTGTGGCCGGTTGTCGACGATGAGAAGGAATTGGTCAGCCTGGAAGAGGCTCTGTTTGGCCCGTCCGCCTCGCCGTTCGGTGACCGCAATCTCGCCGGTGGCCTGCGTCGCGCAATGGCCAAGTGCGGCTTTACCAACCTGAAGTCCTTCCACCGCGTTGAGCTGTCGGTACGTCCAAAGGGTTTTTAATTAAAGTAATCGGATAGTTTTTTCGCAAAACTACCTTACTGAAAAGCCACCTCCGCTTAGGGTTAGGAACATGAGTTCCGCGCATTAGTGTTACGCCCTTAGAGAAGGTGGCTTTTCCCATGGTTAAACAACGCGATTTCGATGTTGTAATCGTCGGTTCCGGTTTCGGTGGCTCTGTTTCTGCTTTGCGGTTGACCGAAAAAGGCTACCGAGTGGCAGTTCTCGAAGCCGGTCGACGGTTCGAAGATAAAGACTTTGCCAAGACCAGCTGGCGGCTTCACAAGTACCTGTGGGCTCCCAAGCTGGGGCTCTTTGGCGTCCAGCGCGTGCACATGTTGAAAGACGTCATGATTCTCGCTGGTGCTGGAGTCGGCGGTGGTTCCCTTAACTACGCAAACACTCTGTATAAGCCGGGTACCGAGTACTTCCAGCACCGTCAGTGGGGGCACATTACCGACTGGGAGTCAGAACTTACTCCGCACTATGACAATGCATCTCGCATGCTCGGGGTGGTCACCAACCCAACCGACACGCCTGCCGACGTCGTCATGCGTGAGGTAGCTGAAGATATGGGTGTGGGCCATACTTTCCGCTCAACCCCGGTGGGCGTGTTCTTCGGTGCCAAGACCGGTGGACAGGGTGTGCCAGGGCAAACAGTTTCCGATCCCTACTTTGGTGGCGTTGGACCGGACCGGACTGCTTGTACGGAATGTGGTGAGTGCATGACTGGTTGCCGCCACAATGCCAAGAACACCCTGGTTAAGAACTACCTCTACTTGGCGGAGAAATTCGGTGCGCAGGTCTTTGACCGCACTACCGTTACCGGCCTGCATCCTCAGGCTGATGGCTCCTGGGTTATTGACACTGAGCGCAGTGGCCGTTGGGTAGCTAAGGGCAAGCAGCAGTTTAGCGCTAAGCGTGTCATTCTCGCCGCAGGTGCCTGGGGAACCCAGAATTTGCTGCACCGGCAGCAGGCCGATGGGCACTTGCCACTGCTGCCGAAGTCTTTGGGCAAGCTGACCCGCACCAACTCCGAGGCTATTTTGGGCGCGATGGGTACGAAGGTGGACCCGGAAAATGACTTCTCTAACGGTGTAGCTATCACTTCGTCATTCTTCCCAGACGAGGACACCCATATCGAGCCAGTGCGCTACGGCAAGGGCTCTAATGCCATCGCAATGCTGCAGATGATTATGACCGAAGGGGGCCGTGCAACTCCGCGTTGGCTCCAGGCTGTTGGAATCGTCGTAAAGCACCCTAACTACCTGACACAGCTCGTGAATCTGCGTAAGTGGTCGCAGCGCACAGTGATTTCTTTGGTGATGCAGAATCGCGACAACTCGATTACGACGTACCTGCAAAAGATCGGGCCGGTGCGTTTCCTGATGAGTAAGCAGGGCGAGGGGGAGCCGAATCCGACGTGGATTCCGTCGGGTAACGAAGCTACGCAACGTGCGGCGGATAAGCTCAATGCACGTGGTCGGAATGGTCGTGTGTTGGCTGGTGGCACTATCGGTGAGTTGGCAAATATTCCTTTGACAGCTCACTTCATTGGTGGCGCGACGATTTCGGATTCGCCCGAAAACGGCGTCGTTGATCCGTACCTGCGCGTGTGGGGCTACCCGACGCTCTCGATTCACGACGGCTCGGCGATGGCAGCCAACCCGGGAGTGAACCCGTCACTGTCGATTTCCGCGAATGCGGAGCGTGCAACGTCGCTGTGGCCGAATAAGGGTGAGGAAGATCAGCGCCCGGCGCAGGGTGAGTCCTACGTGCGACTGGAGCCGATTGCTCCGGTGAACCCGGCTGTGCCGGAAGATGCTCCGGCTGCACTGAACCTGGGTATGCCTGCAGTCCGGAAGTCTTGATAAGCTTTAGGGCGTGTCTGAACAGGTGACTAAGCCCGTCCTCGTCGTGGACTTCGGTGCGCAGTATGCGCAGCTCATCGCGCGACGTGTGCGCGAGGCAAAAATTTATTCCGAAGTGGTCTCGCATGATGCGACGACCGAAGAAATCAAGGCCAAGAACCCGGCCGCGCTGGTGCTGTCCGGCGGCCCGTCCAGTGCCTACGCCGAAGGTGCCCCGAAGCTCAACCCAGAGTGGCTTGAGCTGGGCATTCCGGTGTTTGGTATTTGCTACGGTTTCCAGGTGATGACTGAGGTGCTCGGCGGCACGATCGCTGCTACCGGTGACCGTGAGTACGGCCGCACGCAGCTAAACGTCGTTGACGGTGGCGGTGTCGCTCACGCTGGTGTGCCGGAGACACACGAGGTGTGGATGAGCCACGGTGACGCGGTGTCTGAGGCACCGGAGGGCTTCACCGTTACGGCGTCCACCAAGGGTGCTCCGGTAGCCGCTTTCGAGTGCTTGGAAAAGCGCATGGCCGGTGTGCAGTACCACCCGGAGGTCAACCACTCGCCGTACGGCCAGCAGGTGCTGGAGCATTTCCTGTACGAGATTGCTGGCCTGGAGCCGGACTGGACTGCCGCTAATATCGCGGAAGAGCTGATTGAGCAGGTCCGTAATCAGGTCGGTGAGACCGGCCGCGCAATCTGCGGTCTGTCTGGCGGCGTTGACTCCGCAGTTGCCGCCGCGCTGGTGCAGCGCGCTATTGGTGACCGTCTGACCTGTGTCTTCGTCGACCATGGGCTGCTGCGTCAGGGCGAGCGCGAGCAGGTTGAGAAGGATTTCGTTGCCGCAACTGGTGCGAAGCTGATCACCGTCGACGATTCCAAGATTTTCTTGGATGCCCTGGCTGGTATCACCGATCCGGAGACCAAGCGTAAGACTATCGGCCGTGAGTTCATCCGATCCTTCGAGCGCGCTGTCGCTCAGGCGCTGGAGGGCGCTCCGGAGGGCGAGACCGTGGACTTCCTGGTCCAGGGCACCCTGTACCCGGATGTGGTGGAGTCCGGTGGCGGTTCTGGTACTGCCAACATCAAGAGCCACCACAACGTCGGTGGTCTGCCGGATGACGTTGAGTTCACCCTCGTTGAGCCGCTACGCCTGCTGTTCAAGGACGAGGTCCGTGCGGTCGGCCGTGAGCTGGGTCTGCCGGAAGAAATCGTTGCTCGTCAGCCGTTCCCGGGTCCGGGGCTTGGTATCCGCATCATCGGCGCTGTCGATGAGGAGCGCCTGGATACCCTCCGCCGCGCCGATGCTATCGCGCGCGAGGAGATGACGGCCGCAGGTATGGACGAGGTTGTCTGGCAGTGCCCAGTCGTCCTGCTTGCCGACGTTCGCTCGGTCGGTGTCCAGGGCGATGGCCGTACTTATGGCCACCCAATCGTGCTGCGTCCGGTTTCCTCTGAGGATGCGATGACCGCTGACTGGACTCGCGTTCCCTACGACACTTTGGAGAAGATCTCCACCCGTATTACCAACGAAGTGCCAGAGGTCAACCGAGTGGTCCTGGATGTGACTTCCAAGCCGCCGGGAACCATTGAGTGGGAGTAAGCCACTAGTTGGCAAGGGCCGTGTCTGTGAGTTGTGCAAACTCGCGGGCGCGGCCCTTTTCCGTCAGAGCCGAGGTGTTCTTGGTGATGGTGATGCGCTTATCGGCCACGAGCGTGTGGAGGGCTGCGTTCACGGCATCGTCGTCAAGCATTGCGAAATAGGGGAGCTGATCGACGAAAAAGACGTAGCCGTCGCGTAGACGCGAGATGAAGAGGACAGCGAGGATACGTGCTTCGGGGGAATCGGTGGGATAGGGGCAGCGCTGTGCGAAGTCATCGGGAAGCGGTGCGGCCAGCGGGAGGAATCCGAATTGCCGTGGCAGGATTGCGCAGGTAGCGGTGATGGCTGAAAGTGCGATGACTACGACAGTCGCGGCGAGGCTTGATGGGATGCGCTCGGCGACAGCAGCAATGATCCATGAGCCGGGGAAGATCAGCAGCACGCTTACGCTGGAGTTCCAAGAGATGTCGTTTGGGGACTCTCGCATTGGCTCGGCGAAATAGGAAGGCCGAGTTTCTTTGGTGGGTGTTTTTGCGTGGCGCGGGAAAATGGTGATGCCAATGAGTGCGAGTAGAAGCGTCAGGATCCACCAGCCAATGGCGCCGATGATATGGGCGTTAAGCAGCGCGAGCAGTGTAATCACTGCGGTGATGACGCCAAGCACCGTCCCCAGTGGCACGGGATTATTGATAAATTTTGTCGTGCGTTGAGCCGCGTCTTGGTAAGATCCTGAAGAGTGTTGGTGTCGGCTGCATTCAGTCATACTTCTTAAGTTTAGTAGCGGTGGAACTATAGATTGTTGAGAGTTGTGTGGCTAGTGTTATGACCATGAGCATTGTAAAAATTAACGCTATTACCGTTCCTGAGGGGGCGGGAGAAGAGCTCGAACGTCGCTTTTCCGCTAACTCTTCGAAAATGACCGATGTCCCGGGGTTTATTGGTTTCCAGCTGCTGCGTCCAACCGCAGGGGAGAGCCGCTACTTCGTCTTCACTGAGTGGGAGAGCGAGGAGGCCTACCAGGGGTGGCGTGAGGGCCGTGCCTTCAAGGCATCGCATGAGGGCGAAAAGCGCAAGCCGGTGTCGTCGTCGGCTGATTTGCTCGAATTCGATGTAGTCCTGGATGTGAAGGCGTAAGCATTACGCAATGTAGTGTTCGGCTGAGGTTAGAGCGTCGCGCGGTGGTGTGCGGCGCTTTTCTTCGCACATTAATATCGAACGTACGTGCTATTTAAGGTAGTGTTTAATCCGCTTGTTGGGAAAGAATATTCGAGCAGGGTTCGTGGTGAGTATGGCAGTGGCATGGCAGTGAGTCGACAGAGAGGCGACAGCGGGATAACAACGAAATGAGGTGGAACAAGAAGTGACAACGGCGGTCAATATTGCTGCGGGGCAGTCTAGGGAGCAGACTATTGCGGCATTGCGGCAGGCGATGGCAGCTCAGTCTGGTGGGACTGTAACTGGTGCAACCTTTGGGCTCGGTGAGGCGCTGCCGGTGCCGGTGGCGTTGGAAAATACGTTGGCGGGAGCAGTGCGAAAAGGGGCTGTCAGTGTCATTGAACAGCCCGGTGCGGTATTGGCAGGCCTAATCGCGGAAGTTACGAAGACAGGTCATGTTGCGCTAGTTGGGCTCTCCGAGCAGGGGTTGCTCTCCGTGGTGGAGTTGGGCGGGAAGCTATCGAACATTGTCTGTGTGCCAGATCCTGGAATGCAGCCACTTGAAGTAATTGGGCTGTTGGCGGACGGCTTTGACTTGGTGGTGGCTTCGTTGGCACGCACTCCGCCGCCGTCGCAGGCACGTCCGCTGCAGGCACGACTGCGCACGAGTGGTTGTGCTCTGGTTTTTGTCGGGCAGCAGTGGCCGGGCGCTGAGTCGGAAATTTCCAGCTCTGTTGCTGGCGTTTCCGGGATTGGTACTGGTTATGGCCGGATTCGGGCAGTGGATTACCAAGTCAGTGTGTCGGGGACGCGGTTTCCGCAGAGGCAGTGCCGTTGGCGGGTGGGGGAACAGGTGGAACAGAACAATGTGGTCGCCTTTCCCACACAGAGGAGGTCCTAATGGCAGCGGCGGAATCGAGCCGTGTGGTGGCGCTATGGCTTCCTGATTGGCCAGTGCAGGCAGCGCATCTAGCATCTGTGATGTCGCAGGCTAATCCGCTCAGTCCAGTTGCAATTGTGGGTGATAGCGGAGTGGCTGCTTGTTCTCCAAGTGCGCGCCGTGCAGGGGTGCGGCGCGGGCAAAGTCGTCGCCATGCGGAAGCGTTGTGCCCGGAGCTGGAGGTTGTCGAGGAAAGTGCGGTGCGCGACGCTGCGGAATTCGAGTCCGTGCTGCAACGGTTGGAGGCGGTGGCAGCTGGTGTCGAAGCTCTACGGCCAGGCTTGGCGGTTGTGGCAGCGCGAGGGGTAATGCGTTATTACGGCGGACAGGATGTGGCCTTGGAAAAGCTGCTTGATGCCGCTGCAGTACCGGGCGTGGACTGCAGCTTGGGGCTCGCGGACGATATTGTGACAGCTATTTTGGCAGCGCGCCGGGGAGTGCTGGTAGCTCCCGGGGAGGATGAAGGCAAAAGATTTCGGCAGGGAATCTCTCTGGTGGAGCTTAGGGCGGAAAGTGCACTGGAGATGCCCGCAGAGCTTGCGAAGTCGTGGCAGGAACTCGGCCTGCGCACATTGGGAGATGTCGCTGCGTTGCCGAAGCGGGATATAGCCAACAGGTTTGGGGCGCAGGGGGCTAGATGGCATGATTTGGCCTGTCGTGGGGAAGTGCGGTTGGTGGCGCCGCGATCTTTGCCACCAGGATTGGTTGCGAGCTACCAGTCTTGGGAGAGTCCACTTCGGAGAGTGGACGAGGCCTCATTCGTGGCGCGTTTTCTAGCTGGACAACTGCATGAACAGCTTTTTAACCACGGGTATTCGTGTTACCGCTTAGCGGTGGCGGCGCAGTTTAGTGACGGCTCAGAGGTGCGCAGAGTATGGCGCTGCACTGAGCCACTGGCAGAACAGACTACGGCTGACAGAGTTCGGTGGCAGCTCGATGGCTGGCTGAATAACAGGAATCGGCAGCAGCCACGAGGGAACAGTGGCACTGTTGCTGGAGTTGTTGACGGCGCTGAGGAAAATGACGGAGATGATAGCCGCGGAATCGTAGAGCTGCAGTTAGAGCCACTGGATGTGGTCGCTGCCGGGACTGTAAAGCAGGATTTGTGGCACGGTAGTGATGATGCGCGAGCTAAAGCGCGCCGGGCTGCCGAGCGTGTGCAGGGGTTACTGGGGCCAGAGGCAGTACAGCAACCAATCATGCAAGGCGGGCGTGGCCCAGGAGAAAGAGTGGGATTTGTCGCTTTCGGAGAAAACCCCAAAAACACAAAAACCGCAGAAATTAATCAGCCATGGCCGGGAGCTGTTCTTGCCCCCAATCCGGCAATTATTCCCGCGACTGCGAATGCAGAGGTGGAAGTGCTCGACGCCGATGGACACACCGTGGGCGTAACTGGGCGAGCGACTATGACGGCGGAACCGTCCCTGGTGCGACATGGAGTAACAACGTATCGCGTGTCATCGTGGGCTGGGCCCTGGCCGATTGATGAGCGCTGGTGGGTACCCGATGAGGCTCGCCGAGCGGCAAGAATACAAATCCGTGCGGTAGCGAATGACGGTACCATCGCCGCCTGGTTGCTCATAGGGCATGCCGGCGCATGGAGAATCGAGGGTGCTTACGCGTAGAGACGCAGTGGAGGAGGAGGGCGTCAGTGGGCAAACCGATTACTTCGATTGGAAGTCAATAACCAGGCGGTTCGGATTGCTCAACGAGAAAACCTTGAACGGGGTCTTATCTCCCTTGAGCCCGACGACATACTGAGTCTGCCCCTCGAAGGTTCCGGCACCGACGACTTCCTTAATAACGGAAGTCGATGTCGGCTTGACTGGGTCAGAGGGGAAGTCCTCCATCTGGAAATCAAAGGGGTAGCCCATGCCCCGCAAGTCGATTACCAGCTTGGCTGTACCGTCGACAGAAATCGGCTTGCCGGAGCCCTGCTGGGTTGGGACATCCTCGTAACGGACGAAGTATCCCGGTGTGCCCTCGCCGGTGAGTTCAAAGACAATGCGGTCATAGCCGTCGTGGGAACCGACGCGGACATCTTGAATACCCAAGTAAGCGCCATCGGAAGGAGCAGCTTCTGCGGAGGAGCTAGTGAAATCGCCCTCCGGAGCAGCATCGTCATCCATGGTGGTCTGCGCCGCCGCAGACGAGCTAGTGGAGCTGCTAGAGCTGCTCGACAAATCGGAGGTGCCAGCGGTTGAGTCAGTTTTCATAGACAGTGCAGCAGCCGAGTCTGAGGAGGAGTCAGAGGAGCAGGCACCGAGAGCTAGGCCCAATGCGAGGCACAGGGATGCCGCGATACGGGTACGAGTGCGCGAAGCATCCAGCGATTTCGTATTCATACGTCCGACGGTATGTGCGCAGTTGTGGAATTTCAACAAGCTGAACTGTAAAAGCCGAGGTCAAAAGTATTTGTTGTCAAAGTGTTGCACAATAGTAATAAAACAGGGGTGAACGCTGCGACCTAAGACCCAATCGCAGAGGCGCTCAATTACGCTTAGGCGTATGAGCCAGGCCAAATTTGATACCACCTGTTCCGCTCAGATGACTGAGCCGCTTCCCGGTACCGCAAAAGCCGGAAAGCTCTTTATTGCGTTGGAGCACCAACTCGGTTGGTCGCACGATATTTTTGACGGCGGGGTATGGGGAGCAGGGATCACCGGTCAGGTGGAAGCCTGGTTGTCTGAGCGCGGTGGCGCGTTGCAGCTAATTCGCAAACCAGGCCGAATCGGCCAGCAGCCGTGTGATGGCGTTAACGTCTATATCGCGCATTGCGAGTCAGCGGATGGCTCTGAGGTTTTCCTCGAACATCGCATGGTTGCCGATGTTGAAGACCTGATGACTCTGGATATCCGGCTTGGACAGCCCACTGAGGGGGCCACTCGTCTAGACCATCCACTGTTTCTCATCTGTACGCACGGTAAGCGCGATCGTTGCTGTGCGATTAAAGGTCGCCCGCTCGCTGCGGCGATGCACAACCTCTACCCAGAGGCCGTGTGGGAAACCTCGCACTCTAAGGGGCACCGCTTTGCGCCGGCTAGCGTACTGCTGCCATGGAATTACAGTTTTGGACGTCTGAGTGCGGTGGACGCCAAGGGGGTTATCGAAGACGCTCAGCGGGGCATCGTGCATGCAGAGGGCTGCCGCGGCCGTGGTATCTACACCCCGCAGGGGCAGACAGCCGAGTTGGCTGTGCGTCGTCAAGCAGATGCGTGGGGCGTAGACGACGTCGCACGCGTTGACGTCGACGGTACGGCTGCAGTCGTCGCGCTTTACGACGGCCCCAGCGACCGCGACAAGGTCGTGGAATACGAAGTGGCCCTGGAGAAAATCACCACGGAAGGCGTTGTGTCTTCCTGCGGTGATGCTCCAGGGCCAAAGAAGGGCTGGGCTGCGGTCGAGGTGACCCGCCGCTAGCTAGTGGCTAGCTAATGTGTGCGGCTACCTGCGCATAATCTTCTTGGAGAGCCAGTTGCCGAAGATCTGCGCCAACTGGACGATGAAGATGATGACCAGGGTCGTCACCAGGGTGACGTTCCAGTCAAATGCCTGGTAGCCGTAGGTGATTGCGAAGTTGCCCAGTCCGCCGCCGCCGATGTAGCCGGCCATAGCCGACATGTCGACCACGGCGATGAATGCGAAGGTGTAGCCAAGTACCAGTGGGCCCAGTGCCTCCGGCACGACGACCGTGCGGATGATGCGCCACGGACTTGCGCCCATCGCACGGGCGGCCTCAATCACGCCGGGGTCGATGGACATCAAGTTCTGCTCCACCAGGCGCGCGATGGCGAATGTGGCGGCAATCGACATGACGAACACCGCGGCTTCGGTGCCGATCGTGGTGCCGACCACGTTCTTTGTCAGTGGGCCGATGGCCGTGACCAAGATGATGAACGGGATTGGGCGGACAAAGTTAATCAGGACATTGAGGACCTGGTAGACAAACTTGTTGCGCAACACGCCACCGTCGCGGGTGGTGTAGAGCAGCACGCCGATTGCCAGACCTGCGACACCACCAATCAGCATGGCGACACAGACCATGTAGAGCGTCTGGCCGAATGCCTCGCCCAGCATTGGGCCGAGGCTATCCCAGTTGGTGTCCTTGCCACTCACCGATGGCAGAGAGTTTAAGAGACCGATCATGATGCAAGCTCCTCTACCTGTGTCAGTTCGGAAATAGCAGCAATGGCGGCATCGAAATCAGAGGAATCCGAGGCGGAATCACCTGTCAGCGGAGTCAACCGCAAAGTAAGGCGACCGTAGGACTTCGCCTGCACATTGGCGACTGCACCGTGTGCCACCGAGGCGGCGACACCGTTGGCACTAGTGGCCTGTGCCAGGGCACCGAGGTCAACACCGTCATTGATAGTGATGGTGACCAGGCGAGCCGCTGCGCTCTCGGCAGACTGATTCACCGAATCGCGTTCACGGCCAATCGGAACATCGCGCAGCGCGGTGGTGGCGAAGCGACGGCCAACCTCAGTCTTGGGATTGGCAAAAACCCCGTGGACCGTACCAGTTTCGACGATGTGCCCATTTTCCATGATGGCCATGCGGTCAGCGATACCGCGCACAACCGACATGTCATGGGTAATCAGCACGATAGTGACACCCATTTCGCGATTGATGCGGCGCAGCAGGTCCAGGACGCCGGAAGTTGTTTCCGGGTCGAGGGCCGAGGTGGCTTCGTCGGCAAGCAGGAGCGTCGGTTCGGTGGCGAGCGCACGGGCGATGCCGACACGCTGCTTCTGTCCACCCGAGAGCTGCTCTGGGAAGGACTCCGCCTTGTCGCCGAGGCCGACGAACTCCAACAGCTCCTGGGCGCGAGCGCGGCGCTTGGCCTTCGGCATACCGGCCAGTTCCAGCGGATATTCAACGTTGCGAATCGCGTTGCGCGAATGGAAGAGGTTGAAGTGCTGGAAAATCATGCCGATATTGCGGCGCAAGCCCCGTAGCTGGCGCTCAGAGATGCCGACGATGTCGGTATCATCTAGCAAAACCTGCCCGGAGGTTGGCTTTTCCAGGCCGTTAATCATACGGATGAGCGTTGATTTACCAGCGCCGGAATAACCGATGACACCGAGGATTTCGCCGGGTTCAACGGTTAGGTTGATGTTGGCGAGCGCGGTGACGTCGCCGAATTGCTTGTTCAGCTCGCGGAATTCGAGCTTCGTTCCCCTGTTGGTCACGAATGAATCAGTGCCCCTTGGTCTGTGTTCCCTGGTGTTGGGCGGTACTTAAGTGGCAGTGGCGTTAGTTCTGCTCGCGCTGCTGCTCTTCGACGCGGTCCAAAATGTCCTGCAGCTCCTTAGCCGAACGGTCAACCGGAACCGAGGTGCCCTTGGAGTCCTCTGCGACTGCGTCCTGGACCTCCTTGGAGTGCCAGATCTTGGAGAGCTCCGCGTACTTCGGGTCGTCAGCATTTTCAGCCTTGGTGACAAAGACGTTGATGTACGGCTCTGCCTCCGTGGAGTTCGGGTCATCCTGGAAGATGGCGGTATTCGGGTCGATGCCGGCGCGGTCCAGGAAGGAGTTATTAATAATGGCAGGCTTGCCCTCGCCGTAAGCGGCCGGGGTCTGAGCGGCATCCACTGGCAGGACCGTGACTGTGGAAGCTTCCTTATCGATGTCGGCCGGGGACGGAGTCAGCAGGTCATCCTGCTTCAGCTTTAGCAGGCCAGCCTGAGCCAGCACGTTAATAGCGCGCCCCTGGTTGGAAGGGTCGTTCGGGATAACGACCTCGGTGCCCTTCTCCAGCTCATCAACCGACTTGTGGTCCTTCCAGAACAGAGCCAGCGGGACAATCTCGCTCGAACCAATCGGAGTCAGGTCCGACTTAGCGCCGACGTTGTACTCGGCCAGGAACTTGATGTGCTGGAAGAGGTTGACGTCGAGCTGGCCCTCATCGAGTGCGCGGTTCGGGGTCTGGTAGTCGGAGAAGTTCTGAACATCCAGATCAATGCCCTGCTCGGAAGCCTTCTGCTCGAAAACGGTCCAGGCCTTCTTGCCGGCATCCGTGGTGCCGATGCGAATGGCATCATCCGAGCTGCCACAGGCAGTAAGGCCGGTTGCGGCGAACGCGACAGTGAGTACACCGGCGGAAAAACGCTTGAGGTTCATCGAGGGGTCTCCTTATTTAATGGGATTTGTTAGCTGAAGTTTTAAGGCAGAACTAGACCAAGCTGTCTTTAATTCTGGGGTTAAGGCTAGCACTTGCCCAGGTAGTGCTGAAAATTCAATTTCAGCCTAAACAGTCGAGCGTGGCTGAGGTGTGACTTACGGATGTGTCCCGGGGGTGGCGCTTAATGCAGATATTAATCGAAAATACGTTTGAATGCGGTCCGTGGGATGGGTTAATGTTCGTGGCATGGAAAACATCTCGGGCGGGCAGTCGGAGCAGTCCGGTCGGCCACTGAGCTGGTCGCGGATTGAGCGTATTCTATCGGGCAAGTTTTCAGGAAAACTACAGCCTAATGGTAGCTTCAACGGCTGGCGGGGACAGTTGTCAGATTCCATCGTTGGGGCTTTTGAAGCACCGGAAAGCGGTGCTGGTGGCAGAGGTGGCATGTCATTTACGTCTGCGGACATTAAGGCTGAATTGCACTGCCGTTCGAGTTATTCGTTCCTGCATGGCGCATCGGATCCGGAAGAGTTAGTGTCCGAAGCTGCGCGTTTGGGGTTAAACGTGTTGGGGCTGACAGATCGCGATGGTTTCTATGGAATCGCTCGTTTTGCCGAAGCTGCAGCAGAGGCGGGTATTGCCACAATCATCGGCGCGGAGCTGGGGCTTCCGCAGCGGCCCCTCACGGTGCTGGGGCGGGGGCCCGAGGGCTATCGGCGCCTGAGCCACGCGCTGTGTGATGCGCATATGTCGGCGGGGGAAAAGTCCGTCGTCCGCTATCCCTCGCTGCCAGAGTTGGGGAAGGCTGCAGGCGGTTTCTGGCAGGTGCTTGCCGACGTCAGCTGGGTCGGCGACTTGGAAGAGCTCATTGCGGCCTTCGGTGCGGAGAACGTGGCGCTCGAGCACCGCGTGAGCCCCACCTCGCAGGCGGCCGATGACGCGGAGGCGATTTCAGCCGCAGCTGTGAAGTATGGCCTGCGGGAGGTGGTTTCCTCTGCTGCGACGTCGGCTTCGCCTGCGACAAGCCGGTTGGCTGGGGCGAAGCAGGCCCTTGCTGTGCGGGAGGACTTAGACGGGTTCGAGTCACGACTGGAGCCGGCAGGCGGAGCTTGGTTGCGTTCGTGGGAGGAGCTAGCGGCGGCAACACGGTATCTGGGGGCGCAGGTGCTGCAGGCAACACAGGACATTGCAGGTGAGTGTGCTTTTACGCTTGACCTCATTGCGCCTGAGTTGCCTCGCTGGGAAGTGCCAGAGGGCCACGATGAGGACTCCTGGCTGCGGGAAATTGCCCGTGCGGGGGCACGGCGGCGGTATGGTCCGGTCGATGGAGCTGGGGACGGCTCCGTGCAAGCGCGGGCGTGGGCGCAGTTAGAACATGAGCTGACTGTGATTCGAGAGCTGGGCTTTCCGGGCTACTTCCTCATCGTGCATGACCTCTGTGAGTTCTGTCGCCGGGCGGGAATTCTGGCGCAGGGGCGCGGTTCGGCCGCTAACTCGGTGGTGTGTTTTGCGCTGGGGATCACCAATGTTGACCCCATTAGTGCCGGGCTGTTGTTCGAGAGGTTTTTGTCGCCAGAACGGGATGGTCCGCCGGATATCGATGTAGACATCGAGTCTGGGCGTAGGGAAGAGGTTATCCAATACGTCTATGAAAAGTATGGTCGTGACAATGCCGCGCAGGTAGCCAATGTCATTACCTACCGGCGGCGCGGCGCATTGCGCGATGCGGCACGGGTGTTGGGATACTCGCCGGGCGTTATCGATGCGTGGGTCAGAGACCGGGAAGCGTGTCCGCCGGAGCCGGTGCGGCAACTGGCGGAGCAGCTTCGTGGGCAGCCTCGTCATTTAGGCATTCACTCTGGCGGAATGGTGATTTGTGATCGGCCGATTGCGGATGTCGTGCCAGTGGAATGGGCACGCATGGAGGGGCGCTCAGTAGTGCAGTGGGATAAGGATGACTGTGCGGCAGCGGGACTGGTGAAGTTCGATCTGCTTGGCCTCGGAATGCTGGAGGCCATCCACCATTGCATTGACTTGATCTATGAACAGCATGGGCGCCGAGTGAACCTGTGGGAAATAGATGTCGCTGAACCGGAGGTTTACGAGATGTTGGCACGCGCGGACGCGGTGGGCGTGTTTCAGGTGGAATCGCGCGCGCAGCTGGCCACCTTGCCCCGACTGAAGCCGAGGGAGTTCTTTGATCTGGTGGTGGAGGTGGCACTCATTCGCCCAGGCCCCATTCAAGGCGGTAGCGTGCACCCCTACATTCGCCGCCGAAATGGGCTCGAACCGGTGACCTATGAGCATCCGGTGTTGGAGAAGTCTCTCGGGAAGACACTGGGCATTCCGCTATTTCAAGAGCAGCTGATGCAAATGGCCGTCGATGCGGCGGGTTTCAGCGGGGCGGAAGCGGACTCGCTGCGCCGCGCTATGGGGTCGAAGCGCTCAGTGGCCAAAATGGAAGCGCTCCATGCCCGTTTTCTGGCTGGGCTGGAGCGCACCAGTGGCATTGATGCGGATATTGGGGAACAACTGTGGAACAAGGTAGTGGCCTTTGCCGCCTACGGTTTCCCTGAATCACACGCGCAGTCGTTTGCCTCCTTGGTGTATTTCTCGGCCTGGTTTAAGTACCACTATCCGGCGGAGTTCTGTGTAGCGTTGCTCCGTGCTCAGCCCATGGGGTTTTACTCTCCGCAGTCGTTGATTGCCGATGCCCGCCGGCACGGTATCGGCTGCGATGGTCCGGATATCGCAGTTTCAGGCGTGGAAGCCAGCGTCATCGATGGGCGCATTCGCTTAGGGCTCGGTGCCATCTCCGGTGTGGGCAATGACGTGGCGGAGCGCATTGTCGCAGCGCGGCCATTTGTCGACGCAGCAGATGTCGCCCGCAGAGCTCGGCTGGGTGTTGGGCACATGGAAGCACTGGCGCGCGCAGGGGCACTTGGGTCGCTGGGGATTGACCGTCGTCAAGCACTGTGGGCGGCGGGCGTGGCGGCAACGGAAAGTGAGGGCATGCTGCCGGGGCTCACGCTTGCCGACGCACCTGCGTTGCCCGGCATGACGGAGTTTGAGCTGGCAGCCGCTGATTTGATGGCAACGGGCGTGACCCCAGGGCAGTACCCGGTGGCCGCGTTGCGGGCAGACCTGCAGGAACGTGGAGTGGTGCCTGCGGCGGAACTGAAAGCAGTGCCCGACGGAACACGGGTGGAGGTGGCGGGAGTCGTGACGCATAGACAACGTCCGGGGACCGCTGGCGGAGTGACATTTTTGGGCATGGAGGACGAAACTGGGCTGGTGAATGTGCTGTGCACGCCGGGGCTGTGGAATCGATTTCGGCCGGTAGCGGTGAATTCGCGGGCGATGGTGGTGCGCGGTATCGCGCAGACAGCCTCTGGTGCGGTGACAATCGTGGCCGATCGTCTGGTGGATATGTCCGAGGCTCTGGGGCGGCCGGTGGTAGCAGGTCGAAGTAGAGATTTTCGCTGACTATTAGAATGGATTGTCATGCGCCAGACCTATGAATCCTCGTTAGCGCCGGATGGGAGTGCGATTGCCTTCATTGTCCGCGATAGCGGCTACCCGCATGCAGTACAGCAGGAGATTACTCCGGAGGGGCTAGGGCAGGAACGCCCCGTGAAACTGCCGGTGGAAGGCCCGGTCACCAGGGTGCTGCACTCCCCGGATGGAAAGTGGATTGCCTGCGAGGTCTCTCCATACGGCACGGAGCGACTGCAGACCTGGCTGGTATCCACCGATCCGGAGGTCGACGGTGCCCGACCCCTGCGCATGGATGCGGATATGCGCGCAACACTGGTGGAATGGGATAACGATTTGCTAGCGATGAACGCGGTCGATGCCCAGGGCATTAACTATGCACGTTTGGTCAACCCGACAAACTCAAAGTATGAGGTCATTGATAAACGCACTGACAGCCAACTGGTAGCGGCTGAAAGTGGGTTTGGCCTCGTGCGGGTGGGGCCGCGAGGCCACCGTGAACTACTGCTAGTCGGGCCGGGGCAGCAGTGGCAGCCGCTGTTGCCATCCGATCCTGGCTCCACCACGGATGCCGGTGTCTTATTGGCGCATCCGGGGCAGGAGAAACTGACCGCATTCGTGCTCTCAGATCATGGCGCGGAACAGCGTCGCATCCTGCGCCTGGGTATTACTCCCGACAGCGGTATCAGCACCACTGAGCCGCGTACAGCGGAATCGACCGCAGCGGAGATTTTGGATATGAAGATCGGCATCGAAGTTGATGTCGAGGAGTTCATTGGCAATCCGGATCAAGACGTCGAAGAATTCGTCATCAGTGAGGATTCCTCCACTGCGGCTGTGCTGTGGAATAGCGGTGGGGTCAGCACGCTCGAGGTGCTAACCCTTGGCCTTCACCCGCAGACTGACGACATGCGGGTGATGGTGCGCCGCAATGTGGAATTGCCGGGCATGGTTGCGCGCGAGCTGTCAATCTCCGGGGACGGTGAGCTGATCTCCCTGACAGTAGAAGGGCCAGGCCTTGCGCCAACGGTGGAGATTCTGCGCAATATCGGTGGTGTCATTGAGCCATTGGATATGGAACGCACCGAACGGATTTTGGCTCTGGAAGAGAAAAATCTGGAGACTATGCCGGCCCCAGAGCTGGTCTACTTTGTCTCCCGCGATGGGCTGGAACTGTCTGGCTGGCTCTACCTTCCGGAGTCGGTGCGCAATAGTTCTAATGACGTTTCCGGAAACGCACTACCACCGGCTTTCATCCACATCCACGGTGGCCCAGAACT
Source organism: Corynebacterium sp. HMSC073H12 (assembly GCF_001837775.1). Classification (NCBI taxonomy): domain Bacteria; kingdom Bacillati; phylum Actinomycetota; class Actinomycetes; order Mycobacteriales; family Corynebacteriaceae; genus Corynebacterium; species Corynebacterium sp. HMSC073H12. The sequence goes on along the minus strand of NZ_KV834023.1, from coordinate 104,551 downwards.
GCAGGCGAAACCCATCCACCACGATGTTCTAGCCAGCATTGTGGAGGCGGGCTTCGTGGTGTTCACTCCTAATGTGCGCGGTTCCTCGGGGTCCGGTAGATCATTCGAGCACGCGGGCGACCGCTATGGACGCTTTGCCGCTATTGCGGATATTGCAGCGGCGCGTGCCTTCCTCGTTGATGCCGGGTTGGCGGACCCGGAACGCATTGCCCTGGGCGGGCGATCCTACGGTGGCTTCATGTCGCTGTTGGCCTCGGCATGGTATCCGAATCAGTTTGCTGCCATCGTGGATGCCTGCGGAATGACAAGTTTTGAAACCTACTACCAATCCACAGAACCCTGGTTGGCGCAGGCCGCGTTCCCTCGATACGGCTACCCGTACCAGGATGCTGAGCTCCTGCGCGACATCTCGCCACTGCACCGTGCGGAGGAAATGAAGGCTCCAACCCTATTCATCCACGGCGAGTGGGATACCAACGTGCCTCCGCGAGAGTCCGGTCAGATGCGCAACGCCATGGACGCCTATGGTGTGCCCACTGATTTTCTGGTGGTTGAGGGAGAGGGCCATAAGTTCTCGAAGCCGAGGAGCCGAGCGCTCATCGGTGAGACCATCATCGCGTTTTTCGCCGAGCACGGCGTGTGTGATGCGGTGCCCAGCGCGTCAACGGCAGTAGAAACCAATAACGAGCAGTAATAGAAGCAGCGGAAAAGAACTGACGGAAGAAATGAATAGCGCCACGACCGAGCCGACGAACGCCGAGCCAACCAACTCCACAGACTGGATTAAGAGCCACACCTGCCACGTGCTTTTTGACCGGCCTGTCATCCCGCCGAACACCGGAAACGCTATCCGCATGTGTGCGGGCTCTGGAGCTATGCTGCATCTGGCCAAGCCACTGGGGTTCAACTTCGATGACAAAAATCTGCGTCGCGCCGGGCTGGATTACCATGACCTGGCAGATGTGCGTATTCACGATTCCATCGATCAAGCGTTGGAGACCTTTGCCAGCCAAGGGTGCCGCATCTTTGCCTTTACCGCACACGCTGACACTTGGCACACAGACATTGAGTACACGAACACCGATGTACTGCTCTTCGGCCCGGAGCCAACCGGGTTGGAACAGTCAGTGCTCGATGATCCGCGAATTACGCAATTAATCCGAATTCCCATGCTGCCCGCTCGTCGCAGCATGAATCTTTCCAACGCCGCTGCAGTGGCTGCTTATGAAGTCTGGCGTCAGCAGGGCTTTATGGGCGGTAAATAGGGTCAAAGGCGAGGGCGGTTACAGGGCGTTTCTGGGCATTATTCGCTCCTGTGCCTAAGATAAATGCCATGGCAGCGACAAAGCTTGATGGCAAACTCTACCGAGACGAAATCTTTGAAGACCTGGAAAAGCGCGTTGAGCGCTTGAAGGAAGCCGGCTACACCCCGGGGCTGGCCACCGTGTTGGTTGGTGATGATCCAGGCAGCCACTCTTACGTCAAGATGAAGCATCGTGACTGTGAGCAGATTGGTATCGCCTCTATCCGCCGTGATCTCCCAGCTGACACCACGCAGGAAGAACTCGAGGCAGTAATCACCGAGCTGAACGAAAGCCCGGAGTGCACAGGCTATATTGTTCAGTTGCCACTGCCGAAGCACCTGGATGAAAACCGTATTCTGGGCCTCATCGACCCGGAGAAGGACGCCGATGGCCTCCACCCGGTAAACCTGGGCAAGTTGGTCCTCAACGAGCCAGCACCACTGCCGTGCACCCCGAACGGCTGTATCCACCTGCTGCGTCGCTTCGGTGTCGAGCTCAATGGTGCAAAGGTTGTTGTTATCGGCCGCGGTGTCACCGTCGGTCGCCCAATCGGGCTGATGCTCACTCGCCGCAGTGAGAACTCCACCGTGACGCTGTGTCACACCGGCACCAAGGACTTGGCCGCTGAAACCCGTCAGGCTGATGTCATCATCGCAGCCGCTGGTGTCGCCCATATGCTTACTGCAGACATGGTCAAGCCTGGCGTTGCTGTACTCGACGTGGGAGTTTCGCGTGTCGACGGCAAGCTGGCCGGTGACGTTGCTGATGACGTCTGGGACATTGCCGGTTACGTATCCCCGAACCCAGGTGGTGTCGGCCCACTGACTCGCGCTTTCCTCGTACGCAATGTCGTCGAGCGCGCTGAAAAGCTCGCTGGCCTGGCCTAGTCAGCCAGGAGGAACAAGTCATGTCGAAAAGGGAAATTGCGCAGCGTGCCCGGCGGGAAGATCTGCCGGATCCAATGCTGAACCCGCATAGCCCGAAGACCCCGCCGCCGGGGGCATCGTGGCCAATGTGGGTGCAGTATACGATTTACGGCGCGCTCTTTTTCGGCATGTCCTCCTTCGTCGTGTTCCTGGGGCTGGAGCGTTGGCGACGCGCCACATTCATGCTGGGAAGCACAATGGTGCTGCTCGGTGTGGCTAGGCAGTACCTGCCGGACAGCATTCTAGGTGTGTTCTCTGTACGATCCCGGGCCTTTGACCTATGGTTTTGCTCCATAATCGGGATGGGGATTGTATTCCTCGCAGTCAGCGTGGATGCGCTGGGAAGCTAGCTGACATTAGCTGACATCGCGAGAGAGGAAATTACGCACAATCGAATCCACTCGCTCGAACTCCGTCAAGAATCCGTCGTGACCCACGGCGGATTCAATCTTTTCTAGCCCCATGCAGTTGCCCAGATTGCGGGCGAGGTGCTCCTGCTGGTGGAAGGGGTAGAGAATGTCCGTGTCCACACCGGCAACCATGGTCGGCACGGTTGACGAGTGCAGCGCCTCGTTGAGGCCACCGCGATCACGGCCAATATTGTGCCGATTCAAGGTATCGGTGAGCACGACATACGACCCGGCATCGAAACGCTGAGCCAGCTTCTTCGCCTGATGATCCAAGTAGCTTTCTACCTGGAATCGGTCTTCCGTGCGCATCGCGCCCAGCGGATTCTCACCGGGCTGCGCTGCCGCACCAAAGCGGTCATCCATCTCCAGTTCGCCACGGTACGTCAAATGCGCGACCCTGCGTGCAAACCCCAGACCTCGGGTCGGGGTCACACCGCGGTCGTAGTAGTCGCCGCCATGCCAATCGGGATCGGACTCAATGAACTGAATTTGCGCAGACTGAATACCAATCTGCCAAGCAGACGCACGTGCGCCGACACACATCACCAATGCCTTGCCGACGAAATCAGGGTGCATCAGTGACCACTCAAGCGCGCGGGCCCCACCCAAGGAGCCGCCAATGACAGCTTGGAGGCGGGAAATTCCCAGTTCTTGCAGCGCAAGGTGCTCCACTGTCACCGTGTCGCGCACGGAGATAGCGGGGAAGCGAGAGCCCCAGGGCTTGCCGTCGTCCGGATGTGGGCTGGAGGGGCCAGTTGTCCCGCGACAGCCACCGATGACGTTGGTGCAGATGATGCAGTACTCGTCGGTATCCAGTGCGCGGGCAGAGCCAATCATACCGTTCCACCAACCCGCAGTCGGGTGGTACTCATCCGAGGGGCCGGAAGCGTGGGCATCGCCGGTTAGAGCGTGCTCGAGGAGGATGACATTCGAGCAGTCGTCGTTAAGCCGGCCCCAGCGTTCGAACTCGACGGTGACGTCGGGGATGACCGCGCCAGCCTCGGTGGTGACATCGCCGATAAAGACATGCCCCGGCTCGCCCTCGGGTGGGAGGACGGCCGGGGTGGATGGGGAAAAGCTCATGCCTTATAGACTACTTAGTCCGCAATATGTCTGTGTACAAACGGTCTACGCGAGTGCTGCGAAGCCGCCCTCGAGGTCAGCGATGATGTCATCGATGTTCTCGATACCGACGGAGAGACGCACGGTGGCCTGGGAAATGCCGGCGCGAGTCAGACCCTCCTCATCGGACTGGGAGTGAGTAGTGGTGGCCGGGTGGACAACCAGCGAGCGGACATCACCGATGTTGGCGACGTTGGAGTGCAGCTTCAGAGCGTCAATGAACTTCCAAGCCTTGGCGGTGTCGGCATCCTTCAAGTCGAAGGAGAGCACGCCGCTGGCGCCGGAGAGACCCAGTTTGTTCAGGGTCTCGTGCCACGGGGAGCTCGGCAGACCAGCGTAGTTGACCTTGGCGACCAGCGGGTGGTTTTCGAGGAACTCGGCAACAGCCTTGGCGTTTTCATTGTGGCGCTCGATGCGCAGAGCCAAGGTGTCCAGGCCCTGTGCCAGAACCCAAGCGTTGAACGGAGCCGGAGCAGCGCCGGTGTCGCGGAGAATGCCAGCGCGGGCGCGCAGTGCGAAGGCTGGGGCGCCCAGGTCGGCGAACTTCAGGCCGTGGTAAGCCTCGTCGGCCTCGGTGAAGTTCGGGAAGATGGAGCGGCCGTTGCGGGTCTGAGTCCAGTCGAAGTTGCCACCGTCGACGATGACACCGCCGAGGGAGGAACCGTTACCGGTCAGGAACTTGGTGGTGGAAGAAACCACGATGTCAGCACCGTGCTCGAGCGGGCGCAGCAGGGCAGGGGTCGGAACCGTGTTGTCGACGATCAGCGGAACGTTGTTGCGGTGTGCAACCTCTGCGATAACCGGGATGTCCAGGATGTCGATCTGCGGGTTGGCAATGGACTCGCCGTAAAAACCGACGGTGTTGTCCTGAACTGCTGCCTGCCAGGATTCCGGGTCATCCGGGTTCTCGACGAAAGTGCAGTCGATGCCAAGGCGCGGCAGGGTGACCTTGAACAGGGTCTCAGTACCACCGTAGAGGCGCGGCGAAACGACGAAGTGGTCGCCCGCACGAGCCAGGGTGAGAACAGCAGCGGTCTCAGCTGCCTGGCCGGAGGCGAACAGTACGGCTGCGACGCCACCCTCAAGGCTGGCGATGCGCTGCTCGACGGCGTCCACAGTCGGGTTGGTCAGGCGTGAGTAAATCGGGCCTGCATCCGAGAGGTTGAAGCGGTTGGCAGCGTGCTCAGCCGAATCGAAGACGTAGGAGGAGGTGTTGTAAATCGGCAGGTTACGCGCGGAGGTCTGTGCGTCCGGAGCGAAGCCGGCGTGAATAGCGCGAGTGGACAGGCCCCAGTCGGCGGCGTTGCTGTTGTCGTACTTGGTGGTCATTTCAGATACTTCCTTGCGGTTTTTGAGGTTGTTCAAAACGTTGCTTACAAACAATAGTGAACCAAGCTGTCTATTGCAAAGTTTTGGAAAAACCCAAGGTAAGAGGGTGTGTGGATCTGTGTCGAGAGTGCTATAGCCCGCTTAGTACGGATTGTGTTGATTGGTCGTGGGGTGTGATTAGTTGTGGGGGTGGAGCCGGGGCATCGGGCGCTGCGGTGCCGAGTGTCGGGTTGAGCCAAGCTGGGGGCTGAGTATGGGCGAAGAGTACCGGAGACCGCCGAAGAGCACTGGAAGTTGTCAAGGCCGTTATGGAGGTCAAGGTACAGAAAAAGCCCCACGCATCATGTGCATCAAATGCAACATGAGCGAGGGGCTATCGCTTGAAATCGGCGGGCAGCCTAGGTCAGCCAGGGCCAGCCTGGGGCAATCAGACCAGCCAGACCACCCAGGGGCAAGCAGTTAGTCCTACTTCTTCAGGCCGTCGATGATCTCGTTGAACTCAGCGGACGGACGCATAACTGCGGAGGTCGTCTCATCGTCCGGCAGGAAGTAGCCACCCAGATCAGCTGGGGAACCCTGAGCATCAATCAGGGTCTTGGTGATGGACTCTTCCTTCTCCGTGAGGGCCTTGGCAACCGGTGCGAAAGCTTCCTTCAGCTCGGAGTTCTCGTCCTGCTTGGCCAGCTCCTGTGCCCAGTAGAGAGCCAGGTAGAAGTGGGAGCCGCGGTTGTCGATCTCTCCAGCCTTGCGGGACGGCGACTTGCCCTCGTCGAGCAGGGTAGCGGTTGCCTTGTCCAGGGCCTCGGCCAGGACGCGCGGACGTGGGTCGTCGTCATCCTCAGCGGCGTAGCGCAGGGACTCGGCCAGTGCCAGGAACTCACCCAGGGAATCCCAGCGCAGGTGGTTTTCTTCCTGAACCTGCTGGACGTGCTTCGGGGCGGAACCGCCTGCACCGGTCTCGAACAGACCGCCGCCGGCCATCAGCGGCACGACCGACAGCATCTTAGCGGAGGTGCCCAGCTCCATGATCGGGAACAGGTCAGTGAGGTAGTCACGCAGAACGTTACCGGTTACGGAAATGGTGTTCTCGCCGCGGCGGATGCGCTCGAGGGAGAACTTGGTGGCGGACACCGGATCCATGATGCGGATATCCAGGCCCTCGGTGTCGTGATCTGCCAGGTACTCGTTGACCTTGCTGATCAGGTTGTTGTCGTGCGCACGCTGCGGGTCCAGCCAGAACACTGCAGGGTCACCAGTGATGCGAGCGCGGTTAACGGCTAGCTTCACCCAGTCGCGGATTGGGGCGTCCTTGGTCTGGCAGGAGCGCCAGATGTCACCCTCGGCGACGTGGTGCTCAATCAGAACTTCGCCAGCGGAGTTGATGACCTGCAGGACACCGTCAACCGGAACCTGGAAAGTCTTGTCGTGGGAGCCGTATTCCTCAGCTTTCTGAGCCATCAGGCCGACGTTCGGGACAGATCCCATGGTTGCCGGGTCGAAAGCGCCATTGGCGCGGCAGTCCTCGATAACAGCCTGGTAGACGCCGGCGTAGGAGGAGTCCGGGATAACCGCGAGAGTGTCGCACTCGTCGCCATCCGGGCCCCAGCCCTTACCGCCGTTGCGGATCAGCGCCGGCATGGAGGCGTCAACGATGACGTCGGACGGAACGTGAAGGTTGGTGATGCCCTTGTCGGAGTTCACCATGTAGAGGGCCGGGCCCTCCTTCAGGTCCTTTTCAATCGCGGACTTGACGGCTGCAGCGGTTGCGCCGTCCAGCTTGTGCAGGCCGTCGAGGATGGCAGCGATGCCGTAGTCCGGAGTCAGGTTGGCAGCAGCCAGCTTGGACTCGAACTTCGGGAAAACAGATGGCAGGAAGGCCTTGACAACCTCACCGAAAATCAGCGGGTCGGAGACCTTCATCATGGTGGCCTTCAGGTGGACAGAGAACAGGATGTTCTCGCGCTTTGCGCGACGGATCTGAGCGCGGAGGAAGTTGTCCAGGATGTGGACGTTCATGCCCGTGCCGTCAATAATCTCGCCCTTGAGGACCGGCATGTCCTTCTTCAGGGTGATGATCTGGCCGTCGTTGGACTCGAGCTGGTAAGTCAGCTTGTCGTCTTCCGGCATGACAATGGACTTCTCATTGTGGCGGAAGTCGTTGGAGGCCATGGTGGCGACGTTGGTCTTGGAGTCTGCGGACCAAGCGCCCATGCGGTGCGGGTGCTTGCGGGCGTAGTTCTTCACCGGCTCCGGAGCGCGGCGGTCGGAGTTGCCCTCACGCAGTACCGGGTTAACGGCAGAGCCCTTGACCTTGTCGAACTTTGCGCGGTCGGCGGTCTCTTCCTCGCCTTCCGGCTGCGACTTGTACTTCGGAATGTCGTAGCCCTTTTCCTGCAGCTCTGCGACAGCGCGCTTAATCTGCGGGACGGATGCAGAGATATTCGGCAGTTTGATGATGTTGGCGTCCGGCTCCTTGACCAGCTTGCCCAGGGCTGCCAGTGCATCCTCTACCTTCTGCTCGTCCGAAAGGCGCTCCGGGAACTGAGCCAGAATGCGGCCTGCGAGGGAGATGTCGCGGGTTTCAACATTGACACCAGCCTGGCTTGCAAATGCCTCCACGATTGGCTTCAGCGAGTAGCTCGCCAGCAGAGGGGCTTCGTCAGTACGGGTCCAAATAATTGTCGCCATAATTCATGTCTCCTATCTGTTTTGTTCCACGATAACCCAGTTTTGAATCTTGGGTTGTGTCGGGGCATAGCGCAAAAACAGTGATAGTGATATGAATAACGCAATTATGTGAGGTAAGTCACGAAATGTGTAATTATTTGTCGCTTATTCGCCGCTTTTCATTCCATTTTTCGCTTTACGACGGTCCCCGCGCCCAGGCACCTCAAATACAAAAAACCGCGCTGGGGCGTCGTGCACGCCGGCGCGGTTGTTCAGGGCAGCTTAGTTAGTTCTGCGCATTGTTTGGAGGATTGTTCTGACCGAACTGGAAGCCCTGGTTGTTCTGGGCCTGGGGGTACTGCGGAGCGAACCCCTGTGAAGGAGCTGGCTGAGTGGTTTTGACGAAGGCCTGGCCGCGGAACCATGCGCGCATGTCCTTGAGGAGAACCAAAACTGTCACGGCAATAAGAGTAAGGCCCGACAGTCCAGCGAAAATAGTGATGAACACGTCCTGGATGAAGTAGCACATGGCAACGAGTCCCACACCGAGTGGACCGGTGGCGGCCACCAGGAAATAAGGAGCGCGGATGTTGCGACCCAGCAAGACCTTATTGAGCCAGAACATCGAAATCACGGCGATGACGATACCGAGAGCGAAAAATGCGGCACCTGAGCTAACGTTAATCAATCCGACATAGATATCTCGGATGTCGTCCCCGATACTCGCCAAGGAACTGTCACGTTCTTGGGCTTCTAGGGCGGAGTTCAGATTATTAATCCCGAGAATGATCGCAGCGGCCGCCAGAATGTATCCCAGCACAGAGGCAGCTGCTAGCAGGCCGGCCGTGATCTTGGGGAATCGGGGCAGGCGCTTCCACGCATCCTGAAGGCTTGCGTCTTCCGGTAGTGGAGGTACATCCGTGGTCACCGTGGTGGTTACCGTCATCGGCCCGGTCTGAGCGGGGTTGGGCCACTGCGGCTGGCCCTGCTGCGGCTGGGCTTGGGATTGTTGGGACTGCTGCTGGAATGAGAACTGTGGGGCCTCGTTCTGTGCGCCGGAATCTGCATTAGTTTCAGGTTGTGCGTTCTGCTGCTGAGCGGCCTGATTTGGTGCCGGAGAAAAAGTGGAAGCAGGGGCAGCAGAGGTTGGGCGACTTGCTAGTTCCCTCAGCGTCGCAATGGTGATGGTGGCGTTTTCATCGGCCAGCAAAGCGTCGTATTCGCGGCGACGTCCCTCATCACCAAGCACCTGGAGAGCAGTGAGCTTCTCCTGGAACTCGCCGGAGTACTCCGAGACACCGGCATCCCGCAGTTCGGAGAGCTGACTAGAAAGGTTTGCATGGAGCTCTTCGGTGCTGGCTGCGCTATCCAGCTTCAGAGATTCGTAGAGGTTATAGCGGTCGCCCATAGTGGATCAAGATCCTATCGGTATTGCAGTTCGAAATATCTTTTAAAACAATTTACCCGGTAGCTAGTACGGCAGCATCGAAGACCCGGAGCGCTCGATGGTAGGAAGTCCGTGGCGCTCGGAAGGAATTGGTAGTCCTTGGCAAACAATGCCGATTGCAAAATGTATTAGAAGAACGTGAGTGAGCGACTACCACTAATGGCCGTAGATGTTATTCCGCGCACAAATACGCGGGGAACAGGAGGATAGAATAGCGAACTTTTTGTGTTGCGGAGTAGAGTCTCACTTTTCCCTTTCGGCTCCCCTCGCGGTTTTGCGAGCCCGTCTTGGGTTGAAAATCGAGGGGAACTGAGAGTCCACCAACTGGCGTAAGAAGAGAAAAGGAGACGGTCGCAATGACGTCGTTAAGCGAAGTAACAACCCACAACGACGACCACAATCCGCGTGCGCGTCGTGCGGGAGCGTTTAGCTCGCATCGCCGTCCTGTTCCGGTGCAGGACGACATCTCTGATCTACGCCGAATCTTGGTGATTGTGGCTCTGTCGGTCGGTGCATTCGGCATCGGGGTTACCGAATTTGTGGCCATGGGCCTGTTGCCGTACATCGCTGACGCCTTCGGGCGCGATGAGGATGCCGCGGGGCGCATGATTTCGATGTACGCCCTCGGTGTTGTCGTGGGCGCACCGGTGATTACCGTGCTGACCGGCTCGATTCCGCGCAGGCGCATGCTACTGCTGCTGATGGCGGCATTTACCATCGGCAATGGTGCCACGGTATGGGCAGGCACACTGGGGTCTTTCGAAGCTGTCATGGTCTCCCGCTTCATTGCCGGTTTGCCGCACGGTGCGTATTTCTCGGTGGCAGCTCTGGTGGCGGCCTCCCTGGCTAAGCCGGGGCAGCGTGGAAAGATGGTGGCCCTGTCGGGCGTGGGACTGTCGGTGGCGACTGTGATTGGTGTGCCGGCCGCGCAGGTGCTGGGACAGATGTACGGTTGGCGCAGCGCCTTCGCGTTTGTAGCGGTCATCGGCCTGATTGCACTTGTTTCGCTGTGGTTCGCTGTGCCGCATATGAACCGTATGCCGAAGACGCGTCCGATGGATGAGCTCTCGGCCCTGGTGACACCGCAGGTGCTGCTGACCGTCGCAATCGGCACCGTTGGTTTCGGCGGAATGTTCGCGGTCTACACCTATATCACTTGGACCATGACTCGCGAAGCGGGCATGAGCGAAGACCACATCTGGATTGTGCTGATGGCCTACGGCATCGGCATGGTAGTCGGTACCTACATTGGCGGATGGCTCTCCGACCGCATCGGGGAGTGGGGCATCATGGTTGCGCTGGTGCTGATGGTAATCATGCTCAGCGCCTTCTACTTCACCTCGCAAAATGCTGTACTGGGCACGATCAACTTCCTCCTTATCGGTCTGCTGGGATCGGTGTTGGTACCGAATCTGCAGACCCGTCTGATGGATGTCGCAGGTCGCGCACAGACGCTGGCGGCAGCTCTCAACCAGGCCGCATTGAACATGGCCAACGCATTCGGTGCGGCGCTCGGTGGTTGGGTCATCGCTTCCGGTTATGGCTACCGCGCACCGGCTTTGGGCGGCGCAACGTTGGCGATGTTGGCTATCTTCATCGCTCTGCCGACCATTGTTCTGTACCGCCGCTCACAGGCGAAGAAGTCCGGGCGCATCGAACTGCGCTAGGGGTCTACAAGGCGCGATGCACGCATAGGTAACGTATGAGGGCATGAGCCTTACAATCGCGACAATCAATGTCAACGGCATCCGCGCCGCCGTCAAGGAGCGCAGCGAAACCAACCTCGGACTGTTGGAGTGGCTGAAGCACACCAGTTCCGATGTCGTTTTGCTGCAGGAAGTCCGCGCCACCGACGACCAGGCACGCAAGGCTCTCGCGCCCGCCTTTGATGCCGGATGGCATTGGGTCGGCGCTGAAAACCTGGGTGCCAAGGGGCGCGCCGGGGTGGGCATTCTCTCGCGCTTTCCGCTTAACGACGTCCAGGTGGGCATCGGCTCGGAGGAGTTCGAAGAATCCGGTCGGTTTATCAGTGGGGTTGCCCCGGCAGCGGACACTGGCCTGGATGCGGATGTCCAGATTGCCAGCCTCTACCTGCCCTCTGGTGCTGCCCTGAGCGAGAAGCAGGATGAGAAGTACCGCTTCCTCGATGCCTTCTCTGACTACCTGGCGGAACTGGGTGCCAAGGGGCGCGACGGTCACCACGCAGTTATCGGCGGCGACTGGAACATCTGCCACCGCGAACAGGATCTGAAGAACTGGAAGACCAACCGTCGCAAGAGCGGTTTCCTACCACAGGAGCGTGCCTGGATGGATTCGGTCTTCGGCTGCTGGCCGGACGAGGTTCCCCAGGATTCGCAGGTGCAGGCCAGCGACAAGGAGCTGGAATCCGGTGCCTTCTCCGATGGTTCTGTGTGGGAGGCCCCGGCGCTCAATGCAGATCCGGTGTGGTTTGATGTCACTCGCCGTCTGCACCCAGAAGCTGACGGCCCTTGGTCCTGGTGGACCTACCGCGGTAAGGCGTTCGATACCGATGCCGGCTGGCGCATCGACTACCAGGCGGTAACCGAACCAATGCTCGAGCGTGCCGTCAGCTCGGTGGTGGACAAGCCTGCCGCCTACGATCTTCGCTGGACGGACCACGCGCCGGTGATCGTGGAGTACGCCTAAACTCGGCACGCACCTAGGCCGCGGACTAGTGTGCTCCGACGCCAGCGAATTCGGGGATTAACTCCGGTTCGGGAGCGGTTACGAGATGCCGATTCTGTCGCAACATGGAGGCAATGCCGTCAACGATGGCGTCGGCCCATTTGTCCTGCATAGCGGGGTCGGCCAAATCGTCGGTGAGCTTCGCGGTGCCCACCGCGCCCAGCGATAGCGCAACCGTCGGGGCATGCGGCCGCGAACTCGGGTTCACTGTCACCGCCGGTGCCAGGCCGGTCCGGAACTCTGTCGGCACCCCGTTTGTGCTGAAGCTGCTATGCGGATTGAAACCTCGGAAGACCATTCCGTCACGTACACCTGCCGCCAGCTGCCAGTCAGCAGGGGCATCGTCCTTCGGCTCGAGGGACTCCACCACAGCGGATACCGAAAAACCACGATCGCCGATGTTATCCCCAGAAAGGGTCTGGCCCTCTGATGAGCGACCGACGATTACGGTGGCTGCGCTCGCCGTGTCGTCGGCAAGCGAATGTGCTCCGACGATTGCGCCGCGCTGACGGAGCTTGTCGCTGGCGCGTTGCACGATGCTGTCGATGTGGGCGGAAGTGTCCCCACTCAAACGCAGCGCGCGAGGCAGGTCAGCGTTGATAGCCTCGATGGCCTCGCGGCGAGAATCGACGGTGATGTGCGCGCCGGCGAGCGGATCGACAGCCTCGTCGGGGGAGGGGATGATCGGCTGGCGCGGAGGCATCCACAGCGGATTGGGGCGCGCCGGGCGGTGTGGGGAACTGTTGACAACAGCGTGCAACTCTTCAGGTGAAAACATCTTGTTGACCGCGAAAATCATCACCGATCCGTGGTGATACACAGGTGTTAGCCCCGGCGCGTGCCATGCCCAGGAACGCATCGACAGCGCTTCCGTGCCATCCGTGTTCACACCTGGCGGGGAACTAATGATGTAATGCACTCCCAGTTTTTTCGCCATGGCATCGAATTCCGGATGTGAGCCCAGCAAGTCAACGTTTGTCGGTAGCTTCTTGCTTGCCTCGGCAGTTTTGTCGGAGAAGGAGAAATGGCGGAACAGCGTCGGCAGCCCCGCGATGGCGTACATCCACGCAGAACCGTCACGACGGTCATTGAGGATATGCCCCTCAAACGCATGCGGCTGCTCGGACAGCCAATCAATAGCTTCCATGTCCGCAGCGGTCACAAACGTGCTTCCGTAACTTGCACGAATTGCATCGCGCTGAGCAGGCCCACTCACCCAGGTCGCAGGCACAATCGCCAGTGCCGCCACGAGCCCCATCGCCAGCGCGGGATTCCACGACTTGACCGGCTGATTTCGCTTTGCGACGATCCACTGCGCCGCAGCCGCAATCGCGACAACGGCAGCCGCGACTGCGTAGCCGACCAGCACTGCGCGCAGAGTTCCCATAACCGCCTGCATGCGATACGGCATGTCGTAGAAGAAAGTGCCAATAAACTTCAGATAGGTGCCGAACGGCTCAGCCCAACGGGACTGCGCACTATCGGACACCACAAAGAGCAGCCCGAAAACCAGTGCCGGCCACGGCGCCCATGGGCTGTCTGGCAGGCGAGAGACAAGCGCCACCACCAGGCCGATGAGTACAAGAACCAGAACGGTCCGGGAAAAGATGGGCTCGTCAGCATATCGGGAGAATCCGATAAGCGTCCGCCACAGCGATTCGGAGCGGGAAATCTCAATTTGGCCGGTAAAGCCCGCAACGGATTCGCCTTGCCCACTCGCGGACAATGCCGCCGGGAGAGTCATCACCAGCGTGAGCGCTCCGACAATTAGCGTGCGAGCTAGGCCACTGACACTCGGCTGGGTGATCAACCACAAGCCAACAAAGAGCACGGCAGCAATTGCGCCGGCCGGGTGAGTGATAAACGTGCCGACCAGGGCAAGCGTAGCGGGGATAATATAGCCCCGCATGGTCAAAGCCGCAGCAATCGGCAAAGCGGTCACCGCCAGCAGATACGGCATGGAGGATGTGCGCCAAAGAGCCACCCAAATCTCCGGGAGCATCAGCGTCGCGACGGCAGCTGCGGGACCGGCATAGGCCGCCCACTTAGGGCCAACTGCGGTGCGGGCTAGCACCGCAGTTGCTGCGGGCAGAAGCAGCGCCGGCGCCAAGAACGCAAACACGTTGGCATCGAGGAAAACCGAGCCGGGCAGCAGCCCCGCCACAGCATGCCAGCCGGTGGGGTAAAACATTTCGGCTCCGGTCTCCTGATTCATCAGGTCACCGGCCGCGGTGGGCGAGGCTATTGCGTGTTCGTCAATGAACCGGAGGAAGTTGGTATGCCAGAGCATGTCCCAGGCTTCGCGGATAGCGCCGGGGCCGCCGGGGACGTCGTTAAGCACGAGCATGGCGCGCATCGAGCCGACTACCGTGACCCCGGCGACAATCATCGCGGTGACAGCACCGGAATCGAAGCCGTCTTCTGGCGTTGCGCGGGGGATGAATCTGCGCACCAGATAGCCAATGGCACAGAACCATGCCCACATGCCGGCCACGAATAGCCAGGTGTAATCCAGCCCGAGCGCGTGGGACAACCATGCGGAAAAACCAGCCACGCCCAGCATTAATGGGCCGGCAGATGCCAACGCGAGCGTGGGGCGTAGCCCACTGACCCAACCGAGAACTGCGCCTGGGGCCAGCAAGATGAAGACAGCAACCGCAATGGCAGCGAGCATGGGACTCCTGACGGATAAGAGCATTGAATTAGTCCAATAATACCTGTGGGTTAGTTCGGCGCTTGGGACGTGAGCGCCTAAGATTTGAAGAAGGACTGATGGGACTTCAGCTGCTGTAAAGCCCAAGCGCGAATTTGCGCGAGACTTGAAGCGAGCTCGGTGCGGACCCGGAAAGGAGAGGACATTCACAGTGAAAAACGGCGAGAGAGATAACGAGCGGCACCAGATGGCCGATTTGGAAGCCATCGCACGGAGCCTGCAGAACGATCCTGGTACTGCTGTCAATGTCCCGGTGGTTGTGACTTCCGGTGTCATCGTTGCGTTTATCGTGCTGTCTTTTGCCTACGCGTGGCCACTGTGGATTTCCCTCGGACTCATTGTTCTGCTGGGAGTCGTGATGGTCGTGTCCTACACCCGCAGGCCTCCCGTAGCGCCGCTGGAGTTGACCCAGGGGGAGCGCGAGCGTGTTCGACGTGTTCTCTCTGAACACGGCATCCGCCCGGCTGTCACGCTGGTGCGCGCACTGTACCCCGAGGAATCGCCAGCCGCTGCAGCGCGCACCGTTAAATTGCTATCCGATCGAATGGTTGTGGAGCAAGGGTACAAGGGCCGTCAGGACTAGTTTTTGGTAGTCGCTTTCCCGGTAGTCGACGTCGATTTAAAGACCGGATGTTAAGGATTGTCGTTCCTGTAACGCCTGCGATGTCGTCGAAATGGGTACGTCGCCGACTCTCCACTATGAAGCTCGCGCTAGACTTATTGGCTATGAGTGAAAGCAAGGGGCCTGAAGCAACTAATCCTGCACCGAGTGCTCGTAAGCAGCGCGTTCTGTCCGGCATTCAGCCGACCGCAGATTCCTACCACCTGGGCAACTACCTGGGAGCATTGAAGAACTGGATTAATCTGCAGGATGACTTCGACGCTTACTACTTCATCCCAGACCTGCACGCCATCACTGTCGAGCAGAATCCGAAGGAGCTGCGTCAGCGCACTATCGCAGGTGCCGCACAGCTGATTGCACTTGGTATTGATCCGGAGAAGTCGGTGCTGTTCGTGCAGTCGCATGTGCCCGAGCACGCGGAGCTCGGATGGGTGCTGACCTGCTTGACTGGCTTTGGTGAAGCCAGCCGTATGACGCAGTTTAAGGACAAGTCCTCTCGTCAGGGCGCGGAACACACCTCCGCTGGTTTGTTTGCGTACCCGATGCTGATGGCTGCCGACATTCTGCTCTACCGCCCACAGCTGGTGCCGGTGGGCGAGGACCAACGCCAGCACCTCGAGCTGACGCGTAACCTGGCGCAGCGCTTCAACTCTCGCTACAAGAAAACCTTCGTTGTGCCGGATCCGCACATCATGGAAGGCTCCGCCAAGATCTATGACTTGCAGGATCCGACCTCGAAGATGAGCAAGTCGGGTGCAAATCCGAAGGGCATTATTAACCTCTTGGACGACCCAAAGGTCTCCGCCAAGCGCATTCGCTCGGCCGTTACCGACAATGATGGCGAAATTCGTTTCGACCGTGAGAACAAGCCGGGCGTTTCCAACCTGCTGGTCATTCAGTCGGCGTTGACCGACAAGCCTGTCGACGAGCTCGTTGCCGGCTACGAAGGCGCAGGCTACGGCCAGCTGAAGGCTGATACCGCAGATGCGCTGGAAGCATTCACCACGCCACTGCGTGCACGCTATGAGGAACTCATGGCTGATCGCGGTGAGTTGGAACGGATCCTGGCCGAAGGCGCTGACCGCGCCCGTGAAGTTGCCGCCAAGACACTTGCAGATGTGTACGAGCGCGTCGGGTTCCTGAAGGCCGCCAACCGTTAATTCAGCTGTAGACTCTGCACTTCAGTCTCCGTACCGAAAGCGGGCACGTTAAGGTAGAGGACATGGCAACCTCTACTCAAAAAGATCCGAAGAGAACGGACCGCTATGGCATCGAGCGTGTACACGCCGATGAGCCGAGCGCAATCGACCGCCTCCGCGAAAAGTGGGCGTGGTTCGATCACGTTATGCGGATGCAGGAGCGCTACTCCGAGCAGGGCGGCAACTTTTTTGCCGCCGCTGTCACGTACTTCTCCGTGCTGTCGATTTTCCCCCTTATCATGACGGCATTTGCCATCCTCGCACTTGTGTTGCGTGGTAATGAGCAACTGCTCGAGCAAATTCAGTCCGCTATCACCGACTCCATCGATGGGTCAATGGGCGACACCATCAACGCAATTATTGAAGGCGCGATCGATCAGGCCGGTGGCGTTTTCACCGTCGGTTTCATTGCCACCCTGTGGTCGGGTCTTAGTTGGATGAGCAACCTCTCCAACGCAGTGACACAGCTGTGGAAGCGCCCGCTGGGCGCTAGCAACTTCGTGATGGGAAAGGTTCGCGACCTGCTGCGTCTGCTGGGCATGCTGGTTATGATCCTGCTGACCTTCGCTGTCACCGCGGCCGGCTCTTCCGGACTGACACAGTCCCTGCTGGACAAGATTGGTCTGGCCGATGTCCCGGGAATCACAATCATCGCGGGATTGATTGCCATCGCCATTGGTCTCGTTGCCAACTGGCTGCTGTTCTTCTGGATGCTCGCTTTCCTGCCGCGCGGGGGCGCCCCGTTCCGCTCTGCGGCAAAGGGTGCGATTATCGGTGCGATTGGCCTTGAGGTTGTCAAGCAGCTCGGTAGCGTTTTCTTCTCCAACGCCCTGTCGAACCCGGCCGGTGCAGTTTTCGGTCCGGTCATTGGTCTGATGGTCGTTTTCTACCTCATCTGGCGCATCACTATGTACGCCACCGCCTGGACCGCGACGACCGAAGAAGCGCTTGCCGACGAGGAGCTGGATGCACCTGCTCCTGCTGTCATTAACGTCCGTGCGGAAGCGGCCAACCCGTCCGGATTGAACCGCCTGCTCGGTTCGAAATAACTAACCGCGATTGCGTCTGCCGAAGCGGTAGGTGACCATCGCAATCAATGCGATGACACCTACGATGGCAGCGCTGACAGTAATTTTCAGCCCGGTTCCTGTTGACTCGTCGTCCAGGATATCGGGCAATTTTTCTACCAACGTATCCTCAGTCGCTTCCGCTTCGAGGACACCGACAGAGCTGTCCTGCGGGGCCGCGAAGCCGGCGTCGAGAAGCGATGCCGCCTGCTCCCAGGGGCGCGGTGAATCCTCCACAGTGACATCGAGAACGATGACGCCGAGACGACGGCCGTCGCGCTCAGCCACCCCAGCGAAGGTGTGACGGGCATCGTCGGTAAAACCGGTTTTGCCTCCAAGCGCGCCGGGATAGTCCTGGGCAATCAGCTGATTGTCGTTGGCGATTTCGAAGTCATCGACCTCGAGAGCTTTGTCTCCGGGGATGGTGGCCAGGCGTGTGGCCGAGAGTTTGCGATAGGTCTCATTGTTGAATGCGTGCTGGAAGAACAGTGACATGTCGTATGCCGACGTCATCTGGCCCGGAGCATCGAGACCAGTCGGGTTGACCACTCGTGTATCCGTCGCCCCCAATTTCTTTGCCAGGGCGTTGACTTTTTCGGTGGTCTTATCCATGCCACCAAGTTCGCGGGCCAACGCGTGGCCGGTGTCGTTGCCGGAGTTGAGCAACAGGCCAGTCAGGAGCGTTTCTACCGAGTAGTTCACGTCCTCGACGATGCCGACACGAGAGCCCTCCATGTTCGCGTCCTCGAATGTCGCTTTAACCGAGGTGTCGAGCTTCAAATCCTCGAGCGCCTCCATCGCCAGCAACACCTTAATAATCGATGCCGGACGGTAGCGGCCGTGCGGGTCCTTCGCCGCAAGGACATTGCCGGATTTCAAATCGAACACCGTCCATGCAGAGGCGGAGAGGTCTTTCGGAACGTCAAACCCCTCACCGCTGACAATGCCGCAGGCGGACATTTTGCTACCTCCAGCCGGTTTTTGGGGAACCGGAAGTGGAGGGGGAGATGTTTCGCCGGGAGCCGGAACCTCCGAGGAGTCCACTGGTGCTGGTGGGAGGGTCTTGTAGGGGCAGCCCTCCGTGTCACGGATGTCAGGTGCGGGGCCGACAATCGGGGCGTCGTCGGTAAGCGAGGTGCTCTGCGCCATGGCTGCGGGGGCAGTGCTCGGCAGAAGCAGAGCGCTGGTGGCTAGCAGCGTAACGGCAGATGAGTAGCGGCGAGAGGGAAACATGATGAAATAAGGGTAGTAAAACGTCACCCGGAATGACGTATTTCTCGTGTGTGGATGGGGGAAAACGGGGGAGAGAAAGCCTTTGTGCAAAGCGGAAATACGATTCCGCGGCAGTGAAGTAGAAGCGGAGGGCGCAGTACCGATAGTCTGGCCATTATGACTAATTCTTTGCACAGTGATGCTCAGTCTCTGGACACACAGTCTTCGGCATCGAATCTCGATGAGATGCGCAAGGTTGTCGCCAGCCTGCCCAAGGTACTGCTTCACGATCACCTCGATGGCGGCCTGCGCCCGCAGACCGTTATCGACCTGGCCGCGGACTGCGGTTACACCGATCAGCTGCCCACCACCGACGTGGATGAACTGGAGAAGTGGTTCATTGACACCGGCAACTCTGGCTCGTTGCCGAGCTACCTGACTGCCTTCGCGCACACCTGCGCCGTCATGCAGACCGCTGAGTCGCTGACGCGCGTGGCGCGTGAGGCCGTCGAGGATTTGGCTGCCGACAACGTTGTCTACGCTGAGCTGCGCCTCGCTCCGGAAAACCATCTGGAAAAGGGCCTGGATATGCAGGCTGTTATCGACGCTCTGGTCGAAGGCCTGGCGCAGGGTGAAGCCCATGCCGCCGCTGAGGGAAAGCACATCACTGCACGTCTGTTGGTCTGTGCGATGCGCCAGAATAACAATTCCAAGGAAGTCGCACAGCTGGTCATCGACAACTACGGGAAGAACTCCGACGGGTACGTTGTCGGTTTTGACATCGCCGGACCGGAAAACGGCTTCCCGCCGGCTAACCACGCCGAAGCATTCACTATGCTGCGGGAGAACCTCATTCCGGTCACCATTCACGCAGGTGAAGACGCCGGTGTGGATTCGTTGCAGGACGCTGTCGTGCAAGGTGCTCACCGCCTGGGGCACGGTGTGCGCATCTACGAGGACTTCGGTGCTTCCCTCGAGGGCATCGAATGTCAGGAGGTTGCCTCCGCTATTCGTGACCGCCAGATTCCGCTGGAAATCTGCCCGACCTCCAACGTTCAGACGGGTGTCTGTGACAGCGTTGCGGATCACCCGTTCTCGCTTCTCGACGATATGAGTTTCGCCTGCACCGTCAACACGGATAACCGCCTGATTGGTGCGACTTCCATGACCAGGGAGTGCATGGAGCTGGTGGAGAACTTCGGCTACGGCTACAGCGAGCTGTTCGAACTGACCTCGAATGCGCTAAACAACGCATTCGTGGACCTGCCGACCCGCGAGCACATCATGGACACCATTATTTACCCCGCTTACCTGCAGCTTATCGACAACAGTGACGAGGACATCGAAACTGATGTCAACGGTGCGGGTTTCGGTGCCGAAGATGAGCTGAACCTGACGCTGGACTAGCCAGCGCCGGCCAGCTTTGCTGGGTGGGAGCTAGATCTTGGTCGTAAACCGAGCGGCCAAGTCCTTCTCCAGCTGCCTCCAACCCTTGGCCTCATCGTCGTAAGGCGGAACTGGCTCGGACAGCTCTCCGGTGTCCAGCAGGAAGTTCAGCAGCCACTGCAGCTGCTGGTTGCCCGCCAGTACTTCGTTCACGGCATCATCACCAGCCCAGTCAGCGGCGTCTGCGAGTAGCTCGTACGCGCGGGCGAGCTGGGCGGTGTCCACGGCGTTCGGGCCCTTTTCAATATCCTCGGCCAGACCGGTAAACGAGTACTCATTGTCCTCGTGCACCACGGCCTCTAGCTCACCTGCGTTGGCTGCGGTGATGATTTCATCCCACGTCGTCAGCGCCGACATGTCGTGATGCTTGTTCTCCAGCAGCCAACGCACCATCGTGCGTGGCTGCGAGAACGTGTGAATCTCACCGGCGCTGCCCAGGAATAGCGGGCGACGCCCCATGTAACAACGCAAGGTGTATAGCGTGCGGCCAGCGATGGAGATCTTAATCGGGTCGATGCCAGCGTTGGCCCACACCGTCTGATCGTACGGATCGCCGACGGTCTCCTCTGCGGACTTCTTTTCCTCTTCGCGCTTCTTCTCCGCTGCTTCACGACGCTCACGCTCCGCGGCCTCCGCTTCCTTTAGTGCGGCTGCAGCAGTGGTTTCAGACTCTTCATCGATGTTCGGAGTATTTGCGCCGATGGCGTCGATAGCGTCAATGCAACTGTCCCAGTTGGTCAAGATGACATTGCCGATAGCCGACCACTGAGCGGCGCCACCGCCCTGGAAGTGATCAGCACCATTTTGCGTGGCAGCCAGGACAGAGTGAGAGGCGAACATCTGGTTGATCGGATTGAGATCCGCGATCGCACCAATCGAGCGAGTGATGGCAAGAATGCGGTCTGCGCGCGAAACATGGTCGTAGTCGGCCCGGCCAGCCAAAATTTCTGGCAGCCCAATCAGGTCATAACGGTGGCGTGGCGCCGCGATGGCCGCTCCCGGTAGCTGCTGGTTGAAGTTGTGCCAGCTGGGGTGCTGCGTGAAGTCGTGAGGAGCATCCGACTGAAGGAAAGCCAGGAGCTTTGCCGCTGATGAGAACAAATAGATGTCATCGCCGCGGCCGAGCAGAGCCTGCCACTCGGAGCTACCTTCACGCCAGCTTGGAGCCCACAACGTGTAAAAGGTGCCCGAGGTCAGCTCGAGTTCGATAGGAACGATGCCTTTCCTGGCCATAGTTTTCGTCGCAGCCCTTCTGCTTGTCGGTGATTATTAAATCTCAAAAATTGTCATACCTGCAGCGCCCCCACGGGTGGCAAGTTTGCGTAGTCCTATCTTAGAAGTTTTACGACGCAGATACCCACCGCACTATCCGGTCGGGCGGTAGAACCCCTTAAACGGCATGCCGATGTTGGTTGTACGCACGGGGTTTACCTGTACCGGATCGCCCGCTTCGACCATCTTTCCGTCGCCGATAACCATGGCGACATGGCCGTCCCACACTGCAAGATCGCCAGGCAGCAGTTCATCCTGGCTCACCTGTCGGCCGACGGCCTGTGCTTCTGCCGTGCGGGGAATATCAACACCAGCTTGCCCGTAGGCCCAGTGCGTCAAGCCTGAGCAATCGAGCGCCTGCCCCGGAGTATT
Organism: Corynebacterium sp. HMSC073H12; assembly: GCF_001837775.1. NCBI lineage: Bacteria > Bacillati > Actinomycetota > Actinomycetes > Mycobacteriales > Corynebacteriaceae > Corynebacterium > Corynebacterium sp. HMSC073H12. The sequence goes on along the minus strand of NZ_KV834023.1, from coordinate 82,737 downwards.
TCCGCCCCAACCATAGGGCGTTCCGACGGCACTGAGTGCAGCCTTCACCGCGGCTTGGGCTTCTGGTGTCGGCGCGCCAGCCCCCGCATCCGCAGGCACCGGCGCGCTGCCCGAATCGGACGACGCCTCCGAACCATCTGCAGCGTCGGTAGCGCTGGCCGATTCTGGGGTGTTCGTAGACGTAGAAGCGAGGGCGGCTTGAGTGGTTGCTGGGGCCTCCAACTGCGCCGGATGGGGTGGGGTAGGGGTGTCAACCGCGGTGCTTGCCTGCTGTATCAGCGACTGCACCAGAGGCCGCAGTTCTTGTTCTAGTTTCATGAGCCGCGCAATGGCCTGTGAGATCGCGGAACTGGCCGCTGAGACTAGGCTGGCACCGGTCGCGGCGAGACCTGCGGGCCCCGCAGCCGTCGCAGTCAGCGAGCCCATGGCGGAAGTAACAAAATCCATGGCAATCCGGGCCAAATCAGTGGCCGCTGACATTACTGCGGCTAAGCCCTTGGCAATGTCGCTGTCAATGGTTCCGGCGCGAGCTTCCAAGTCGGCTGCCGCATTTGCAGCCCGTTTGAGGCTTGTTCCCGCGGCTCCTGCCCCGGAACCAGCACCATCGCCCCAGTTGCGGTCAACGGAATCTGCCACTGAGCGCCAGGCAGTACTCGCGGCGGGGATTGCGGCCCCAGCAAGTCCTGCCAGTGCGGGTGCGATGGCAGGACTTAGCTGTTGTGCAATCGCGCTGGGGACCTCCGTAAGTAGATTGGTGGGAAGCATCACGCACCGCCAATCCCGCGAGCTGCAACGGCTTCCATTTTCGGTGAGATGGACTGCAACGCATGTGCGCCTGCATCTTCAGCAGTGGACACCGCAGAGACAAGAGCGTTCAGTGCGCGAGCAGCGCTGGTGCCGTACTCATTCAGCTCAGCCACATGCTCATGTTGGCGCTGTAGAGCAGTGGCTGCAGCGTGACAGAAGGGGCCGGCAAACGGGACGTCGCCAAGCGAGTGCAGTGCGCTGATGTCCAAGGCAGTGCCGCTGTTCTGCTGCGACAATGCGTCAAGGTGCGCGGCATTGGCAGAAATAAGCTCGGGCACCAGCGTAAAGACTGAGTCATTCCCGCTAGTGGTCGGAGAGAGAAACGATTGGCTGTGGGGACTGTGTGGTGATGGACGGGACAAGATTTACGGCCTCTCTAGGAAATTCGCGTGTGGTTAAACACTCAGTGCTGTGGCAGAACGGCTAGCGGGGTTCGGACGGCGGCTGAGCGGCAGTGGTTTGGTAGTAAGCGGGCTTACGCAAATGGGGCGCAGTACAAAGCCCTCGTATTGTTAGGCGCGAAAAAGGCCGATTCGGTTCCATCTTTTTTGGGGAACACGTTTTCAGAAACTTGCGATGCCGGCACCAGAGCGGCAAAAGCAAAGCAATGTATTTTGGAAGGCATGGAGATTACCGTTGTCAACCATCCCTTGGCACAGTCACGTTTGACCATTCTGCGAGACGCGCGCACTGATAACGCGGGCTTCCGTGCGGCACTCGCCGATCTGGGCGCGATGCTGATCTACGAGGCAAGCCGGGAGCTGCCCGTCGATAACTTCGATGTTCAGACCCCAATCACCACCGCGCCGGGTTACCGTCTGCAGGATCCGCCGATTATTGTTCCCGTCATTCGTGCGGGGCTTGGCATGATTGATCCGTCGCTGTCGATGATTCCGGATGCGCAGGTGGGCTTTATTGGCTTGGCTCGTAATGAGGAAACCCATGAGCCGGTGCCGTACCTTGAGGCGCTGCCGGAGGATCTGTCCGGGCGCACTGTCTTCCTGGTCGACCCAATGCTGGCAACCGGCGGTTCACTGCTGCATGCCCTGAAGCTGTTGGCGGATCGCGGAGCGGACAACATCACGGCCGTGTGCATCATTTCCGCACAGCAGGGTGTCGACGCCTTGAAGGAATCCGGTTTCCCGGTGCGTCTTGTCACCACTGTGGTGGACCCGGATCTTAACGAGGATGCCTACATCGTGCCAGGGCTGGGAGATGCGGGCGACCGCCTCTACGGTCCCCGCAACATTGATCTTTAAGTTGATCTCTTAGGCAGTGCCCCAGGCTTCTGCGGCGTACTTTTTGACGACCTCGTTGTCCTTGGTCACAAGAACTCCGTCGGGGGACATCTGGTACTTGTACGAGCCGTTTTGTGCAACAACGCGGTCGCCCTCATCGACGATGATGTCCATCGATCCGGAACCCTGTGGCGTATCCGAGCGGTAGTACTTCTCGCCGGAGCGTGTCTCACAAGCAGCAGCCTTAATGCCCTGCTCAGCGGCGACAACAGCAAAGGCGCGGTCGCCGCTGTCGCAGCGTGCGGAGCTGCCCACGAAGCCCAGGCCGTCCAAGTCGGAGCGCCCAGTGCCGAAGTCCTGTCCCTCCGGAGCTGATGTCGGCTCGGAGCTCGTCGTCGTGGCTGACGAAGACGTGGTGCTCGGCGTCGACGACGAGGAAGATGTCGAAGTGCTCGGCGTGCTTGACGACGTCTCGGAGGTCTTCGACGTAGTTGTCGTCGTGGTGGTCGTCTTGCTCGTAGAAGTCGAACTCGTCGAGGACGGCGGTGTCGAACTGGGCGACGTCGGCTGCGAGGAGGAGGGGACCTCCGGACGCTGGGGCTCATCACTATTGTTCAGCGACAGGCCGATGGCGATGCCGATGACGACCACGAGTGCTGTGGCCACGATGATGATGGGGATGCTGAGAGACTTAGGTGTGCCATTGCCGGACATGCCTATTATCATCGCAGACTTCCTCAAAATGTGAAACATCTGATAATTGAAGAGGCCAAAGTTAAAGAAGTGACTCCTGGTCATGTGTACGTCTGGCGCTGACATTCAAGCGCTTGCCGGCCACGGCTATCGCTGGCGCAGTCGTCGGTAGGCCTCTTGTTACGGCCTGTCGGTGGAGCGCTTACACTGGAGAGTTGTGATTGAGGAGTTTATTAAGCACTGGTGGGCCGAGCACGCGAACGAGATTCTCGAGTGGCGGCGGCATCTTCATGCGCACCCAGAGCTATCTCACATGGAGCACGCCACCACGGCCTTTGTGGAGGAGAAGCTGCGTGCTGCAGGGCTGAAACCAGTGCTGTTTCCCAACACCGGCTTGATGGTTGACATTGGTGAAGACGAACTCGCTGGTAGTGACGCCGGAGGTGAACTCCCAGGGCGTCTCGCTTTCCGCGGTGACATAGACGCGCTTCCAATTACAGAGACCACGGGGCTGGAGTTTGCCAGCACCAACGATGGCGTCATGCATGCCTGCGGGCATGATTTTCACACCGCGATTACGCTCGCGACGGCATTGGCCATGGCTGAGTACCACGAGAAGCACACGTTGCCCACTCCGCTGCGTTTCATTTTCCAACCGGCAGAGGAAGTCATGGTTGGCGGTGCGCCCGAAGTTATTGCCGCCGGTGCGCTCAATGGTGTTGAACGTATTTTTGCTGTCCACTGTGAGCCGAAGTTGCGTGTCGGTCACGTTGGCGTTCGAACAGGTGCCATCACCTCTGCAGCCGACACCCTGGAGATTCAGGTGCATGGTCCGGGCGGGCATACCTCCCGTCCGCAGATGACGGCCGATGTTGTCTATGCGCTGGGCAAATTGATTGTCGATTTGCCCGGTTTGCTGTCGCGACGCGTCGATCCTCGTACGGGCACCGTGCTCACGTTCGGCTCCGTTCACTCCGGGTACGCGCACAACGCGATTCCGTCGGAAGGCAGCGTCAGTGGCACCCTGCGCACCGCGGACATCAAGACCTGGCGCGACATCGATCCACTGGTGCGCGAACTGATTGAACAGGTCCTCGCTCCGACCGGCGCCGATTGCACCATCAACTACGAGCGTGGCGTGCCGCCTGTGCTTAACGACGAATACTGCACCGCCCTGATTGCGGAAGCGGTGCGACGAGTGGACGAGAATGCTGTCATTCAGGCCCCACAGTCGTCCGGCGGCGAGGACTTCGGTTGGTATCTCGAGCACGTCCCGGGTGCGATGGCTCGTCTGGGTTGCTGGTCCGGTCGTGGAGACAAGCACGATTTGCACCGAGATGACCTAATTGTGGACGAGCGTTGCCTGGGCGTTGGTGTGAGACTCTTCGCTGGCATCGTCGCACGCTATGAGGATGGCGCGCAGTCAACCATGACTGTCCGTTAGACTATTGGGGCAAAGCGGGGAAAACGCCTCCCGCGGTAGTTACATTGTGATATCCACGGCAACTTTGGAGGATTTGTGGCACAGAGGATCGTAATCATTGGCGGCGGCCCAGCCGGCTACGAAGCAGCGCTGGTTGGCGCCAAGTACGGTGCTGAAGTCACTGTGGTTGAGGATGCCGGTATGGGCGGTTCTTCCGTCCTGTGGGATTGCGTTCCCTCTAAGGCCTTCATCGCGGCGACGGGCGTTCGTACCGATATGCGTCGTGCGGACGAGATGGGTCTTCGCCCGGACTTCTCCCAGCGTAAAATCGACTTCACTGCGGTCAACGAGCGCGTTAAGCGCCTGGCACAGCAGCAGTCTGACGATGTTCGCGCACAGATGGAGCGTGAGGGCATCAAGATGCTGCAGGGCCGCGGTCGTCTCGATGACCACGACCCGGGCCGTGTAACTCACTACGTCACCGTCGACTTGCTCGAGGGCGGCGAGGTCACTCTTGAAGGCGACCTGGTGTTGGTCTGCACCGGTGCGTCCCCACGTATTCTGCCGGGTGCGATTCCTGATGGTGACCGTATTTTGACCTGGCGTCAGGTTTACGAACTGGAGGAGCTGCCGGAGCACCTCATTGTGGTCGGTTCTGGTGTTACCGGTGCGGAGTTCGTATCCTCGTTCACCGAGTTGGGTGTGAAGGTCACCATGGTCGCTTCGCGTGACCGCATCCTGCCGCACGAGGATGCTGACGCTGCAGATGCCCTGGAGGAGGTCCTGCTGGAGCGCGGTGTGGACGTTGTGAAGAACGCCCGCTGTGATCTTGTCGAACGCACTGAGGACGGCGGCGTTCGCGTCGTCACTTCCGACGGCCGTGAGGTCTTCGGCTCCCACGCGTTGATGACCGTCGGATCGATTCCGAACACTGCAGATATGGGTCTGGACGCAAGCGGTGTGAAAATGACCCCGTCTGGCCACATTCACGTTGACCGTGTTTCCCGCACCAACGTGCCGGGTATCTACGCTGCCGGTGACTGCACCGACTTGTTCCCGCTGGCTTCCGTTGCAGCTATGCAGGGTCGTATTGCGATGTACCACGCCCTCGGTGAAGGTGTTTCGCCAATTCGCCTGCGCACCGTTTCCTCGGCAGTGTTCACCCGCCCGGAGATTGCGACTGTTGGTGTCTCCCAGGCTCAGATTGAGTCCGGTGAGGTCTCCGCTCGTGTTGAGGTTTTCCCGCTGGCAGGTAACCCACGTGCGAAGATGCGCTCGCTGCGCCACGGCTTCGTCAAGCTGTTCTGCCGTAAGAATTCCGGCATGATTATCGGTGGTGTGGTGGTCGCTCCGACCGCCTCGGAGCTGATTCTGCCAATTGCTGTGTGCGTTTCCAACCAGCTCACCGTCGATGACCTGGCAAGCTCCTTCTCTGTCTACCCGTCGCTGTCTGGCTCGATTACCGAGGCTGCTCGTCAGCTGATGGCACACGACGATCTGGACTAATGCTGGTATCGCGACTGGCAGCATGACCGGTCGCACGGTCAATAGACAAAATTTACGGGCTGCAAATGTGAAACTGTGCGAGTTTATGGTACTTTCAGGCCATTTTGTGGGCGATTTTTGCTATAAGCGAGGTCAGTAACTTACCCCTCTATTAACCCCGGTCGCACGTGAACATAAAAAGCCGAACCCGAAAGTGGGGTTCGGCTTTTTGCTTACTTAGCTTTTAACTACTTGCTGGAGAGTTCAGCGTACTTAGCGGTGACTTCCTCCACAGACGGATTCGTGGCGTGCTCGCCATCGGAGTACAGCACAGTCGGCACAACGCGGTTGCCGTCATTGACGGACTCAACCCACTTCGAAAGGTCCTCGTGCTTTTCGACGTCCCAAGCCTCAAACGGAGTGCCGTTTTCCTTCAGGCCAGCAATGAGGTTCTGGCAGAAAGGGCACCAGGTCGCAGCGTAAATGGTCACGTGTTCGGTGGTCTGTGGAGTCTTCACATCAGTCATACTCAGTCCAACGCGCGGACCAAGGCCGATATTCCATTGTGCAATACGTCCGCTGGGCAGTAGCCCCTCCTCAGAGCCTTGCTAGGCAGCATTCCCAGATGCTCTTCGGAGGTTTTCCTTCCGCGGCTTTTAAAGGAAGCTAATCCTCTAGACGCCGCCACGTGCAGAAGCGGTAGCGTAGGCCGGTCGTTGACGTCTGCCACGGGCCATCCTCGACACGAACCCAGTCGTAGAGGTCGGGAGCCATGACTGGTACCGGGACATCGACATCAGTATCAATGTCGGTGACCACGCATTCGTCGGCAAGCGAAAGTGCATCGCGATAGACACGTCCGCCCCCGATAATCCATGCTGCGGGCTCGTCGGCGACGGCTGCGAGTGCCGCTTCGAGGCTGGCTGCGGATTCAGCGCCGGGGAAATCGGACACGGAGCGCGAAAGGACGATGTTTCGACGACCCGGGAGCGGACGGAACTTGGGATTCAGCGAGTCCCACGTGCGACGCCCCATGATGACTGGTGCGCCCATTGTCGTTGTTTTGAAATGCTGAAGATCTTCAGGCAGATGCCAGGGCATAGTCGCGCCGTCGCCGATAACGCCGGCCCGAGACTGCGCCCAAATCATCCCTACAAACGGGGGCCTTGCGCTGGTGGAAGCGGTGGACTCGTTCATGTCGACACTCACCTTTCGCTGACTTAGACAGCCACCTGACCGCGAATCAGAGGATGCGGGTCGTAGCCGATGACCTCGATGTCCTCGTAAGCGTAGTCGAAAATGCTGTCGGCCTTCCGAAGCTTCAGCGTGGGGTAGGGGCGTGGCTCACGGGAGACCTGCAGTTCGCACTGTTCAATGTGGTTGTCGTAGATGTGGCAATCACCACCGGTCCAGATGAACTCACCAACATCCAAGCCCGCCTGCTGCGCCATCATGTGCGTCAACAGTGCATAGGAAGCGATGTTGAATGGCACGCCCAGGAACATGTCCGCGCTGCGCTGGTAGAGCTGGCAGCTGAGCTTGCCATCTGCGACGTAGAACTGGAACAGCAGATGGCATGGCGGCAGCGCCATATTGGAAATCTCGGAGACATTCCAGGCGCTGACGATGTTGCGGCGGCTATCCGGGTTGGACTTCAAAGTCTCCAGCGCCTGTGCAATCTGGTCAATGTGGTGTCCATCCGGAGTGGGCCAGGAGCGCCACTGCACGCCATAGACCGGGCCGAGGTCGCCATTGTCGTCTGCCCACTCATCCCAAATAGTCACTCCGCGGTCCTGGAGCCATTGGACGTTTGAATCGCCGCGGAGGAACCACAGCAGCTCGTACACGATGGACTTCAGGTGCACCTTTTTAGTGGTGATCAGCGGGAAGCCCTCGCTCAGATCAAAGCGCAGCTGGCGGCCGAACACTGAGCGAGTGCCCGTGCCAGTGCGGTCTGATTTCGCTGCTCCGTCAGCGAGAATTTCGCGCAGCAAATCCTCGTACGGAGTCTGAATGCCCTGATGAGCCTGTGTCGTGATGTCAGTGGAGTCGGTCATAGCCGCCCTAGCTTACCTACTTCTGCTCTTGATTCTTGAATTCCTTCACCGCTGCCAGAATCTCCTCCGACAGGTCCGGTCGGCAGAACAGCATATCCGGCAGGAAAGTATCGACATTATTGTAGGTCGGCGCGGAGCCGTCTAGGCGGCTGACAAAAAGCCCTGCGGACTTAGCGACACCAACCGGCGCTGCCGAGTCCCACTCGTACTGACCACCGTCGTGGATGTAGGCGTCGTAGTCACCGAGCAGTACGTGCATTGCCTTCGCACCAGCGGAGCCCATCTCTACCAGCTCCATGCCCAGTTTGTCAGCGACGTACTTCGCCACAGCCGGTGGGCGAGTACGCGAAACGACAATCTTGCCCGCACGCGGCCCCTGCACCGCCTTGGCCTCTCCCGTGTGGAAAACCTGGCCGTGATCCGGCAGACCAACAGCAGCGTGGGTCGGCTGACCGTCCTCTACCAGAGCGACATGAACTGCCCAGTCCTGGCGGCCCGAAGCGAACTCACGCGTGCCATCGAGTGGGTCAATAATCCACACCCGCTTTGAGTCCAGGCGCTCACGGTTATCCGCGGCTTCCTCCGACAGCAGTCCGTCGTCCGGACGGTGCTGCTCCAGTACGCGGGCAATCCACTCCTGTGCCAGTGCGTCGCCGGCATCTCCCAGAATGCGGCCACGCAGCAGGCCTACGTTGCGGACACCCTTGAGAATTTCACTGGCGCCCACGGCAAGTCGATAGGCAAGAACATCATCTTCAATGTAGGCAGACATGACTTAGATACTATTAGCTTTTTCCCAACCCCGCTTTACGACGGGATGCCGCGGCATATTCTCGTGGCAGCCGCGTGGCCTCGTGGGTTTTTGCATGACTTCGTGTAAGTGATAGTCGAGCCTTGCTAGCTCCAGGTGCCGACTACGCATCCTGACTACACTTGGTGGCATGAAGACCTTGCTGAATATCATTTGGCTGTTGTTCGGTGGCCTGTGGCTTGCTTTGGGTTACATTTTCTTCGGCGTTCTTGCCTGTATTTTGATTGTCACAATTCCCGCTGGTGTGGCCTCTTTCCGCATGGCTTCTTATGCACTGTGGCCGTTTGGGCGCTCCGTGGTGGAGCGTTCCGGTCGGGGCGCGGTCGGTGCCGTTAGCGCCGGTGTGATGAATGTAATCTGGTTCCTCATCGCCGGTCTGTGGCTGGCCATCGGTCACATCATGACTGCGGCGGCGCAGGCAGTCACCATTGTTGGAATTCCACTGGCGGTGGCCAATGTCAAGATGATTCCGGTGACCTGCTTCCCATTTGGCAAGGAGATTGTTAAGGGCTATCGCGCTGACGGTTACGCGGTGAAGATTTAGAGGGATACGAATAACAAAAGTCCGCCCCAGCGAGAATCAGTTCAAGCCGAGGGCGGACTTTTAGCTATTTAGGCAAGCTGTCTAAGAGCCGTTAGCGCTTGTCGCGGTACCAGGTCAGCAGCGCATCGGTGGAAGCATCGCCTGAATCCGGTGCAACTTCACCGGTGACAGCAGGCAGTAGGTCGCCAGCCTGCTGCTTGCCCAGCTCCACGCCCCACTGGTCGAAGGAGTTCAGACCCCAGACAATGCCCTCGACAAAGGTGATGTGCTCGTAGAGTGCAATCAGTGCACCCACAGCATCCGGGGTCAGTTCCTCGGCCATGATGGTCGTGGTCGGGCGGTTGCCCGGCATGACCTTGTGCTCCACGAGCTCCTCGGCAATGCCCTCTGCGCGGATTTCTTCTGCGGTCTTACCGAAGGCCAGCACCTTGGTCTGTGCGAAGAAGTTACTCATCAGCAGGTCGTGCATGGAACCATCGCCGGATGCCGTCGGCAGATCCTGGCGTGGACGGGCAAAGCCGATGAAGTCAGCCGGAACCAGGCGAGTTCCCTGGTGAAGGAGCTGGAAGAAAGCGTGCTGGCCGTTCGTTCCCGGCTCACCCCAGAAGATTTCTCCGGTGTTGTAGTCCACCCTCTTGCCGTCGGTACGCACGGATTTGCCGTTCGATTCCATGGTGAGCTGTTGAAGGTACGCCGGGAAGCGGGAGAGGTCTTCAGAGTAGGGCAGCACGGCATGCGACTGAGCGTCGAGGAAGTTTGAGTACCAGACGTTCAGCATGCCCATCAGCACTGGCACGTTCTGCTCCAGCGGAGCGTTGAGGAAGTGCTCATCCATTGCGCGGAAGCCCTGCAGGAAGCGCATGAAGTCCATCGGGCCGACGACGGCCATGATGGACAGGCCGATGGCGGAGTCGACGGAGTAGCGGCCGCCGACCCAGTCCCAGAAGCCAAACATGTTCTCAGTGTCGATGCCGAAATCGGCGACCTTTTCGGCATTCGTGGAAACGGCAACGAAGTGCTTGGCCACGGCTTCTTCGCTGCCCAGCTGCTGGATAAGCCAGCGGCGAGCTGCGTGAGCGTTGGAGAGCGTCTCCTGCGTGGTGAAGGTCTTGGAAGCGACGATAAACAGCGTGGACTCCGGATCGACCTCATCCAGAACTGCCTGCAGATCAGACGGGTCAACGTTGGAGACGAAGCGGGCATCAATGCCGGCAGTGGCGTAGGTGCGCAGCGCCTTGGTCACCATTGCCGGGCCCAAGTCGGAGCCACCGATGCCGATGTTGACCACAGTCTTAATAGTGTGACCCGTGTATCCCAGCCAGTCTCCACTGCGGAGGCTGCGAGCAAAGTCGCGCATGCGGCCGAGCACCTCATGCACGTCGGCAGCGACATCCTGGTCGCCGACGGTCAAATTTTCCTCTGCTGGCAGGCGCAGCGCTGTGTGCAGCACGGAGCGGTTTTCAGTGGTGTTGATCTTGTCACCGCGGAACATCTTTTCGCGTGCTTCCTCGATACCAGCGGCGCGAGCAAGTTCAACCAGCTCGGCAAAACCGTCGAGGCACATCAAGTTCTTGGAGAGGTCAACGTGGAGAGTGCCAGCATCGAAAGTCAGCTTCTCAGTGCGGCCTTCTTCATTTGTGAAGAGCTCACGCAGCGAGGTGGCGCGAACATTGTCCACGCGCTTAGCCAGCTGAGCCCACTGCTCGGTTCCAGTGATATCTACAGTCATTCCTGCTCCCAGGTGATTTTTGACGAAATGCACTTTATACATCCCCAGACTAGTTACGTTTTGGCGCTCTCGCCGGGCGGCAGGATTCGACCAGGCGTGACCGCAATCTGCCAGCAACTCGATTCCGCGGTGCCTATGCTTCGCCTATGCACCGACCATCCATCGGCTATCCGCCATCTACGAGCCCCTAGCCCGCTTCAGCAAAGGCACCTACCCTGGAAAATATGACTGATTTCACCCCTGATTACGACAACATCCTCAAAGACGTCCCCACAGGCCTTCTCCTCGGCGGCGAGTTTCGTCCCGCGTCGAATGGCGAGACCTTCCATGTCGTTAACCCCGCGACAGATAAGCCGCTGGTCCAGGTCGCTTCCGCCACAGAGGAGGACGCCAGGCAGGCGCTTGACGACGCCGTCGCAGCCCAGAAGGAGTGGAAGGTAACCCCGCCCCGCAAGCGCAGCGAGATTCTTTACCGCGCTTTTGAACTCATCCGTCGGGATGCAGACAAGTTGGCCCAGCTGCAGTCCCTGGAAATGGGCCGTGCGTTGCCGGATTCCAAGGCTGAGGTCGGCTACGGTGGCGAGTTTTTTCGTTGGTTCGCTGAGGAGGCCGTGCGTATCTCCGGCGATTACCGAATTTCTCCGAGCGGGACCTCGCGCGTCGCGGTGATTAAGCAGCCGGTCGGCCCGGTGCTGGCGATTACGCCGTGGAACTTTCCGCTGGCTATGGGGACTCGCAAGATCGCCCCGGCACTGGCCGCCGGTTGCCCGGTCATTATTAAGCCCGCGTCCAAGACTCCGCTGACCATGCTCTACCTGGGCAAACTTCTTGTCGAGGCCGGTGTTCCCGCAGGTGTCGTTTCCGTGTTGCCGACGGGGCACTCAGCCAACGTTTCTGCCCTGCTTTCCGATGACCGCCTGCGCAAGTTCACCTTCACCGGTTCCACCGAAGTTGGCCAGATGCTCGCTGCGAAGGCCGCGGAAACTTCGATGAAAGTCTCCCTTGAACTCGGCGGAAATGCTCCGTTTGTCATTCTCTCTGATGGTGATGTCGATAAGGCTGTGCAGGCAGTCAGTGACGCCAAGCTCCGCAATGGCGGCCAGGTGTGTATCGCCCCGAATCGCTTTATTGTTCATGAATCCAAGAAGGATGCGTTCGTCGAGGGCGTCGTCAAGCGTTTTGCGGAGCTGAAGTTGGGCGAGGGTACCGATCCGGCGACGGACCTTGGGCCACTCGCGCTGCGTGATCAACAGGAAAAGGTTCGTGATCTGGTTGACGATGCGGTCAAGCGCGGTGCGAAGGTAGAGTGCGGCGGCAAGATCCCAGATCTCGGCGGCGCGCTTTCCGACGGCTACTTCTTCGAGCCCACAGTTCTGACCGATGTGCCCGAGGATGCGGATATTGTCCGCGAAGAGATTTTCGGTCCGGTGGTTGCGGTGACGACCTTCACGGACGATGGCCGTGCGATTGAGCAGGCAAATGACACCATCTTTGGTCTGGCGGCGTATGTGTTCAGTGAGAACCTGACCAAGGCACTTGGTGCGGCAGAGACGTTGGAGTCGGGCATGGTTGCGGTCAATAAGGGCTCGCTGTCGGACCCGTCGGCGCCGTTCGGTGGTGTCAAGCAGTCCGGCCTTGGACGTGAGGGTGGTTTCACCGGTATCGATGAGTTCCTAGAGGAAAAGCTGATTTCCCTGGAAGGCTAGCCGGACAGGTAGCTGGCGAGGGTTAGCCCAGGCGACCGCGTCCCATGCGCAGCAGAGCCGACGCGATTGCCGGGCCCTCTGGGCCAAGTGCGTCGCGGAACTCGTTGATGATCTGCACCTCTCGGCCGTGCACGAGACGCGTGCCGCCAGATCCCAGGCGGGTTTTGCCGACGGCCTTACTGATTGCGGTGCGGCGTTGAATGGCATCGATAATCAGCCCGTCAAGGCGGTTGATTTCCTTGCGGTACTGTTCGATCTCCGCGGAGCTCAACGGATCATCGGTGCCGGTGGGGGTGCGGACTTCAAAAGGGGATACTGCCGCCGCCTGCTGGCTGTGCTCGGCGTCGTCGGTGTTGTCGGTGTGTGCGGCGGGAGTGTCCGCAGGGTTTTCGCTCATAGTTCTTATTGTGCCAAAGGATTCGAACAGTCCAATCCGGGGGCTCGGCTACTGTAGTAGCCATCATGGGAAATGAAACTGGAATGCTGTTCGGGTCCTTCAATGCTGACGATGGCCGTAGTGGCGATAGCCATGCTGGTTCGAACCACGGTGAGGTGGGCGGTGCTACGCCTGGCCGTGGTGGGTTCGGCCGCTTCACCGGCGCTGGTAGCAATAGCGCGCCGAGTGGCGCTGCCAGCTTTGGCGGCGGTTTTGGCGGTGGCTTCGAGCCCAGTTTTGATTCAGAGTCGTTGCTAGAGGGGCTTAATCCGCAGCAGCGCCAAGCAGTGGAGCACATTGGTTCACCACTGTTGATTGTGGCTGGAGCGGGTTCAGGAAAGACGTCTGTGCTGACGCGCAGGATTGCATACCTGATCGGTGCGCGTGGGGTCCTGCCAAGCCAAATTCTGGCTATTACCTTTACCAATAAGGCCGCAGCCGAGATGCGCGAGCGTGTGGCGGGACTGGTCGGTGACCAGGCGCGGCGTATGTGGGTGTCCACGTTCCACTCGATGTGTGTGCGTATCCTGCGCATGCAGCATGCACTAGTGCCGGGGCTTAATTCCAATTTCTCTATTTATGATTCGGACGACTCCCGGCGTTTGCTGTCCATGATCGCTAAGGACATGGATCTGGATGCCAAGAAGTTCACCGGCCGCGTGCTCTCGTCGCGTATCTCCAATCTCAAGAATGAGTTGATTGACCCGGAGAAGGCCATCGCGGACGCGTCGGCGACGCGCAATCCTTTTGATGACGTCGTTGCACGGGTTTACCTGGAGTACCAGACCAGGCTGCGGGCTGCTAATGCCGTGGACTTTGACGATCTAATCGGTGAGGTCGTTCGGATTTTCACCAATCACCCGCAGGTTGCAGAGTATTACCGTCGCCGTTTCCGGCATGTGTTGGTGGACGAGTACCAGGACACCAACCATGCGCAGTATGTTTTGGTCTCGACGCTCGTCGGCAAGCCCGGTGGAGATGTGCCTCCGAGTGAGCTGTGTGTGGTGGGCGATTCGGATCAGTCCATTTATGCCTTCCGTGGTGCGACTATTCGCAATATTGAGGAGTTTGAGAAAGACTATCCGGAGGCCACGTCGATTCTGCTGGAGCAAAACTATCGCTCGACGCAGACGATTCTGTCGGCGGCCAATGCGTTGATTGCGCGCAATGAGAACCGCCGGGAGAAGAAGCTGTGGACCGATCTCGGGGAGGGCGGCAAGATCAAGGGCTACGTGGCGGACAATGAGCACGATGAGGCTCGGTTTATCGCTAACGAGATTGAGCAATTGGTCGACTACGGGCCGTACTCGTACTCGGATGTGGCGATTTTCTACCGCACCAATAATTCCTCCCGTGCGCTGGAGGATGTCTTCATTCGTATGGGCGTGCCGTACACGGTGGTTGGTGGCACCAGGTTCTATGAGCGTAAGGAAGTACGCGATATTGTCGCCTACCTGCGCGTTATTGAGAACTTCGACGATGATGTATCGTTGCGTCGCATTATCAATACGCCGCGGCGCGGAATCGGTGACCGTGCGGTGGCGCATGTGTCGCTCTATGCCGAGGATGAGCGTTGCTCGTTTGGCACCGCGCTACGTGCCGTAGCTGAGGGCAAGGTTCCGGCGGTGGCGGCGCGGAGTCGAAACGCGATGGCGACATTCGTCGAGATGATTGATGGCTTGGCAGCGGATATGGCATCCGGTGACCTGGCCGATATCGGTGACTTGGTCAATGCGATTATTGACCGCAGTGGGTACAAGTCGGAGCTCGAGCGCTCCAATGATCCGCAGGATGCCACACGCCTGGACAACCTCAATGAGCTCGTCAGCGTTGCGCGGGAGTTCTCTGCAGAGGCGCGGATGATGTCGTCGGTGGATATTAGTGCTGATGTAAATGAAGAATCTGGCGCTGCAGCCGATGCCGAAGGCAGTGCTGATACCAGTGGCGAGTCCGAGGTGGAATCTGGAATTGCGAATGACCTCGCGCGTGATTTCACAGCTGACTTCGACAACGACGGGGAAGCGGAACCGGGAAGTCTGCAGGCATTTCTCGAGCGAGTTTCTCTGGTGGCGGATGCGGACCAGATTCCGGATGATGACACAGGTGTAGTGACGTTGATGACGCTACATACGGCAAAGGGCCTGGAGTTTCCGGTGGTATTTCTCATTGGCTGGGAAGACGGACTGTTCCCGCACCTGCGCGCCCTGGGCGATCCGAAGGAGCTGGCTGAAGAGCGACGTCTGGCCTATGTGGGTATTACCCGAGCTCGCAAGCAGCTGTATCTCACGCGCGCTGTGACTCGGTCCTCGTGGGGTTCGCCGCAGAATAATCCGCCTTCACGTTTCCTGGGGGAAGTCCCAAGCGACCTGATCGATTGGCTGCGCGAGGCTCCGGCTCGAAGCTGGGGCGCCGGTTCTGGTGGTTTTGGTTCTGGTGGCTACGGCGCGGGCAGCGCGTTTGGTCGTGGCCATGGTGCCTCGTCGGGCTTCGGTTCCAGCTCGGGCTTCGGCTCGGGGTCGGGCTCGGGTGGCTCCGCCAGCTCTGGTGCATCATCCCGGAAGAAGAATCAGGTCTTGCACCTAGAGCCCGGGGACAAGGTTGTTCACGACAAGTACGGCTTAGGCACTGTGCTTGAGGTCCAAGGGGCCGCGCCCCGGGCAACTGCGATGATTGACTTTGGATCCGCAGGTAAGGTCCGCATGATGCTTATCGGCGGCGTGCCCATGGAGAAGTTGTAAAAACTATAGATGCACGCGGGCTAGCTGGAGGGTGGTTCGGCCCCCACCCGCTAGTAATTAGTCCGCTTGTCACTATTTCGGCTTCTTCGCTGTCACCCAGCAGTTGATGGTGGCATCTTGTACTTCGGTGCCGTCCACATCGGTCAGCACGATGTGGACGGGGAGATCTACGCCACCAGTCTCCGGTGTGATGGTGGAGAAGTCCGGCAACTCAGCCTTGGCCACAGCCGTCAGACCACCAACGGAGATGCGCTTGTAGTTCGTCGTCATGCCCTTTGGCACCCAGCGATGCGTTGTCGGTACGCTGGCCTCACAGAGCATGCCCATCGCGAATTCAGCGAGGTTACACGCAGCAATCGCATGCACGGACTTAATGTGATTACGCACGCCCCACCAAGCGGGCATATGCGCTACCGCCAGTCCAGGCTGCATCGTCTCTAACTTGGGGCAGATTGTGCGGAAATATGGCGCCGTCAATGCGGCGGTTAAGGAAAATAAACGCTTGCCGACGACCGGAGTCGCTGCCAACTTCTTCCACATGCGGAATGTTTGAGTCTCTGCCATGTGTCAAGAGTAAAGCCCCAGTGCCGGCGGTGATGTCGGTTTCTGAAAACTTAATCAGGCGAGGCTTGCAGCCGCGGTCAAACAGGGGGACAGTGCACAAGCAGAGCCCTCGCAGAGCGGCCAGGCCTGCTCGTATTTGTGCCGATACCTGATTAGTTCAGGTTCAGACCACGCTCGATGAACCAGGTCACCGGGTCGACCGGGGTGGTGCCATCCGGGTGAATCTCGAAGTGGAGGTGCGTACCGGTGGAGAAGCCACGGTTACCCATACCAGCAATGACCTGACCGGCTCGGACAGCTTCGCCGACAGCAACGTAGATGGACTCAATGTGGCCGTAGACGGAAACAGAGCCGTCGTCATGGCGAACGCGAATCCACTGGCCGTAGCCCTGAGCCGGGCCGGCATCGATAACAGTGCCGTCCATGACGGACATGATTGGGGTGTTGGTCACGTTAGCCAGGTCGACACCATAGTGGAAAGTACCCCAGCGTGGACCGAACGGTGAGGTCAGCAGCCCCACGGTCGGAATGGAGAGCTTGGGAGCACGAGCAGCCTGATCGCGGGCGACGCGCTCCTGGTTGTACTGCAGGGCAGTAGCGAGGTGGTCGCTGAGGTTAGTGCTCGGATTGAAGGAGCTGGAGGCCAGCACCATCGGAGCATTGTTCTTCGGCTGAGCAGCGCGGGTCTGAGTCGAAGCTGAGTTCTCTGGAGCCTTATTCTCGGTCTCAGCTGCGTGGGCGACCGCGTTGGAAGAAGCGATTGTCGATGCGGACAGCGCGACCAGTGCTGCGCGAGAAGTTGCGGAAACCTCTACCTTGCGGTGCTTTCCGCCTCCGCGACGAGCATTGAAAAACGTCACTTCAATCTCCCTGCCAACCAAACTCTTTGTAACCTAACTGTTATCTAACTTCTGCGATAATAACGGTTCGATATAGGGCAAGCAACTCATATTTAGAGAACTTGTTCACTAATTTGTCAGTTTCAGTTCAATAGAGCCGTGCTGTGGCCATGGTGTTGTGGTCTTCTATCGCGGATCCTGCGAAGCGCAACCTGCCTGTTGCCAGGGGGTTTATACCGAATGCCCCTTAATCGAGGGGGCGGGTAGGGAGATTTGCAAGTAGTTTCCGGGTGACCTAAGGGTGTGGTAGCGGGGGTGACAAAAGGTAACCCATCGACGTTGACAAATGGAAACCAACGGCCAAGCCACCTTGGGGGGGGGGATAGCGGAGGGGATCGGGCGCAACGGATACCGTCCGTCCTGGGATCCGTACTTTCAAATTAGACTCTGCAATGCCTGAACAAAGAGGTGTTGTATGTATGGCACTATATGGCCATGGCTGTGACGCACCCTTGCGTGGCACCCTATCTATATAGGTGGGCAATCAGCTGTCAATGATTAGACGCGGGAAGGACGATGTCACTGTGAAAGGCGCGGATTCGCGGAGAGGTTCCTCCGGTAGCGATCGAAATCGGCGAAGCCGCACCGGTGCCGGTGGCAGCGGCGGGGGTTCCCGTAGCGTCCGCAGCGAGCGCAGTGAGCGCACTGCCCGCGCATGGCAGAACACGCAGGCCGGTCAGACTGGTGGTGCGCGCAGCGTCGGTGCCGACCGCAATCGAGGCGCCGCGACGAAGATGAAAGCGGGGGGCTCTGGAACGTCGTCACGCAAGGGGCGCCCCTCGGGGTTCCGTCGCCTCATTAACTCGCCCCGTGCACGCCGGTTTGGGCTGTCTGTTGCCGGTTCTTACGGCGTCGTATTGCTGTTCATCATCTCGGTAGCTCTGATTGGCGTCATCGTCAGCGGCGCTGGAATGGCTCCGCTTCCAGCGAGTATCGCGTCGATGTGGATGATCTTTAACCTCGCGCCGTTCCGTTTTAACGGCACGACGCTGGGGCTCACACCAGCACTGCCCGCGGTGCTGATGGCGTTGTTCATCGCCTGGCGTGTACGCCGCGAAGTCGCTGACCGCATCAGCATCAAGGACGTGCGCGCGCTGGTCGGCGCGTATCTGGGTACGCCCATTGTGCTCACCGTCATCGCGTGGCTCATGCTTTACGACGCGTCGAAGGTGTTTCCCCGCATTCAAACCCCCAGTTTCGGCCTTGCGATTGCGGCTGCGCTGCTCGTAAATCTCGTGGCCTTGGTGCTGGGAATGGGGCAGCGGTTGCTGCGTGCACTACTGCTGCGCCGGAAGCTGCCGGAGTGGTTGCTTGGGTCGGCTCGTCTGGCGGGCAGCTACGTGGCATGGCTGTGGCTGGTCGGTGTTGTGGTGACACTCGTTTCGCTGATTTGGCATCGAGAGTTGCTGGCAGAGACATTTGCAATCACAGATACCGTCGGTGAAAGTGTTGCGGTCAGCGGCCTCTCGCTGCTTTACCTGCCGAATGTTGCCTTCGGTGCTGTCGGTGTGCTGGTAGGTGGAAAATCGACCTTCGGGCCTGCGGAGGCTGGGCTATTCGCAGTGCACCCGGCTCAGCTGCCACCCCTGCCGATTTTGGCCGCCATGCCTCAGTCGCTGGTGCACTGGGCTTTCGGAGTGCTGATTGTGCTACCGCCAGCCGTCGCAGCTTGGCGCGTCGTGGCATTCCTGAAGAAATCTGCACCGAAGCAGCCCTACCTGGTCGTCGTTCTCGCTGCCGTGTGGTCGATCGTGTTCCTCATGGGGCTGGCTTGGCTGCTCGGCGGTGAGGTTGGCATCTTTGGGTGGGCCGGTGCCTCCTGGTGGCTGACCGGGCTGCTCGGCTCAATGTGGCTGGTTGTTCCGGGGGCCATCGTGGTTGTTGCGATGACCGGTGTGCCGTCACTTGGTAGGGACAAGGGAGTCTCGGAAGTGGCCGCAGAAAAGTTCCCGCCGAAGCCTGCGGGAGATGGAAACGGTCACGCCGAGGCTGAAAATGCCGGCGACGCCGACAAGTCCGACAGTGGCGCGGACGGTTCGGAGCAGTCGGAGGAGATTGTCGACGGGGAAGTCGTAGCGACCTCTGAAGATGAAGCCGAGGAAGCGGACGACGCGGAGGCTGGGGCTGAATCCGCCACAGAAGCTGAGCCTGCCACCGAAGATGAATCAGAGTCCGGTGCTGAGTCTGAAGATGCTTCAGGAGACGGTGAGGAATCGGACGACTCTGAAGAAGACGCGGAAGGTGTCGCAGCTGGGGAAGAGCCGAGCGAAGTAGATGCGACCGATGAGGGTGAATCCGATGAGGACACCGACGACTCAGAGGAGGGTGGCGATGGGGAACCGTCGTCAAGCGAAAAGAGCTAAGCCAACTTAGGGGGAGCGGAATTTGGGGTCTCTGCCGGGCTGGGTAAGCTAAACGCCGTGACTGAAGCACAGCCCGTCGCAGAAATTTCGCACAATAATTCCTCCAGCAAGCAGCTCCGCATCGTAGTCCTGGCCTCTGGCCTGGGCTCCCTTTTGCAGTCGATGCTGGAACTGCTGGACGCTGAAAAGGTTCAGATTGTCGCGGTTGGTTCGGACAAGGATTGTCCGGCGCTGGAGAGGGCTCAAAACCTCAATATCCCAACTTTTCGGGTGCCTTTCGATGCTGAGGCAAAGAAGGACCGAGAAGGTTGGGATATTCGTGTTTTAGAGGCCGTGAACAGTTTTTCGCCGGATATCGTTGTCTCGGCGGGTTTCATGCGCATTCTGGGGCCATCATTTGTGGAGGCCTACAGCAATCGCATCATTAATACGCACCCTGCGCTGCTGCCGTCCTTCCCAGGGGCGCGTGCGGTACCGGATGCACTTGACTACGGGGTGAAGGTCACCGGCACGACCGTGCATATTGTTGATAATGGAGTGGACACCGGGCCGATTCTGGCGCAGCAGCCAGTGGCCGTCGAGGACGGCGACACGGTGGAGACCCTGCACGAACGAATCAAGGTTGTCGAACGCCGACTCCTGGTTGATGTATTGCACTCGATTGCCGATCACGGAATTGAGCGTGACGGACGAAAGGCTTATCTGAAATGACCAACGACAACACGCAGCGTAAACCGATCAAGCGCGCTCTGATTAGCGTCTACGACAAGACTGGGCTGGAGGAGTTGGCTCGCGACCTGCACGAGGCTGGCGTGGAAATCGTTTCCACCGGTTCCACGGCTGGCAAGATTGCTGCAGCTGGCGTGCCTGTGACCCCGGTTGAGGATCTCACTGGTTTCCCGGAGTGTCTCGAGGGCCGTGTGAAGACGCTGCACCCGCGTGTTCACGCCGGTATTCTGGCTGATACTCGCAAGGAAGACCACCTGGCTCAGCTGAAGGAGCTCGGTGTGGAGGCTTTCCAGCTCGTTGTCGTTAACCTGTACCCGTTCCGGGAGACCGTTGCCTCGGGCGCTTCCTACGACGAGTGCGTGGAGCAGATTGACATCGGAGGCCCGTCGATGGTTCGCGCTGCGGCGAAGAACCACCCGTCGGTCGCCATCGTCGTCGACCCGGCTCGTTACGGCGATGTCGGTACCGCCGTGAAGGAAGGCGGCTTCACCCTCGAGCAGCGCCGTGAGTTCGCTCGCGACGCTTTCCTGCACACCGCTGAATACGATGCAGCTGTGTCCAACTGGTTTGTTGAGCAGCTCGGTGGCGCTGAGGGATCCACTCCGACTCCGCTGCGCTACGGCGAGAACTCTCACCAGTCGGCAACTCTGACCCGCATTGGTACCAAGGGGCTGGCAAACGCCAAGCAGCTGAACGGCAAGGAGATGTCGTACAACAACTACCAGGATGCCGACGCAGCATGGCGTGCCGCCTGGGATCACGAGCGTCCGTGTGTGGCAATCATCAAGCACGCTAACCCGTGCGGCATCGCAGTCTCGGATGAGTCCATCGCCGCAGCTCACCGCGCAGCTCACGCATGTGACCCGATGTCCGCATTCGGCGGTGTCATCGCCGTCAACCGCGAGGTCTCCGTTGAGATGGCCGAGCAGGTCAAGGACATCTTCACCGAGGTTATTGTCGCTCCGTCCTACGAAGATGGTGCCGTTGAGGTTCTGAAGGCCAAGAAGAATCTGCGTATTCTCGTCGCCGAGTACGAAGCACCGACCACTGAGAACAAGTTCATCTCGGGTGGT
Source organism: Corynebacterium sp. HMSC073H12 (assembly GCF_001837775.1). Taxonomy (NCBI): domain Bacteria; kingdom Bacillati; phylum Actinomycetota; class Actinomycetes; order Mycobacteriales; family Corynebacteriaceae; genus Corynebacterium; species Corynebacterium sp. HMSC073H12. The sequence continues at coordinate 61,442 of NZ_KV834023.1, read as the reverse complement.
CTGCTTACCCAGGATCCGGATACCTACCAGGCAGAGGGCGATAAGCCGGAGAACTGGGAGCTGGCAACCGGCGAGGCATTGAATGCTGAAGAGCTGGCTGAGCTTGAATTTGCATGGCGCTCCGTCCGCGCTGTGAAGTCCAACGCCATCCTGCTGTCCAAGAACAACGCCACCGTCGGCGTCGGCATGGGCCAGGTCAACCGCGTGGACTCCGCAAAGCTCGCTGTTGAGCGCGCTAATACGCTTGCCGACGGAGAAAACCGTACTCAGGGAGCCTACGCCGCGTCCGATGCCTTCTTCCCGTTCGCTGACGGCCTGCAGGTCCTGATTGATGCCGGTGTGAAGGCAGTTGTCCAGCCAGGTGGCTCCATCCGTGACGAAGAGGTCATCGCTGCTGCCAAGGAAGCTGGCGTCACCATGTACATGACAGGTACTCGCCACTTCTTCCACTAATTCCTTCACAGGCTAAGGGCTAACCGCCGAGGTGCTAACTGTCACCTCGGCGGTTTTTCTCTACCTGGACGTGTGGGGACCTGTGGGCGAGGATGCGTATCTGTTGCTGAGCGGTGGATTATGCGGACACATGCTGGGGGCAGGCACTGGTGAGAATTATGCATACGCAACCGCTCAAACACGTTTAACATAAGAGTTTATGTCACGTAGAGCCGAAGCACGACGGCGTCGAGAAGCAGAAATTCTCTCCGCTGCTGCCGCGATTATTGCCGACCGAGGGTTTCATCAGACTCGGTTGGAGGATGTCGGCTCTGCTGTCGGCATTTCCGGCCCAGCTCTTTACCGCTACTTCAGCGGCAAGGAGGAGCTGTTGGCTCAGATCCTGATTGATATTTCTATCCGACTCGTCGATGGTGCGCGTGCAGTCCTTGATCAGGCGAAGGGCAATGATTGGACTGCGGAGGAGACGCTTCGGGGGCTTCTCGCGCATCACGTGCATTTTGCTGTAACAGAGCCTGATCGCATTCGTGTCCAAGAACGCGAAGGCGGAAATTTGGCGCCAGAGCAGAGCGCAAAAGTGCGCTCCTTGCAGCGTCTGTACATGGTGTTGTGGGTGGATGCTCTGCGTGAACTGCAGCCTGAGCTCACCTCCGACGAGACGCAGCTTAAAGTCCAGCTCACCGCTGGGTTGATTAACTCTTCCAGGCATGTGCTCAAATGGGCTGGCCCCGAGGCGACAAGGGAAAATGCCTTTGAGATGGCCCTCGCTGCGCTGGGCATTAACAGCCAATAATCCGCATTAATTTTTCTGCCGTCTGACCTTGCTGTGCTCAGCAGTGTGGGGTCAGGCGGTTTTATCGTGTGGCGCGGTCGGTCTTATCAGAGTGGATTTACCCCCGAAACAGATTTCTAGGAGAAACTTAAATCTCTGTTGGAAACATGTTGTGACCTCGGGGAGAGGTGTGCATTTCAAGCTGCATAAAAGACTTCCGGGGGTGAAAGTGTGGTCTAAGAAACAAAATTTGTTGTGAGGTGACTGGGGTCACATTAATCTTTCCGTCAAGAAAGTTAATAGTCATTAACGGAAAGTATTTCGCCCATGACTCACGCTCCAGCATTGACCAACCGACAGCGCCACGAAGAGCTCGTCGCAGAGCTCAAAGAGCTGCTCAGCACAACAGCGCGTGGTGGTTCCGAACGTGCCCGTGCTCGCCATATTTCCCGCGGCAAGCTGCTGCCACGTCAGCGCATCAACCAACTGCTTGACCCCGGCAGTCCTTTCCTAGAGGTCGCACCTTTAGCGGCCCACGAAATGTATGGCGGCAAGGTTCCGGCTGCTGGCGTCATCGCCGGCATTGGCATCATCGAAGGTCGTCGCTGCCTGGTTGTAGCCAATGACGCAACCGTTTCCGGCGGAACGTACTACCCGTTGACTGTTAAGAAGCACCTGCGCGCACAGGAGATTGCCAGCCTTAACCACTTGCCGTGCATTTACCTGGTCGACTCCGGCGGGGCCATGCTTCTCAACCAGGATGAAGTTTTCCCTGATCGCGATCATTTCGGTCGCATTTTCTACAACCAGGCCAACCTCTCCGCTCGCGGGATTCCGCAGATTGCCGCCGTGATGGGATCCTGTACCGCCGGTGGCGCCTATGTGCCGGCGATGAGCGATGAAGCGGTCATTGTGAAAAACCAGGGCACCATCTTCCTGGCAGGCCCACCACTGGTTAAGGCTGCAACTGGTGAAGATGTCACACCAGAGGAACTCGGTGGCGGCGAACTGCACTCCAAGACCTCCGGCGTTACTGACCATCTCGCGGTTAACGATGCCGACGCACTGCGTCGTGTCCGCGATATCGTCGCAACGCTCCCCAAGGATCCGGAAGTTCCGTGGGACACAGAACCCACCGTCGCGCCGACTCGCAACCAGACCGATCTTTACGATGTCGTCCCCGTCGATGCCAAAGTGCCTTACGACGTTCACGAGGTTATTGAAATTATTGTGGATGGAGGTCAATACCAGGAGTTTAAGGCCGAATTTGGTACGACCCTGGTCACTGCTTTCGCCCGCATCCACGGCCACCGCGTCGGCATTATCGCCAACAACGGCATTCTCTTCGCGGAATCTGCGCAGAAGGGCGCGCACTTCATCGAGTTGTGTGACCAGCGCGGTATCCCACTGGTATTCCTGCAGAACACCACGGGCTTCATGGTTGGTCGCGAATATGAGGCAGGCGGTATCGCAAAACACGGCGCCAAGATGGTCAACGCCGTGGCCACCACTCGCGTGCCCAAGTTCACCGTCGTCATCGGTGGTGCCTTCGGCGCCGGCAACTACTCCATGTGCGGTCGCGCATATTCGCCGCGCTTCCTCTGGATGTGGCCGAATGCTCGCATCTCTGTCATGGGTGGTCCACAGGCGGCGATGACGTTGTCAACCGTCCGCCGCAACCAGATTGAACGCTCAGGTGAGACCTGGTCACAGGAGGAGCAGGAGGAGTTCGAAGCTCCGATTCGCAGCCAGTTTGAACGCCAGTCGCACTGCTATTACTCATCGGCTCGCCTGTGGGATGACGGTGTCATCGACCCCGCAGATACCCGCCGAATTCTCGGCATGGCCCTCGATGTGGCAAGTGGCGCACCCCTGGATGAACAGGGCTTCGGCGTCTTCCGCATGTAGTAACCAGCTAAAAACTCTCGACACCGCATTTTCTGGAAAGGAAACGAAAGGGCACATGACAGCGCACAACACGCAGCCCCACGCAGCTGGCGGAAGCCTGAGTACCGTATTGGTCGCAAACCGCGGGGAGATCGCCTGCCGTATTATCCGCACTCTTCGTGACAACGGTATTCGCTCCGTCGCGGTTTACTCCGATGCCGATGCCGACGCCCCTCACGTCCGCATGGCGGATATGGCCATTCACATTGGCCCATCCCCAGCACGCGAGTCGTACCTGGTCATTGACAAGATTATCGATGCCGCTCGCCGCTGCGACGCAGACGGAATCCACCCCGGTTACGGCTTTCTCTCTGAAAACGCAGACTTCGCGACCGCTTGTGAGGAAGCAGGTATTGAATTCATCGGCCCACCGGCCAGCGCCATCAACACGATGGGCGACAAAATCTCCGCCCGCGCCGCCGTCGAAGCCCGCGATGTTCCCACCGTTCCGGGTCTGTCTCGCCCAGGGCTTAGCGACGAGGATCTCATTGAGGCAGCCCCATCGATTGGCTTTCCGGTACTGATTAAGCCGTCGGCAGGCGGTGGCGGCAAGGGTATGCACCGCGTGGAAAACGCTGCTGACCTGCCGGCGGCACTCGCGACAGCCCGTCGTGAAGCGGCGGGTGCCTTCGGCGATGATTCCCTGTTCATCGAGCACTTCGTCGACACCCCGCGGCATATCGAGGTGCAGATTCTCGCGGATAAACACGGCAATGTAATCCACTTGGGCGAGCGTGAGTGCTCGCTGCAGCGACGCCATCAGAAGGTCATCGAGGAAGCGCCGAGCCCTCTGCTGGATGAGGAAACGCGCAGCGCAATTGGTGTAGCGGCCTGTGACGCGGCACGCTCGGTTGGCTACGTCGGCGCGGGCACGGTGGAGTTCATTGTGCCGGCGAAGGACCCGTCGTCGTTCTTCTTCATGGAGATGAATACGCGCCTGCAGGTTGAGCACCCCGTGACTGAGCAGGTCACCGGCCTGGATCTGGTGGCGCTGCAGGTTGACATTGCCTCGGGACGCCCACTGCCGGTTGCTCAGGAAGACGTGACTCTCACCGGTCACTCGATTGAAGCTCGCGTGTATGCCGAAGACCCGGCGGCGGGATTTCTGCCCACCGGTGGCACGGTCACACGTGTCGTCGAGCCGAGCGGGGCGGGGATCCGGGTGGATTCCGGCATTGTCGACGGTTCCGAGGTCTCATCTCTCTATGACCCGATGTTGATGAAGATTATCTCCCACGGGGAAAACCGTGAGCAGGCGCTCGAGCGACTGGACCGGGCGCTGGGAGACACCGTTGTCGCAGGTGTCGGAGTCAATATCGATTTTTGTCGCTACCTGCTGAACGTCCCCGAGGTTCGCGCCGGCGATCTCGATACCGGTCTGCTCGACCGCGTGGCGGAAGGTTTCGCCACCACCGAAACACCGGATGATGTGTACCTAGCCGCTGCGATGGACTGGCTGACTTCCCGCTTTGAAGAGGCCACCGACTCGCCGTGGCTGACCCCGGATGGCTGGCGCTCCAGTACTCCTGCCGCGCAGCGCATCCGCTTCGGAACGGGGGAGGACTCGCGTCTGATCTCGATTGTGGGCACGCCGTCGAGTGCCGACGTCATCGTCGGTGATGTGGTCGCAGGCCTGTCCGCCGAGGCGGAGAACGGAGAGACCGACGTCTCGGAGCCGCGGAACTACAAAGTTTCGGTCTACCGCGACGGGGAACATCTGCGCATCGTCCGCGACGGTGTCGCACAGCACTTCCTGGTCGAGACCATCGACAATGCGGGGTCGGCGAACCATGAAGAATACGTCGTTGCCGGTGCTCACGGCACCTGGGTGCTGCCTCGCACCGAGGTAGTCACCGCCGGCGCCGAAGCCGATGCCGGTGGCTCAGGGGTTATCCAAGCTCCGATGCCCGGCGCGATTATCGCGTTGGCGGTGGAGGAAGGAGCCCGCGTCGAAGTTGGTGACGCTCTGTTGGTCATGGAGGCCATGAAGATGGAGCACACTCTCACCGCCGAAATTGCAGGTGAGGTTAGCTTCACCGTCGCGCCGGGCGATCAGGTCACCGGTGACCAGCAGCTGGCGGTCATCACTGTGGCCGAAGCCGAGGAATAAAAGCCCACCCGAAACGCACCAAACAGGTCCCACACCAATCAGGTCCCACACCTACAAAACTTCAAGGAGCACTTACTATGTCTGAAAGCACCAAGATTGCAACCGCCATCCTCGACGACGAATACGTGGAACTGCAGAAAGTAGTTCGCGAATTTGCCAACGAAGTTGTCGATCCGGTTTCCGCCGAGCACGACCGCAACCACACCTTCCCGTACGAGATTGTCTCGCAGATGGGAGAAATGGGCCTGTTTGGTCTGCCATTCCCTGAGGAAGTCGGCGGCATGGGCGGCGACTACCTGTCCTTCGGTATCGCCCTGGAGGAGCTGGCTAAGGTCGATCAGTCGGTCGCTATCACCCTGGAAGCGGGCGTTGGCCTAGGTGCCATGCCGATCTTCCACTTCGGCAATGACAAGCAGAAGGAGACCTACCTGCCCGAGCTGACTGCTGGTAAGAAGCTCGCCGGTTTTGGTCTCACCGAGCCGGATGCAGGTTCCGACGCCGGTGCCACCCGCACCACAGCCCGTGAAGACGGCGATGATTTCGTCATCAACGGTGCCAAGCAGTTCATCACCAACTCCGGTACCGACATCACTTCGCTGGTTACCGTCACCGCAGTCACCGGCCAGAAGGACGATGGAAAGAAGGAGATTTCCACCATTATCGTGCCGAGTGGCACGGAGGGCTTCGTCGCGGAACCGGCTTACGACAAGGTCGGGTGGAATGCCTCCGACACCCACCCGCTGACCTTCACCGATGTCCGCGTCCCGCAGGAGAACCTGCTGGGCACCCGTGGTCGCGGCTTCGCTAACTTCCTGTCCATCTTGGCCGAGGGGCGTGTCGCAATCGCAGCGCTTGCCACCGGTGCTGCGCAGGGCTGTGTCGATGAGTCGGTCCGCCACGCCAAGGAACGCCAGTCCATGGGCCGTGCAATCGGCGAGTACCAGGCTGTTTCCTTCAAGATCGCACGAATGGAAGCGCGTGCGCATGCTGCACGTATGGCGTGGTACGACGCAGCCGCAAAGATGGCCGCGGGCGCAGAGTTCCGTCGTGAAGCGTACATCGCCAAGATGATTGCCTCCGAGGCCGCGATGGACAACGCGCGCGACGCGACGCAGATTTTCGGTGGCTACGGGTTCATGAACGAGTACCGCGTGGCACGCCACTACCGCGACTCCAAGATTCTGGAGATTGGCGAGGGCACCACCGAAGTGCAGCTCATGCTGATCGCGCGCGGATTGGGGCTGTAAAAATGGCTGACAACAACGCAACCGAAGTCACCCACGACGTCGTCCAGCGCGGACTGTGGTTCGAAGAGTACGAGGTCGGCGCGCGTTACCTGCACCGTCCGGGGCGAACCGTCACTGAAACCGATGACGTCCTCTTCACGACGCTGACCATGAACACCCAGCCACTGCATCTGGATGCGCACTGGTCGAGCCAGCAGCCGGGATTCGGCGGCGAGCGCCTGGTCAACTCCATGTGGACGCTGTCGACGGTTGTCGGGCTGTCCGTCGGGCAGCTGACGCTCGGCACCATCGTCGCCAACCTCGGCTTCACCGAAGTGGCGTTTCCTGCACCGATGTTCCACGGCGACACCCTGTATGCAGAGACCGTCTGCCGTAACAAGCGTCTGTCCAAGTCCCGCCCCAACCAGGGCATTGTCGAGCTCGAGCACATCGGACGCAATCAGGACGGCACCGTCGTCTGCCGCGCCGTCCGGTCCACGCTCGTCCAATGCGCACCGACTTCGCTTGACGACGGCTCCGAGAACGCAGCTTCAGCGGGGAAGTGAGTGGCCCATGTCTACGCATAACTCCTGGCAGCCGCTGGGCCCCGCAATTCTGTTTGCGCCGGCAGACAGGCCGGAACGATTCGCTAAAGCTGCTGACCGTGCCGACATGGTGATTCTGGACCTGGAGGACGGCTGTCGCGCAGAAAACCGTGAGGCTGCCCGCGAGGCTATCGCCTCCTGTGAGCTCGACCCGGCGCGCACGATTGTGCGTGTCAATCCACCGGAGGTTGAGGACTACGCAGCGGATATTGATATGCTGCGCGACACCGCTTTCCGCCAGGTGATGCTGCCCAAGGCTTCCTCGGCTCAGCAAGTGGATGAGTTGGTAGCGGCACTGGGGGAGAAGACCCAGGTCATTGCCCTTATTGAAACTCCGCTTGGGGTCATGCGCGCCGAAGAGCTGGCGCAGGCCGATGGTGTCGTTGCACTGTTCTGGGGCGCAGAGGACCTGGTGGCGGGATTGGCGGGAACGTCATCACGCTTTAGCGAAGCAGAGGCTGCACTCGCGCCGGGCCGTATCCATGCGGGTAGCTACCGCAGTGTGGCGGTGCATACCCGCAGCCACGTTCACCTGGCGGCAGCGGCGCACGGTAAGGCCAGTCTGGATTCCATCTACGTCAATATCTCCGACGCGAATGGGCTAGCTGCGGAGGCAGCGGATGCCGCTGCGTTGGGATTTGCCGCCACCGTCTGTATCCACCCCGGTCAGGTCCCGACAATCCGCCAGGCTTACCGCCCCAGCGACGAGGAGATTGACTGGGCGCGTCGGCTCTTGGCGGAAGCGGAAGAGAACACCGGTGCCTTCAGCTTTGACGGCCAGATGGTGGATGCGCCGCTCTTCCGTCAAGCAGAAGCCATTGCTCGGCGAGCTGCTGTAACCGGTTAGTCCCACAGCCGGTAACGACCACTGATTTATCCCCCTAAAGAACACATTTTCCTCTCACACACTCTGCACTCTGCGGAGTCACTTAAACCAAGGAGATCTCCCCATGACCGCGACATTGAAGAACCACGCAGAACAGCGCACTGCTGATCCTTCGAAGCTGCCGGAGGGCTTCACCACTGTGCCGGCACCATACGGCAAGGATGTTGTCGATGCCGATGGCAACAAGATGAGCCACGTGTTCGGCGCCGGTGTCGAGCAAGGTGCCGCTCCACTTCGTGATGAGACCCTCGGCGAGAACCTGCGTGCGATTGTGGAGAAATTCCCTTCCCGCGACGCCGTCGTTGACGTCTACGCGGATGTCTCCTTTACCTTTGAGCGTTTCTACAACCGAGTTCTGCGCCTGGCCAGCGCTTTCATCCGGGAGGGCTACCGTCCAGGAGACCGCATCGGCATTTGGTCCACCAACCGCTGGGAGTGGACCGTGGTGCAGTACGCCTGCCACCACATCGGCCTGGTGCTGGTCAACATCAACCCGGCTTACCGCCAGCACGAGCTGAACTACGTGCTGGAAAAGGCAGGTGTGCGTATGGTGTTTGCCGCTCGCCGCTACAAGGACTCCGATTACCGAACCATGCTGATCGAGGCCTCCAAGCAGCGCGGTGTGCGCTTGGACAAGGTCATTTACTTCGGTTCATCCGAATGGTACGAGCACATGCACAGCGAGATCGACGACCTGAGCGAGTACACCTCCCAGCTGAAGCCGGATGATCCGATCAACATCCAGTTCACCTCGGGCACGACAGGCTTTCCCAAGGGCGCTACGCTAACGCACCGCAACCTGCTGAACAATGGATACTTCATCGGTGAGCTGTTGGGCTACACCGAGACCGACCGCATCTGTGTGCCGGTGCCGTTCTTCCACACCTTCGGCATGGTGATTGGCACCTTCGCCGCCTTCACCCACGGTGCCGCTATTGTCATCCCGGCCCCGTCGTTTAAGGCGCGTGAAACACTCAAGGCTGTGCACTCGGCCAAGGCCACCAGCCTCTACGGTGTGCCGACGATGTTCATCAATGAGCTTGAAGAAGCTCATGATCAGGAGGAATACGGATCCCCTTACGACCTGTCGCTCCTGCGTACAGGTGTGATGGCAGGTACCTCGTGCCCGTCGAAGACCATGCGTGATGTGATGGACAAACTCAATATGCGCGAGATTGCCATCTGTTACGGCATGACGGAGACCTCGCCGGTGTCCTTCCAGACCCGCGCGGATTCTCCGCTGGAAAAGCGCGTCAACACCGTCGGCCAGATCATGCCGCACTTGGAAGCCCGCATCATTTGTGAAGAAACCGGAGAGACGCTGCCGCGAGGCGAACAGGGCGAGGTTGTCGTTCGCGGATACTCCGTTATGAAGGAGTACTGGGAGCACCCGGAAAAGACCGCCGAGGCCATCGACGCCGACGGCTGGATGCACACCGGCGACTTGGGTGTGCTTGACGACGAGGGCTACCTGTCCATCACCGGACGTATTAAGGACATGCTCATCCGCGGCGGTGAAAACATCTACCCGCGCGAAATTGAAGAGTTCCTGTTCACCCACCCGGCTGTCGTCGATGCGCAGGTCATCGGTGTGCCGGATGACAAGTACGGCGAAGAGATTATGGCATGGGTGATTCTGCACGACGATGTGGAAGACCTCACAGCTGACGATGTGGCGGCCTTTGCCCACGGCAAGCTGTCGCGTCACAAGATTCCGCGCTACGTCCACGTCGTCGAGGAGTTCCCGATGACCGCGTCGGGCAAGGTCCGCAAGGTCGAGATGCGTGAGATGGCTCCGCGAATCCTGGGCTGGGTGTAGAACAATGTCAAAAACAACTAATCAGACCGGCCGAGAGCTTGTCGCAGGCCTTGTCACCGATGGAATGACCCTGGCAGTTGGCGGCTTTGGCCTGTGTGGTGTGCCATATACCCTCATCGAAGGCGTGCGCGACTCCGGGGCAAAAGACCTCACCATCGTGTCCAACAACATGGGCATTGACGGTACTGGACTCGGCATTCTGTTGGAGAACAAACAGGTGGCAAAGGTAGTGGCCTCCTACGTCGGCGAGAACAAGGAGTTTGCCCGCCAGTACCTCGAAGGCGAAATCGAGGTGGAGTTCACCCCTCAGGGAACTCTGGCTGAGCGGCTTCGCGCAGGGGGCGCAGGTATTCCCGCGTTCTACACCGCAACCGGCGTCGGCACGCTCGTTGCAGAGGGCAAGCCTCACGCCGACTTCGACGGGCAGACCTACGTGCAGGAGCGTGGCATCGTTGCCGACATTGGCCTGGTGCACGCCTACCACGGCGATATCGACGGCAACCTTGTTTATCGCCGGACCGCGCAGAACTTCAACCCGCTGTGCGCAGCATCCGGCAGGGTGACCGTTGCGGAGGTGGAGCACTTGCTTGGCCGCGGTGAGATCGACCCGGATCTGGTGATGACTCCGGGTGTGTATATCCAGCACATCGTCCGCGGTGACGGCCGCGAGAAGCTCATTGAAAAGCGCACAACTCGGCCACGCAATACCGATTCCAGCCACGATGCCGGTGACGCGGCAGCAGGGGAGGAGATTTAAATGGCACCTGCGAAGACAATTATGGACAAGGGCTGGAGCCGTGACGAGATGGCACAGCAGGCCGCCGAAGAGCTGCGCGATGGCGACTATGTGAATCTGGGTATCGGCATTCCGACACTGGTGGCAAACCATATTCCCGAAGGTGTGCGCGTCCTGCTGCAGAGTGAAAACGGAATTCTGGGAATGGGCGCCTTCCCATATGAAGGTGAAGAGGATGCCGACCTTATCAATGCGGGCAAGCAGACCGTGACGTTGGTGCCGGGCGCGGCAATCTTCGACTCCGCCACCAGCTTCGGCATGATTCGCGGCGGTGCTGTGAAAATGGCCGTGTTGGGTGCAATGGAGGTTAGCCAGTGCGGTGATCTGGCCAACTGGATGATCCCGGGAAAGATGGTCAAGGGCATGGGCGGCGCGATGGACTTGGTCGCCGGTACCCCTCGAGTAGTGGTTTTGACCGATCATGTTTCCAAAGATGGCAAACCAAAATTGGTAAAAGCCTGCGAACTGCCCCTCACAGGTGCGAAAGTAGTGAAAAGGATTATTAGCAACCTGGGAAGCTTCGATGTCGCTGATGACCACCTGGTGCTACGCAGGCTGGCACCCGGGGTGACACTGGCTGATATCGAGGCCAACACCGAAGCCGCATACGTGGTTGACCTCGAGAATTAAATACGCAGCAATCATGGTCAGTCCACACTCATCAGATTTGACTTAGGAGAATCCATCCATGAGTAACCTTCCAGCTCCCAGCCCGAATGATGTCGTTATCCTCGCCGGTGCCCGCACCCCGCAGGGCAAGCTGCTCGGCCAGCTGGCACCGCTTACTTCCGTCGAACTCGGCGCACATGCTGTCAAGCATGCTGTCCAGCGTTCCGGCGTTGCCCCGGAAGAGGTTCAGCACGTCGTTCTGGGCCAGGTGATTCTCGCAGGCGCTGGCCAGAACCCGGCCCGACAGGTCGCCATTAAGGCAGGTCTGCCATGGAATACGACCGCTGAGATCGTTAACAAAGTCTGCCTCTCGGGCCTAAACGCTGTCATTCACGCTGCTCGCCTGATTCGTCTCGGTGACGCAGACGTCGTTGTTGCAGGTGGTCAGGAGTCCATGACGCACGCTCCGCACGTTGCACGCGGTGTTCGTCAGGGCAAGTCCTTCGGTGCGCTGAAGCTGGAGGACACCTTGGAGCGCGACGGTCTGGTCGACTCCTTCGATGGTGTGTCCATGGGTACGCTTACCGACGGTCCGAACAGCGACCTCGGCATTAGCCGCGAGCAGCAGGACGAAGTTGCGGCCGCTTCTCACCAGCGTGCAGCCAAGGCGCAGGAAGACGGCATTTTCGCGCAGGAAATCGCTCCAATCGAGATTCCGCAGCGCAAGGGTGACCCGGTAGTTGTCGACACCGACCAGGGCATTCGCCCGGAGACCACTGTGGAGACCCTGGCTAAGCTGCGTCCGGTCTTCCTGAAGGAAAACGGCACCATCACTGCCGGTAACTCCTCGCCGATTTCCGACGGTGCCGCAGCAGTTGTGCTGGCATCGCGTGCCTACGCAGAGAAGCACGGTCTGGACTACCTCGCAGTTGTGGGCAAGGCCGGCCAGACCGCAGGTCCGGATAACTCCCTGCACGCTCAGCCGGCGGACTCTTTGAAGGAGGCCCTGCGTCGCGCTGAGTGGGACGCGCAGGAGCTTGACTTCATCGAGATCAACGAGGCATTTGGTGCGGTGGCCGTCAAGTCCCTGCGTGAGCTGGACTACCCGCTGGAAAAGACCAACATCCACGGTGGCGCGATTGCCCTCGGCCACCCGATTGGCTGCTCCGGTGCCCGCCTGACTCTGACCGCTGCAATGGAGCTGAACCGTCGCGGTTCGGGTCGCGCTGGTGTGTCCCTGTGTGGTGGCGGCGGCCAGGGCGACGCGCTGCTGCTGTATCGCGACTAACCGCATAGGTTAAAAACTCAGCAAACCCGCGTTGTGGTTTCCGCTCTATGGGCCCCACAACGCGGGTTTTGTTACCTCCTGGGGGAGCCCCTGCGCGAAGGTGATTCGAGTTTTCAATTAGGTTAGGAGCTATGACAGGCTTTAGCTCCCTCGATGGTGAACAGTCCTTCCCTTGGCTTCCCTCTGGCCCGGCGCTACTCTTCGCCCCGGCTGACCGTCCGGAACGTTTCCAGAAAGCTGCTGAACGATCGGACATGGTCATTATTGACCTGGAGGACGGCGCTGCCGTTGACAATCACGAGCAGGCACGTGCGAACATCATCAACAATCCGCTCGACCCGGAGGCGACTATTCTTCGGATTACCGGTCCTGGGACTCCGACCTTCGCGGAGGATGTCGCCTTTGCCCGTACATGTGACTACGACATCGTCATGGTGCCCAAGATTCGAGGCTCCATCCCCGCAGAGCTCGAAGGGTTGAAGATCATCGCGATGATTGAAACCCCGCAGGCCATGATTAATATCCAGCAGATTGCCACGCACCCGGACGTTGTGGGTCTGTTCTGGGGTGCCGAAGACCTGACCGCCGAACTCGGTGGGGTGTCCTCGCGCCAGAGTGTGGATGAAAATCCTCGTCGCCACTACCGCGATCCGCAGCGATTGGCTCGTGCACTAGTTCAGGTGCATGCAGCTGCAGCGGGTATTGCCGCCATTGATGCCGTTCATACTGACTTTCGCGATGAGCGCGGCCAGTACCTAGAGGCTCTCGATGCCGTGGGCTGTGGTTTCTTGGCTACGGCCTGCATTCACCCGGCGATGGTGCCGCCGGTGCGCAAGGCATATAAGCCGTCGGAAGCAACGCTCGCCCGCGCCCGGAAGATTGTCGATCACGCAGGTACGCACACTGGCGCCTTCCAGCTCGATGGCGAGATGATTGACGCGCCCGTCGTAAAGCAAGCGGTGGCAGCGCTCGCGCGTGCGGGGATTTCGGAGTAACTAGCGGCGGGATTTCGCCAGGTTCTCGGTGACTTTCCGGTCGATGCGGCCGAAGTTGTAGTACGCCGCACAAGCGCCTTCGGGGGAGACCATGCAGGTGCCGATGGGGGTCGCCGGGGTGCAGGCGGTGCCGAAGACCGCGCATTGCCACGGCTTGATGTGTCCGGTGAGCACAGATCCGCATTCGCAGGTCACGGGGTCTGGGATACGGCGCCCCGGCACCTGGAAACGGCGCTCGGCGTCGAATGCTGCGTATTCCTCAGAGATGCCGAGGCCGGAGTTTTCAATCCAGCCGAGACCGCGCCACTCGAAGGTGTCGCGGAGGGAAAAGACGCGGTCCATAAGTTTCTGCGCAGTGGTGTTGCCTGAAGACCGAACGACACGCGCGTACTGGTTGTCCACCCGCGACTTACCGGCAGCAACGTCGCCGCTGACGAATTGATCTAGCAGCATGACGACGGCCTGGAGTACATCCAACGGCTCAAAACCGGTGACCGCCACTGGCAGATTGAACTCGCGCGGCAGGAACTCGAAAGCGTCCGTGCCGGTGGTGGTGGCCACGTGGCCTGGGCCGATAAACCCATCAACCTTGGTTTCGCCGCCGTTGACGATGGCGCGCAGCGGCGGTTCGATAAGTACGTGGTTGGAAAACACGGAGAAGTTTTCCACACCCTGCCGGCGTGCGGCCTCAACTGTCACGGCAGTCGACGGGGCGGTTGTCTCGAACCCGACGGCGAAGAAAACAACCTGCTTATCGGGGGTATCGGTGGCGATCTTCAGCGCGTCGAGAGGCGAGTAGACAAAGCGTACATCGGCGCCGCGCGCACGTGCCTGCATCAGCGAAGTCTCAGATCCTGGCACGCGCATCATGTCACCGAAGGTCGTGAAAATGACATCTTCTTGCTGTGCCAGCCAGATGGCATCATCGACGCGCCCCATGGGGATGACACAGACGGGGCAGCCGGGGCCGTGGATGAGCTCGATGTTATCGGGCAGAAGGTTTTCCAAGCCGTAGCGGTAAATGGTGTGCGTGTGCCCGCCACAGACTTCCATCAGTGCGATGGGCTTTTCCAGCTTGGTGGCCTCGCGATCAATGCGCGCGAGCAGCTTCTTGGCAGCAGCGGGATCACGGAATTCGTCGACGTATTTCATGATGTCTTATTGCCCTCAGTTGATTTGTGACGATGAGAAGGATTCCAGCTCGTCTTCGTAGGTGTCGCCACCAAGTTGTTTAATTTGCTGGAGCGAGAGTTTGGCTTCTTCCTCGTCAATCTTGCTCATGGCGAAACCGACATGTACGAGAACCCAATCACCTTGTGTGAGGTCCTCATCGACGAGTAAATCGGTGGAAATCATGCGTGCGACACCACCAATTTCAACTGTTGCGCGGGCCGCATCGTGGACTTCTGTGATCACTGCAGGGACACCAAGACACATACGCTTCTCCTCGTTTGCAATACTTTTCGAGACTACCATCAGGGGCAGTGCGCCTCGTTTTTGGAGTATTAGTTGCGCAATTTGTCATTGTCCGCCTCGCAGCCGTGCAGTTTAAGGATATGTAGCCATGCAGCCGAAGAATCGTCTGAACACCAACGAAGCCAAGGTCAACACCAATATCGGGCGCGTTCGGGCGCGTCCGTTCAGGCTTCTCGATGACTACGTCACCCTGCAACACGGCTCCGGCGGAAAGGCATCCGCCGCTCTGGTTGAACAGGTCTTTTTCGACGCCTACGGCAATGAGATTCTCGGACAGGGAGGAGATTCGGGACTCTTCGCAGCCGATGCTGTTGTCGAGGCTGCGGCCGCTTCCGCACATGGCGGAGCGCGGTTGGCTATGTCCACCGACTCCTATGTGGTCAACCCCATCGAGTTCCCGGGCGGCAACATCGGCGATTTGGCCGTCAACGGCACAATCAACGATCTGGCGGTAGCCGGAGCCAGGCCGCTGGCGCTGACCGCATCGTTCATCCTGGAAGAGGGGCTGGAGATCGCGACTCTCCGTCGCATCGTGGCGAGTATGCGCACCGCTGCCGATGCCGCAGGGGTGAGCATTGTCGCCGGCGACACCAAGGTTGTGCCGAAGGGCGCAGGTGACCAGGTCTACATCACCACGGCCGGGGTGGGCGTGGTCAGCAGCGACTACGCCGGTGCCGCTACGGCAGGATCTGTCTACGCAAACATCGAGGTTGGGGACCGAATTCTTGTCTCCGGTCCGATCGCCGATCACGGCATGGCCGTCATGCTCGCCCGTGGCGACTTGGCTTTGGCCGCACCTATCGAGTCCGATACCCGCGCCGTCAACGGTCTGGTCGAAGCGCTACTTGAAGCTGCACCCGGCACTCGCTGGATGCGCGATGCCACCCGCGGCGGCCTTGGCACGGTCGCCAACGAGCTCGCCCGTGGCACCGGTTTTGGTGTCGTGCTTGACGACGAATCCATTGCGGTTCGTGAAATGACCCGTGGGGCCTGTGACATGCTCGGCATCGACCCCCTCTACGTGGCCAATGAAGGCACCTTCGTCGCCGTTGTCCCCGCTGAGCAATCCGAGGCAGCGCTCAGTGCGCTCCACGCAGCCGGGGCTTCCGAGGCTCGTGATATCGGCTCCATCGAGGACGAGCCCGCCGCTTCCGTGGTGCTGGTCACCGGATTCGGTGGCACCCGCATGGTGGACATGTTGGTCGGCGACCCGCTGCCGCGCATCTGCTAGACATCCATGCCGGTTGCCGCCAGTAGGCGACCTGCCACCGCCTGGCCAAGACTCAAGCCGCCATCGCCCGGCGGCACGATTTGATGCTGCAACAGGGTAAAGCCCTCAGCTGCAACTTCGCGCCGCAGCAACTCCATCAACAGCGCATTATTTGCGCAACCCCCGCTGACACCGACAACATCGGTTCCAGCTTCCTCCGCCGCCTGCACCAATCGCTTGCCGACGACGGCCGCAACCCCACTGTGAAACAAGAATGCGGCCTGCTCAACGTCAGGCGATGCTACTGCCTCCGGGATGACCTCCTGGAGGGGCACCGGCTTCGTCCCCGAACTGACCGCTCCGAGCGCTTCCGCATGCGATCTCACGTAGCGAGTCGCCACTGCCTCCAACTCCATGGCCGCTTGCGCCTCATAGCTGATGGCCGCACCACCGCGCCAACGAGGAAGCATCAGAGCTGCGGCGGCATCGAATATGCGGCCTAGAGACGAAGTTTGCACGGTGCCGATTCCCGTCGCCAACTGGCTTTTAACCAGCGCTACTTCGTGTTCGTTGGGGAGGTTGCGTAGGAGACGGTCGTCGTCAAGCGCCCATGCGTGGGTGAGACCGAGGGCTAGCCGCCACGGATGCGTGACGGCACGATCGCCGCCTACCAATGGGAAAGAGGGGCAGTGCCAGGTGCGTTCCCAGCCTGCGGAATTGCGACTGAGCGTGAGGATTTCTCCGCCCCAGATGGAGCCATCAGTGCCATAGCCAGTGCCGTCGAGGGTAGCGACGACTGCGCGACCGGCACCGGGGGAAAGGAGGCGGTGTTCGGCGAGTAGGGAGAGCGCGTGGGCGAAGTGGTGTTGAACTGAGAGCAGCTCGATGTCGTGCTCGGCAGCGAAGCGTTCGGCGAAGGCGGTAGTGGCGTAGCCCGGGTGAAGGTCGCAGACGACAAAATCCGGGGTCGCGTCACGCATGGAAAGGAGCTGATCAACTGCTCTCTGGTAGGCCTTCTGACTGGCCCACGAACCCATGTCACCAATGTGTGCGGAGACGTGAACGAGGTCCCCATGCGCGATCGCGAAAGTGTTCTTCAGTTCCCCGCCAGTCGCGAAAATGGTGGGTTGCGACGTACTACGGGCGCTGGTGCCAGGGCCAGTGCCGGTGCTAGTGCCCGTGTCGCTACGAGAATCGGTGGCCGTGATTGAAACGGGGATGGGAGCGAAGCCACGGGACCGGCGCGATGGGGCGGTGCCGATGAAAACCGAATCTTCAACGGGTACGTGGATTTCGCGGTCGTGGAGGATGAAAGCGTCGGCGATGTGACCGAGCTTCTTCAGCGCGTCGGCATTGTCGGTACACACGGGCTCGCCACTGAGGTTGCCGCTGGTGACCACGAGCGGGCGATCGCAAAGCAACAGGTGAATGCCTGAGTATGGAAGCATAATGCCGAAGCTGTCGAGGCCAGGGGCGATGAGATCGGAAAGCGGCCCCGACCGCTGCTTCGGTGCAATCACAATCGGTGCCTCAGGGGAGTCGAGGAAACGCTTCTCCTGCTCAGTTAACTCAACCAGTTGGGCAGCGGTGTCAACAGTGGGAGCCATTACCGCCAACGGTTTGTCGGGTCGACGCTTGCGCATCCGTAGTTTCTCGCAGGCAGCGTCGTTGGCGGCATCGCAGACCAGGTGAAAACCACCAATACCTTTGACGGCGAGCAGGGCGCCGTCGTCAAGCAGCGCCTGTGCGCGACGAAAGAGTGCGAGAACCTCCTCGCGGGAGGTAGCGGTGGTGGTGCCGCCTGCATCGTGCCAGCTCAGACGCGGGCCGCAGTCAAAACAGCTGATTGGCTGGCGTGATAGCGGCGGTCGGCGGGGTCGGTGTATTCGCGCTCACACGGGGTGCACATCGGAAAGGCCGCCATAGTGGTGCGCGGACGGTCGTAGGGCAGTTCAGTGATGATGGACAGACGCGGCCCGCAGTTGGTGCAGGAAATGAAAGGGTAGAGGTAGCGCGGGTTGGTAGGGTCGAAAAACTCACGGCGGCAGTCCGGGCACAGTGCAGTGTCGGGCGGAAGCAGCGCGCGGCCGGAGTAGCTGTGGCGAGAGGGCACGATGGTGAACTCGCGCTCATGGCCCAGCGCAGCGATGTGCTCGGCGGAGTGATTGATGATGCGGGCAAGCGCCGGCAGTTCGGTGAAAAGCTGGCTGCGGAAGGCAACGAGGGCGTCTGACGCGCCTTCTACCTCGATGAATACGCCCTGCTCATCATTGCCGCAGAAGCCGACGAGACCCGCGCGCCGGGCGATGGTGGCCACAAAAGGGCGGAATCCGACCCCCTGGACGATTCCTTCGATACGCCAGCGAATGCGTTGAATGCCCGTGCCCATCCCCGCCCCGGTCGTGCCTGCCTTTTCCATGCGTTCAACTTTACGTAAGCGACTCGGGTCCGTTCGCACTGCTACTTTGGAGATTGTGCACGAAGTAGCGTTGAGCATGCAGTTGGCGAAGGTTGTCACGAGAGCAGCCGAAGGTCGAACTGTACGCACTGTGCACCTGCGGATAGGCGCTCTGCGTCAGGTTGTTCCAGAAACCCTTTCATACGCGTGGGATTTCGTCAGTCGCGATACCGGTTTGGGGCACGCGAAGTTGGAGATCGACTGGGTACCTGCCGTTGTCGAATGCGCGCACGGGCATCGCGAACAGGTCGGGCCACTCGACGGTCTGCTGTGCCCCACGTGCGGAAAGCCAGGACGCGTAATCTCGGGGGAAGAGTTCACAATCGTCGACATCGACGTCGACGCGCACAAGTAGGAGAGACGGTTTAATCATGGGACGTTTCCACCGGCATGACGGCGATGACGCACACCACCATCATCATCATGACCATGACCACCACCACGGCCATGACCACGTTCATCTCGCCGACCCCAATGACACCAGCCACGGCGACCACTCGGGTTATGAAACTGGTGTGGAACGCGTGACCATCCTCGAGGACATCTTCAGCGAGAACGACCACCGCGCGGAGCATAATCGCGAGCTGCTTGCCGAACATGGTGTTGAGGCCATCAACCTGATGAGCTCCCCGGGTTCAGGCAAGACCGCGCTGTTGGAGAAGACACTGGTGGCTGCGCAGGGCAAGCTGCGCGTCGGCATTATCGAGGGCGATATTGAAACGGCCCTCGATGCCGATCGCCTGGAGGGCTACGATGCCCAGATTTCGTTGCTGAACACGGGCAACGGATTCGGTGGCGAATGCCACTTGGACGCCCCCATGGTCTCCCGCGCGCTCGAGGGGCTGGATCTGGACACGCTTGACCTGGTCATGATTGAAAATGTGGGAAACCTCGTCTGTCCGGCTGAGTTTGAGGTCGGTGAGACTCGCAAGGCAATGGTCTACTCCATTACTGAAGGTGAGGATAAGCCGGTCAAGTATCCGGTGATGTTCCGCTCTGTGCAGGTAGTGGTTATCAACAAGATGGATCTTGCCCCGTACCTTGACTTCGACATGGAGCTCTTCCGCGCCAACCTGGAAAAGGTCAATCCAGGGGTGAAGGTGATTGAGGTCTCCGCTAAGACCGGGGAGGGCATCGACGAATGGCTCCGTTGGGTCAACCCTGCGCTGGTTGATTAAGCGCGCGCCGGGGTCGTCGTGAAGCAGGGGGCATTACGGCATGCTTGACGACGGTCCCGCTACCCCCTCGTTTCGCTCCACCTTAGTGGGGGATAGGTGATATTCGGCCGTAATCTGCCGCGGTTTTTCACGTTCATTCCCTGTACCTGGAGCTATATTTACGCAATATTTATCTTGCATATTATTTTGTTATAACCGCTGCGCAGCACCATTATTCAGGTTGTTCTTAGGTCGCTATACTTGGCCATGTATAGGCAATGGGCCTGGGTAGTTGTAAAACCTCGAAACCAATATTCCTAATAACTAAGCAGAAGGCGCAGCGAAAAAAATGATTAGTGGCGCGAATTGGCAGGAAGGCACCCTCGGCGACAACCTCGCTAGAGCTGGTGTCTCACGGCGCAGTTTCATGAAGTTTTGTGGCACCATGGCGGCAATTTTTGCCGCGGGAACTCCGAATGTCGGTGAGGCCGCGGCGCAGTCGCTGACTCCCTCGGCGGAGGAAATCGCAGACAAGCTCTCAGCTGTAAAGAAGCCGAAGGTGGCTTGGTTGCAATTGCAGGAGTGCACCGGATGTATGGAATCCGTATTGCGTTCCGGAGGCACTACTGCTGAAGACGTGGTGCTGAACTTAGTTTCGATGGACTATAACGAGCTGCTCATGGCGCCGTCCGGGCACGCGGCCGAAAAGGCTTTGGATGACATGAATGCCGAGGACCACATTCTGGTGGTCAATGGCTCGATTCCGACCGGCGAGCACGGTGCGTATTGCACCATCGGCGGTAAGTCGGCAGAACAGGTGCTGCTCGAGGCTGCTGAGAAGGCCACGGCAATCCTGGCCGTTGGTGCCTGTGCTGTCTGGGGTTCTGTTCAGGCCGCTAAGCCGAATCCGACCGGCGCTAAGGGCGTCGATGAGATTATCAAGGACAAGCCAGTGATTAACGTCTCTGGTTGTCCGCCGATTGGTGAGGTTATTACCGCCACTCTGACGTACGTGCTCACTTATGGCAAGACTCCGGAGGTTGACGCTGAGGGGCGGCCAAAGTTTGCCTACGACCAGCGTATTCACGACTCCTGCCCGCGCCGCGCACATTATGATGCCGGTCAGTTCGTGAAAACCTTCGATGACGAGGGTGCACGCAACGGCTGGTGCCTTTACGAGGTCGGCTGTAAGGGGCCATCCACGTTTAGCCCATGTCCAATCGTGCAGTGGAACCTTAAGTCTGGCTGGCCAATCGGTGCTGGTCACCCATGTATTGGCTGTACTGAGAAGGACTTCTTCGACCAGTTCACTCCGTTCTATGACAAGCTGCCGGGAATCCCGGGTATTGGGGTGGAGTCCAGCGTGAACAAGGTCGGCGTTGGACTGCTGGCTGCCACTGCCGCGGGTGCCGCAGTCCATGGCGGACTCACACTGGTGAAGGAACTGAAGATAAGGCGCTCCAACGGCGAAGAAAAGGTGTTGGCTGCGTTTGGCGGTGTGGAAGGCAAGGAGCCTCCGATGGTCGACCGTCCTTCAAACTCACC
The DNA here is from genome assembly GCF_001837775.1 of Corynebacterium sp. HMSC073H12. Lineage (NCBI taxonomy): Bacteria > Bacillati > Actinomycetota > Actinomycetes > Mycobacteriales > Corynebacteriaceae > Corynebacterium > Corynebacterium sp. HMSC073H12. The sequence goes on along the minus strand of NZ_KV834023.1, from coordinate 40,090 downwards.
GGGCACGCAGAGTGAGACAGCATCCGATTCGAAGGACGACTAAGGGCATAGGACATGGCTACGGAAAAAGTTGTAATTGACCCGATTACCCGAATCGAGGGACACCTTCGCATTGAGCTGGAACGCGAGGGAGACCACATTAAAACCGCGTGGAGTGAAACTACTCAGTTCCGCGGTATCGAAACCATTGTGAAAAACCGTGATCCTCGCGATGTCTGGGCGTTCGTTGGTCGTATCTGTGGTGTGTGCACGGGTACTCACTCGGTGGCATCCATTGCCGCGGTCGAAGATGCCATTGGCTCGACACCGCCCCCGCAGGCACGTCGTATTCGCGACCTGGTGATTGGCTCGCAGGAGATTCACGACCACGTCGTGCACTTCTACCACCTGCACGGTCTGGACTGGATTGATGTCACGAAGGCTCTCGAGGCAGATCCGAAGAAGACCGTTGAGTTCGCGCAGTCGATTGGCTCGACGTGGAAGGGCAATACCGAAGAAACCTTCGCCCGAGTCAAGGAAACCGTGCAGGGCATTGTGGACTCCGGCCAGCTGTCCATCTTCACCGGCGGCTACTGGGGGCACGAGGACTACCGCCTGCCGCCCGAGGCCAACCTGATGGCAGTGTCGCACTACCTCGATGCCTTGGCTTTCCAGCGCTCTATCATCCGCATTAACACCGTATTTGGCGGTAAGAATCCCCACCCGAACTTCCTGGTCGGAGGTATGGCGTGTTCCATCGACCCGGAACGCTCGGAGACGGTCAACCAAGTCGGCATTGACCAGATCAAGTCCTGGATCGATGAGATCGTGGAGTTCGTCAATGACTGCTTCTACCCAGATGCAGTCGCCATCATGAGCGTTTACAAGGATTACTTCGACATCGGTCGCTCCTCCGACAGCTTCCTGGCGGTCGGCATGGCCGGCGCCACTTACTCAGGCGACCCGGCTAAGTCCCGTGTCCAAACCGTGCATCCAAACATCAAGCCCGGTGTCATTCTCGACGGTGATTACACCAAGCTCCACCCATTCCAGCCGGAGAAGATTGAGGAATTCATTAACTCCGCCTGGTACACGCAGGAAGCGGGCGACGATGTCGGCCTCAAGCCGTACGACGGTGAAACCACAGTGAACTACACCGGACCGAAACCGCCGTACGAGTGGCTGTCCGACAATGAAAAGTACACCTGGTCGAAGGCGCCGCGTTACGACGGTCGCGCTGTTCAAGTCGGTCCGGTTGCACGTGTGCTGTTGGCGTACCTGCAGAAGGAATCGGAGACGGTGCGCCTGGTCGACGAGGTTATGGACAAGCTCGACCTGCGTATTGAGCAGATGAACTCCACTGCGGGACGCACCTACGCTCGCGCCGTGGAATCTGTGACTACCGCCAATTACTTGGCAGATCACATTTTCCCAGAGTTCGTTGAGGCCTTGAAGAATGGCGATATTGATGTCTTCGACAACAGCCGTTGGGAGCCGTCCTCGTGGCCGGAAAAGTGCCAGGGCGTGGGCTTTCTCGAGGTCGCTCGCGGCATGCTCAGCCACTGGGTCAAAATCGAAAATGGCAAGGTGACCAACTACCAAGCCGTGGTTCCTACCACGTGGCTGGCCGGTGGCCGTGACCCCAAGGGGCAGCTTGGCCCGTACGAGCACGCGCTGGCTGGCGATGGCACGCATCCGCTGGTCGATCCTGAGCAGCCGCTTGAGCCACTTCGCACGATTCATTCCTTCGACCCATGTATGGCCTGCGCGGTCCACGTTTTGGATCCGTCTGGTCAGGAGATGTTTAAGGTGACGACGGCATGACATCCGACGGCATGACCCCCTCAGTGAGTGAAAACCCGGAACTGCGACTAAAGGATTCCAAGGGCAACCCCCTGGTTATTGCGGTTATTGACGCACACACCAGCCACTGGTTGTCGCCATCTGAGGTCATTCAGGCCGCAGCGATTGTTCCGGACGAGTCCCGCGATCCTGTCGACCTTGCGCTGAAGGTCAGCTTGCGTCGTCGTCGTGACGATCTTTTCCACCTCGACGGCACGCCACTGATGAAATTGACCCCGGATTCGTACGATCCGGCAACACCGGATCGCCGTTACTCCATCGCTAAGGTGCACGGTCTCAATATCGCCGATCAAACGGTCGATGTGGCAATCATGCGTGGTGAACTGGACTCAGTCGTAGAGGCATCCACGATGTCCCGCGAGGAAGGTGTTCTACTTCGTCGTAACGCGAACATGCACCATGGCCGCGGTCATCGCAGCATGGGTGTCGCACTCGCTCCCATTGACAAAGACGGAAATATCATCGGAGACTTCATCTTCGAAGGTTTCGTGGCAATGGGTCTGCGGAAACTTGACGAGGCCATTGCAGAGAATAAAAAGGGCTCCGGTTCGTGGGTCGAGGTTCACCTGTGGGGATGGGCACTGCGCGTTCAACACTGGTTGAACCTGGCGCTGATGTTGGTGATGACCTTTACCGGTTGGTACATCATGCAGCCCTATTTGACCGAGCGTACTTATGACGGCACGGCCGCGGGTTTTGCGATGGGGTATGTGCGTTTCGCGCACTTCTTAGCCGGATTCCTCTGGATTGCGGTGGGATTGTGGCGTGCCATTCTGTTGTTTGTTACCCACGACCGACAAACACGATGGCGTGCGCTATGGCCGATTTATAACAAGCAGGATGTTAAAGACCTCTGGCACACGATGCAGTACTACCTCTTCCTACGCAAGGAAGGGCCGTTCTACTTCGCTCACAATCCGCTGCAGCAGCTGGCATACACCGGCATTTACGCGATGTGTCTCATCCAGATGCTCACAGGTCTGTCGCTATACGCGATGATGGATCAGTCCAACTGGTTCTTCCAGCTGTTGGCTATGCCCACGCACTGGATTGGCATCGGTTACTTCCGCCTGATTCACACAATCATCATGTACCTGATTTGGCTGTTTGCCATCATTCACGTCTACCTGGTCATCCGCTCCGATGCGGTGCACAACCACGGTGGTCTGTCCTCGATGATTGGTGGCTCTGTCTGGCTACCGCGCGGAACGCAACCGGTTGACTCTCCACGCATTGGATAGGAGATCATTGGGTAACGATAAGACGTCCGACGGAGTCACCGGCGCCGATACTGGAACCCCGTTGGTGACGGTTCTTGGCATCGGCAACCCCGTCATGGGCGACGACGGCATTGGTCTCGAACTGCTGAGGCGCCTCGCCCCGGAACTGGAATCTGCAGGCATGAGGCAGACAACTCAGGCCGGAGATTCTGCGCATTTGGTCTGGTCGCCCTCTCATCTCGATGATCCTGCGAACATCGCCGGGCGAGGGGACGAATGGACGGGTGCGGTTGCCTACATCGATGGCGGCACCTGTGGTATGGAGTTGCTGCCCATAGTGCAGGAGGCCAAGAACTTATTGTTGCTCGATGCTCTCGCTGGTCCGGGGGATCCCGGTACCGTCGTCAAGCTCGTCGGTGACCAGATTCCTCGACTATTGGCGGCAAAGCTGTCCGCGCACCAGGTCGGCTTGCTGGATTTGCTCACCGCGGCGCGCCTGTTGGGGCAGGAGCCTGCGCGCGTCGGTGTGGTGGGAGTGGTCTACGAGTCGGCTGACATGGTGGTGGGGCTCAGCGACACGGCACTTGGCGGCATTGAGGAAGCGACTGAGGTTGCGCGCGAGCTCATCGACAGCTGGCTTGCCGATGAGCGCGACAGCGACGTCTAACTCTCGCCCTCAGCGTTGACTTCAATACTGGAGATTTCAAACTCGCGGCCGTGCCGTAGATCCGCAGTTGGTGTGCCGCAGACGGGGCAGGTTAGAGCATAGAATTCATCGATTTCATGCTCGGCCTCGCAGGTGGGGCAGTAGACCGTCGACACAATGAGCTCGGCGTCTAACTCGGCGCCCTCACACTGCGTCGCGGCACTGGCCACGGGCCACGCGGCGATGAGGGAATCGTAGACGACTCCGGAGCGGTCGCCCACACGCATTGACACCTTTGTCACGGTGCGTCCCGGGCAGACCTCGGCAATCTTTTCCACCACGCTGGTCAACAATCCAAGCTCATGCACAGATACCATTATGGCGAAGCACTCAGCGCAAAGGAGGCGCAGGCGGACCATGTCATCCAAATCCGTTCCGGTTACCCAGCACATCCAGCTCGATGAGCTTGTTGACCCATTCGAGGCACGACTGGATGTCTATCGCGATGACAACGGCGCCATCACACAGGTGTCCTTCGACCTTTCAGGGCTACCGCGTATCGACGGGATGCTCGTGGGCAAGCAGGCGCTGGCCGTACCAGATATCACCAAGCGGCTGTGTGGCCTGTGCCCGGTTGTGCATCATCTTGCAGGCGTGCGGGCGGTAGAGGACCTCTACGGGATCTCCGATATTCCTCGAACCGCACAGTTGATTCGAGAGCTGCTGGCGGCCGGGTCGACCTTGGATAATCTAGCGACCAAATTTGTGGCCGTCGACCGCGAGGGGGCACGGGCAATGAAGCGTGCCGGAAAAGCTCTGATGCGTGCAGCGGGAGCACCGTCGCACTTCCCGGATGTCGCCGTCCCCGGCGGTGTGCGCGCGACAGTGGATAAGACGCTGGTTTCTGAGGCAGAAACTGCTCTGGAGGTACTGGCTGAGACGGCGGTAATCAAGGAAGTGGAGCTTCTTCCCACTCCCGATGCTTCTGATGCTTGGACGGATACTTTTGACGGCCTCGATGTGGCAGTTGTCGATGCCGACGGTGAGCTTGCGCCACTGGGAAATTACCTGGCAGTCGCGCGGCATGACACCGATACCGCGGCGGAGATTTTCCCGGCTGCTGATTGGCCCACACGTGTTCGTGAATCCCGTCCGGGCGATGCCGCTCCCAGACCGGTGTTTGATGCCTCGAAGCAGCTGGGCAAGCATGGCTGTGAAGGTCAGCGGGCCGATTTCTACCGGGTGGGGCCGGTCTCCAGGCAGGTTGTCGTCGATAAGCGTGGAATTAGCCCACGCGACGCCCAACGCCAGCTTCTCGCCGACACCGCGGCTCGGGCGAGGCGGGTGCTTGCCGACGGGGAACTGCTCGGCGACCATGTGTGCGATCCGAATGCCGCGACGGCGATTGAGAATGCCGACTTCGAAGGACATCGCAGCGGTGTCGGGATGATTGACGGGCCGCGTGGGCTGTTAGTCCATCGCTATACGGCAGGAGCTGACGGCATCATCACGGATTGTCAGATCATGACGCCAACTGCGCAGAATGAACTCTGGCTGACTCGTATGCTCACCGAGCAGCTGTGCGGTGGCGGGGAGACTGCGGGGGTCGAGAAGTCCATCTGGGCCGCTGATCCGTGCTTACCGTGTAGCTCGGCACCCGCGGGAGTGATGACATTCAAAATGCAGGAACATGCCGGTGCACCTGTGGACAATATGACAACGGATAGCCGTGGTTCAGCGGACGCCCCGACTGTAGAGGAGAGGACGAAGTAACTCGATGTGTCTTGGAATTCCTGCCCGGGTTTTGGCAATCGCCGATGGTCCACTGCCGATGGCGACAGTGGATATGGCGGGGCAGAAGCGGCAATGCTCGGCAATGTACGTGCCTGAGCTGGTGGTAGGTGATTGGGTGTTCGTCCAGAACGGGTTCATCATGAACGTGCTGGACGAACAGGAAGCCAAGGAGTCCTTAGCCGCAATTGAGGAATATAACCTCATCGAACATGTCGCTGAGGTCTCCCCGAAGGGACGGGCCTAGTTCACGCAGGTCACACCGGCGGCGTCGATAGCGGGGCGATCTTCCTGCGGAATTTCCCCGCCCTCCTGGCCGATGATGTCGCCATTGGAACCATCCTCGACTTCAGGTGCGGGTTCGGCACCGTCGCCCGAATCAGGGGCCATTCCCTCTGGAGTCAATCCCGGGCCTTCGTAGTCACCGGCAATTGTCACTGAGATGTGGTGCGGATCGAGGTATGGATCGTGGACAATCGGTACGCCACCGAGTGCCTCAGAGATGGCCTCAGCTGCCGGATCCTCTGGGTCAGCCGCATTGATCTGGCTGGAGGCAACGCCGGCGAACTCAGCGTTGCCGACCTCTCCCTGGGTGTAGCCCTTTTCCGTTAAGAAACCTGAGACGCCGCTGGCCAAACCTTCAATGCCTGTGGCGTTGTAAACGCTGACTGTAGTTTCAGCCGCGTTGGGGTTAGCCTTCTTTTCGTCGCCTTCCTTCGCCGGAGCTTTTTCTTCTTTGGTGCCCAGCAGGGTCTCGAAGTACTGGTGAACCTGGCCCTTATCGATTGTGACCACCGACTCGCCATAGTCACCGACACCGTCAATCGAGGTCACCGGGATAGTTTCAAACTTCACGTTGCCACCACTGAGGCCCTGCATCTGGGTAGCAAATCCGGTGACATCCCAGTTGTCGTCGAGCACCACCGAGCGCTGGACGGCGTTGCCCAGTTCAGACAGCTTCGCGGGATTGGACAGTGTGCCAGCGCCGAGCAGCTTATTGGTGAACGAGGCCATGAAGACCTGTTGGCGAGTAATTCGGTCGAGGTCACCGCGGGGCAGGCCGTGGCGCTGGCGGACGAATGAGAGCGCGTCGGCACCCTTCAACGTCTGTGAGCCCGCCGGGAAGTCCGCACCAGAGAACTCGTCGTAGACAGCGTCATTCAGACATACATCGACACCGCCGATGGCGTCGGTGAGCAGGACGAAGCCGAGCAGGCCGACTTCTGCGTAGTGGTCAACGGTGATACCGCTGAGGTCGCTAATGGTTTCAATCAGAGCTCTACGTCCGGCCTCGGTCGAGCGACGCTCAATGTCTTCCGGCGAGGCCCCGCTTCCTGCGAGTTCCTCTTCCACCATCTGCTTTGTGTTGCCGTAGACACCATTAATCTTTGTGTTGCCTAGGCGATTGGTGTGGACATAGGTATCGCGCGGAATGGAAATTGCCGTCGCTGAAGAGCCATCGGCAGGAACACGAATCACAATAATCGTGTCTGTATTCGTGGCTTCTTCGTCGCCGGCACGCAGAAGCTCAACTTCTTCCGGAGTCAGCGGGTTGCCCTGGGCATCGGTGCGGGAGTCTGAGCCGACGAGCAGAATATCGGTTGCGCCGTCCTTCTCACTGCCCAGGCCGAAGTCGCCACCCGAACCCAAGTTGTCGGTGGTCCTACCGAGTGTCCACCAGCCAACTGCGGAAATAACCAGGATAATGGCCGAGAGCAGCACAAGCGCATTGCGCAGCATCGGCGGCCAAGCTTGGGCGGTACTCTCTGCAGAGGACGGTGGCGCTTGAATATCGCGTGCGTGACGCGCGCGTGGCGTGTGGCTGCTCAAACCGGGGCTCCTCTTAAACCGTTTTCGAAAATATAATTTGTGCTGCATGTCTGCGTGGGCATTCCACACATCGTGGAGGGCAGTAAGCAGCTGCGGAAACTACATAAACCTTAGCCGTCCAACCGTGTGCGGTTGCACCTCAACACAGTGTCAATCCGTATCCGGTTGCACCTCAACACAGTGTCAATCGTATCTACGATAGTGATAAAGAAGAATATGTCTGAAATATCAGTCTCGCATTTCGCCACTCATGGACCAACCCACAGCAACTCGCGGCGTCCCATTATTGCCATAACTGGTGCGGCTGGACAGCTGGGTACTGCGCTTCAGCGTGATTCTTTCGCCGCCGATGTTGAGGTGCGCCCTCTCACTCGGGCGCAGTTGGATATCACTGATTCGGATGCTGTGGAGGCATCGCCTCTGCTTGACGACGTCGACATCATCATTAACGCGGCAGCGGCGACCGATGTCGATGGTGCAGAATCCGATCCCGGTTCGGCACACCTAATCAATGCACTCGGACCGAAGTACTTGGCGGCTCGGGCGAAAAAGGAAGACGCGTATCTCATTCATATCTCCACCGACTATGTCTTCGGTGATGTAGCAATCGATGAGATGACGGGGCAGCGCCGAGCGCTGCGAGTTGATGATTTCACCGCGCCTCAGACTATGTACGGACGTACCAAGTTAGTGGGGGAGAACAATGTGCGTGATTCGGGCGCGCGTTCCGCTATTTTGCGTACGGCGTGGGTCTGGTCGGGGCCCACACAGCCAGAGGCCAAGGACTTCGTCTCCACGATGATGCGTCTGGCGGAGACGGCGACTGATGACAAGGGCAACCCGGCAATTATTAAGGTCGTTGACGATCAGCACGGCAACCCCACCTTTGTTGGTGATCTCGCCGGAGCTATCTGGGAGTTGTGCGATCGCGTGTTGTCCGAACCGAGCAGCGCACCGACCGGCACCTTCCATGTCACGGGCAGCGGTGAATCAACATGGTTCGAGGTGGCTCGCGAAGTGTTTCGGCTCACCGGTCACGATCCACAGCGTGTGGTGGCGTGTACCAGCAGTGAGTTCCCTCGTCCGGCCCCGCGTCCGGCCTGGTCCGTGTTGGATGGTTCCGCATGGAGTGAGGTAGGTCTACATTCGCTTCCGGAGTGGCAGGACACTTTGCGTGCAGTCCTGACCTAGGGTCTAGGTTTGTGAATGCAACCTCGAATTCCCCGCAACCCTCGCAGCTTCCGCTCGGTGTGGTCACCGTGACCTTTTCGCCCGGTGAGCACCTGAGCAAGCTGGTGGATTCGCTGGGCCCCGCCGCCAGTGCCTCCACGCGTCTGATCATGGCCGACAACGGCTCGACGGATGGTTCCGTGGAGAAGGAAGAAGTTCGGGCCAAGGAGACCGGAGCGGATGTTCAGCTTCTGCGCACCGGCGGCAACATTGGCTATGGTGCGGCCGCCAACCGTGGCATTGCGGAGCTGGGACGGGCTCGCCGTGCCGGTGAGATTAATCCTGATTACGTCATGCTGGTCAACCCTGACGTGGTGTTTGCCCCTGGCGCAATCGATGTTCTGTTGGAATGCGCGCAGCGCAATCCCAAAGCCGGAGCGATTGGTCCGCTGATTCGCGAGGCGGATGGCAGCGTGTACCCGTCGGCACGCGCGGTTCCTGAGCTTGTCAGCGGTATCGGACACGCGCTGCTTGCCGATATCTGGCCTACTAACCCTTTCTCACGGCGCTACCGGGATGACGCGGATATGGATCGCGAGCGACCGGCCGGCTGGTTGTCGGGCGCATGCCTGCTGCTGCGATGGGATGCGTTCGACCAGATTGATGGCTTTGATACCCGCTACTTCATGTACATGGAGGACGTGGATTTGGGCGACCGACTGGGCAAGGCTGGTTGGAGCAATATTTTCTGTCCCCGTGCAGAGATTCGTCACGCGCAGGGGCATTCTGCCAGTAAGCACCCAGAAATTACCGTAAAGGCCCATCACGAGTCGGCCTACCGCTTTATGTCAGATCGCCTGCCGGGGCAGGCGCTGGCACCTGTGCGACTGGCATTGCGTTTGGGGCTGTTCCTGCGTGGCAAAGTCATAATCGCGGTCAAAAAGCGTAGGAATTAATTAACTGTTGGAATGATCCATCGAAGAAAGTTACCGATTTCATGACTACCGAAGTTCGTCCGAGTGCTGGGCATGGCTCCGCTTTCCAGCCGGGAGCGGATGCTGCACAGCAGGCGGGGGCCACGTTGGCTGAACAGACTGACGCTGTCATTCTGGTCGGCGGGCAAGGTACGCGTTTGCGTCCCCTTACTGTGAATACGCCGAAGCCGATGCTGCCCACAGCAGGACATCCATTCCTGGAGCATCTGCTTGGCCGCATTCGTGCAGCAGGTATGAAGCACGTGGTATTGGGCACCTCCTACCGAGCTGAAGTATTTGAAGAACACTTCGGCGACGGTTCGGATTTGGGTCTCGAAATTGAATACGTCTTTGAGGCTGAGCCGCTGGGTACCGGTGGCGGTATCCGAAACGTCCTAGACAAGCTGCGCTATGACACCGCGATGATTTTCAACGGCGATGTCCTCGGCGGTACTGACTTGCGCGCGGTGTTGGGTACTCACGCGGAGAAGGATGCGGACGTCACGATGCACCTCGTGCGTGTGCCGGATCCACGCGCGTTCGGCTGTGTTCCGACCGATGAGGATGGGCGCGTCCTGGAGTTCCTGGAGAAGACCCAGGATCCGCCAACCGATCAGATTAATGCCGGTATCTACGTGTTCCGCCGCGAGATTATCGAATCGATTCCGGCTGGTCGTCCTATTAGCGTTGAGCGTGAAATCTTCCCAGCACTGCTCGACCGCGGTATGAACGTCTACGGTCACGTTGATTACGCCTACTGGCGTGACATGGGGACTCCGGGCGACTTCGTCCGCGGCTCCTCCGATTTGGTCCGCGGTATCGCGCCGTCACCACTACTAGAGGGTAAGCACGGCGAAGCGCTTGTCGACGAATCTGCGTCGGTCGGTGGCGGCGCTCTTCTCTACGGTGGCTCTGTCGTCGGCCGTGGGGCGGAGATTGGTGCGGGAGCTCGGATTGATCAATCAGTGATCTTCGACGGCGCACGCATCGGTGCCGGTGCTGTGATTGAGCGCTCTGTGATTGCCGATGGCGCCGATATTGGTCCGCGGACGGTCATCAGTGATGCCATTATCGGCGAGGGTGCCGTCGTTGGTGCGCGCTGTGAATTGATCAACGGTATCCGCGTTTGGCCGGGCGTCCAGATCCCCGATCACGGAGTACGTTTTTCGACGGATGTCTAGTCTGCAGCCTTCGGCGTGTCAGACTTTTGTCGGCAATATCTGATTAGAATTGCCGAAGTGTCGCCAAAGTTGCTGGTGAGAGGCATGTGGCGAATGTGGTTGAGTTCAGGTGACAGGTTTAGGGTTTAGGCACCATCCTTCAACCTGAACTTAATCCCCAACGCGGGGGGAGGGGCTTCAGGGGCAATGAAAAGTATTGGGGCAAATTCTCTCTTCGGCTTGACCGATGGTGGGTTACACGTGTGTAATCACAAATGTGTGTTTCGCACACTAAGCCCAATTTAAAGACCCGCAGCAACAACCATCAGGAGGCCCTCGGCATGGAAAAGTCCAGCATGTTTGATGGCGGCTCTGCTGTGGATAGTGAGACGAATGCGGGTGACATCGCTGTGAACGATAGCTCCTCTGAAAACCAGCCTCGGCCGTTGACAGAGTGGGCAGATGACCTTTCGGGGTTGTTTGAAGCCGTCGATCAGGACTGGCAGGAGCAGGCTCTGTGTGCCCAGACTGATCCAGAAGCTTTCTTCCCTGAGAAGGGTGGATCCACTCGCGAAGCAAAGCGTATTTGTCGTGCTTGTGGTGTGCGAGATGAATGCCTGGAGTTTGCTCTCGAGCATGATGAGCGCTTCGGTATTTGGGGTGGCCTCTCTGAGCGTGAGCGTCGCCGTTTGAAGCGGCAGATTGGCTAGAACCGCGCGGCTAGTTTTCGTGTGCGCGCAATGCCACAGTCTCCCTTGGGGTAAACCCCTGAGGGATTTTTCGTTGAACGAGTTTTTCTCTGCTCTCTAGGGAGCTCCTTAGAAGAAAGCTTTCTACAGGAAGTTCTCGTCGAAACTAGGGTCCACCTCAGCCGGATCAATGCCCAGATATACCGCCACCAGGCGGGTCAGTACATATTGCAGCATCTGGTCCAGTTCCACTCGGCCCGACACACGGCGCTCAATGGGGCGGCGGAACACTACTACGCAGGGGCGGGTGGGGTTGCCTACGCGGTCAATACCAGCAGGGATAAGCCGTCCCAGTGGTACGGGCCCGTCAGCGACAACCTCTTCCGGGAAGTACATGTCCGGGCGCAACTGCATGCGAGGAATCGTATCGATGGCGATGTCCAGGTGTGACAGTTGTCGGGACCAGCGCTGATCCAATGGGGCATAGGCGTCAATAACCGCCTGGTCAAAAGCTTCTGAACGGCTCTTCCAACGAGGTACTTCCGGCGGCAACAGAGGTCCCCGAGGTCCGCGACCGCGTCGCAGTGAGCGTCGCAATGAGCGCGGAGTATAAGCCGATGAATTCATATTAGTTGAGCATAATCGGTCGGCTTGTCAACGTGGGTGAGGCCAGTTTCCGGCCATGTCGCAGGTTTACTGGGTAAGGCTGGGTTGCTCCGGGGGAGCGTCGGAAAGCGAAAAACGCCCGGAGTGGGAGAAAAACTATCGAAACTTAAAGTTAGGGTCTAGACTTTGATGCCGTGAGTGTTTTTAGACGTTGTTGCCGGCCCGGCTGTGGCAAACCTGCCGTAGCTACGTTGACGTATGCCTACGCGGAGTCGACGGCTGTGGTGGGGCCGCTCGCCGCCGCGTCCGAACCGCATAGCTGGGATCTCTGTGAGAAGCACGCGCGTTCCATCACCGCACCGCTGGGTTGGGAGCTCGTGCGTTACGACGTGCCGACGCCCGCCCAGGACGATGATGATTTGACCGCATTGGCGGAAGCCGTCCGTGAAGCTGGCCGCAATGCGACTGGCCTGGTGCTGCGGGATGAGGTCGACAACCGTCCTCAGACCTACAAGATTGATTCCAGCCGTCACCCGTCGACGCGGAAATCCGCGCGCGGTCACCTGCATGTAGTTCGCGATCCGGAGGATTCGGACGACTAACGGGTCGGGCGCCGTGCCCCAGCTCATGCCATCTTGCCGCGGCATTTCTTTGTGAGAGCCTCTCTGTGGCTAGTATCATTTTTCACAAAACTGATACTTACCCAGAGAGGTTTTTCGTGGGCACTTACAATCGTTCCGATTTGGATGCCGTCATCAAGGCCTATGACGTGCGCGGTGTTGTCGGTGAGGGCATCGACGCGGACCTTGTCGGAGCCATCGGCGCCGCCTTTGGACACATCATGCGTTCAGAGGGCGCAACGCGTGCCGTAGTTGGCCACGATATGCGTGAGTCCTCGCCGGAGTTGGCGGCTAGTTTCGCCGATGGCGCCGCAGCGCAGGGGCTCAATGTCACCCTGCTTGGCCTGACCTCTACGGACGAGCTGTATTTCGCCTCCGGAGTAAGGGAATGCCCGGGCGCGATGTTCACTGCCAGCCACAACCCAGCTGAATACAACGGCATCAAGATGTGCCGTTCGCTGGCCCGCCCAATCGGGCAGGAGACAGGGCTTGCTCAGATTAAGGATCTGCTTGTCGACGGAATCCCGGAGTACACCGGCACTCCGGGCGAAATTGATCGTGAGGATGTTCTGCAGGATTACGCGGCGTTCCTCCATGGGCTGGTCGACATCCGCTCCGGCCGTCGCCTGAAGGTCGCAGTCGATGCCGGTAACGGTATGGGAGGACTGACAGTCCCGGCAGTGCTCGGAGAAGACATGGATGTTGCTGACCTCTACTTTGAGCTCGACGGCAACTTCCCGAATCACGAGGCCAATCCATTAGAGCCCGCCAACCTCGTTGACCTACAGAAGTTTACGGTGGAGCAGGGCGCAGACATCGGTATTGCCTTCGACGGCGACGCTGACCGCTGCTTCGTCGTCGACGAGAAGGGCAACCCGGTCAGCCCATCGGCCATCTGTGCGTTGGTGGCCACCCGCTACCTGGAGCAGAACCCGGGCGCGGCTATCATCCATAACCTAATCACCTCGCACGTCGTGCCGGAGATGATTGTGGAAAACGGCGGAACCCCGGTTCGTACCCGTGTTGGGCACTCCTTTATTAAGGCGCAAATGGCCGAGCACAGTGCTGTTTTTGGTGGCGAGCATTCGGCGCACTACTACTTCAAGGAATTCTTCAACGCTGACTCCGGCATGCTGGCTGCCATGCATGTCCTGGCCGCACTGGCAGAGCAGGATAAGCCACTGAGCGAATTCATGGCCGAGTACAACCGCTACGAGGCCTCCGGTGAGATTAATTCCCGCCTGGGCAGCGCAGAGGAGCAGCAGGCCAAGCAGAAGGAAATCGAGGCTGTGTTTGCCGATCGCACAGAGTCCTCGGACTGGATGGATGGTCTGACCATTGAGCTGGCGGACTCCAAGGCGTGGTTCAACGTCCGGGCCTCCAATACGGAGCCGCTGTTGCGTCTGAACGTCGAGGCGCCGACGCGTGCTGAGGTCGACGCTCTTGTCGACGAAGTTCTCGGCATCATCCGCGGTTAATCAACCCCACGCACCCGTTTTCAGGCATGCTTGGGAGTATGACCTCGTCATTTAACTCCTCCCATAACCCGCGCCAAGAGGCCCTGTTCTACCGTATGGCCACTGCCGGTGCAGGTCTTAGAGCTGCTGCCTCCGCGACTCGCGGGGGAGCGTTTGCTCAACTTCCACTGCCGCGCAGTGCGGTCATCCTCGTGGGAAATCGTCGGGCGCAGCTCGCCGCCGAATCCGTGCGCGCGCTTGCCGACGACATCCGCTGCCCGGTGGTAATTGCGCATCGGTTGCCCAGTTATGTCGGTGCCCTCGACCTGGTCATCGTCTGTGACGACAACCCCGGCAGCCCACTGGGGGCAGCTCTGGCTGAAGCTGATAGGCGAGGTGCTGCCACGGTCGTGGTGGATCCCGGTGAAGGGCCACTGCGTGCCGCCGGTAGCCCCGATACGGTTGTGGTTCCGCGCCCGGCGATGGCGGAGTCCGCGTCCTTTACCGCCTATGTCGGTGCCATCGCCAGCGCGCTCACCGAATGTGGTGCCACCACCCTGGCTCCGGCCGGGGTAGTGGAGGAAGTCGCTGATGCGGTGGACGCCGATATTGCCGCCTGTGCTCCGCAGCGAGATGAAACAGTTAACCCCGCGCGGCAAGTAGCGCAGTGGGTGGCAGGCCGCAGAATGCTTGCAGTGTCGACGACCTCGGCGCTGGCACCGGTAGCGGAACTGGCATCGTTACAGATGCTTGAGGCGGGCGTGGTCTCGGCAGCGTCGTCGATAGGCGAATTGTCTCTTAGCGTGGGCGCGTTGCTCGCTGCAGAACCCCAGGAAAGCCGCGATATTTTCTATGACCCGTTCATTGATGGTGGGGATGAAGGGGCGACAGTGCTACCGTTGGGGGCGATTGTTTTAGCTGCGCCGAACAATGTGGGCCACTACCGGGACCACTACGGCGAGGTTGGATGGGCTCGTGTGGAGTGCCCTGCGCTCGATGCGGAGACTCATCATCCATTGGTTGAAGTATGTGTTGCTGCAGCCAGAGTTGGTGCGATTGCGGCGTTTTCTGCGTAATCGCCGGGTGTCACCGAAGGCTTTTGGGCCTTCGGTGAGATTGGCGTGCTTGCGCCAGAAGTGACTATTAGAGGAGTGATACGGGCATGGAGCTGTTGGACCCCGTGCTGCAGTCGTACCCCTGGGGGTCTCGTACACATTTGGCGAGAATCACCGGTGCGGACGCTCCCACATCGAAGCCCTGGGCGGAACTGTGGTTTGGTGCGCATGCACTGGCATCGGCCACGGTGGCCGGCACGCCGCTGGATGAGCTCATTGCGCAGGATCCGGCAGCTGCGCTCGGATATGCAATTGACACCGACAACGGCAGGCTGCCGTTCCTGTTGAAGCTGCTCGCAGCCGATGAGCCGCTATCGCTGCAGGCACACCCCACCTTGGCAGAAGCTCAGGAGGGATTTGCACGCGAAAATGCAGAGGGCATTCCGGCTACTGCACATTTCCGCAATTACCGGGACAACAACCACAAGCCAGAACTTATTGTCGCCCTGACTACCTTCGACGCGTTGGCCGGATTCCGCCCGGTGGAGCGCACGAAGGAGTTGCTCGCGACGCTGGCGGTACCGGAGCTCGACCACTACATGGGACTGCTCGATGCCGCCGATGACGAGAGTGCTCTGCGGGCATTGTTTACAACGTGGTTGACGTTGCCCCAGGATGTTCTCGATGAGCTGGTCGAGGCCGTGGCTGCCAAGTGCGCGGATTACAGTGGCGATGACGAGGAGTTCTCGCGAGTGGCCGAGACCACTTGCGAACTGGCTCGAAAGTATCCGGGGGACCCGGGAGTCCTGGGGTCGATGCTGCTTAATCGCCTTCGCTTACAGCCGGGCGAAGCCATCTACCTTGGTGCGGGACAGCTGCATGCTTACCTCAATGGCATGGGCGTGGAAATCATGGCCAACTCCGACAACGTGCTGCGCGGAGGCCTGACCTCTAAGCACGTTGATGTCGTGGAGCTACTACGTGTCCTCTCTTTCCGCCCGCTGCCAGATCCGGTGCTGCAGTCGCGGCTGACCGATGATGGCTGGAATGACTATGACGCGCCGGTGCGCGAGTTCCGCCTTCGTTCGCGGGACCTAGAGCCGGGCGAACATGTTCTGCTCGACGAAGAATCCGCCACGGTTGTGTTGTCTACAGCGGGCACGGTGGCGTTGCGTCACGACGACTCCGTGGTTGAGGTTCCCAGCGGCCATGCGGCCTGGGTTCCGGCTGTCGACGCAGTCGATATTGAGCTGACTGCGCGCCAAGACGGGGCAACCGTCTTTGTCGCGACAGTCCCGCGGGTGGGTTAGTCCTCGTCGTTATCGAAGAGATTTCCCAGGAATCCGGAGTCCTTGGGCTTTTCCGGGATTGGGGGAATCTTGCTATTGCTAGCCCCATTGCCGCCAGTGGTGTCCTTCTCCTGCGAAGAGGTCTGGCTCTTCGGAGGTGTCGGCTCCTTCGGGGACGTCGGCTCCTTCGAAGGAGTTTTCTGAGGAGTCTCGGACGGAGTTGTGGTTTGCGTACCCGACTGGGACTGCGCCTGCGATGAAGGCGGCTTCGGCTCCGCTGCTGCACCACCGTCGCCTTCCGGAAGGCTGTCGTTCGGCTTTTCCGAGTTATCTTCCGGTAGCAGTGGCACCGGCTTGCTGGGCGTCGGCGAAGATACATCGTCAGAGGTGGGCTCTGTGGTCTCCGTGGTCGTCGGAGGTGTCGATGTCGTCGACGTCGGAGTTGTCGCACTTGAGCTTGTGGAAGTCGGGGGGATGTACGCCTGCGGTGGCAGGTACGGATCCTCAGCGATCTCGGTGCTCGATGACGTGGTCGGACGAGGTACTAGACTGTCGTTCGTCTCAGTCAGCGAGGAATCTGAATTCGGTTCAGTGGTCTGCCGCAGCTCGGCATCACTAGGAACTGGAGGCAGTGGAGCAGAGGTCTCCATTTTCGACTGAGAGCCGGCGTTTTCCGGATTCGCCCCCTTGGCGGCACTGCTATCGGAGCAGCCTACGAGCGTAGCGCTCAGGGGAAGGGCTGCGAGCAGAAGAGCTCCAAAAGCCTTCTTCACCATGGTAGGTACTCCTTTCGTGTCATGCATGAGGTCGCCCTGTAACGAAAAAGATAACAGTTGCATTACGAGGTCTGGGAACTAACTTAACATGCCCGTTATCTTCTCTCTAGGGTGAAAATTGTGTTGAAGGGATTAAATATGTCTCTCGAACTGTAAAAGCGACGAAAAGTCGGGTAGAACTTCGGTAAGGCCACATGTGGTTTTCCGGCTAGCGGTACGTGCAGGCGACAGCCCTTAGGTCGGCGGCCAGATTACCGTGGGCTCGTCGAAAAGCGCTCTTTGGAAAGCGCTCGTCGATAGACGAAACTGGCTATTGGTTCGAAGCGCGAAAGGAGCGTGGCCACCTATCATGTCCATCTGGGATACTGAGATTTTTGGTAGCGATTCGGTCATTGAACTCTTCGATGAGGTTCAGGATCTCGACTCACAGGATCGTGTTGGTGCATTGATTGATGCTGGCCGCATTGGAGTGGATTCCGAAAATAGCGATGAGAAAGCATGCGCACTCGCGGCGGCTGTGATTATTGCAATTTGGAATGGTGCGCCATTTAGCGGCGGTGACATTGTGGAGGACTACAGCTTCATCCGGGAGGGAATCTCGGAGGCGCACGGCAGCGAGGAAGATGCGTTGGCTATCGCATCCGAGGTGTTCGATAGTCTTCTGGGGGAACTCAGTGAGTCTGACCAGGCGGCGCTGGAAAACTGCGTCGAAGCGGTAGAGTAACTCTCGCGTCCCCAGTAGTAATTCTTTAAGAAGAATCTCACGTCAAAGAATCTAGAGAAAGCGTTACATGTCCTCGAAGAACATTGATTTCAAGGTTGCAGACCTCTCCCTGGCTGAGGCCGGTCGTCACCAGATTCGTCTGGCTGAGCACGAGATGCCAGGTCTAATGGCGCTGCGCGAAGAGTACGCAGAGCAGCAGCCACTGGCCGGTGCCCGTATTTCCGGCTCCATTCACATGACGGTTCAAACCGCAGTGCTCATCGAGACGTTGACGGCGCTGGGCGCACAGGTCCGTTGGGCCTCGTGCAACATCTTCTCCACACAGGATGAGGCCGCTGCGGCAGTCGTCGTTGGGCGAAACGGCACTCCGGAGGATCCGCAGGGTGTTCCGGTTTTCGCTTGGAAGGGCGAGACACTGGAAGAGTACTGGTGGTGCCTCGACCGCATCTTCGACTGGGGCGATGAAGATGCCAACATGATTCTGGACGACGGCGGCGACGCCACCATGGCTGTCATTAAGGGCATGGAATTCGAGGATGCTGGCCTGGTGCCGCCTGCAGAAGAGTCGGATTCGGATGAGTTTATTGCCTTCAAGGACATGCTTCGCGCCAGCCTGGAGAAGGATGCCGGCCGTTGGCACCGAATTGCAGAGTCGGTCAAGGGTGTCACAGAGGAGACCACCACTGGTGTCCACCGTCTCTACCACTTCGCAGAGCAGGGAGTGCTGCCATTCCCGGCCATGAACGTCAACGATGCGGTCACCAAGTCCAAGTTCGATAACAAGTACGGCACCCGGCACAGCCTTCTGGACGGCATCAACCGCGGTACCGACATGCTGGTTGGCGGCAAGAGCGTACTGGTCTGTGGCTACGGTGACGTGGGTAAGGGATGCGCAGAGGCACTGGCTGGCCAGGGCGCTCGCGTTCAGGTCACCGAGGCCGACCCGATTAACGCATTGCAGGCATTGATGGACGGTTTCGACGTTGTCGCTACTGAGAGCGTCATCGCAGATGTCGACATTGTCATCACCGCCACAGGCAACAAGGACGTCATTACTTTCGAGCACATGCAGCAGATGAAGAACCACGCGCTGCTGGGCAACATCGGACACTTCGACAACGAGATTGACATGCACAGCCTGCACCATCGCGATGATGTCCGTCGTGTGGAGATCAAGCCGCAGGTCACCGAGTATATCTTCCCGCATGCAGACGGCGAAGAGCGCTCTCTGATCGTGCTTTCCGAGGGGCGTTTGCTCAACCTGGGCAATGCCACCGGACACCCGTCCTTCGTAATGTCGAACTCCTTCGCCGACCAGACGATCGCGCAGATTGAGCTCTACTGTAACGGCGAAAAGTACGACAACTCTGTCCACCGTCTGCCGAAGATTCTGGATGAGAAGGTCGCTCGCATTCACGTCGAGGCACTTGGCGGCGAGCTCACCCGGCTGTCCAAGGAACAGGCCGAATACATTGGCGTTGATGTCGAGGGCCCGTATAAGCCAGAGCACTACCGCTACTAGTTCTAGCCAAGGCTAGGCCGTAGCCATGTGTGCGAGGGGAAAGATTTGATTATCGCAGTCGAAGGAATCGACGGTGCTGGCAAGAACACGCTTGTCACAGCTGTTACCAATCAACTCCGAAGTCAAGGGCACTCCGTTTCATCGATGACCTTTCCGGCGTACCGGCAGACAATCTTCGCTGATTTCGCCGATCAAGCCTTGCACGATCAGCTCGGCGACACTGCGGACTCCGCCTGGGCAATGGCACTCCTGTTCGCTCTGGACCGCAAAGAACGTCGTCAAGCGATTGTTGATGCAGCGCGCGAGAACGATGTTCTGATTATCGACCGCTACGTCGCGTCCAACGCGGCCTACTCCCTGGCTCGCACACAGGATCCGGCGATCGTCGAGTGGATTGAGAAGACCGAATTCGGAGATTTCCAGCTTCCGCTTCCCGACGTTCAGGTCTGTCTGGCCACGTCGGTGGGAGTGGCAGCCGAACGCGCACGCAATCGGGAAGCCGCTGATGTGCAGCGAACTAGGGATACCTACGAAAAGGACTCGGGTTTGCAGGAGCGCACGCTGGCGGCGTACCAGAAGTTCGCGGGGGGCTCGTGGCAGTCACCATGGTTGATGCTTACGGGGGATGATGGGGCGGACCGTCTTGTGGAATGGATTAGTGCACGCCTGCGCTAGCCACCTCAACTGGAAACTACAGAACTAGATAGCTTTACGTTTAGAATATGACGCATGAGCTCAAAAATCCTGGTTGTTGATGATGATCCGGCCATCGCCGAAATGCTCACGATGGTGATGGAGCGCGAGGGCTTCGACACTGTAGTAGTCGACGATGGCCTCGAAGCTGTCAAGGCAGCAGAGCGGGAGAATCCAGATTTGATTCTGCTGGATCTCATGTTGCCGGGCATGGGTGGTGTCGATGTCTGTCGCACTGTGCGAGAGACATCGGCGGTGCCGATCATCATGTTGACTGCGAAGACCGACACGGTCGATGTGGTCCTCGGCCTGGAATCCGGTGCGGATGACTATGTCACGAAGCCCTTTAAGCCGAAGGAGCTCGTGGCGCGTGTGCGCGCTCGGCTGCGTCGTCAAGAGGACAGCCCGAGTGAGACCCTCGAGGTCGGCGACCTGACTATCGACGTGCCCGGTCACGCCGTGTTCCGCGATGGCAAGGAGATTTCTCTGACCCCGTTGGAGTTTGACCTATTGCACACTCTTGCATCCCGTCCGAAGCAGGTCTTTTCCCGTGATGAGTTGTTGGAAAAGGTCTGGGGATATCAGCACACCTCGGATACTCGACTCGTCAACGTTCACGTTCAGCGGCTGCGCTCGAAGATTGAACTGGATCCGGAAAACCCCCAGATTGTGCTGACCGTCCGCGGTGTCGGGTACAAGACGGGTGACTAATCAAGGCCAGTCAGCTTTAGTGGGAGCCGATTCTTGCGTCGATTAATAACGAAGCTTCGAGACTTCACCAATAGGGGAGTGACCTGGGCGGTTACGCTCTGGCGCACGTCTATCCAAGCGCGCATTCTGACCTCTGTGGTGGTACTGAGCGCGATGGTGATTGCGGTACTCGGTTTCGCGCTGGCAACTATTGTTACCCAGCGGCTTATCGACGCAAAGGTTACCGCTGCCGACGAGGAAATTGACCGTGCTCGCGCGGTGGTGGAGCAGGCGATTGAGAACTCTTCGTCCAACGAGCTGCAAGCTCTGCTCAACGTGGGGCGCGATGCCCTTGTGAACCGTGCAGCCGGTTCCGGTGCTGCGCCACTGACAAGCTATGAACCGCTGCTCGTGGCGCCGGTGCCACGAGGCACGGTGTTGGCTTCATCGCCGATTAAGGCCGATGTCCCAGAACGATTGCATGAAGTAGTCCGACAAGGGCAAATTGCGTATCAGGTACGCCAAGTCACTGATAATCGCGGAGATACGTACTCGGCGTTAATCATCGGTAGCCCTACTTCTACCTCGGTTGATGGGCTCGAGCTCTATCTGGTCACCTCTATGGCTGCAGAGGAATCGACTATTAAGTTGGTTCGTGGTCTGCTCGCCGGTGCGACTGTAGTCATCATGGCGCTTCTCGGCGGTATTACTTGGTTCTTCTCCAATCAGGTGACGACACCAGTGCGTTCCGCCGCCCAGATTGCCCAGCGCTTTGCCGACGGCCACTTGCGCGAACGCATGGTCGTGCAGGGTGAAGATGACATGGCGCGACTGGCCATGAGCTTTAACAAGATGGCCGAATCGCTGTCGACGCAGATTAGACAGCTGGAGGAATACGGCAGTCTGCAGCGACAGTTCACCTCCGATGTTTCGCATGAGTTGAGGACGCCTTTGACCACGGTGCGTATGGCCGCCGATCTTATTGCTGACGGCGCTGAGGACCTCGATCCGGCGACTCGCCGCGCAGCTGAGCTGATGAATGAGGAGCTTGAACGTTTTGAGATGCTTCTCAATGACCTGCTTGAGATCTCACGTCACGATGCCGGCGTCGCTGACCTGTCCGCAGAAAAGGTCGATGTCCGTCGCTGCGTGGATGCTGCCTATCAGCAGGTAACGGTCGTGGCTAAGGAGACCGGTACACCCATCCGCTTCCACCTGCCCGATGAACCGGTAATGGCAACAGTCGACTCGCGTCGTATCGAGCGCGTGCTACGCAATCTTATGGCCAACGCTGTTGACCACAGTGAGGGCAATCCGGTGGATGTTACCGTGCGGGCGAGCGACTCCGCCGTCTCGTTTACGGTTGTTGACCACGGTGTGGGGCTCAAGCCGGAGCAGCAAGAGCTGGTGTTTAACCGGTTCTGGCGTGCTGACCCCTCGCGTGTCCGACGCACCGGCGGTACCGGACTTGGCTTGGCGATCGCGCGTGAGGACACACAATTGCATGGTGGGGAACTGGAGGCATTTGGCGTGCCGACGGTCGGTAGCTGTTTCCGCCTGACTGTGCCACTGGAGCCTGATGCGAGCTTCGGTGAGCATCCGCTCGGCCTGGGAGTTCCTCCGCTGCCCGATCAGATTCCGCATCAGCGGGAAATTGGTGCACGGGAGTTGGAATCGGATTCGATTGCACCGCAAGTCAAGAGCCAGAATCAGGGTAAGGGGCAGCCGACTAGCGATAGCGAATCCCGACAGGCACGAGAGGAGGATAGTTAAATGACGGCGCAGCAACAGTCAAAGGCTCGTCGCGTCCTGCGTAAGACAGTGGCGCTTAGCTCAGTGATCATTTTGGGCACAGCCGCAGGATGTACCACCATTCCGAGGAACACCAGCCCCCAGGTGCTGCGTCCGTTTGAGCCGCCCCAAGTTCGTATTGAAGTTCCGCAGCCACGACCGAATGTCAATGCAGACATTGTTCTGCGCGACTTTTTCGCCGCAGCCGCGCATCCGGTTGATGATTTTCAAGCTATGCGTGCCTTCATGACCCCGGAACTTGCGGCCAGTTGGAAGCCGCATGATAGCGCCCGCATTCTCGACGGTGTCAACCTCATCGCTCAACGGGATGAAGGAGGTTCTCGACAGTCCTTCGTTGCCCGAGGTCGCAGCGTTGGTCAATTTGGTACTGACGGTGCCTATGAGCCCCAGTCCGGTGACTATGAGGAAACCGTGGAGATGAAGCTCGGTTCGGATGGGCAGTGGCGCATTTCCTCGCTGCCCGACGGTGTTGTCATGGAGCGTCAGGCATTCCTGGAAAACAATGTGCCTCGCAATGTCTATTTCCTCGACCCGGCGGGTAATCATTTGGTCACAGATCGTCGTTGGCTCTATCGTGGCGTCACCGATGGCGCGACCAATCTGTTGACAAAGCTGAAGAACGGACCATCAGCACCACTGCGGCCGGGCGTCACCACAGTGCTCAAGCCCAATGCGTCAATTGCGGTGGAAGCAGGACCTGTGTCCAACTCGGACGGTCGCAGGGTCGAAATCACCGGATTGGGTGATGTTTCCGAGGAACTGCGTGTCATGCTCGCGGCACAGATTATCTGGACTCTCGACTCGGCAGATTTCCGTGGTCCGTGGGTCCTCATGGCCGACGGCGAACCACTAGTTGCCAGCCACGACGAGCCGTGGACGAAGGATACCGACGCAATCCAGCTCTACGACCCGAATCATCTACCGGCTGATAACGCACCGTTGCGGACGGTCGACCGCAGCGGTATCTACGAGATTGCTGACGGCCACGCCACACCTGTGGGACGCGGCTGGTCCGCCAGCGGCAGCACTGCGGTGTTTTCCGCGGCAGTGGGCATCAATCCCAATGGCAGCGAGCTTATTGCCGCCGTGTTCCGCTCGGCTGTGGGTGGTCGTACCGGTTCGTATGACCTTGGGGAGTCCACATTGATGCTCGGCGGAATACAAGATCAGCCGGTTCCTGTGCTGACTGGCGAGAGTCTCACCCGTCCGACATGGTCGCCAGATGCCGAGGCGGTCTGGACAGTGAAGGACGGCACAACCGTCGTACGCCTGGTTCGGCAGCCGACGTCATCCCGGATTCAGCAGGAGGAGGTTGATACCTCTGAGGTCAATCACCTTCTTGACGGCGGCGAAGGCACGGGGCACCCTAGCGCCGGTATTTCTGAATTCCGCGTCGATTCTTCAGGCACCCAGGTAGCGATGATTATCGCTGGTGAGGTCTATATCGCCACCATCGAAAGACATGACGACAAACCGTGGAAGTTGACGCATCCGCGCGCTCTGCCGCTCCCTGAAAACGTTTCCCCGGTGTCGCTGACGTGGTCGCCGAATCAAACGGTCACGGTGGGCGGTTACAGCGGAGACACCCCGATGTGGAGTGCCTTCCCGGACGGTGCGACCAGCTCCGTTCTGCCGAAGCTCAACCTGACACCGCCAATTCCTGTGGTTACCGCGACCTCGTCGAAGCGTTACGCATTGGATGCCACCGGTGTCATGGAGCTGATCTCCAGCGAGGGGCAGCAGCAGTTCTGGCGCCAGGTTCCGGGTGCGCATGGTCGAATGGCTCCGGTGTCTGTGGAGTAAGCGCAAATCGGGGAGGGGATCAATGGCGCAGGGGAAATCATTGCAGGGTGTACTGCGCGTGCTTTACGACGTCACTCGCGATGCGATCGGCCTCGTGATACCGGAAACCTGTCCGGTGTGCGGCTGCTCCGGGACACTGTGTCGTGATTGCAAGGACGATCTTCAGCAACCTCCAGTGCGGTTTTCACCGCGGGCTGCGTTACGCGCAGCAGCGTGGACCTGCGGTCCGTACTCCGGTGCAAGGAGACATCTCATTTTGTCGGCCAAAGAACGGGGCAGTGGTGAAGCCAGACGAATCATGGGGGCCGTGTTCGCCGCTGCGGTACGAAGGCTGGTCTCAGACGGCCATATAATGCCCCCGGAAATTACCCCCGTCATTTTGATTCCCGCGCCGACAAGATTGTCATCCCGCCGACAACGGGGTGGGGATCCGGTAACAATTGCCTGCGACTTTGCCTGCAGTCAGCTCCCCTCTAGTTCGGTATTGTCCCTGGTGCGCATTGGTGGGCGCACGCGGGATTCTGCGGAGCTTGGGGCTTCTCAACGCAGACGAAATCTTTCTGGCCACATTGTGCCGCTGACGCAATTCAAGCACGGAATTAGTGACAAGCTGCGACAACGGTGTGCCCAGGCGACAGTGATTCTGGTTGATGATGTGGCCACCACTGGTGCCACTGCAGCGGAAACCGAGTTGGTGGCAGCGTCATTGGGGATTCGCATCGACATGGTGTTGGTGCTCGCCCGAGCGTAGGCGCAGGGGTGTCGTCGGCAAGCGAAAAATAAACGAGGGGAACGTGGCATTGGTTACCCCCGGAACTGTATCCTGGGGGTGCAGAAAGACTCGTCACCGTAGACGCCGTGAGTAATCCCGCTCACGGAAGGGCGGTGGCCATACCGGGAGGTAGGTAGCAAGTGTCCACACCTGCTGACAACAACGAGGTACTCAGCCCGAACGCTCAGGTGACCATCACCGGGCGCAATGTTGAGGTTCCAGAGCACTTCGCAGATCGTGTTAAGGCGAAGCTGGCGAAGATTGAGCGCCTCGACCCGACTTTGACCTTCTTCCACGTGGAGCTCCAGCACGAGCCGAATCCGCGCCGTGCAGACCGCTCTGACCGTATTCAGATCACCGCTACTGGCAAGGGGCACCTGGCTCGTGCGGAAGCGAAGGAAGATAGCTTCTACGCTGCACTGGAGTCTGCTCTGGGCAAGATGGAGCGCTCCCTGCGTAAGGTGAAGGCTCGCCGCAAGATTAGCCGTTCTGGCCACCGTGCACCTATGTCCGTCGGCGAGGCAACTGCTTCGCTGGTTGCAGAGGCTGAGGCAGCGGCTCCGGAAAAGGCTGATCCGTACGAGGATCTGGTTGAGGACGTACGTCCGGGCCAGGTTGTGCGTACCAAGCAGCACTCCGCAACTCCGATGACGGTGGAAGATGCTCTGTCTGAGATGGAGCTCGTCGGTCACGACTTCTACCTCTTCGTTAACGAGGCAACCTCTCGTCCGTCCGTGGTCTACCGTCGTCACGCATACGACTACGGTCTGATTGAGCTGGCAGAGGAAGACGAGAAGTAAGTCTTCACCAAAAAGAGCACGCAATACCGCACAGAGTTGTGTATTGGTAAGTAATTGCTCACATGAGCCCGTCTTCTCTTAGAAGGGAAGGCGGGTTCGTCGTATAATCAACCGTTGCACATTAAAGTTCGACGTGAATCGGCCGGAAAGGTCCCAATTTAGTGTTTTCGCTCAGCAAGTTGCTCCGCATTGGTGAAGGCCGCGCTGTCAAGAGGCTTGGCAATATTGCAGATCAGGTCATCGCCAAGGAAGACGAGTACGCAGCTCTTTCAGACGATGAACTCCGTGCCAAGACCGAGGAGTTTAAGAAGCAGCTGGCTGACGGTGCCGATGTGGACGATTTGCTGCTGGATGCTTTCGCCACGGCGCGCGAGGCATCCTGGCGCGTGCTGGGGCAGAAGCACTACCGCGTCCAGGTTATGGGCGGTGCGGCACTGCACTTCGGCAACGTTGCCGAGATGGGTACTGGTGAAGGTAAGACCCTGACCTGTGTGCTGCCCGCATACCTCAATGCGTTGGCAGGCAAGGGCGTTCATGTCGTTACGGTTAATGACTACCTGGCTAAGCGTGACGCCGAGTGGATGGGTCGAGTCCACCGCTTCCTGGGGCTTGAGACCTCCGTGATTCTCTCTGAGCTCAGCCCGGACCAGCGCCGCAAGGCCTATGCTGCCGACATCACTTACGGCACGAACAACGAGTTCGGCTTTGACTACCTGCGCGACAACATGGCGCATTCGCTCGACGATTTGGTGCAGCGTGGGCACCACTTCGCCATCGTCGATGAGGTTGACTCGATTCTGATTGACGAGGCCCGTACCCCGTTAATTATTTCCGGTCCGGCGGATGGCGATCCGCACTGGTACCTGGCGTTCTCCAAGATTG
The DNA here is from genome assembly GCF_001837775.1 of Corynebacterium sp. HMSC073H12. Taxonomy (NCBI): domain Bacteria; kingdom Bacillati; phylum Actinomycetota; class Actinomycetes; order Mycobacteriales; family Corynebacteriaceae; genus Corynebacterium; species Corynebacterium sp. HMSC073H12. The sequence continues at coordinate 13,267 of NZ_KV834023.1, read as the reverse complement.
TGCCGCGTATGAAGCGCGACATTCACTACGAAGTCGATGAGCGTAAGCGCACCATCGGTATTCGTGAAGAGGGTGTTGAATTCGTTGAGGATCAGCTGGGTATTTCAAACCTGTATGCTCCGGAAAATTCCTCGCTGGTCAGCTACCTGAACAATGCCCTGAAGGCCAAGGAGCTGTTCACCCGCGACAAGGATTACATTATCCGTAATGGTGAGATTCTCATTGTCGATGAGTTCACCGGTCGTGTGCTGGCAGGCCGTCGCTATAACGAGGGCATGCACCAGGCAATTGAGGCCAAGGAAGGGGTGGAGATTAAAAACGAGAACCAGACGCTGGCAACCGTTACGCTCCAGAACTATTTCCGCCTCTACGACAAGCTGTCCGGTATGACCGGTACGGCTGAGACTGAAGCGGCTGAGCTGCACCAGATTTACAAGCTGAACGTCATGGCGATCCCGCCGAATCGCCCGAAGCAGCGTGAGGATCTGCCCGACCTGATTTACAAGACTCAGGAGGCAAAGTTCGCCGCTGTTGTCGAGGACATCCGCGAATGCCATGAAAAGGGCCAGCCAGTTCTCGTTGGTACGACATCAGTCGAGAAATCCGAGTACCTTTCCAAGCTCCTGCAGCGCGAAGGTATTCCTCACTCTGTGCTGAACGCAAAGCACCACGAGAAGGAAGCTGAGATTGTCGCGGTGGCGGGTCGTCTCGGAGGCGTTACCGTGGCAACTAACATGGCCGGTCGTGGTACTGACATCGTGCTGGGCGGTAACCCGGACATCATCGCTGACCTGAATCTGCGCTCTCGTGGTCTGGACCCGGTGGAAACTCCGGAAGAGTACGAAGAGGCGTGGGACGCTGAGATTGAGCGTGTTCGTCAGCAGTCGAAGGAAGAAGCTGACAAGGTACGTGAGGCCGGTGGACTCTACGTCCTGGGCACTGAGCGCCATGAGTCGCGCCGCATTGACAACCAGTTGCGTGGTCGTACCGGTCGTCAGGGAGACCCGGGTGTTACCCGCTTCTACCTGTCCATGCGCGATGACCTCATGGTTCGCTTCAACGGTCAGCGCATGGAAGCGCTGATGAACACTCTGAATGTCCCGGATGACGTTCCTATTGACTCCAAGGTTGTCTCCAACTCCATTAAGAGCGTTCAGGCTCAGGTGGAAAGCCAGAACTTCGAAATCCGTAAGAATGTTCTGAAGTATGACGAGGTTATGAACCAGCAGCGTAAGGTCATCTACGCTGAGCGCCGTCGCATCCTCGAAGGTGAGGATTTGAAGACTCAGGTTCGCGACATGCAGGACGACGTCGTCGATGCGTATGTCAACGGTGCCACCGCTGACGGTTACGTGGAGGATTGGGACCTCGACGAGCTGTGGAACGCCCTTGAGCAGCTCTACAGCCCGACGTTTACGGCGCAGGAGCTCATCGATGGCTCTGACTTCGGTACCCCGGGTGACCTCTCGGCCGATGAGCTGTCCAAGGCTCTGCACACGGACATCTCCGCCAGCTACGACCAGCTTGAGGATGCGGTCTCCGCAATTGGTGGCGACGACCAGATGCGCAACATTGAGCGCTTCACCATCCTGAATGTCATGGACCAGAAGTGGCGCGAGCACCTCTACGAGATGGACTACCTCAAGGAGGGTATTGGCTTGCGCGCCATGGCCCAGGCTGATCCGCTGGTGGAGTACCAGCGTGAGGGCTACGACATGTTCACCGCGATGATGGACGGCATCAAGGAAGAATCGGTTCGTCAGCTGTTCCTAATCCGTAAGCAGGTTATGCCCGCAGTGGAAAATACTGAGGGGCAGGAAAACCAGGCTCCAGCTCTGCCGACGGAAGCTGCTGAGCAAAATCAGCAGATGACCTACTCGGGCCCCAGCGAGGACGGCAGTGCAGAGCAGCAGCGCGTGGATCAAGAGCCTGAGGGCAACCGAGCACAGCGTCGGAAGGCGGCTCGCAAGCGCCGTCGCTAAGCACTAAAGCACACGAAACGCGGTCATGATCCATGGCCGCGTTTTTGCTGTTCCGCGGCGGAACGTACCCGTGAACGCGCGAACGCGCGGACCGACACGGCAACTACCCAGGAACTCCACCTTTTTGCCATCCGCGGAAGCGCTGGCGTGGAAGGATTGCAACGCGACACCTTTGAGGCTGGTGTTTTTCGACAGCGTAAGTATCGCAGCGTGAATAATTGGGTCGATGTTGATGCGACGCAAATCGTTGACTCGCCTGCGACCCGCGATGATGTCGAAGACGCGGCGAGTAATCGTGCCAAGCTCCTGTCTCAGATTCTGCTCACAGTGCTGGACGACGTGCGGTGTTTGCGGCGTCTTTTTTGCAGCAGGAGTGGCCACGGCGGGCGGTAGCGCCGTCATGACAGCGGTCCCGGAAGCAACGGAACATCCGCTATAGGCCGATGTCACTTTTGCGGTTGGAGAAGTGGCGACATTAGCTGACTGGCCAAGTTGAATTGTGTGGAGAAGCGAGAAGCCCGTTGCCGGTTCGATGAATTCCCTGCCACTGGATCGGTTCTCAGCGGCGTGTGACAGCGCGTAAGGCATCGGCGCCTGCGATGTTGGTACGTGAGACGTAGGTGCCATGGATTAATCCCCCTAAAAACTCTCCATTGGCAAGTTCCCCCTTGCTGAAGACCATTGTCCTACAAGTGCTTTAAGTGTGCAGCTTGTGAAGGGGAATTCACGGCTGGCATGGGGGTGGGGAGAAGATGCAGCCGCGAAATGGGCTGAGTGTCTCGCTGCTAATAGCCCTATAGGTTTCCGTCAAAGCCGTTCTGGTCGTCTATAAATTGGCGTAACGAACAGCCAATTAACACGCTGAACTGGAAAAAAGGCAAACGTGCAGGTCATGCGATAAACTACAGGCCATGCGCGGAATGATTATCGATTACTGTGGTGTCCTCGACGGTACGGATGAAGACCAGGCACGTTGGCGTAATTTGCTGGTAGAGGCGCGTGCAAATGGTGTTGGCCTGGCAGTCCTGTCGAATGACCCAGGTGGCCCATCGGCGGATCCGATTCGCAAGCTCGAAGATGAGGGCCTGGTAGACGCAGTTGTGCTCTCTGGTGAAATTGGCCATGAGAAGCCTTCGGCAGAGGCTTTTAATGCAGCTGCTGCGGCTATTGAGCTGCCGGCACGGGACTGTGTGTTGGTGGATGATTCGATTGAGAACATCCATGCTGCCGTCTCTAACGGCATGGTGGGAGTCTTCTATCAGCAGTTCGACCGCGCAGTGGTCGAGATTGCCGGTCTACTGGGTCTCGAGGGCGAGTTCTAATGCGTGTCTATATTCCAGCGACTTTCTCCATGCTTGAGGCGCTGAAGGAGGATGAGCTCTTCCACGCCCGCGGTGGTTGGGGCTTTGCTGTCACTGAGGCGCTGCGCGATTTCTTTACTGAGGGCGATGATGAGGAACTGGCAGATGTGGCCTTTGATGAGGCTGCGCGTGCGTCGCTCCGTCTGCTCGATGCTGCAGAAGAGAAGTTCCCGCACCGCCGAGTAGTCATTTCCGTCGATGTGGAGGCGGAACCGCAGTCGGATATGGGCGATGCTGTGGTTAAGGTCGGCGGCCCAATTTCGCTTGCCGACGTTGCAGCGCTCCACATTGATGTGGAAGAGGCGGAAAGCAAGGTTGAGGCTGCGATCGAAGCCGTCGATAAGGCAGATCTCGGTGACGAGGATGCGGAGCTCACTGTCGGCGATGCGCTGGAGATTCCGCTGGCGTGGTATGACGTAGCTGAGCTCGGCATGGTGGTCGACTTTCTGTAGTAGCGCGTGCTTGGCGTTGAAGAAAGGGACTGGGTTTTGGAACCCAGTCCCTTTTTGTATGGCACAAGTTTTTTCTGCGGGGGTATAAAAGGCGGGATTGTTTTGTGTGGAGAAGCTCCATGTCAAAGGGGGCGTTTCGCAGGAGAGCGGGGGTAATGACAATTTCGCTATTTGTGTCAAAATCATTTGTTTCTCTTGACCAATAACTTACCGCTCCGTAGTCTACGTCTAAGTAACTTACGGACACGTAATAATGAATCGGGCGGGGAATGCCTGCTGGTGAACAGTGTTATTACTTGTTCTCCCGTGACAGTCAGGAGGGCCAAGAATGGGGCTTAAGACCAAAGTTTCCCGGGTATTCAAGCATTTATCCACGCCACTTTTGCCCGATGACTACACGCATTTGCTAAATCCGCTGTGGTCAAGTCGCGAGCTGCGCGGTCAGATTGAGGCCATTAATCCCACATCTCCTACTTCAGCAGAGTTGATAATCCGTCCGGGGTGGGGGATGCCAACAGACTTCAAGCCGGGTCAGTTCATCGGACTCGGCGTAGAGGTCAAGGGGAAATACCTGTGGCGTTCCTACTCACTGACAAATGCACCGCGGCCTCATGACGGGCTGCTGACTATCAACATTCGTGCACTCAACGACGGCTACGTGTCCCAACACCTCGTCGCCAATGTAAAACCGGGTACTATCGTCCGCCTGGCTGCCCCGGCTGGGGATTTCCATCTTCCGGAGCCACTCCCAGCCCGCATTGCGTTTGTTACCGCAGGCTCCGGCGTAACTCCTGTGATTTCCATGCTGCGTGATCTTTCAGCTCGCAATGCATCAGTGGAAGTCGAACACATTCACTCCTACCGCGGCGAGGCAGAAGCTGTGTTTGTCAACGAACTCCGGGAGCTGGAACAGCGCAGCGCTGTTAGCGCGTTGAAGTATCGCCTGCATGCCCGGAATACGGAGACGCAGCCGCGGATTGACGCTGCTGCGGTTACCGACATCATTGCTGACTTTGGAGCGCTGGCATCGTCGGCAAGCGCCTATGCCTGTGGTCCGGTTGAACTGCTGAAAAACCTTGAGCCGGAGTTCCCCGGGCTGCGGACGGAACGTTTCACCGTTGACCGCTCGGCGGCGGAGGACGTCGGTGGCACGGTGAGTTTCGGCAGCCGAGGCGATATCGACGTAGACGGTGCAACCACCATCCTGGAGGCGGCGGAGAGCGTCGGGATTGACCTGCCGTACGGCTGTCGGATGGGAATCTGTGCGACGTGCGTGCAGCAGCTCTCCGACGGCGCAGCGCGGGACATCCGCACCGGTGCGACGTTTGTGGCGGGGGAGCGAGTCCGAACGTGCGTCTGTGCGCCGGCGGGGCACGCGCGTATCGAACTGTAAGTTCGCCCCACATCTATCTCAACCTGCATTAACCAGGAAAAACTACCTCAAAGGAGTTGGGACCCTTCCCATGGCAATTTCCGATATCGCATCGTATGCGCACTTGAGCGAAGAAGACGTCGCAGAGATTGGGCGTCGGTTTGCGGAAATCGAAAAGCAACACCGCGATTCGCTGGGGCAGAAGGATGCTCGCTACATCCGCACGCTCATCCGCATTCAACGTACCCTTGAGGTGACTGGTCGAGGTCTGCTGATGGTGCCGACCGCAGGCATGGCCCTGAACAAATTGGGGCTGCTGCCGAAGTCGTGGAAGAACACCGCGCACTGGGGTTTCAAATGGGCGGGTGCCTCAGCGCTGGGGCTGGCAAAGATTTTGGAAAACCTCGAAATCGGCCACAACACCATGCACGGTCAGTGGGACTGGATGAATGACCCCGAGATTCACTCGGCCACCTGGGAGTGGGACAATTCCTGCCCATCCAGCGGGTGGAAGCACTCCCACAACTTTGTCCACCACAAGTACACCAACGTGCTCGGTATGGACAATGATGTGGGATACGGCATTCTCCGGGTGACTCGTGACCGCCGTTGGAAGCCATCGACGCTGCTGCAGCCGGTGTCGAACGTGGTGTTGGCCAGCCTTTTTCAATGGGCAGTGGCTTTCTACGACGTTGAGCTCGGGCGTGTGTTCGCAGGCAAGAAATCCTGGGATGAGGCCCGGTCGCAGCTCATGGAGGTTCTCAACAAGTCGGGGCGCCAGGTGATTAAGGACTACGTTCTCTTCCCGGCGATGGCGGGTCCTCGTTACCGCGAAGTGGCATTTGCGAACATGATGGCGAACCTCGCCCGTAATCTGTGGGCCTACGCTGTCATCTTCTGCGGACACTTCCCGGATGATGCCGAAACCTTCACCAAAGAGCAGTACAACACCGAGGACAAGAGTGAGTGGTATTTGCGCCAAATGCTGGGCTCGGCGAACTTCCACGGTGGGCTGGCGTTGTCGGTGCTCTCGGGAAATCTGAATTACCAGATTGAGCACCACCTCTTCCCAGACATGCCATCCAACAGGCTCGCGCAGATTTCGAAGCAGGTTCAGCAGATTTGCCGAGAATACGACCTGCCATACAACACGGGGTCGTTCCCGAAGCAGTTCTTCCAGGTCCAGCGCACACTGCTAAAGTTGTCGCTGCCGGATCGCTTCTTAGTCGCTGACCCGGACAACGCTCCAGAGGTACGTTCGGAGGCGGCGTTCAAGAAGTATCCGCAGGTTGAAGCGGAGCTCCAGTCCAGTTCCCCGCAACGCAAGGGCTTAGCGACGGGCCTGCGAATGCTCCGCCGTCTTCGCCCAGGCGTCCGGGAAATTGTCCGAGCCTATACAGGTCGCTCAACGCACACTGCTGCGTGCGGTTAGCCCTCGACCCGCTTGCGGACCGCAGCTGCGGCTGCTGGTTCGCGGTTCCATGGCATTGATTGCTTGTGGGGGAGCCGTAGCCAGGCACGAATTATGGTCACAGTTAGTGTCGCAGTTGCACCAGCGAGGAAGAGCGCTAGGTAAGCCGAGGAATTCTGGCCGGTAAACTCCACGGTCACGATCAGTGCGAAAAGTGGAGCTGCCATGGATGCCGACAGGAAGGCCGCCGCTCCGAGAATCGCAAAGTCGCTCAGCGGAACTGAGGGCATCAATGGCTGTACGAAGCAGCCGACGATGAAACCGCTGAGCGCGCCAAGGGCAAAGCCGGGCGTCAAGAGACCACCGACGGCACCCGAACGGAAAGTAACGAGAACCGCGACAGCTTTCGCAATCAGCAGCATGACCGCAAAACCCAGCAGCGGGCGGTCCATGAGAACTGTGGTCGCAGCGATACGACCATTGCCCAACACTTCTGGAACCCACAGTGAAATCACACCAACCAGCGTGAATGCGAGGGGGATGGCCCAGGCAGAATGCCAGCCAGTCGGTGCTTTGTCCGACATCCGCGAGCTGAGAATGCGAAATGCGTAGCCAATGGCGCCGCAGATAACACCGATGAGCAGTGCTGCCCCGAGGTTGCCCCATCCGTCTGAGAGATTGATTGGGCTGTAGAGCGGGCTACTGCCGACCACAATGCCCGACGTCACCGTCGCAATGGCCGAACAAGCCAGCACCACCATCACCGCGGTAATGCTCAGTGAGCCCAGCAGAATCTCCAACGAGAAAACCGCTCCAGCCAGCGGGATGTGATAAATCGCCCCCAGGCCGGCACCGGCCGCTGCTGCGACCAGAATACGGCGGTGTAGCGGATCGATGCGTAGTCGATGCGACACCTGTGAGGCCACCATTGCACCTAGCTCACGCGGGGCATTCTCGCGTCCCATGGATGCACCTGCGGCTACGGTCGCCATCTGCAAAAACACATTGACAAGAGTCGACCACACAGGCATGAGACGGCCGTGCATGCCTGCCTCAACGCTTTCAATGGGCTTGGCTTTTGTGCGCAGCGCCGCCCACAGCGGTCCTGCAATCAGGCCCGCCACCACAATTCCGACAAAGCGCTGGAGACCGGTGGTTCCATCGGTCACGACGGCCACGTCACCCTCGTGCTGTCCGTAGACCGCGTACTCGATGCCGTGCATAATCAGTGCGAGGCCGGCTGCTCCGAGCCCTGTCGCAAGCCCAACGATAAGCGTGTAGATGCACAGCCGAATCCAGCTTCCGGGCCCGGGGTAGAGCCCGGATTCCCCCTTGTCCGTCTCAGCACTTGCCGAGGCTTCAGAGGACGTCTCTTCAGAATCGGTGTGGCTAGTCTCTTTCAATGTCCAGCTCCCAGTCCTCGTTGTCGCTGATAGCGATCAATAGACGACGCACTGCCATCGCTCGACGGTGCTGAACTCCCTCCAGCTTGTCCAGGGCGCACTCTGGATCCGCGGGTGGTCCCAAATGGGTGCAACCACGTGGGCATTCATCTGTTGCCGCCTGGATATCTGGAAACGCCGCCAGTAGCGTCTCCGGTGTCACATGAGCCAGGCCAAAGGAACGAATACCCGGGGTATCAATGATCCACGAGGGCGCGCTGTTTTCGCTTTCCGACGGCAACATCAGCGCCACCGACTGCGTGGAGGTATGGCGGCCCTTACCCACACCACTGACTTCGCCGGTCTCACGGTTGGCTTCGGGAACAATCCGGTTGACGAGGGTTGATTTCCCAACACCGGAATGCCCAACCAAAGCTGTCACTCGTCCGGGAATATCGATGAGCTCTGACAAAGGAGCCAAGTCATCGTTAATACCGCAGACAACGACATCCACTCCGAGTGCGGAAAACTCCCCGGCGAATTCCTCTGGATCAGCCAAATCAGACTTAGTCAGGCAGAGCACGGGACGGACACCGCCGGCGTAGGCCGCGACCAGCGCGCGTTCGACAAAACCGGTGCGGGGTTCAGGATCGGCGACTGCACACACAATGAGCAGCAGGCTGGCATTGGCCACGACAATGCGCTCATACGGGTCATTGTCATCAGCGGTGCGACGCAAGACCGTGCTGCGCTCTGCCAGCTTGACGATGCGGGCCAGTGTGCCCTCACGGCCGCTGACATCGCCGACGACACCGACACGGTCACCGACAACGATATTGGTGCGGCCGAGCTCGCGGGCACGCATGCATGTCACTGCAACATCGGCGTTGTTATCGAGGACTACACCCCAACGACCACGATCCTTGGTCACCACCATGCCCCAGTGGGCATCTGCGTGGCTGGGGCGATCCTTCGTCCGTGGCCGAGACCCTCTACCGGGGCGGATGCGTACATCGGACTCGTCCCATTGCCGTCCACGCCTGCGTGCCGCCACTGTTATTTCCCTGCCTCGGTTCCGTCCTCCATGCCATCAAGTCGAGCTTCGACCGACTTTTCCAACGAGCTAGGGCTGGGGGAGGCCAGTCCGAGCATCTCCAGCCAGCGCAGGTCGAATCCAGGCATGGTCTTAGCGGTGGTACCGATGTTTTCGACTTCCACGCCCTCCGTGCGCAGGCCAACAATGGCACCAGCGGTGGCCATTCGATGGTCGGCGTAGCTGTGCCAGAGGCCACCGTGGAGCGGAACGGGGTCAATCGCAATGCCGTCGTCAAGCTCCGTAGCGCGACCGCCGAGGCGGTTGATTTCCGTGGTGAGCGCGGCAAGACGGTTGGTTTCGTGACCGCGCAGGTGTGCGATACCCGCCAGCTCGGTGCGGGTGGTGGCCAGGGCGGCGATGGCAGCGACCGTTGGGGTCAGCTCGCCAATCTCGGACATGTCCATCGTGATTCCGCGCAGCTCCGATGGTCTTGGACCCACGACGGTGAGGCTGGTGCGGCCACCCTCGTGACGGTTGAACGTCACGGTAGCGCCCATCGCGGTGAGGATGTCTCGAATGCGGTCGCCCGGCTGCGTGGTGTGCTCTGGCCAGTCGGGCACGGTGACGCTGCCACCAGTGACGGCCGCAGCGGCCAGGAAGGCGGCAGCGTTGGACAGGTCGGGCTCGATCTGCCAAGTACGACCCATCATTTCGGTGGGGCGAATGGTGAACGTTGTGCGTGGTCCCTCAGGTGTGTCGGCCGTGGTCTCCTCGATCTGCACACCGGCCTCGCGAAGCATGTCCAGGGTCATGTCAATGTGTGGGCGGGATGGAATCTCACCGGTCGGGCGAAGTACGAGGCCACGGCCATAGCGCGGCGCTGACAGCAACAGGCCAGAGACGAACTGGCTTGAGGCCGAAGCGTCAATTTCCACTTCGCCGCCGATGTCCGGCAGATCTTGCTCTTGGACCGAGTCACCGAGGCGGTTGCCCTGGTTCGGACCCTGTGGATTGACCGTGAAAGGAAGCCCATTGCCGGCGATGTTCACACCGAGGCTGCGCAGGGCATCCAGCACGGCCGACATCGGGCGAGCCTTGGCCTCTACGTCGCCTTCGAAGAACACCGACCCCTGCGCAAGAGCTGCGATAGGCGGCACGAAGCGCATAACCGTACCTGCAAGGCCACATTCCACGACACCACCGCGGAGCATGCGTGGAGTGACACGGAGCGTGTGGTTCGGGGCACCCGAATATGTCGAGTCGGCACTGATATCAGTTCCCAGGGCCTGCAGTGCGCGAATCATAAGATCGGTATCGCGAGAGCGCAGAGCACCATGGATAACCGATGGGGTCGAAGATAGCGACGCGATGACAAGAGCACGGTTCGTAATCGACTTCGAGCCGGCAATCTGCACCGTGGCGCTAAAAGGCCGTCGACCGGATTCGGCACCGTCGACACTTACAGTAGGGGCGGACCAATTCTGATTTTGGGAACACACACAACCAATTATGGAACACTTCCACCCCAGACCTCGACTAGAGGGGGAGTCATCGGCACAATCAGTTGGTATGTGTGGTCGTTTCGTCAATTTCGCAGTCGCCGAAAAGCTGCTCAGCACCACGGCTGAGATTCCCGGTTTGGCGCCCGTGCGTGCCGACGGCCCGTTGTCCACCTCCCGCTACAACATCGGCCCGACCATGCCAATAGTCGCTCTTGCCCGCGAGCACCCCGGCCGCACAGGAACCATTGCAGCCACCGTGCGCTGGGGTTTAATTCCGCAGTGGGCCCGCGAAGTGCCAACGACACCTTTCTTCAACGCCCGTGCGGAAACCTGGCAGTCCAAACCGACTTTCCAGGACGGCCTTCCCTGCGCAATCCCCATGAACGGTTGGTATGAATGGAAAAATCGCCAGCCCTACTTCGTCAGCTTCGGTGATGATGCACCACTTTTCACCGTCGCGGGGCTGTGGGCACGCTGGGGAGATATAGTCTCCGCCACAATTCTCACCACCGACGCCGTGGGACAGCTCGCGGATCTGCATCATCGTATGCCACGCGTGCTTGCCGACGATGAAGTCAGCGATTGGCTGGATCTTTCGGCCTGGGCAGCAAACGGAGATGTTGGCGTGACCAGCGCCGAGGTGGTGGAAAAGCTGACCATCCGACCGGTCAACCGCGCCGTCGGCAATGTTGCGAATGAAGGGCCGCACCTGCTGGATGAGCCCGATGGTGCGGTACCCGGCCACAACGAGGAGCTGTTCTAAGGCCGTATCAGCGGGGAGGTTGCAGGAGTAGCCGCAGGATTAACGGGCGATGTCGGCGACCGTGGCGTCGCAAAGCGAAACCAGATCAGTGGGTGACAGTTCGATGTCCCACCCGCGGCGACCACCGGAGACGAACACAGTGTCGGAGAGAGTGGCTGTCTCATCAATGACGGTGGGGAGCTTGCGGCGACCGCCAAGCGGGGAGATGCCGCCAGGAACGTAGCCGGTGGCAAGCGACGCGTCATGGGGGTCGGCCATCGTGGCCTTGGAAGCCCCGATAGCCGCGGCGGCGGCCTTGAGGTTGAGCATTCCGGTGGCGGGGACGACGGCGATGGCCAGCCCAGTGCGTTTGCCGGATAGCTCGATAATGAGAGTTTTGAAGATGCGTTCGGGCTCGACGCCGAGGTGCTCTAGCAGCCAAGATGCGGCCTCTTCGCCGAAGTTGTCGCTGCCGTGGGGAAATTGGTGAACGTGGAAGTCGATTCCGGCGTTCTGACAGAAGGCGATGGCCGGGGTGGCGGCAGCAGATTTTTTGGCGGACTTCTTCGACATACTTTCCCATCGTTGCACACCAGCGCAGTGACGCTACGAAATGCCTGGTGACGGGGTCTGGCCGACTCGTGGGTGAGGATGTTTTAGGATAGGTAGCATGTCAGGTGATCAGACAGGAACATCGGCCATCCGGACTGATGAGTCGGATGAGGAGCTTGCGCAGCGCTTTGAGCGTGATGCCATGCCGCTTTTGGATCAGCTCTATGGAGCGGCGCTGCGGATGACACGCAACCCCGCCGATGCCGAAGACCTGGTGCAGGAGACCTATATAAAGGCTTTTCAGGGCTTCCGCTCCTACAAGCCGGGCACGAATCTGAAAGCGTGGCTCTACCGCATTCTGACGAATGCGTACATCAACAACTACCGCAAGGCGCAGCGTCGTCCTGCCGAGTACGCCACCGATGACATTACGGATTCACAGATCGCGGAAACCGCGTCGCACACTTCGATAGGGCTGCGCTCTGCTGAGGTTGAAGCGCTGGAAAAGCTTCCTGACGAGGAAATTCGTGACGCTTTGATGAGTCTCAAAGAGGATTACCGGATGGTGGTCTACTACGCCGATGTCGAGGGATTGCCCTACAAGGAAATCGCCGAAATCATGGGCACGCCCATCGGAACTGTGATGAGTCGGCTCCACCGTGGAAGAAAACAGCTCCGAGACGCGTTGCACAACGTGGCCGTGGAACGTGGATTCTTGAAAGAAGAGAAGGGAGATTCTCCGCGATGAGCCGAGAGTCGAGCCAAGATATGGAGCAGACGCCAGAGCGCGGGCACGCCTGTGAAGATGCTTTCTGTCAGGATGTCCACTCGCGCCTACACGCATTTTTGGATGGCGAGTGTGATTCGGAGGAGCGCCGCTTTCTCGAGGAACACATTCACAAATGCCCTCAGTGCTTAGAAGAGTTCGGTTCCGAGCAAGCTATCCGACGGCTGCTGCGCCGGTGCTGCCAGCAACCTGCCCCTGAGGATCTCCGCCAGCGCATTACCACCCGTATTCGCGTGTCCTATACGCGGGTGGAGTACCGCAGGTAGTTGCTGGCGGCTGGGTTTTGACGTGTATTCCTTTGATGCTTAATGCGATGTTGCGTAATGCGGTAATGCGAAATACGGAAAATCCCAGGTCACGGAGATGTGGCCTGGGATATTTTTGTGGAATTATTTGTGGAGCTAAGGGGAATCGAACCCCTGACCTTCGCATTGCGAACGCGACGCTCTACCAACTGAGCTATAGCCCCATTGCCTTCGAGCAACCTAGCTGGAGCTCCTGTAAAAGCTCTATTTTTAGACGTTACTCCCGGTGGGGTTTGGGCTCCAAACTCGCTGGTAGTGATCTGGTGGATGGTTAATCCTGAAAAGCGAGGATGGGGGATCGCAGGGGTATCGAAAAGGTGCAGAAAGTGACTAGGTTTATGACAAAAAACGCGGGTAGGTTCATGCGGTGAATGCATCACCAC
>NZ_KV834022.1:0-3089 GCF_001837775.1 Corynebacterium sp. HMSC073H12 | reverse complement strand
TTTGTGTGTTGTGTTGTAAGGGCGCATGGTGGATGCCTTGGCATAGTAGGCCGATGAAGGACGTGAGAGGCTGCGATAGGCCTCGGGGAGCTGCCAACTGAGCGTTGATCCGAGGGTGTCCGAATGGGGAAACCTGGCCGTCGTTGTGGGCGGTCGCCGTTAGATGAATTCATAGTCTAATTGGTGGTTACGCGGGGAAGTGAAACATCTCAGTACCCGTAGGAGTAGAAAACAATTGTGATTCCGTTAGTAGTGGCGAACGAACGTGGATGAGGCTAAACCGCGTGCGTGTGATACCTGGCAGGGTTTGCGTGCGTGGGGTTGTGGGGATGCATTGTGCAGGGTCTGCTAGTCCTGCGTTGCGTGTGTGTGGGTGTAGCGGAAGTGGATTGGAATGTCCTGCCGTAGACGGTGAGAGTCCGGTACGTGAAACACTTATGCGTGCAATTGGTGTGTTGCCCGAGTAGCAGCGGGCTCGTGGAATCTGCTGTGAATCTGCCGGGACCACCCGGTAAGCCTAAATACCTGCTTATGACCGATAGCGGATTAGTACCGTGAGGGAATGGTGAAAAGTACCCCGGGAGGGGAGTGAAATAGTACCTGAAACCATGTGCTTACAATCCGTCAGAGCCTCCGTGTGGGGTGATGGCGTGCCTTTTGAAGAATGAGCCTGCGAGTCAGCGGCATGTCGCGAGGTTAACCCGTTGGTGGGGTAGTCGTAGCGAAAGCGAATACTAATTAGTGTGTTGTTAGTGGCATGTCCTGGACCCGAAGCGGGGTGATCTACCCATGGCCAGTGTGAAGCAGAGGTAAGACTCTGTGGAGGCGCGAACCCACTTAGGTTGAAAACTGAGGGGATGAGTTGTGGGTAGGGGTGAAAGGCCAATCAAACTCCGTGATAGCTGGTTCTCCCCGAAATGCATTTAGGTGCAGCGTCGTGTGTTTCCTCCTGGAGGTAGAGCTACTGGTTGGTTTAGCGGGACTATCATCTTAGCGACATCAGCCAAACTCCGAATGCCGGTGAGGTCAGAGCACGGCAGTGAGACTGCGGGGGATAAGCTTCGTAGTCGAGAGGGAAACAGCCCAGATCGCCGGCTAAGGCCCCTAAGGGTGTGCTAAGTGGAAAAGGATGTGGGATCGCGAAGACAACCAGGAGGTTGGCTTAGAAGCAGCCATCCTTGAAAGAGTGCGTAATAGCTCACTGGTCGAGTGGTTCTGCGCCGACAATGTAGTGGGGCTCAAGTACACCGCCGAAGCCGCGGCAATCACCATTGGTGGTTGGGTAGGGGAGCGTCGCGTATGTGCTGTGAAGCGCTGGGGTGACCCTAGTGTGGAGTGTGCGCGAGTGAGAATGCAGGCATGAGTAGCGAATGAGGAGTGGAAAACTCCTCCGCCGAATGACTAAGGGTTCCTGGGCCAGGTTAATCCTCCCAGGGTGAGTCGGGGCCTAAGGCGAGGCCGACAGGCGTAGTCGATGGATAACGGGTTGATATTCCCGTACCCGTGTGTCCGCGCCCATGGTGAATCAGGGATACTAACCCACCTGAACACGCGCCGTTTACTAGCCTTTTAGGTTGGTTGGTGTGTGTGATGCTGGGGACCTGAACTGGTAGTAGCCAAGTGATGGGGTGACGCAGGAAGGTAGCCGTGCCACGTGATGGATGTCGTGGTGTAAGCGTGTGGCCCGTGTTCTAGGTAAATCCGGAGCATAGTGGGTGAGGCGTGATGCGTACCCGTTTTGGGGAAGTTGGTGATCCTATGCTGCCGAGAAAAGCCTCTAGCGATGTGGATATACGGCCCGTACCCGAAACCGACACAGGTAGTCAGGTAGAGAATACTAAGGCGATCGGGAGAACTGTGGTTAAGGAACTCGGCAAAATGCCCCCGTAACTTCGGGAGAAGGGGGGCCATGACTGGTGACCGACGTGGTTGAGCTGGTTGTGGCCGCAGAGAATAGAGGGAAGCGACTGTTTACTAAAAACACAGGTCCGTGCGAAGACGGTGAAGTCGATGTATACGGACTGACGCCTGCCCGGTGCTGGAAGGTTAAGAGGACCTGTTAGATCACTTGTGGTCGAAGCGGAGAATTTAAGCCCCAGTAAACGGCGGTGGTAACTATAACCATCCTAAGGTAGCGAAATTCCTTGTCGGGTAAGTTCCGACCTGCACGAATGGCGTAACGACTTCCCTGCTGTCTCAACCACAGACCCGGCGAAATTGCAGTACGAGTAAAGATGCTCGTTACGCGCGGCAGGACGAAAAGACCCCGGGACCTTCACTATAGCTTGGTATTGGTGTTCGGTTCGGTTTGTGTAGGATAGGTGGGAGACTGTGATGCCTCAACGCCAGTTGGGGTGGAGTCGTTGTTGAAATACCACTCTGATCGTATTGGACATCTCAACCTCGGCCCGTGATCCGGGTTAGGGACAGTGCCTGGTGGGTAGTTTAACTGGGGCGGTTGCCTCCTAAAGAGTAACGGAGGCGCCCAAAGGTTCCCTCAGCCTGGTTGGCAATCAGGTGTTGAGTGTAAGTGCACAAGGGAGCTTGACTGTGAGACTGACAGGTCGAGCAGGTAGGAAACTAGGGACTAGTGATCCGGCACCGGCTTGTGGAAGCGGTGTCGCTCAACGGATAAAAGGTACCCCGGGGATAACAGGCTGATCTTCCCCAAGAGTCCATATCGACGGGATGGTTTGGCACCTCGATGTCGGCTCGTCGCATCCTGGGGCTGGAGTAGGTCCCAAGGGTTGGGCTGTTCGCCCATTAAAGCGGCACGCGAGCTGGGTTTAGAACGTCGTGAGACAGTTCGGTCTCTATCCGCCGCGCGCGTAGAAACTTGAGGAAGGCTGTCCCTAGTACGAGAGGACCGGGATGGACGTACCTCTGGTGTGCCAGTTGTCCCGCCTGGGGCATGGCTGGTTGGCTACGTACGGAAGGGATAACCGCTGAAAGCATCTAAGCGGGAAGCCTGTTCCAAGATTAGGTTTCTTTTGAGGTCCCCTATAGATGATGGGGTTGATAGGCCGGATCTGGAAGCATCGTAAGGTGTGGAGGTGACCGGTACTAATAGACCAAACATTCAACACACA